>CAVXWS010000019.1:0-46078 GCA_963765415.1 uncultured Gammaproteobacteria bacterium
GAGATCCGCCGCTTGGCGTCGCGCCGACTCAACCATGCGGCGATTCGCGGACAGGACCCGGTCGAGCTCGCGGGCCAGCGGGGTCACCTCGTCCGGCCATCCGCTGCCGAGAGCATCGCGCCGGCCGGCGGCGATCGCGGCGACGGCCTGTCGCAGACGCCCGAGCGGCCGCAGGCCGGCCGACACCTGCAACCAGGCGGCCACCACCAGCCCGAGCGCCAGCAACAGGAGCGCCACAGCCAGGGTGATGATCGCGGGACGTGTCACCTCGGTGACCCACTCCCGGTTCACAGCGACCGTCACTCGCACCGGCTGCTCGAGGCCGACCGGCACCACCGCCCGCTCGAGCAAGATAACGGTACTGCCGTCGGGACCCGCGCCGCGATGTCGGTGCAGTTCCCCGTCCAGGAGGACGTCTTCCGGCAGCTTCAACACCCCGTCCCAGAGCGAACGAAGACCGCAACACGACTCCGCCCGGCGCCACCACCTGCCAGTAACGTCCGGAATAGGGCTGGGCAAATTCCGGCTGCGGCGGCACCGGGTCCACTTCGATCCGACCATTCGGCGTGACCTTGATGGCGGCGACGAGGCGGTCTACCTCGGCGGTCAGTCGGCCGTAGACCTGCGTCTCGACGGCGCCCGTGAGCAGCCAGGCGATCAGCACGCCGGACACCACCAGGGCGGCGGTGATCCACAGCGCCGCGCCGAGCAACAGGCGCCGGCGCAGGGAGCCGTCAGTCGGCACTAATCCTGCTCGTTCCTTCATCGAACCCGGTCGACCGACCTGAACGGCGACGGCGCGAAGGACAGGAAGCGATTCACCGGTACCGACCCAGGGTCTGGTTCACTCCTTCGGCAACGCCAGACAGCACCGCGCCCCTCATGGATTCCGTATCCTGCGCGTCGTCCCGCTCATTCGTCACCAGAGCCCGCTGCGAAGGCCTCCGGGTCCAGCCGGTAGCCCAGACCGCGTTCGGTACGTATCAGATCGGCGCCGAGCTTGCGCCGCAGGCGCGCCACAAACACCTCCAGGGTGTTGCTGTCGCGGTCGAAGTCCTGGGCGTAGATGTGTTCCGTGAGTTCGCTGCGGCTCACAGTGGTGCCGGCGTGCTGGGCAAGGTAGGCCAGCACCCGGTACTCATGGCCGGTCAGCGGCACCGGCACACCGTCGCGGCTAACGTGCTTACTCCGTATGTCGATGATGACGGGACCGAACTGCAGTCGATCGCTGGCCCGTCCCGCCGCCCGCCGCAGCACTGCCCGTACCCGCGCCAGCAGTTCCTCCATACGGAACGGCTTGGCGAGGTAGTCGTCGGCACCGGCGTCTATGCCCTCCACCTTTTCGTGCCAGCTGTCGCGCGCGGTCAGCACCACCACCGGCTTGTCCACGCCGTCGGCGCGCCAGCCGCGCAATACCGACAGGCCGTCGCGGCCGGGCAGACCGAGATCGAGCACGATCGCATCGTAGGGTTCGGTCTCGCCGAGAAACTTCGCCTCTTCGCCGTCACCCGTGCGATCTACGGCATAGCCCGCCGCGTCGAGTGCCCGGCCCAGCTGGTCCGCGAGGCGGACATCATCCTCTACCACCAGGATCCGCATCGATACCCGCTACTCCTCCTGATCCGACCGCACCCCAGCGGAGTCGCCTTCGACCTCCAGCAGTTCGCCGGTACGGGCGTCGAAATAGGCCTCGACGAGTCGCCCGTCGGCCCGCAGCAGCTTGATCTCATACATCCAGATACCGTCTTCACGCTCCAGCTCCGCCTCGATCAAACGCCCGTGCAGCAACGTCTCGGCGCGAACCAGAATAGTCGTCAGGGGCAGTACCTCCCCCTTCTCCAGGGCGGTCCGGGCGCGTTCGTGGTCGTCATCGGCGCTCGCCAGCGTCGCCGCGCCGAGAAGGAGGATGGCGGACACAAGTCGATGCGGAGGTCTGCTCATGGGAATCCAGTCTAACTCTCTTATACCTTAACGCCGCCTGAACAACGCCTTCAGCATTTGTTCAGTTCCGCGGGGGCATGCTCTCACTCGAGCGGACGGCATTGGGCCGATCCCATCGGAAACTAACTGATTATTATTGATAAACCTAGACTTAGATCAGTGAAAACTCCGGTGGAATGGTGCATCCTTTTAATTCAAGCCACTGATTTAAAAGAAGATAGCCAAACCACCGGAGCTGATAATGCGAGAAAAACGCACCATCCAAGCCAGTATATTTGAAGGCTATGCCGAACACGAAATCGGGCGGGAGTTGAAGGCGATGTCCGATTGGCTGGATACCCAGCTTGACCTGCTCGATTGGGTGGCAGCGGACGTCAAACAGCGCAACGTAGAGGAGACGGGGCGGAAAGGTTTATCGATTGAGTCGGTACTGCGGTGCGCGCTCCTGAAGCAGTACCGGCAGTTGAGTTACGAAGATTTGGTTTTTTGTTTGATGGACTCCGCCTCCTGTCAAACCTTCGCCCGTTTAACGATGGCATGGTCGCCAAAAAGGGCCACACTCCAAAGCTGTATCAGTGCAATTTCTGAGGTCACCTGGGAGCAGATCAATCAGCGTTTGTTGCGCAGTGCCCGCAAAGCCAAGGTGGAAAAGGGCGAGATGCTGCGCATCGACAGCACCGTGACCGACTCACCGATACATGACCCGAGTGACAGTACCCTGCTCTGGGACAGTGTCCGGGTATTGGTGCGGTTGCTCAAACGTGCCGAGGAACTGGCGGATGGCGAGACGGTGATCGCCTACCGGAATCATCAACGGATTGCCAAGAAACGGGCGCGGGCAATTCGCTACACGCGTGGCCGGGAGAAGAAGGAACAACTGTATCGGGACTTGATTGATGTAACGAACAAGAGCCTGGCGTACGCATCGCAGGCCGGCATAAAGCTACTTGGCGTTTGCGCTGGTCAGGTGCTGGCATTGGAAGGCTGGCGGCTGGAGTTGGCGCATTACGAGCCACTGATCCGTAAGGTGATCGATCAGGCCGAGCGCCGCGTCTTCCGCGCAGAGAAGGTGCCGGCAACGGAAAAGGTCGTCAGTATCTTCGAGGCGCACACGGATATCATCGTCAAAGGCCGGCGCGACATTCAGTATGGGCACAAGCTCAATCTGAGTACGGGCCGAAGTGGGTTGATACTGGATGTCGTGATAGAGGAAGGCAATCCGGCGGACTCTGAACGTTTACTGCCGATGCTGGATCGGCACATTGACAACTATGGTACGCCACCCCGCCAGATGGCCGCTGACGGCGGTTATGCCAGTAAGGATAATTTACGCCAGGCCAAGGCGCTGAAGGTTACGGATGTGGTGTTCCATAAGAAATGCGGCCTGAAAGTGGAAGAGATGGCGAAAAGCCCTTGGGTGTACCGCAAGCTACGCAACTTCAGAGCCGGCATAGAGGCCGGCATATCCTGCCTGAAGCGGGCATACGGACTGGGACGCTGTACCTGGAAGGGACTGAAACATTTCAAGGCCTATGTTTGGTCATCGGTGGTTGCGCATAACCTGGCCTTGTTTGGACGACTTCTGCCCGCCACTTGAGAGAGGCAGAAAGAATTGGGGGCAAATGACGCAACCACTCACGAACAAATTATGAATTAAACGATTAACGTACGCGTAATGCCAATGGAGTTGCCCGCAGGGTTCTTTATTGAGCTGATGCCGAAAATATTCTGTGCGGAAAAGTTACCGAACCGATGAAAATTAGTTAGGAGCAACATCATGTCAGCGAAACGCATATTGCAAACCACCGTCGTCGCCACTTTAGTCGCAGCGGCAGTCGGCACCGTCGCTCTGGCGGCGGAGACCCTTAGCACGGCTCAAGGTCCATCCGGCACACTGCTGCTGGCGAGTAATGACGACCGCGACCACCGCGAGTCGCGCGACGACGAGCACGAAGGCGACGATGCCGGCCGCGGCACCGGGCCGTGGGTCAACATGGAGCAGGTGCTGGCCACGATCACCGCCGCGGGTTACAGCGACGTTCGCGAGATCGACCGGGAAAGCCGTGGCTACGAGGTCTACGCGAACGACGCTGAAGGTCGGCGCTGGGAAATCAAGGTCGACGGTCGCAGCGGCGAGATCATTGGCCGCGAGCGGGAGTGAGACCATGAACACGACTTTACGTAACGAGCATTTGGTCAAGGTATGGGATCCGCTGCTGCGGCTCCTCCACTGGACCCTGGTCGGCAGCATCGCAGTGACCTTTCTCACCGGTGAGGAGGCCCTGAATATGCATATCTGGGCGGGATTGGCGGCACTCGGCGTGGTCGCCACCCGCATCGTTTGGGGCCTCGTCGGCCCCCGTCATGCGAGGTTCGGCGACTTCATACCGACCCCCGGCGAGGTGGTCCACCACCTCCGGCAGATGTTCGCCGGTCAGCCTGCGCATTACGCCGGCCACAACCCGGCTGCGGGCGCCATGGTGATCGTGCTGCTGCTCATGGTGCTGGGCGTGGTCGCGAGCGGGCTGCTCGGCGTCACCGGCGCGGGGGGCGGGGAGTTCGCCGAAGAACTGCACGAAGGACTTGCCTGGGCTCTGCTGTTACTGATCGGCCTGCATGTTGGCGGCGTCATCGCCAGCTCGCTGGTCGAGCGGCAGAACCTAACGCTCGGAATGCTGACCGGACGCAAACGGGTCGCCTCCTGATTGCGCCGTTCTGCCACCCGGAAGTCTGGGCAGGGATGCCCAGCCGACAACGAGCGAGGGGTGGGTCAGCGGTCGCGCCCGCTCGGTCGACGCCCGGCACGGCGGCGTTCACCGTGCGGCCGGTTCGCCGAATACCGGGTGTGTAGCCCCAGGTCTCCTGTCTCGTTTTTAAGCCCTGGTTCAGCTAGATGATTGCAAGCTGTGAATTATGGAGAGGAGTCGGAATAATCCTCGTTAATCGAATCGACCGATCGCGGTACAGCGATTTGGAAGATCCTAAACAGCGGGAATCGCTTCGATGATATCGAAACTATTTGTCAGAATCGGGTTGGTGACAACGGCCTTCGCCTGCGCTCTGATCATCACTGGTTCCGTTACTGCACAACCTGTCACCGGCGATGAACCTCGTGGTCCGGTTTCATTCGAAACATTTGACCAGGACCGCGACGGCCAGATCAGTCCGGAGGAATTCGATACGATGCGAACTTATCGACACGCCGCCCGTGCCCAGGCAGGGCTACCTCTGCGGAAAGCTGATAAGACCTACACGTTTCAGAGCATCGATGTAGACAGCAATGGCGTGATCGACCGTCGCGAGTTTGCTGTACATCAGTCGAAGACACCGCGATACGGGCCTAAGCGATAAACCCACAGCTAACCAGGATCCGATCTAAGCGACTATACTTTTGCCCTACGGCGTAAGTCCGTTAACTACGCAAAGCGGTCGCCCGTACGTTGCGACGCGTATCCATTTTGATCCGGACGACCGCGTTCGTTTTTCTACGCGTCTCTAACTCCGTCAAGCATCAACGGCTGAAACCATGGCAGTCCTGACAGCCCGCACCCTTCTCGCGGTGCTTCTTATGATGCTCTTTGAACTCCTCGTACCTGCCGTAGGTCCACTCGAAGGCCTTCTCGGCCGAGTGGCAAGCTGAAGCGCAGCTATTTCGATTGGCCTTGACCGGCGCAAAGCCCAGATCCCCCTGCAGATCCATGCGCGCCGTGTTCATGTGACACGCGGTGCAGTTCAAGGCATCGTCGTCCGGGCTGACCTGGTGATTGAGCAGTTGATAGGTGTCGGTCGTCACCCAGTGGTAGTCATCGCTGCGGATCGAAGCCCATGTTTTCCAGACCGGCAAGGGTCGCGGCATCTGCGTCTGCGGTGGCGAAGAACACGCTGGTGTCCAAAGCGATCAGCTGATCGCTGTCGGTCCGCATAGGGTAGTCAGAGGTCTTGTACTTGAACGGGTACAGCTTGCTATTCGCATCGTCCACCGCACCGTCGGGCGCACTCGTGTGATAGGTGCCCGTTGTCCGGGTCTTCTTACACCACATCGAACAGCAGATAGTTGTCGCTGGCGCGATTCCAGTGGCGGTAGACGGGAACTGATCGTTGCTCTTGGTCGTTGACCGGATGCAATGGCGAGCTGGTGTGGTCGGAACCGGCTTGCCAGCTGCGATGCATTTCCGTGGCTTCGGTCGCAGTCAGAGTCACTGGCATTCTTGCCATAGACCGGGATATGGCAGGTCTGACACGCGACCTTTGCGGTATGGCGATTGATATCCGAACTGTCGTGCGGCGCTGAGCTGTGGCACCTGGAGCTCGCGCAATCAGGTCCACATCCAGGTCGGTGGGACGAATGTCGGAGCCTTTGCCGGGAAAACGATGATTCTCTGGCACATGGCAGGCCTGGCAGTCCAGGTTGGCACCCGTGGTCGCCATGTGCACGTCATAGTGTTTGTCTGTGGTCTGGCCGGTGGCCAGAGCCAGGTCGCCGCGCTTCACAGCATCGCCGCCGCCGGCTTTGGCATGGCACTGAAGACAGGTCACGCGAGTGGGTTTGTGCACGGTTTGTACGGCCTCATCCATGCTGATGCTCATGTTGGCCGTGTCCGGCTGCATGACACCGTCAACCTTCGTTGCGCTTGTAAGCTTCCTGGTGGCAGATCAGGCAATCGATATTCTCCAGTTGACCGACGGTTGGCTGTTGCCTCGGGCTCCGGCCCCGGCCGACGTGACAGCTGCTGCAACCCTGCCAGTTCCCGGTGATGTTCCCACAATAGGTGTTCACCGCACCGGCGTGCTTGCCCTGCAGCAGTCGCTCGTTTTGATTGATCATGTCAGGGGCGATTCCCTTCCACTGATAATGGGTGGAGTCAAATACATCCAGGGCGTGGTCATCGTGACATTCCAGGCAGGTGCCGGCGCCTTTGTAGGTCAAGGTCCTCGTGTCCGGGCGTGACCTCGCCACCATCGCCACCGCCGTTGTTGCCTTTTCCGCCGCAGTCAGCTGGGGCCTCCTCGACTGCACGGATGGCACTGCCACCTGGGGTTTCGACCTGGATGTTGCAGGGCACGACCTGTCCCTGGCTCAGATAGATCTTTTTCTCCAGCTTGCCCTTTTTGTTGGCGCGAAAGGTACCCAGGATCTGGCCCGTTTCCAGACCGGAAATCGTCACGAACGCTCTGCGGCCAGCCTTCACGACCTTGAGTTCCATCAGGTGGTCGCCGCTTTCGTACTCGACTCTTCTTGATCACAGGGTCAGCGGCGTAAGCGGCGGCGCTGATCAGCAGCATACAGACCGCGAGAACCACCTTTAACAACAAGCCGCGCTGGACCGAAATGTCGATATTCCTTGCCATTTGCTTTTCCCTGGAGCGTGTGGGGTGAGGGCTGAGATTTTGTCGCTGGGGAATATAGCGGACGAAGTCAGGGAAATCCATTAATCCTTCATGGATATAAGCGGACCTGAGAATAAGTGCGTGGTTCTTCCTCTAGAACGTTCCTGGTGTGAGAACTGAGTCACGCTCGGCACCGTCTCGATGCTGACGGAAAACCGGGTCCGGAAAACCGGGTCCGGAGGGGTCCGAAAACCGGGTCAGAGAACAATTTTTTCGAATATTCGCGTTATTTGTTCTCTGACCCCCATTTCCCGTGCCCCCCATTTCCCGACCCCCATTTCCCTCGGGATGTACCACTTTACAGCGTGGCTACCGAATCAAGGATCTATCTGCGCGAGGAATGAAAATGGGCCGCGCCGGACGGCACGGCCCAGGAGATCACATCTCACCATCACCCAGATGGCTGCGAAGTTTCATCAGATCGAGAATGCGCTGGGTAAGGATGAGTTCCATCGCATACATCATCTTGCCACCGGGAATGAGCATGGTATTGAATCCGGTGATGGAGGAACCCTCGATCAAGCCACGCAGATTGAGTTTATAACCCACCGACGGCTGATCCTTGAGGAAGTGGATCAGCACCATGCTCTGATCCGGCGTCGGAATGTCACGCACCATGAAAGGATTGGAAGTATCCACAATGGGGATGCGCTGGAAGTTGATATGGGTGTGTTCGAACTGCGGCATGATGTAGTGCATGTAGTCGTACATCCGCCGGTGGATATTGTCGATGACATCCGCCGGTTTGTAGCCACGCTGGCTGGTATCGCGGTTGATCTTCTGAATCCATTCCAGGTTGATGGTGGGCGCCACTCCGATGAGCAGGTCCACTTCTTTGGCCATATTGTTGTCATCCCAGACCACACCGCCATGCAAACCTTCATAGAACAGCAGATCCGAGCCGGGAGGGATGTCCTCCCATTCGGTGAAGTTGCCCGACTTTGCCCCATACAAGACCGCTTCGTGCTCGTCATGAACATAGCGACGACGTTTACCACCACCGGTTTCCCCATACTCGCAAAACAGTTCCAATTGCTTGTCGAACAGGTTGCCATCCGGACCGAAATGACTGAGGTTGCGACCTTCCTTTTTGGCCTTCTCCAGTTCCTTTTTCATATCCTTGCGGTCGTAGCGATGGAAGCTATCGCCTTCGACAAAGGCCGCCAATGCACCAACCCGGTCAAATATGTTCTCCAGCGCACTCTTTACCGTAGAGGTGCCTGCGCCGGACGAACCGGTAACGGCAACGATGGGGTGTTTCTTGGACATACTCTTCTCCCTCTTCTCCCAGCGTGAGATAGCAACTTTGAGAAGTCGTTATAGTTATATTCAGAGTTTCCATACTCCCCACGATCCCTTTATTCAGTATTCTGGTGCCTTCCTGATGCTCCACCAGTGAGCCTTCGATTCATTTCTATCATCTCTCCCACGTCAGTGGAAACTGCATTTCGCTCATCCACCCGGGAACAGGCGATAGGCCGAATGTTCACTTTCATCCCAATACTGATAACCCCACTGGTCCAGGAACAGGGTGAAACGCTTGCGCTCTTGCAGCAGGACCTGAATGCCCATAAACACCCGGCCGTAATCAGTGCCGTGTAGACGCCAAAGAATCGGCCCTATTGCATCACCGGGTCCGGACATGACAAAGCCCCGCCGGCGTCCTTGCCAACGGGGCTTTACGGAAAATCGCACCTGACCGTTCCTTGTCAGTAGACGAACCACATTCCCTGTCGGAGACTTAATCTAAGTCAGCAGCGGCTACTGGTCAAGCGGATGCGCCACGGCAGCAGGGCTTCGATATCCTCCACCGTCTCGGCCGCCCCAATACACTGGAGGACCTGACGCAGGTAGTCATACGGCTCCAGGCCGTTGGCCCTGGCGGTCTCGATCAGGCTGTAGACGGTGGCGCTGGCTTTGGCGCCGCGTGAGGTATCGGCAAACAACCAGTTATGCCGGTTATGGTGAGCTCACCATAACCGGCGTTATGCGCAGTTCGCGATTATGTGCACTCGCGCCGTCGGCCCCAACGGGCTTGAAAGCCGACGGGCGTAATGCTCAAGGGTTACGGCCGTCAGCGACAGACGGCGCCCAGATCGAACTCCACATAATCACAAGCTATCCAAGGAAAACCGGGTCAGAGAAGAATGGCGCTGAATTAAGCTCGAATACGCGGTAAGTCATGAACTTGCGTAGGGAAAACCGGGTCAGAGCGTTATTTGTTCTCTGACCCCCATTTCTGTGGCCGGTGGGGGAGTCTCTGGGGCTAGACTTTGATGCGATCGGGGCACGGCCGGGTAGCGGTAAACCCTTCGAGCGGGTACGCCACATGATACGCGGCAACCAGAGACTGCGTTTCAAAAGCAACGTTGTACTCCGACATGATACCGCTTACCTTGATGAAATGCCGCGACTTGACCGCGCCACATTCCAGCTGGCATCCAGGGTGCCGGTGTTGTCCTGATATAAGTATGCGGAGTTCGGTTCCCTGAACTCCCAGCCACGGTGGCCTGACATTGAAACCTGAAGACCTGCCGCAGAGACTGATCAAGGATTTACTGCCGCGCAAGCTGCGCAGAAAGGCCAATCGCTGGTACAAGTTTCACCGTGCTGATTACCTGATCGTTTCCTACCCCAAATGCGGGCGCACCTGGCTGCGTGTGATCCTGTCCTATTACTATGTTGAGCGATATGGACTGGCGAGCGGCAGCGTGCTTGATTTCGCGAACCTGCACTACATGGATCGTCAGATACCGAGAATATTCTTCACGCACGATATTCCGCACACGGTGATCCGGCCAGAGGGAATCGGGACAGACAAGACCGTCTATAAAAGGCGTAAGGTCGTTTTTCTTGCGCGCGACCCGCGTGATGTCATCGTTTCAGTATATTTCCAGCGGACACGCCGCGACGAGAACTACAAGGACAGCCTGTCCGATTTCATCTTCGGCGAGATCGGCGGCCTGGATACCCTGATACGCTATTACAATATCTGGGCGGAGAGCCTTGCGGGGATCGAGAACAAGCTGCTGATCAAGTACGAGGACATGCGCGGGGATGCCGAACAGGTCCTGACTGCCTTGCTGGAATTCATGGGGCATGAGCCCGATAGCGCGATCGTGCGCAATGCCGTTTCGGCTTCCAGTTTTGAACGTATGAAAAAGATGGAGAGTGACAGGTCTTTTGACCGTACCTGGCTGCAGCCCGGCAATGTCAATGATGAGGAATCTTACAAGGTCCGCAGGGGCAAGGTCGGCGGTTACGTCGACTATCTAAACGAGGCCGAGCTCGAGCGGCTGAACCGGAGTGTCAGTGAAAACCTGTCGCCGCTATTCGGCTATTGATCGGGCGTCCGGCTTGCACCGTAGCGGCACCTTTTTATGCCAATAAGCAAACCGGTAGCACGAATGCATCACAGCGGAATCCGCGAGAGGAAATGGGGGTCAGCCAGAGGAAATGGGGGTCAGAGAGGAAATGGGGGTCAGAGAACAAATAGCGCGAATATTCGAAAAAATTGTTCTCTGACCCGGTTTTCCCTGACCCGGTTTTCCCCACGGCATCCTCTGGTTAATCGGGTTACTTGTTTAACATTTGATTCAGATCAGCAGTTCATCGTCCACAACTGAATGTCCCGTCGACGTAGATCAATAATTTTCCCCAGTGCTCAACTAAGTTTAGGTAAACGTCTGCCAAAAAGATCGGAAGACTTTACCGCTAGCGATGGAGGAGGAGACGATCATGCGATCGGTGATTGGTGCGCGGCTATCACGACGGTCCTTCCTAATCGGCGGCACCACACTTGGTGCCTGCGCGGCTTTCCAGCTAAACCCTATCGCCCGCGCGATGGCCGAGGCGCGGGTTGTGCACGAGCCCGGAAGCGGGGAGTGGGTCGCCACCACTTGTGCCGGCTGCACGTCGTTCTGTGCCAAGCAGATCTATATGCAGGACGGCCGGGCCTTGGGCATTCGCGGTAACGAATATTCGAAGGTGCACGGCAAGGCCGGTTGCGTGCGCCAGTACCTGTCGCTACCGGAACTTTACGACCCTGATCGGGTGAAGGTGCCCCTCAAGCGGACCAACCCGAAAAAGGGGCGCTTGGAAGATCCCGGTTTTATGCCCATCAGTTGGGATGAGGCCATGGGCGTGCTGGCCGACCGGATTCTATCGCTGCGGGACAGCGGCGAGATCCACAAGTATGTGACTTTGCGGGGTCGCTATTCCTACCTCAGTAGTGTTCTGCTCAAGGACATTTCTGCCGTCTTCGGTTCCCCCAATGCCATCACCCACAGCGCCATTTGCGCCGAGGCCGAAAAATTCGGTAGCTACTTCACCGAAGGGGATTGGGGCTATCGTCAGTTCGACATCAAACAGACACGCTACGCGCTGCTGTTCGGTGTCGATCCGCTGTCGGCCAACCGGCAGGTGTCTTTCTACACCTCTGAATGGGGCAACATGCTGGACCAAGGACAGGTTGCGGTGGTGGATCCCCGCTTCTCGGCTACGGCCGCGAAGGCGGACGAATGGATCCCGATTGTCCCCGGGCAAGACGCTGCACTGGCCTTGGCGCTGGCCCATACGCTGCTGGTCGAAGGCCTGTGGTATCGACCCTTCGTCGGTGACTTCGCCGACGGCGTCAACCTATTCAAGGCGGGCGAAACGGTCGACGAGGGGAGCTTCACCGAGACCCATACCTATGGTCTGGTTAAATGGTGGAATCTGGAACTGCGTGAGCGTACCCCCGAGTGGGCAGCGGAGATGTGCGGCGTCTCTCCGGAGCAGATCCGCCGCGTCGCCCGTAAGCTCGGCGAGGCCGCGCCAAAGGTGCAGGTGTGGCGCTCTCGGGGGGTGGAGATGCAGACCCGGGGGGCGTATATGGCCATGGCGGGGCATGCGCTGAACGGCCTGCTCGGTTCGGTCGACAACGTCGGCGGTGTGCTGTCCTTCAACAAGGTCCCTCTCAACAAGACCCCCAAGCCCAAGCCCTATGAGGATGAGATTGCCAAAGCCGGCCTGGCGCACGAGCTCATCGACCGTCGCGGTCGGCTCGAGTTCCCGGCGCTCAAGAAAGGCAAGTCCGGCGGCGGCGTGGTGACCAACGCCACGGCGGACTCGATCCTGGAGTCGGACCCCTACGATGTCCAGGTCATACTCGGCTGCTTCAACAACTTCGCGTTCTCGACGCCAGAGCCGCAGCGCTGGGAGGAGGCCCTGAAGAAGGTGCCGTTGGTGGCGCACGTGACCACCAACATCAGTGAGTTCAGCTGGTATGCCGACCTCGTCCTGCCGGCTCCGCATCACATGTACGAGCGCTGGGGTGTCAATAAGGTCAGCGGCAACGGTTACGCCCAAGCCTCGATCCAGCAGCCCATGGTCAAGCCACTGGGCGATTACGTGCAGGACGAAACCGGAGTCGCCTGGCTTCTGGCGCAAGCGCTGGAGTCTAGGGGCTTCGACGCGCCCATGCGCTATCTAAAGGAGGCCTATCTGGATCCGGAGACCGGGAAGCAGCCGACCAACCCGGACGAGCTTGGTCTGTACGCCTTGAAGATACTGACTCAGAAGCTATGGGATCCCGCGCAGTACAAGGGCGGCGACCGTTTCGACGGCTGGGATGAGTTCCGGCAAGTAGGGGTCTGGAACAGCGATCCCTATCCCTACCGGGGCCGCTGGAGCAAGATGAAGACCGCGACCAAGAAGTTCGAGTTCTACAGCGAGACGCTGGTGCAGGCGCTCGGCAAGCACGCGGAGCGCCACGGGGCGACAACCGACGAGGTGCTGGAGAAGTGCGAGTACGTTGCACGGGGCGAGATGGCCTTTGTGCCCCATTATGAGCCGCCGAAGCGCTACGGGGACAAGGATGAGTTCCCCCTGTTGTTCATCGATCACAAGTCGCGGTTGACCCGTGAGGGCCGTGGGACCAACTCACCCTGGTTCCAGGCGCATAAAGACGTCGATCCGGGTGAGGTGAAGTACAAGGACGTCGCCAAGCTAAACCCGGCCGATGCGTCGAGACTCGGCGTCGCCGACGGTGACCGGATCAAGTTGACCACCACTACCGGCTCGATTACCTGTGAGGCGGCGCTGTGGGAAGGGGTCCAGCCCGGAACCGTGGCGAAGGCGTTTGGCCAAGGCCACTGGGCCTATGGTCGAAAATCGAGCTCGGTGTTCGGTAAGACGCCCCGTGGTGGCAACAACAACCTACTGCTTCCGGCGGAGTTCGAGCGCCTGTCCGGCTCCTCGGCGTTCTACGGGCAGATTGGTGTTCGGGTCGAAAAAGCCTGATAACGGAGGCCGACAGTGAAATATGCGATGGTAATCGATCAGCAGAAATGTGTCGGCTGCGGTGGTTGTATCCTGGCCTGCAAGGCCGAGAATAACACCCCCGCCGAAATCAATTGGTGCGACAAGATCACGCAGACCAGCGGCACCTTTCCCAATGTGCGTTACGAGTACATCTCGACCATGTGTAACCACTGCGACGACGCACCCTGCGTGACCGCATGTCCGACTCAAGCGATGTACAAGGATTCGCGTGGGCTAACGCTGCACGATCCGGACAAGTGCATTGGTTGTAAGGCGTGCATGATCAACTGCCCCTACGGCGTTATCAGCTTCAATTGGCAGGCGCCCCACCGGGAATGGCAGGACGAGTCCCAGCTGGTAACCGCGGGCACCTTCTCGCCCAAGGAGATGCTGCTCACAGCCGGCGGCGAGGGCAGCCCCAACGCGAACCCGGAGCGAGGCGTGTCGTACCCGGTGGAGCGTGCCCACGGCACCGTGGAAAAGTGCACCTTCTGCGACCACCGCCTGGCGAAGGGCCTGGAGCCGGCATGTGTCGCGGCGTGTCCCCCCAGGGCACGTATCGTGGGCGACATTGACGACCCGCGAAGCGAGGTATCCCAATTGATCCGTCGTTACGACGGAAAGCCGCTGCGGCCGGAGCTGGGAACCAACGCCAAGGTGTTCTATATCCGAAGCTACTCGCCCGAGCGGCGAACCTAGGGGAGGTGGATCATGCAGATGCGCAACTTCTTCACTCCCACGTGGGCTGTCACTGGAATCGGTTTGCTGTTCGGCGTGTATTTCGCCATCGGCGAATTGTTGGTCGGCGGCAGTTTAGCCACCAACAACAGCGTGATCTGGACCCTGCCGCTGGTGACCTACATATTTCTCGCGCTGATGAGCACGGGGGTGTCGATCGTGCTCGGGTATGGAGCATTGACCAGGCGAGGAGAGATCATCGGGCAACAGCGATCGCTGTTGATCCTCGCCATTTCCTTGTTGATCGGGGGATTCGTGGCGTTGGGCACGGAACTGGGTTCGCCCCTGCATCTATTCTGGCTTGTGTTCTCACCGAACCTGACCTCACCGATCTGGTACATGGGCACGTTGTACGCCATTGAGCTGGTGCTGCTGTTGGTCAAGCTGTTCATGGACCTTCGGGGACAGCATGGGCGGATCGACGAGTCCCTGACTTGGGCCGCGGTGGTGGTCGCGGTTGCCGCGGCCCTGATGTTGGGGGCGGTGTTCGGTACGGTGACCGCTCGGGCGGACTTCCAGGGTCTGCATGCCTCGATCCTGACATTGACCGCGGCGTTGGTCTCGGGCGCGGCCGTGATCGTGCTCACCCAACCAAGCGGTGGGCTGCCGCAGGTGCTTATCGGTGCGCTCCGGGGATTTTCGGCCCTGATGACGATCCTCTTGACGCTCAGGTGGAGTTATGAGGTGCATAGCAGCGTGGTTGATCTACAAGGATGGGTCGAATTATGGATGATCGCACCCTTCGCCCTTGTGGCGCTTTTCGGGGGGCGGTTGCCGCGCAGCTCTGCTCTCCTGGTCGCGGTAGCCTCGCTGTGGGTCGAGCTGGCGTTCGTCATTACCGGCCAGATAGTCTCTCTGGGGCCGATGGCGACATGGTATGGCGCAGCAGCCCAGGCATACCGGCCCAACATCGCTGAGGTCGGAATACTCGTGCTTGGTATTGCCGTGGCCGCCGCGCTGTTTCAATTGGGACGACAGGCCTGGCTGGGCTCCTCGGCGCAAGCCAAATGATGAATAGAAGTAGCCGGAGGGGAAGCGGTCGAAGGGCCGCTTCTCTGTTATTATTGCGAATCCCCTCTGCGCGAGCAGACGTTAAGATCTTTCCTGCCAAACCCTAGATAACACCCGCCACTGAATTTTCTGCCTTGCAGTGCAGCGATTACTGCAGGCGTACCTGTAGGTGGCGAATTCCTATTCATGCAGCAATGGGGTTCTGAAAAAGTCGATTGCAGTACGATAAGCAGAAATAGTAACTGCGTTTTGCGCGTTGAGGTTGAGTGCGCCCCACCAACTGTCTGATAACGGCCTCCG
Organism: uncultured Gammaproteobacteria bacterium; assembly: GCA_963765415.1. GTDB lineage: Bacteria > Pseudomonadota > Gammaproteobacteria > Chromatiales > Chromatiaceae > CAVXWS01. The sequence continues at coordinate 15,682 of CAVXWS010000019.1, forward strand.
CAAGCGCGACGGACTCAGGCTCACGGACGGCGAAGTAGCCCAGCGGCTGGACCGATCGCTGGATGACGGGAGTGACCGAAAGATCCAAAACCAGGTCAAAAGGCACGCCCCTGTCTGCGAGTTGGAGAGATGACGCTGCAGCGGCGTCGTTCATCATGAACTCGGCCTGAAAGTTCCCCAGCCAACCCTGGAGCGCCAGGACCCGGCCGTCTGCCACCCGCAGACCGGCGTGATCCGGGTCGGCGGTCGCCTGCTGAACGGTTGTCTGCGGCGCTACCAGGACGACCGGATGGTCGGCAGCCAGCCGCCGTGCCACGGGCAGGGCCTCGGGCCCGTCGGCCACCACCAGGACGGCACCGTGGGATTCATATGCCACCGCGTTGGCGGCAACGTCGCGCTGTGCGGGAAGTCGCGCCAGTACGGCGGGGAGGCGGCTAGATGTCACGGGTAACCCAACGACACGCGTTGGCCTTCACTGGTTTATCGTTGCAGAACCCAAAGGGCAGCGGTGGTTTTGTGCCTGTCATTGGTCGTGAATCCGGCGGTTACTGTGCTGACGTTGGAAATCAGTGTAGCGGCTTTGCGACTGTTTGCTCCTGAACGCAGGATGAAGAGGTCGGTTCTCGACGAAGTCGGAACTGATTAAGCCCGAATATTGTCCGTCGAGGGAGCTTGGAGCCCCGGTCGAACCGGCAAAGTGAGATGCTTCGCGTCATTCAGCCGCGAAGTGATCTATGGTATTTGGCATTAAGAGCCGTTTAGCACAACGATTGCCGCGAGGTGAATGCAGATGAGCAATGAACAACTTCCCCACGGGGCCCGGCGTATCGCGGAACAGCATCCGGACGTCTGGCAGGCCTACGAGCGGCTCGGCAAGGCGTGTGCAGAAGCCGGTCCCCTGGACAGCCAGACGCTACGCCTGATCAAACTGGCAGCAGCTGCTGCAGTCGGTTCGGAGGGCGCGGTTCACTCGCATGTTCGGCGCGCGCTGGCCGAAGGTATCGCCCCGGAATCGCTGCGCCAAGTCGCTTTGCTGCTGATTGCCACGGCCGGATTCCCGAAAGCGGCCGCGACGCTTACCTGGATCGAAGACATCGTCTCTGGCGACCGGAAGTGACCCGCGTATTGCCGATCGCCGGTAAAGGATGACTGCAGGGGCAGCCGGAAGGGGCGCCGGTAGCCGCCTCGCCGCAACAAACGGGTATTACCTCCGCCGCGGATGGGTTTGTCGCCTGGTTCAGTAACACGGATGGTCGATGGTGGATCTGCGCTCTCATGCACCACGAGGCTGCAAATTGAATCGCCCCGGATCTCGTAGAAGCCTTGGCGCCAAAGTATGATGGCTGAACAAGGGGTTTTTTATACGGCGGCAAGCGCAGTGCGGACGTGTTCGATTACATCGAGCTGTTCTACAAGAATCCGGGGCGATTCACTTCTTCTGTCCGTCACACCCGTAGCGATGTCTGTCAGGCTTCACCGCCTGGCGAGTTCGGGCGTCGACGCGTGCCGCCGGTATTCAGCCTGAAGTCAGGTTTTTTCCATCCTCAAGCCTCAGGGGTTGCCGTCGCTTGAGTCATTACCATTGGCCCGGCTTGCCAATTCCGATCGCCTGATCTACCGAGTCAAGATGACAAAATTAAGCGCCACCGTCCACCCCGAGGGCAGTCTCGAAGTCTTGTCCCAGCTCGAGGTCAACGCCCTGCTCGACACCAGCGCCCGTGGACTGTACGGCGTGTTTCGGCGTTGCTCGCTGGCGGTGTTGAACAGTGGCAGCCACACCGACGATGCGCGGGCGATCTTCAACGCCTATCGGGACTTCGGTATCAATCTCATTCAGCGCAATCAGGGGATCACCCTGAGGCTTGAGAACGCGCCGGCCAGCGCCTTTGTCGACGGGCGCATGATTCGCGGCATTCAGGAGCATCTGTTCGCGGTGCTGCGCGATATCATCTACATCCACAACGAGATCCAGGACGATCCGACCTTCGACCTGTCGCGCGGTGAGCACATCACCTCGGCGGTGTTCCACATCCTGCGCAACGCTCGGGCGCTGCACCCGGGCGCTGAACCGAACCTGGTGGTCTGCTGGGGCGGGCATTCGATCGGGCGCGCCGAGTACGACTACTCGAAGGAGGTCGGGTACGAGTTCGGTCTGCGCGGTCTGGATGTCTGCACCGGCTGCGGACCGGGGGCGATGAAGGGACCGATGAAGGGTGCGGCGATCGGCCACGCCAAGGAGCGCATCCGCACCGGGCGCTATGTCGGCATCACCGAGCCGGGGATCATCGCCTCCGAACCGCCCAACCCGATCGTCAACGAGCTGGTGATCATGCCGGACATCGAGAAGCGCCTGGAGGCCTTCGTCCGCACCGGGCACGGGGTGGTGATCTTCCCCGGCGGCGCCGGCACGGCCGAGGAACTGCTCTATCTGCTCGGCATCCTGATGCACCCGGACAACGCCGGCCACCCCTTTCCGTTGATCTTCACCGGCCCCGCAACGAGCGCCGACTATTTTGCCGAGATCGATCGCTTCATTCGAACCACCCTGGGGGAGAAGGCGCAGAGGTTCTACCGCATCATTGTCGACGATCCGGTGGCGGTCGCGCAGGCGGTCAAGCAGGCGATGGACAAGGTTCGCGTATTCCGCGCCAAGGCCAACGATGCCTTCTACTTCAATTGGCGCCTGAAGATCGAGAAGGATCTGCAGCGGCCCTTCGCTCCGGATCATGCGGCGATGGCCGAACTCGATCTCGGCCGTGATCAGCTACCGCACGAGCTGGCTGCCAATCTGCGCCGGGCCTTTTCCGGCATCGTCGCCGGCAATGTCAAGGAAGACGGCATCCGGCTGGTGGAGGAGCATGGGCCGTTCCAGATCCACGGTGACGACGAGATCGTCACTGCCATGGACGCACTGCTGCAGGCCTTTGTCGAACAGAACCGGATGAGGCTGCAGGGGGACTATACCCCCTGTTACCAGCTGGTCTCCTGAGGCGTCGGTGCTGGCGATGGACCGTGCGGTGTGCCCCGGCTCAGTTGTCTCTCCCGACGGCGTCTACGTTGCCAATCCGTCTCCCCCCGATATCGTCGCTTGACGCCCATCAAGTTCCGCCGTGATCGAGATGACAAACCCGATGGAAATCGGTAATCCATCAATTACTAACAACGATAAGTTCGTGGCGCCGGCCCGGGAGCTTGCGGGACCGGATGGCGATCAGTTCTCTAGAGTGTCCGGGTGAGCGGAGGGTGCCCAATGACGGACAGATCGGCCTTGGGGTATGTGGCTCGGCCTGCCCGGGCGGTGGTCGATCCGGCCTTGCGTCGCTGGCTGGCCGCCTTGTTTCTGCTGTTCGCCCTGCTGGCGGTCAACTCGGTCTACCTGGTCTCGGTGACCCTGCTCGAATACCTCAGTGGCGCGAGCTACCAGGACTACTTTTACCTGAGCATGTTCCTCGGCCATCTGCTGCTGGGGCTGATCGTGATCGTGCCGTTCCTGTGGTTCGCGATCTCCCATCTGCGCCGGGCGATTCGTCGCAGCAACCGCAACGCGGTGCGCGCCGGACTCGGGTTGTTCGGAATGGGTCTGCTGGTCATCGTCAGCGGGCTGCTGCTGACCCGGTTCGATTTCTTCGAGATCAACGACCCGGTAATTCGTCGGGCCGGCTATTGGCTGCATGTCATCACCCCGCTGCTGGCGGTCTGGCTGTTCGTCCTGCACCGGCTTGCCGGGAGGGCGCTGCGGTGGCGGAACGGGGTGCGCTGGGCCGGCGTTGCGGTGCTGTTTGCCGGCGTTATGCTCGGCTGGCACGGCTGGTCGAACGAGTACGGAGCCACGGCTGCCCCGGTCGCGTTCGAACCAACCCTGCTGAGTACCCCGGGAGGTGAACGCCTGGCGGTCGAGCCCTTCATGACCGACGAGTTCTGCGCCGAGTGTCATGCCGACATCGCCGACAGCTGGCGTCACAGCGCGCATCGTTTCAGCTCGTTCAACAACCCCTTCTACAGCTTCAGCGTGCAGGAGACCCGACGCGTCTCGCTGGCGCGCGACGGCAGTGTTCAGGCCTCACGCTTCTGCGCCGGTTGTCACGACATCGTCCCTCTTGTCAGCGGCCGCTTCGATCATCCGGAGTTCGACATCGAGCGCGATGTCAGCGCGCACGCCGGGTTGACCTGCACCAGCTGCCACGCGATCACGGCGGTCAACAGCGTTCGCGGCAATGCCGATTTCACCCTGGACACGCCGGTGCAGTATCCCTTCGAGGCCAGCGGGAACGGCCTGCTGAGGGGCGTCGCCAAGCAACTGATCAAGGCCAAGCCCGCCTATCACAAGACCGGCTTTCTCAAGCCGGTCCACGCCAGCAGCGAGTTCTGCGCCACCTGCCACAAGGCGCACATGCCGGTCATGGTCAATCAGTACAAATGGCTGCGCGGCCAGAATCACTACGACAGCTTCAATCAGAGCGGGGTCTCCGGACATCGGGTCGACAGCTTCTACTATCCGCCCAAGGCGATCGGCAAATGCGCCGCCTGTCACATGCCGCTGCTGGCCTCGGACGACCCGGCAGCGCGCGACTTCGACGGTTCGGGCGAGCGCAAGGTGCACAGCCATTTCTTCCCGGCGGCCAACACCGGCCTGGCGCATACGCTCGGCATGCCGGAGGAGGTCATCGGGGCGCATCGCAAGATGCTCGAAGGGGCCGTGCGGGTCGATCTGTTCGGCATCCGCGAGGCCGGCCTGGTCGACGGCCAGCTGCATGCCCCGCTCGGTGAATCGACACCGACGCTCGAGCCCGGCAAGCGCTATCTGCTCGAGGCGGTGGTGCGTAACCTGCGCGTCGGTCATCACCTCACCCAAGGTACGGCCGATTCCAATGAGTTGTGGCTGGACGTCGAGGTCAAACTCGGTGACCGGGTGATCGGTCGCAGCGGAGCGATGGCCGATAACGGCGAGGTGGACCCCTGGTCCTTCTTCCTCAACGCCTATGTGCTGACCCGTGACGGCGAGCGACTCGATCGGCGCAACGGTCAGGACACCTTCGTGACTTTGTACAACCATCAGATCCCGCCCGGTGCCGCCGCGGTGGTGCACTATTCGCTCGAGATTCCGGCGACGGAGGAGGGGCCACTGGCTGGCGCATTGAGCATCGAAGCGGCAGTGCGCTATCGCAAATTCGATACCCGTTACCTGGCCTATGTTCAGGGCGAGGCGTTCGAGCGCAACGAACTGCCGATCACCACTCTGGCCAGCGATCGGCTGGCGTTGAATGCCGGGCAGATCGAGTCCGGTTCCGCCGCCAGGCCGCCTGCCTGGGAGCGCTGGAACGACTATGGCATCGGTCTGCTGCTTGCCGGCGAGGCGCGCGAGGGTGCGTTGCGTCAGGCCGAGGCGGCGTTCGAGCGGGTCGAGGAACTGGGCCGGCCCGACGGCCCGCTCAATCTGGCGCGGGTCTACCTAAAGGAAGGCCGGATTGCCGACGCCGCCGCGGCGCTGCAGCGGGCCGCTGAACACGACCCCGGGTTTCGCCCCTGGACGCGGGCCTGGCTGACCGCCTTGGTGGATCGGGAGAACGGTCATCTGGACCAAACCATCGACACGCTCGAACAGCTGCTGGCGACCCGGTTCGGCGAGGCGGTCGAGCGCGGCTACGATTTCTCTTTTGATTTTCGCGCCCGCAACCTGCTCGGACGGACCCTGTACGAACGCGCGCGGATGGCCCGAGGCGAGTCCCGCCGGGCGCAGCGCCAGCAGTACCTGGGCCGCGCCCGGGAGGCCTTTGAGCGGGTGCTGGAGCTCGATCCGGAGAACCTCTCGGCACACTTCAATCTGGCACTGGTCTATGCGGAGCTGGGCGAGAGCGAGCGTGCCGACCGGCATCGCCGGCTGCAGTTGGCCTACCAGCCGGACGAGGACGCGGTCGCCCGAGCCGTGGCCGACCACCGCCGCCGCAATCCGGCCGCCGATCACGCCAGCGAGCCGGTCGCAATCTACGATCTGCAGCGTCCCGGGGCCTACGGCCTGCCGCGACAGGAGCGGGTGGTCGACCAGCCGGCTGGTCCCTCGCCGCGTCCCAAGCTGACCCGGCGCCCGGGAGACTCGAATGAACCCCGAGGTTGAGTCGCGCGCCGGCGAGCGGCGCATCGGTGCGGCCTTTCGCGGCTCGCTGATCGTGATCGGTGTGCTGGCCGCCGTAGCGGTGTTGATCTGGTGGCTGATGCGCCCGGCCGATACCGGCGGGACGATCGAGGAGGCCGAGATCGCCGCGCCCGTTGCCGAGCCGTCGACGCCGGTTCGGCTTGGCCCGCCGGCGCTGCCGTTCACCGACATCACCGCCGAGGCCGGCATCGACTTCGTCCACGTCAACGGCGCCTACGGCGACAAGCTGATGCCGGAGACCATGGGCAGCGGCTCGCCTTTTTCGACTATGACAACGACGGCGACCCGGACCTTTACCTGGTCAATTCGAGCTACTGGCCGAAGCAAGGCCGAGGGCCGCACGACCTCGCCCGGCTGTATCGCAACGACGGCGGCGGCCGCTTCGTCGACGTCACCGAGACGGTCGGTCTTGAAGCGAATCTCTACGGCATGGGCGTCGCGGTGGGCGACTACGACAACGACGGCTGGCCGGATCTCTATCTGTCCACTCTCGGCGCGAACCTGCTGTTGCGCAACGAGCAGGGCGGTTCGTCGACGTCACCGCCGCGGCCGGGGTGGCCGGCAACCCCGAGGACTGGAGTACGGCGTACGACCTTTTTCGATGTCGACAACGACGGCGACCTCGATCTGTTCGTCGGCAACTATGTCGCCTGGACGCCGCGAGATCGATCTCGAGATCGGCTTCCAGACTCGCCGGACTGGGCCGCTGCCTACGGCGGACCCGAGCACCATCACGACGGCGCGCTGAACCGTCTGTACCGCAACGACGGCGACGGTACGTTCACCGAGGTCAGCCAGGCCGCCGGGATCGCCGTGACCGAGGGAAGCGATCGGCGTGCCGGCCGGCAAGGCCCTGGCCGTCGGTCGTGGCCGACGTCGACGGCGACGGCTGGATCGACATCGTGGTCGCCAACGACACCACGCGCAACTTCCTCTACCGCAATCTCGGCGACGGCCGCTTCGAGGAGATCAGCGTACTCGAGGGTATCGCCTACGACCGCGAGGGCAGGGCCACCTCGCGGCATGGGGATCGACGTCGCGCGTTTCCGCAACGACGCCGACATCGGCATCGCCATCGGCAACTTCGCCAACGAGATGAGTTCGCTGTTCGTCACGCTGGACGGCCGCGGGCCTTTCGTCGACGAGGCGGTGCTCGAGGGGTATTGGGCCGGACTCGCGCCTGGCCCTGACCTTCGCCGTGCTGTTCTTCGACGCCGACCTCGACGGCCGGCTCGACCTGTTCCAGGCCAACGGCCACCTGGAGAACGAGATCAACCGGGTCCACCCCAGCCAGACCTATGCCCAGCCGGCGCAGCTGTTCTGGAACTGCGGCGAGGCCTGTCCGCAGCGCTTCCGGCTGCTCGACACGACGGCGGACCTGGACAGACCCCATGGTCGGCCGCGGCGCGGCCTACGCCGACATCGACGGCGACGGCGACCTCGATCTGGCGATCGTGCAGAACGGCCGGCGCGCGGTGCTGCTGCGCAACGACCAGCGACCGGCCACCACTGGCTGCGGCTCGAGCTGGTCGGTACGTCGGCCAACCGCGACGGCCTCGGCGCCGAGGTGGAACGCTGCGCGCCGGCGGCGTCACCCAGTACCGGCGGGTCATCCCGAGCCGCGGTTATCTCAGCCAGGTCGAGCTGCCGCTGACCTTCGGTCTGGGGGCGACGCCCCAGGTCGATCGTCTCGAGGTCGTCTGGCCCGGCGGCCAGCGGCAACAGGTGGCCGTTGAGGCCGTGGATCGGCTGCTCACCGTGACTCAGGAATAGGCTTGTGAAGACATCTCGATGGGTACTGTTGGTCGGCTGCCTGAGCGCAATGCCGCCGTTGTTCGCCGACGCCCTGAGTGAACTGCCGCCGGCCTGGGCGCAGCGGTTGGCGCCGCTGCCGAAACAGGCCTTCGGCGACATGGACCCGGGTTCGGCCGAGCGTCTGCGGGATACCCGGGCCCAGCTGTCCGGGAGCCTGATCGAGGGTGCGGCGCAACCAAAGGACTTGGCGCCCGCCTATGGCCGGCTGGGTGCCCTGTATGCCGCCCAGCGCCTGTCGGCGGCGGCCGAAATCGCCTTCGAGAATGCCAGGCGGCTCGATCCGGACGAGTTCCGCTGGGTCTACTATGGCGCCCACCTGGCGCTGGATGCCGGTGACGCCGAGCAGGCCTTACAACGACTGCAGCAGGCCGAAGCGCTCGACGGTCGGTATCCGACGCTCGGTCTGCGTACCGGCGAGGCCCTGCTCGGCCTGAATCGCCTGGACGCGGCCGAACGCGCTTATGCCGTGGCGCTGGAGCGTTACCCCGAGCAACGCGCCGCGGCTTTGTACGGGTTGGCGCAGATCGACCTGCTGCAGAGACGCTGGCAGGAGGCGGCCGATCGCCTGAGCGAGGTCCTGCAGTTGCAGCCGGCCGCCGATGCCGCGCACTACGGGCTCGGTCAGGCCCTGCTGCGGCTGGACCGGCGTGAACAGGCAAAACAGCACTTGGCGCAGCGCGGTGCGCGAAAACCCGGATATCCGGACGAGCTGGTGGCGGAACTCGCCAGCCTGCAAAGCGGCGCGCGCCATTCCTTCGAACAGGCGATGATCGCGGCCGATCGGCAGGACTACGAGCGCGCGATCACCGCGTTCGCCGAGGGCCTGGAGCAGGAGCCCGACAATCACCGCGCGCGGACCTCCTATGCCCGGGCGCTGTGGATCGAGGGGCGGACGCAGGAGGCGATCGAGCAACTGCGCCTGGCGGCGCGGGAGGATCGTACCGAGACCCTGGCGGGCTTTCTCCTGGCGGTGATCGCCGACAGCGAGGGTCGGACCGATGAGGCGATCGAGGGCTATCGCGAGGTTCTGGAGAGGGATCCCGGCCACCTCGGGACGCTGAGCTATCTGGGTAATCTGGAACTGAGCCGAGGCCATGCCAAGCCGGCGGCCGAGTCGTTCCGCCGGGCGATCGAGATCGACACCGGGCAGCCGAGTCTGCGGCTGCACTATTGGCGGGCACTGTTCGAGAGCGGTGCCTCGCAGTCGGAGCTGCTCGATGCCTTGGAGCGTTTCGATCAGCGTTTCCCCGAACCGCCGATGTTCCGTCTTCTGCTCGCCAGGCTGCTGGCGACCAGTCCCGACGCCCAGGTACGGGATACCGGGCGGGCCCTGCAACTGGCGGCCGATTTGATCAACACCATGCCGATCGCGCCGCATCAGGAACTCCTGGCCCTGGCCCTGGCGGCGCGTGGCGAATGGCAACAGGCTATCGAGCGTCAGTCGCTGTTGGTCGAGCATGCCGGACAGGCGGGTGCGGGTGAGCTTACCGACAGGCTCGAGGTGGATCTACAGGCCTACCGCGAGCAGCGCCTGCCGGAACAGGTCTGGCGTCTGGATCAACCCATGTTCCAGCCTCTGGCGGTCGATCCAGGGGTGTTGATGCGATATTACCCGGCGGCCAGGCCGTTCTGAGTCATCGGCCTCAGGGTTCAGGGTTTCACCCGCAGCTTGAAAAAAAAGCGCGCCAGACGGGCGCGCTTTTTCGCTCGAAGCGAACGGCCAGCCTATTTGCCGGAAGTGCTCGAGCTGCTGGCGGCGGGTGCGCTGTAGGCCGGGTAGGCGTAGCCGCCGTACGGATAGCCACCATATCCACCCCATGGACCACCATAGCCGCCGCCGTACGGATAGCCACCATATCCACCCCATGGACCACCATAGCCGCCGCCGTACGGATAGCCACCATAGCCGCCATACGGATAGCCGCCGCCGTACCAGGGGCCACCGCCCCACGGACCGCCCCAACCATTGCCCCACCAGGCGCTGGCCGATCCGGCCAGCAGTGCGCTACCGATCACGGCGCCGGCAATCAGAGTCTTCATCATTTTCATGGGAATCTCCCTCCGTTATTAGGTCGAACGAACGACAGCCGCAGTTGATTGCTCTAGCGTCTGTGCCAACTAGATTGTGGCGAAAGAAAGGCCTGTCTGCACTTAACGGAGATCAACAAAAGCGCGTTATCAAAGCGAGACTCTTGGTACGCCTTCGCGCTGCAGCGGGCGCGCGACTCAGGACTCGGCGGTAGCGTCGTTCGGCTGCTCTGCCGGGTCCGATGACGCCGAGGCTTCGTCGACGTCCCCGCCCGGGGATCGCATCTGTTTCAACAGACGCTGGCAGTGGCGCAGACTGATTTCCGCACCGTAGCGGCGCTCGATGTGCGTTTGCAGCACTTTGCCCCGCCAGCGGTTCGCGGAATAGCCGAAGGTATAGGGCGGCAGTTGAATCTCCGCCTCGAGTTCCTTGGTCTGCTCGTTACTGAGGCGCGGCGGACGGCCGGGACTGGTTTCGTCTCTCAGTCCGGCGATCCCCTTGTCCTCGAAGCGTTTACGCCAGCGGTCGAGGGTACGGGGATGCTCGCCAAACCACTCGGCGAGGCTTTGTGGCGAATGCCCTTCGGCGAGCAATAGCATGCAGACCATTCGATACAACAGCCGGTTGTCTCTCGACTGCTGCGTCTTACGTCGGATTTCCGTGCGCAACGAGGCGGTCGTCTCGCTGGCGACCTTGGGCCGATCAAGTAATGCGATCATGGCTGCCTCCGGCTCGTATGGGGTCATCCTTGGAGGATGGGGGCTGGGTGGGTGCCGGGTGCGCCCAAACCTGATTCAATTCCCACGTTGCATCCGGGTTTGGGGTTTTGCATTGAGCGAAATCAAGACCTCGCCGATATGACCGGCCGCCCGGACCAGAATTGCATGCCTGCAAGGATCCGGTACGCCCGCATATCGCATGAGGGGATCGGGCGAGATGCGACGCCGGATTTTTCAGAAAACCGACCAGGACAAGACGTACCGTCGAAGCCAGTGACCCCAACGAGCTCTAAAACCCGGGATTCGGGCAATAAGACCTCGGCACGGTGTCCGCCCTCGTGCAATATGCGGGTTATCGTCTTGACCCGATCGCCGCCCTTTTGGGGACCGCTCCGCCATGCTCGAATATGTGTTCTTTCACCGTTTGCCCTACCAGCGCTTTGTCGAATTTCTCGAATCGAAGGGTCTGGACGCCCGGTGCCGCGAGGAGGAAGACAGCTTCGAGGTCGGGCTGCCCGAGGCGCTGGACGATGTGCTCGGCGAGGAGGTCGAGGCCTATTACGATGAGCTCATGGACCTGAATCAGGCCCTGTTCGAGCAGGACCAAAGCCATGACAACGACCACTATCACGCCGCAGGAGTCGTTCTGAATCTGGCCGGCGGCGAGACCGTGTATGCCGACGTCGATCCGATACTGCTGGGCAAGGTAATGTCGGTCCTTACTCCCGAGCAGTTCGGTGAGTTGGTCAATGCCATCGTCGATGCGATCGAGCGGCCCGATACTCGCAGCTTCTGCCAGCGGATGCGGGACGACTGACCGATCGGCCAGCCGCCGACGGGTTGTGTGTTTGCAGCATGGACAGGTTGGGATTGCGAGTCCTCAGGGGTCGTTGCCGAACTGCTGTCGCTGGGCTTTCTTGCGTTCGTTCAGGTCGATCTGCTGCTTCGGCGGCAGGGTGCTGCCGTCGTCGCCACGTTTGGTGGGAAGATAGTAACCGAGCACCGCCGCCGCGAGGAGCGCGGCGATCAGAATGATCAGATTTGTGCGGTCTTTCTTCTTTTCCATCGGGCCCTCTAACTTGCCGTTGGCCGGCTCAGCGCAGGCTGAGAATCGGCCAGCGTCGGGCGCTGGCGGTCTCGGCCAACGCGGCGTCGGGGTCGACCGCCACCGGATGGGTGACCTGTTCCAACAGAGGCAGGTCATTGTGTGAGTCACTGTAGAACCACGAGCCCTCGAGGTCCTGGTCGTGCTCGGCCAGCCACTGTCGCAGACGCTCTACCTTGCCCTCGCGAAAACTGGGTGTGCCGGCAACCCGGCCGGTATAGCGGCCGCCGACGCGCTCGGGTTCGGTCGCGATCAGGTGACCGATGCCGAAGCGCTCGGCGATCGGCTCGGTAACGAAGGCATTGGTGGCGGTGATGATCATCAGGGTGTCGCCGGCGCGGCGATGCTGTTCTACCAGGGCGCGGGCCTTCGCGGTGATGATGGGGTCGATCTCCTGGCGAACGAAGTCTTCCCGCCAGCGGCGCAACAGCTGCGGGTCGTGAGCGGCCAGTGGGGCGAGCGAAAAGGCGAGAAACTCGAGGATATCCAGCCGGCCCTCGCGGTACTCGCGGTAAAAGCGTTCGTTTTCGCGCTCGTAATGCTCGCGATCGACTGCGCCCTGGCGGGTCAGAAACACCCCCCAGAGGTAGTCGGAATCACCGGCAAGCAGGGTATTGTCGAGGTCGAATATCGCCAGGCTCATTCTCAGGGTGTCGATCGCTAGGGAGGGCGGCACTATAGCGCACCCGGGAGTATTAGGAAATACTGATAAAAATCATTAGCTTGCGTGATATGCAGTGGCTGTGGAAGAATGCTGGAAGCAAAGGTTTCTGGGTCTGCAGGTGTGATTGATTCAGATGGTTTCAGACCGAATGTAGGGATAATTCTCTGCAACGACGACCGGCGCCTGTTCTGGGGCCGACGAATCGGGCAGAACGCGTGGCAGTTTCCGCAAGGCGGCATCCAAGGCGATGAGACGCCGGAAGAAGCTATGTATCGCGAGCTTGAAGAAGAGGTGGGGCTGAAGCCCAGACACGTCGAGTTGATGGGAAGCACGGACCGCTGGCTGCGGTATCGCCTCCCCAAGCGCTTCATCCGGCGGAATTCCCACCCCGTTTGCATTGGCCAGAAACAGCGCTGGTTCATGCTGCGCGTGTTGTGCGAGGAGAGCAGTTTCTGTTTCGATCTCAGTGGCAAGCCGGAGTTCGACCACTGGCGCTGGGTGAAGTACTGGCAACCGGTGCGCGAGGTAATCTACTTCAAGCGTCGGGTATACGAAAGTGCCCTGGAAGAACTGGCGCCGTTGCTGTTTCCCGATGGCCCCCCGGTTCGCTCGCAAGTAAAGTACCTGCGTCAGCGTCGTCGCTGACGTTATCCAACTCTGGCCTCGTGCGCTCTCCGGCAGCTTGATCGGAGAGCGGATGTCTCGAACTCCAGGCGCGCCCCTGCTCATGGCCCGGTCAAGAACTATGCTGGAAACGCTGCATCGAATCGTCAATGAGGTCAACGCGGCGCCCAATCTGGAAGACGCCCTGAAACTGATCGTTGCCGGGGTCAAGAAAGCGATCAAGTCGGATGTCTGTTCGGTCTATCTGGCTGATTTCGACAGCCGCACCCATGTGCTGATGGCCACCGACGGACTGCGCCAGGAGGCGGTGGGTAAGGTCCGGCTGCCGCTGGGCCGTGGACTGATCGGCCTGGTCGCCGAACGTGCCGAACCGCTCAATGTCGACGACGCCACCGAGCACCCGCGTTATCTGCGGATGGCGGTGACGGGCGAGACCCAGTACCGAGGTTTTCTCGGTGTGCCCATTATTCAGAATCGCAAGGTGCTCGGGGTGCTGGTCGTGCGCCAGCTCGACCGGCGCGAGTTCAACGACGACGAGGTGACCTTTCTGTTCACCCTGGCGGCGCAACTGGCCGGGGCGATCACCCACGCCCGCGCCAACGGCGAGTTGACCGCTCTGAGGGTCGGTGGGACCAATCTCGGCCGTTTCTACAGCGGTCGCCCGGGCAGCAGCGGGGTCGCCATCGGGCATGCCGTGGTCGCCTATCCGGCGGCTGATCTGGACGCGGTGCCGGATCGCGAGGCGATTGACATCGAGGCCGAAGAGCAGGGGTTCCGCCAGGCGGTGGCCGCGGTCGAGCGCGATCTGAACGGTCTCAAACAGCGTTTGAGCGACGACCTGCCGCCCGAGGACCGGGCGCTGTTCGACGCCCTGCTGATGATGCTCGGCAGCGATGTGCTGGTCACCCAGACGATCGAGATAATTCGCTCCGGGCAGTGGGCGCCGGGTGCTCTGCGCCGGACCATACTCGAGCACGCCCAGGTGTTCGAATCGATGGACGATATCTATTTGCGCGAACGCGCCTCGGATATCCGTGATCTGGGCCGGCGGGTGTTGATGCACCTGCAAAGCGATTCCGCCGCAGTGATCGACTATCCGGCCGATACGATCCTGGTCGGCGACGAGGTCAGCGCGGTGCAGCTCGCCGAGGTGCCGGCCGGACGCCTGGCCGGCATTGCATCGGCCTCGGGTTCGAGTTCCTCGCACGTGGCGATCCTGGCGCGGGCAATGAACGTTCCGGCGGTGATGGGCGTCACCGATCTGCTGGCCGCCCGCCTGGAGGGTCGCGAGCTGATCCTCGACGGTTATCGGGGCCGCGTGTATGTCTCGCCGACGCCCGCGGTGCGCGACGAATACGGGCGTCTGGCGAGCGAGGAACGCGAACTCGGGGCTGAACTGGAAGGCCTGCGCGGTCTGCCGGCGGAGACCGTCGACGGGGTGCAGGTGCCCTTGTTCCTGAACACCGGGTTGATCAACGAGATGACGCTGCTCGGCAGCGAGGAGTCGGCCGGGATCGGGCTGTACCGCACGGAGTTGCCGTTCATGATCCGTGACCGATTCCCGGGCGAGACGGTGCAATTGACCAACTACCGGCGCGTACTGGAGGCCTTTCATCCGCGTCCGGTCGTGCTGCGCACGCTCGACATCGGTGGCGACAAGCCGCTGCCCTATTTTCCGGTGCGCGAGCAGAATCCCTTTCTCGGCTGGCGTGGCTGCCGGATATCGCTCGACCATCCCGAGATCTTTCTGACCCAGGTCCGGGCGATGCTGCGCGCGGCAGTCGGATTGCACAATCTGCAGATCATGCTGCCGATGGTCAGCAACGTCGCCGAGGTCGACGAACTGCAGTTGCTGGTCCAGCGGGCCCACGACGAACTGGTCGAGGAGGGGTATGCGGTGGATATGCCCCGCATCGGGGTGATGGTCGAGGTGCCCTCAGCGGTGTATCAGGTCGAGGAACTGGCCCGGCGGGTCGATTTCCTCTCGATCGGCACCAACGACCTGACCCAGTATCTACTGGCCGTGGACCGCAACAATCCGGCGGTGGCCGAGCTCTACGACGATATGCACCCGGCGGTGTTGCGCGCACTCGATCAGGTGGTCACCGGGTCGCGTGTCTACAGCCGGCCGGTAAGCATCTGCGGGGAGCTGGCCGGCAATCCGTTGGCGACGATCCTGCTGATCGGCCTGGGGATAGACAGCCTGAGCATGAGCGCCGGCAGCCTGCTCAGGGTAAAAGCGGTGGTGCGCAGCATCAGCGCATCCCGGGCCAGGCAGCTGCTCAAGGCGACGCTGCGTATGGAAGAGGCCCAACAGGTCAGGCGCTTCATGGAAAACGCGCTGGACGATCGGGGTCTGGGTGGACTGATCCGGCCGGGCCGCTGAATCGCGTTTCTGCCGGCATGGCGCCACTGATCGAGATCCAAAGCAGCCGCCGGTTCGGGACGCTATTTCGTTAGACTCCGACCCCAGACTCGCTGGATGGGCGTGGTGAAGAACCGCTGCAAGAACGGGGACCACTATTGGGTAGACGCCTATCCTGCATATTGCATGAGGGGATCGGAATTTCTGGGAAGTCTGGCCAAGCAGCCTGGCCGATCGGCTGACCCATTCGCCGGGAGCGAGTGGGAACCATACATAGCACGCGGGTCCCGCAGGAGTGGAGGGCAGGACGCCCGGAATAACAGCCATAGCCGTCGCTATGGGTGAGCCGGGACCAGCCGCGTAGCGGGAACGCGAAGCGCGATGGGAGGGGGCGTCGCTCCCGGCTTCCTGCCTCCCGCAACACTTGCGGCTCCGTGCGCGTCGTCGGGTGAGAGGCAACGCCGGATTTTTCAGCAAACCGATCAGGACAAAGCGTACCGTCGAAGCCAGTGACCTCAACGAACTCCAATACCCGTGATCCGTGCAACATAACCTCAGCACGGTGTCCGCCCTCGCGCAATATGCGGGGGGGGGCGGGTCTCGGCGCTCGCGGCAGCGACTGACCGTGATCGCGCGGCGGCGGCAGGGAGTCGCGACGCGGCAGCAGCCCGCCGGTCAGGATCTCGGCAGCGCGGCGCGATCGAGGTCACGGCGCGCGGAGTGCGTCGCTGGGAGGCGCGTGCGCGCCGCGTTAATTCCGAGCCGACAATCCATGGCCCCATGCAGGGCGCATCCACGACCCGCGTGAAGATGACCACGCCGAAGGCGATCGACGGAATCGTCCACCAGTAAGGCAGGTCGGTCGGATGAGGCCAGCCAGTAGGGGCGCCTTCGTCGGTTGGTCGGTCGATGCGAGCAAGCCGCCGGTCAGGGGCGCCATCGCTGCCGGCGAATCGGTCGGCCGATCGGCCAAAGCTGCTTGCCAGATCTCCAGAAATTCCGATCCCCTCAGGCAATATGCGGGTTAGGACCTCGGCGGCGGGTATCAACCGCGCTCGAGCAGGGTAAGCGCGACGCTCGCCAGGGGATGTCTCGGGACCCGGTCGAACTCGGTCCGCGGCGCTGTCTAGCGCTTTGGCCCGCCGCCCATCGAGAGCTGAAACAGCAGCGGGATCACGATCAGGGTCAGCACGGTGGAGAACGCCAGGCCCCAGACGATGGCGGTGGCGACCGGACCCCAGATCAGCGACTTGCCGCCCAGGCCGGTGGCCAGGGAGAACAGTCCGGCGATGGTGGTCAGCGAGGTGATCAGGATCGGGATCACCCGGCGCCGGGCGGCGTAGAGGGTGGCGTGCAGCACGCTCATGCCGGCCTGCAGGCGCTGGTTGGCGGCGGAGATCAGCACGATGGCGGCGTTGACCGCGATGCCGGCCAGGGCCACCACGCCGTACAGGGTGAACAGGCTCAGCGGATTGCCGGTGACCAGCAGGCCGAGCGACCACGCCGGTGAAGGCCATCGGCACGGTGGCCAGGATCATGAACGGCTGCCAGTAGCTGCGGAACTGGGTGCCGAGGATCAGGTACATCAGGCCGACACCGAACAGGAACAGCACGCCGATGGCGTCGACGCTCTCCTGGATGTCGTCCAGTTCGCCGGAAGAGTCCAGATCGATTTCGGGAAAGCTCGACCTGTCGCTCGGCCCAGGCCTCGAGCATCAGGCGGTTGGCGGTGACCGTGTCCATGCCGCCGTCCTCGCAGGTCGGCCTCGACCGTGATGGCGCGGCGGAAGTTGTAGTGGCGGATGTTGCCCAGGCCCTGCACCCGGCTCTCGCGCACCAGGGAGCTCAGCGGCACGGAGTCACCGCCGGCCAGCGGCAGGCGAAAATCGAGCAGCTCGGCGATGTCGGCGTAGTCGGTCTCCGGCGCCTTGCACCCGCACCTCCAGTTTCTCTCCGGCGTCGCGCATGTCGGTGACCACCAGGCCGTCGACCAGCAACTGCAGGGTGCGCTGGATCTCCAGCGGGTTCAGGCCGGAGCGGTTGACGCCGTCCTCGTCCAGTTCGCAGCAGCAACTCCGAACGGCCGCGGCTGGCGTCGTCCTCGATGTCGATGACCCCCGGAATCTCGGCCAGAATCGCTCGCAGGCGGTCGGCGGCGGCGCGGATCTCGGCGTAGTCGTCGCCGCGCACCTTGACGTTGATCGGCTTGGCCGATGGGCGGACCGCCCGCCAGGCGCAGGAATGAGATCTGCAGCGGTCCCGGCGTGGCCGCGACCTCGGCGCGCATGGTCCTCGATCATCTCCTCGACCGTGCGCAGAGCCCGGGGTCTTGGGATTCAGGCCGACCAGGATCTGGCCATAGTGGTCGCCGAGTCGTGGTTCGGTCTCGGTGAACATGTTGCCGGCGTAGCTGATGATCGCCCGGGCCTCGCCGGCGCGCAGATGTGCCGCGCACCTTGCGCTCCGATCTCCAGCACCTTGGCCAGGGTGTCCTCCAGCGGGGTGGCCGGCGGCATCTCGATGTTGACGTAGAACAGGCGGATGGTGTCGGCGGCGAAGAAGTCGGCCTTCGATCCTGTCGAGGCGATCGCTCGGCCGGCGGATAGAAGGCGGCGACGGCCGGGATGCAGGGCGACGCACGACCAGCCGACGACCAGGGTCAGGGTCAGCAGCCGATAGCGCAGCAGCCGCACCAGCAGGCGTACGTAGCGGATCTGCAGCCAGTGCGTGAGCCGCGCACCCGGTAGCGATGGATGCGCGACGGCCGGGCGAAGCTGACCTTGGCGCGCGATCACGTGCGCCGGCAGCATCCAGAAGGCCTCGACCAGCGAGATCGCCAGTGCGGTCACCACCACCATGGGCATCACGCGCATGAAGTCGCCGAGGATGCCCGGCAGCAGCATCAAGGGGCCGAAGGCCGCCATGGTGGTCAGCACCGCGGCGGTGACCGGCCCGGCCACCTCGCGCAGGGCGGCCAGCGAGGCGCTCATCGCGTCGACTGCCGCGGCGCAGGCGGTAGTAGATGCTCTCGACCACCACCACCGCGTCGTCCACCAGCATGCCGAGTACGATCACGACGCCGAGCAGCACCATGACGTTGAGGGTCTCGCCGATCACGCCGAGCAGCCAGAAGGTGCCGGCCAGGATGAAGGGGATGCCGATGGCGGTCAGCAGGGCGATGCGCGAGCCGAGGAACAGCCCAGGCCACCAGCAGCACCAGGAGCAGGCCGATCAGGGCGTTGTTCTGCATCAGGTTGATGGCGTTGCGGTCGGAATGGTCTGGTCGTCGACCAGCACCAGCTCGACTCCGGTGCTGTCGCCCAAGGCGTTGCGCTCGGCCATGTAGCCCTTGATCCGTTCGACCAGGTCCAGCGTGTTGGCGTTGGCCTGCTTCATCACCGCCAGCAGCACCGCCGGGCGGCCGTCGAAGGCCGGCCAGCTGGCTGGGCGGTTCGCGCGCCCGGCTGCACGCGCGGCGACCTCGGCAACAGCGACCTCGCCCTGGGCGCCGACCACCGGATAGCGCGCCGAGCTCGCCCGGATCGGCTCGTGATGCCGACCAGCCGCACCAGCCAGTTCTGCCCGCCCAGGCGAACATCGCCGGCGGCGACGTCCTGGAAGAAGGCGGTCACCGTGTCGGCGATCTGACCGGGGCTCAGACGCAGGGCCTCGAGTGCGGCCGGGTCGAAGCGTGACGTGCAGTTCCGGGTCGGGCAGACCGATCGGATCGACCCGGTCGACGCCGGCGATCTGTTCCATGGCCTTTTCGATGTTGCGCGCCTGGATGCGCAGGTTCTCGTCCAGCGGCGCGGCCGACCACCGCGACCGAGGCCGAGGGAAAGGCGTTGGCGCTGGTGATCTCGAGGATCACCGAGTCCTCCGCCGCCTCGGGCAGTTCGTCTTCCTCGTTCTGGATCTCGCGGCGCAGGTCGTTGATCCGCTTGTCGAAGGTGCGAGCGTCGATGTCCTCGAACCGGACCAGTATGTTCGAGACCGATTCGCGGCTGTTCGAGGACAGGAACTTGATGTCCTGCAGTTTGCGCAGTGCGTCTTCCAGCGGGTCGGTGACCTTCTTTTCGACATCGCTCGCCGAGGCGCCCGGCAGGACGGTGGTGACGATGATCCAGTTGAAGTTGATCGTCGGGTCCTGCTGGCGCGGCAGCTGCAGATAGTGCAGGACACCGATCAGCACGACCAGGACGAAGGCCAGGTTGGCCAGCACATGGTTGCGTAGCAGCCTTTCCAGCATGCGATCAGTCGTCCGGCCCGGCGGTCGATTCGTTCGCTGGTGCGACCCGGTCGCCGTCGCCGAGGCGCTGCCGCCCGGCAACGATCACTCGGGTGTCGGCCGGCAGTTCGATCCTGGCCGGCTGACCCTCGAGCGCCTCCGGCAGGACGTGGAGCCGGGCGCGGTCCGTGTCGAGCACGAACACGCCGAGCCGACCGTCGCGGCGGACGAGATACTCGGCCGGCAGCAGGTTGCGCTCGCCGCGCCAGACCACGCGACCGCCGCTGCCGATGGGGGCGGGTTCGCCGCGGAAGCGCAGCCGGACCTCGCGCGTGCGGGTCTGGGCATCGACGGTCGGCAGGGTTCCGCGCCACGCCAGTTCGCGGTACCGGCCGAGGTATTCGAAATGGAGGGTGGCCGCCTTTTGCAGGGCCTGGAGCTGGGCTTCGCGCAGCGCCGCGCTGACCTCGCGGTTGTCCAGCTCGACCAGCTCGATCAAGGGCGTCCCGGGCGTCGCCCATTCGCCGACCGCGGCCGGTCGACTCAGGACCGCGGCGCGGAAGGGCGCGCGGATGGCGCAGCGTTCGACCTGTAGTTGGGCCTGCTCGATGGCCGCCTCCTGGCCGCGGATCTGGGCCTCGAGGCTGGTCAGATCGGTACGCCGCTGGTCGACCACCTCCTCGCTGACGTTGCGTTGCTTCCCCAGATTGCGCGCCCGTTGCAGCTGATTGGCGGCCAGTCGGCGGCGAGACTGCAGATCGGCCAGTCCGGCCCGGGCGCTCTCCAGTTGCGACCGGTACTGCCGGCAGTCGAGCTGGACGATCACGTCGCCACGCTCGACCGGGACGCCGATCAGCACGGGGATGGCTTGAATCCGGGCACTGATCTCCGCCGACAGCGCTGCCTGGTTGCGTGCCACGACGCTGGCCGGGGCGCTGTACTCCGAGGTGTCGAGCAGGGCCTCGAGCGGACGGACGGTGACCGGTATCGCCGATTCGGCCAGCGCGGTGGCCGCTGCCAGAAACAGCAGCAGGAGCGCCCCGCGGCCGGCGCTGCCTGGCCACGCGCGACGGGTCGACCGAACGCGGTGAATGGATCTGTGCGTCATAGGCTTAGCCTGCGTATTGCATGAGGGGATCGGAATTTCTGGGGAACATGGTTAAGCAGCTCGTTCGATCGGCCGACGAGGCATAGCCGCAGCTATGGGTGAGCCGGGACCGACTGTCCGGGGGACAGACGCAGCCTGGCGAACGGGCAGGCCAGGGAAGGCATGCCCTGGACCAGAGCGCGTAGCGGGAACGCGAAGCGCGATGGGAGGGGGCGTCGCTCCCGGCGTCCTGCCTCCGGCGACACTTGCGTCTCCGTGCGCGTCGTCGGGCGAGAGGCAATGCCGGATTTTTCAGAAAACCGATCAGGACAAAACGTACCGTCAAAGACAAGGGCCTCCACAGAATCTGAAACCCGTGATACATGCGGTAAGACATCAGTATGGTGTCCGCCCTCGTGCAATATGCAGGTTAGTCGACTGCCCGGCGCCTGGCGCACGGCAGCCTCGAGTGACGGCCTGTCGGGTCTTTTGAGGACCTATCCTAACCGTTCAGGACAGCGAAACCTGGGATTCAGGTCCGACCCCGTCCGGCATCGGCTTGGAGACGGTCATGCAGGGCGCGCACCAGATCGGCCTTGGTCAGCATGCCGACCAGATGACCGCCCTTGTCGATCACCGGCAGGCAGCCGAACCCGTGCTCCAGGATCAAGTCGGTGGCGGCGTGCAGTGTTTGGAAGGTGGAAACGGTGATCGGTCGGCGGGTCATGATGTCGCCGACGGTCAGATTGTCGTCGAGCTGATAGGGATGAGCCAGGTCGGGCGCCTCGTCGACCCAGTCCGGTCGACGCAGATCTCGATCACTGAGGATGCCGACCAACTGCGCCCCGTTCAGCACAGGCAGGTGCCGGACGTTGCCCTCGCGCATGCGAAAAAAGGTCTCGCGGGCCCCGTCGTTCGGGTCTGCCACCAGGGCGGGCTGACTCATGTAATCGCTGACGCGCATGTTGCTTTTCGTCGGCCTTGTCGCGTGCCGATGGCGGGTTCGAACGCAGGCGTTAGCGCGCACTATACCGTGTCCTGATCAGACTGTCGGGCGGCGATCGATGGGACCGCCGCGGTGCCGGCGGGAAGCCGTTCGCACGGGTTGTCATCGGTATCGGTGATCGGGTTCATCGTCGCCATCCCAGGAGCGGGTCTCGGTCAGCACCACGAGCGCTATCAGGGTATAGGTCGTTTTCGAAAAAGCTTTAGTCCCTGGGAGCCTGCGCGACTCGCAGTGGCGATCCATGCGTATCGAATTTGCTCAGCGCTTTTTCGGCCGCGCGCGGCGGCGGGCGGGTGACGGTTGCCCGGCCCGGCTGTGCTGGGTGCGGAAGGGTTTCTGGCTCCCCTTCTTCGGCGTGCGTTGGCCCCCGGGTTGCCGACCGGTGCCGGCCGGCTGCCAGGCGCGGCACCAGGTGGCGCTTGCCGTTGCCGATCAGGTCGGCGCGGCCCATGCGCTTGCAGCGCCTCGCGCAGCAGCGGCCAGTTGTTGGCGTCGTGGTAGCGCAGGAAGGCCTTGTGCAGGCGGCGCTGCCTGCGCGCCCTTGGGCGATCGGCACGTCTCTCGCTGCCGCGCGTGACCTTGCGCAGCGGGTTCTTGCCGGAGTGGTACATCGCGGTGGCGGTCGCCATCGGCGCGGGCAGGAAGGCCTGCACCTGGTCGGCGCGGAAGCCGTTGCTGCTTCAGCCACAGCGCCAGTTCGAGCATGTCCTCGTCGGTGGTGCCCGGGTGCGCGGCGATGAAGTAGGGGATCAGGTACTGCTCCTTGCCGGCCGCCTTGCGAGTAGCGGTCGAACAGCTCCTTGAAGCGGTCGTAGGTGCCGATGCCCGGCTTCATCATCTTCGACAGCGGGCCCGTCCTCGGTGTGCTCCGGCGCGATCTTCAGGTAGCCGCCGACGTGGTGGGTGACCAGTTCCTTGCACGTACTCCGGGCGACTCGCACCGCCAGGTCGTAGCGCACGCCCGGAGGCGATCAGCACCTTCTTGACGCCGGGCAGCGCGCGCGCGCGTGCGGTACAGCTCGATCAGCGGCGTCGTGGTCGGTGTTGAGGTTCTTGCAGATGCCCGGGTAGACGCAGGACGGCCGGCGGCAGGCCGCTTCGATCTTCGGGCTCTTGCAGGCCAGGCGGTACATGTTGGCCGTCGGCCCGCCGAGGTCGGAGATGACGCCGGTGAAGCCCGGCACCGTGTCGCGGATGGTCTCGATCTCGCGGATGATCGAGTCCTCGGAGCGGCTCTGGATGATGCGGCCTTCGTGCTCGGTGATCGAGCAGAAGGTGCAGCCGCCGAAGCAGCCGCGCTGATGGTGACCGAGAAGCGGATCATCTCGTAGGCCGGGATCCGCGCGTCGCCGTAGGCCGGGTGCGGCACGCGCTGGTACGGCAGCTCGTAGACCGCGGTCCATCTCCGGCGGTGGTCAGCGGGATCGGCGGCGGGTTGAGCCACACGTCGCGCTCGCCGTGGCGCTGCACCAGCGCGCGCGCGTTGCCGGGGTTGGATTCCAGGTGCAGGACGCGCGAGGCATGGGCGTACGAGCACCGGGTCGTCGCGCACCTGCTCGAAGGACGGGCAGGCGGATCACGCGTGCTGCCGCGGTCGCGCCTTGCGCGAGCGGCGCTCGAGGCGCACCACCTGCGGCGCCGCTGTCGGGCGCCGGTGCCGGGCCGGGTCGCAGGCCGCGCGTCCGGTCGTGTCGCGTAGGGATCGGCGCGGTGCGTCGAGCGCGCCGGGCTCGTCGATGCTCGGTGGAATCGATCTCGATCCAGTCCGGTCCGGCAGCCGCTGCCGCACGAACGCCGTGCCGCGCACGTCGCGTGATGTCGCGCGATCGGTCTCGCCGCGCGGCCAGGCGGTGCGCGATCTCGACGATCGCGCGCTCGGCGTTGCCGTACACCAGCAGGTCGGCCTTGGCGTCGAGCAGGACCGAGCGGCGCACCTTGTCCGACCAGTAGTCGTAGTGCGCGATGCGCCGCAGGACTGGCCTCGATGCCGCCGATGACGATCGGCACGTCCGGGAAGGCCTCGCGCAGCGCTGGGCGTAGACGATCACGCGCGCGGTCCGGCCGCGCGCCGCCCTCGCCGCCCGGCGTGTAGGCATCGTCGCGTGCGGATCTTGCCGGTCCGCGGTGTAGCGGTTGACCATCGAGTCCATGTTGCCGGCGGTGACGCCGAAGAACAGGTTCGGCTGGCCCAGCGCGCTGGAAGGCGTCGGCGCGCTGCCAGTCGGGCTGGGCGATGATGCCGACGCGAAAGCCCTGGGCCTCCAGCACGCGGCCGATCGATGGCCATGCCGAAGCTGGGGTGGTCGACGTAGGCGTCGCCGGTGACCAGGATGACGTCGCACGCGTCCCAGCCGAGCGCGTCCATCTCCGCGCGCGACATCGGCAGGAACGGCGCCGGCGTGAAGGCGTGCCGCCCAGTAGGGGCGGTAGCTGAAGAGTTCGGGCGCGTGGTCCAAGGCCGGTGATCGGTATTCGGGGAAAGAGGAACTATAGCATTTGCCTGTCTCGTCCTGTCTTTCTCCAAGAGTAGTGAATCACGAGTTCGTTGCATCCCGGAGCCCCACACGACGGTCCGAGGGTGAAGTGTGGCGAGCTTGGACCGCTGTCGCTGCTTACTCCACCGCCGTGTCGGAAAGGCTCAGGCCTTGTTCTGATTCTTTTGGTGTCTTCCCTTGCAGCCCGGATCGAGCAGTTCGCACAGCGGGCCGGGGGTGGCGATGCCATAGCCCTGGGCGAGATCGATGCCGATTTCGTCCAGTATGTCCAGCACCGACGGGGACTCGACGAACTCGGCAATGGTGCGCAGGTTCATCTGCGCCGCCACGGCTCGGATCGCGGCGACGAAGGTGCGGTCGAGCGGGTCGCGCTCGATGTCGCGGATAAAGGAGCCGTCGATCTTCAGATAATCGACCGGCAGGTTCTTCAGGTACCCGAATGACGACAGGCCGCTGCCGAAATCGTCCAGGGCGAAGCGGCAACCGATCTGGCGCAGATCGCCGATCAGACGGCTGGCCTGTGACAGATTGCGGATGGCGGCGGTCTCGGTCACCTCAAAGGTGAGCTGGTGAGGATTGACGCCAGAGCCCTGGATTTCCGCGCGGACGAAATCGAGCAACATTCCCTGACGCAGCGAGGTGCCGGAGAGGTTGATGAAGTAGCGCAACGCCCGTTTATGGGCTCGCTTCCGTTGTTCGTGCCGGGCGATCATCAGCAGGCCTTTGTGGATCACCCAGCGGTCCAGCCGATCCATCAGGTCATATCGTTCGGCGGCTGGCAGGAAGGCGCCGGGAGAGACCAGTTGACCCTCTTCGTCGATCATCCGAAGCAGCAGTTCGACGCCGTAGGTCTCTGCGCCGCGGTCGTCGAGCGCAATGATCGGCTGGCCGTAGAGTACGAAACGGTTTTCCTCCAGGGCGCGGTGGATCCGGGCCACCCATTGCATCTCGCCGTGTCGCTCGGCGGTGAGCATGTCGTCGCGGTTGAACAGGTGGACGCAGTTGCGGCCCTGGTCCTTGGCGACGTAACAGGCCGCGTCGGCGTGACTGAGCAGCTCGCCGACATTCCTGCTCTTCTGGTCGATCATGGTGATGCCGATACTGACCCCGACCCGAAAGGACTTGTCCTGCCAGGCGAAGGTCAGGTCGGTCAGTTCCTGGCGAAAGCGCTCGGCCCGTTCGAAGACGTGGGTCGAATCGCAGTCGTGGATCAGGACCGCGAACTCGTCGCCGCCGAGTCGGGCGAGTGCGTCGCCGGCGCGGAACTGCTTGCGCATCAGGCTGGTGATCTGGCGTAACAGCTCGTCTCCGGCGACGTGCCCGCAGGTGTCGTTGACCACCTTGAACTGATCGAGATCCAGGTAGCAAAGCGCGTGGCTGTTTCCGCGGCTGCGCGCGGAGTCGAGGGCGGCCTCGAGATGGGTATCGAAGGCCGAGCGGTTGAGCAGTCCGGTCAGGGCGTCGTGACTGGCCTGACGGGCCAACTCATCCTGTAGACGACGTTCTGCGGTAACGTCGCGCATCACCAGCACGATGCCCAGAGCGACGTTCTCGGCAAAGCGGATCGGCGAGACGGAGGCATCGATCTGGTAGCGCATGCCGTTCTGGCTGGCCAGCTCGAGATTGCTGTCGAGCTTCAGCGGCGTGCGCCGAGTCATGCAGCGCTCGACCAGATCGGTCAGGGCGTCGCCGGATTCGAGGTCGTGCAGGGTCACGACCTCGGCCAGTGGCTTGCCGGCGGCCGCTGCCGAGCGTACACCGCAGAGCTGCTCCGCGACCGGGTTGAGGAATTCGACCAGGCCGAGGCTGTCGGTGGTGACCACCGCGTCGCCGATCGAGGCGAGCGTCACCTTGGCCCGGCTTTGCTCGCGCATCAAATCGGTCTCGGCCCGGCGCTGAACAGTGATGTCACGGAAGTAGACGTAGGTCGACTCGGCCCCGGGTATCGGTTGGTAATCGGCCACGAAGATCCGATTGCCGCAGCCGTATTCGCGCGAGGCGGTCGGGTGTCCTTGCTGGCTGGCCTTGAGCAATTGAGGGTGGGCCTTGGGTAGGATGTCTTCGGGTCGTCTGCCGCCGAGTTCCTCTTTGAGACGAGCAAAGGCGGGGTTTTCGAACGTGACATGGCCGCCGGCGTCGTAGGCCAGGATCGGATTCGGATTGTCGAGCGGGAACGCCGCCAGACGGCGATTATCCGACTCGGACAGATCGAGATCGGAAAGCGCCATTTCCAGTTTCTGATTGGCCTCCTGCAATTCCCGGCTGCGCAATCGAAGTCTCTGCGTCTCCGACTGACGACTGATCAGCAGATAGCCGACCACGGCCGCGGCCAGAGACAGCAGTCCGGCAATCCCGAGCAGACGGTAGGCGAGCTGTCGGGTCTGCTGGTAGACAAGGTCGAGCCTGAGGGTCAGGCTGGTGATTGCACGACCGCGATAGGAGTAGTCGACGCTGTTGAGGAGTGTGAGGGTGTGCACCGCCTGGGTCGCGGATTGGTACTCGCCAAGACGGAAGCCGGTTCGCGAGTCGACCGTGACTCGCTGTACGTCGCCGTTGGCGAGCGCCCATTGCTGCAGCAGTTCGGCGATGCCCTGGTAGTTGCTCTTCTGCAGCTCGTTGCGCACCAGGTAGCTGACGACATCGAGCTGATTCCTGGCCTGTTGCTGGGCGGTCGCCAGTCGGGCCGAGTGTTCACCAGCGATCAATGCCCAGGCCCCGGCGAACATCACCAGAGCCGAGACCAGCGCCGATATCATATAGAGGCGCTTCGGCATGGATGATCCGGCCGAATTCAATAGCTCACACCGAGTGACTGCAATTTGCTCAGGATGATCTTCAGTCCGTCGTAGTCGGAATCGCGGGCCGGGACAAGGGCTGTCGTCCCGCTTTTGATGCTGCCAAGCAGTTCCGCGCCGTTCGGCTCAAGATGCGCTTCCAGCAGCGCCCTGCGGATGACTTCGATCTGCGCCGCGGGCAATTTCCGCGACGCGACGAAGACATGCTCGGAGATCGGGTCGGACTCGGCGATCACGCGCAGTAGACCGGATGGGTATTGGCCGAGAATCTCCTCCTTGACCGCGCCGGCATCGGCGTCGCCCGCCAGCACCGCCAGAGCGACGTTGTCGTGGCTGACCAGATACTGATAGCCGGCCAGGTGTTCGACCCCGATACCGGCCTGCAGCAGTGTGTAGCGAGGCAGCAGATGACTCATGGTCGATGATCGGCTGCCGAAGGCGAAATGCCGGTTGTTCAGATCCGCCAGGGTGTGGATCCCCGAGTCTTCGCGGGCAATGATCTTGCCACGGAAGGTCGGCGTGCCACGCACCTCGAGTCGGGCCAGCAGGGGAAAACGGTTGTGCTCGCGGATCAGCTTTACGTACAGTGCCGGCCCGAGATAGGCAATGTCGACATCGCCGTTGACGATGGCCTTGCTGTGATCGCTGTATGACTGGCCAACCGTCACCCGCACCGATCGCTGCAGACGCCGGCCGAGATAGTCGGCCAGCGGCGAAAAACGATCACGAATCTCGTTGTGGTCCAGATAGGGGTGCACGCCGAGCAGCAGCGGTGGTGACTGGGCGCTGGCCGAGGCGATGTCGAGCAGCAGCAGGAGCGCTGTCGTGAAATATCGTAGACGCAATGTGAATGCTTCGCGCACGGCGCGCCAGCCCCCCGGTGCCGGTCCTCGCAACGCTATCGGCCAAGGAACGTCGTTATTTAGACGAGTCCGGGGCGGCCCAGGAGGATCCTTTCCGTCGGGGCGGGACAAGATCGTCGCCGAGTCGCGGCAATCGGCCGCGGGCGGGCGCCTGCGGATCTGCTCAGGCGCGTGCCGACGATGATGTTGCGCGCCCTCAGATCGTTCAGCAGGGTCCGGCCGTGCTCCAGAATCAGCTCGGGCTGCGGGTGCTGCATTTCAACTGCGATCCGGTTCAGTGCATCCTGACCGGTGTCGGCCGGGTGTTCTTGCAGCAAATCGATCAATCGGTGGGTGATAGCGTTGATCTCCAGGAAATGGATCTGATCGCCGCGATCACGATAAACCAGCAGATAGGTGGGCTGCGCGCTCGGCCGCTGCGGTTGGTTCTCCGGGCTGATCCGGTGCGCCGGGTAGTGATAGGCGAGGTGCCAGGCCAGCGGTGAGACCAGCGGCCGGTCGAGAAACACGTCGCCGTTGAGGTCCAGTCCCTCGGGTTCCATCGGCTGGTCGGAGACGTTCAACGCCAACTCGACCCACTCGTAGTGCGCCAGTTCGTGGATGAACGGCGGATCGTCCGGATGCACAGTTCTCTGTTCGCCCAGCCAGCGCATGAACTCCTCACTGATCTCGAGGAAGTAGGGCGTACGGCAGCGATAGTCGGCGTAAAAGCGTCGTACGCGGCGCTCCCAGACCTGCGGCGAGCGCAACGAGCGCAGCACCGGAAAGGCCTCCGACAGCAATCCGGAGATGTTGTTGAAGAACAACTCGCGATAGATCCGCAGCCTTCGGTCCTCGATGCCGGCCGGCGGCGGGTCCCGCTCGGGGTCGCGGATGTGGGCCGCCAGCTCGAGCTGCGCCTGCTGGAAGCCAGGACGCTCAGATAGCGGCGCGGTCATCGGGTCTGCTCCAATGGCTCTGGACGGCGCGGATCTGTTCGACCTCGCCGAGCAGCGTCGGCAGCGGCGGGATGTTGAAGTCGCGTTCGAGCAAGGTCGGCATCACGCCGAAGGTCTGATATGCGCTATCCAGCAGTGACCACACCGGGTCGATCACGTCGGCGCCGTGGGTGTCGACCTTGAGATCCTCGGCCTCGTCGTAGTGCCCGGCGATGTGTGCGTACATCACCCGCTCACCCGGCAGGGCCTTGAGAAACTGTTCGGCGTCATAGCCATGGTTGATGCTGTTGACGTAAATGTTGTTGACGTCCAGATGCAGGCCGCAATCGGCCTCGTCGAGGACGGCGTTTATGAAGTCTATCTCGCTCATCTGCTGAGCCGGAGCGGCGTAGTAGGAGGCGTTCTCCATGCCGATGCGCAGGCCGAGGATGTCCTGCACCCGACGGATGCGTTCGGCGACATAGTGCACCGCCTCTTCGGTGAAGGGGATCGGCAGCAGATCGTAGAGATGGCCGTCGTCCGAGCAATAGCTCAGATGCTCGGTGTAGCAGCGGATGTCGTAGTCGCGCAGAAACCTCTTGACGTCGTGCACCAGTTGTTCGTCCAGGGGCGCGGGACTGCCTATCGACAGTGACAGCCCATGGGCGACGAAGGGCACCTGCTCGGTCGCGGCACGGAGCCTTCTCCCCAGAGCGCCACCGACTCCTATCCAGTTCTCCGGGGCGACCTCCATGAAGCCGATCGCCTCCGGGATGCCGCTCGGCCAGGTCGTTCCGAGTGAATTCGGCGGTAACTTAGGCCAGCACCTTTGACGACGAATTCTTTGTTTGCCATTCGGGCGCTCTGGGTGGTGAATGGATGTGCAGGCCCCGGGGCGGTACGCGGCGGCCTGATGGCTGCTGCTGTGCCCGGATCAAGGCAGGTCGTTCGCCTCCGACCCGGCGCTCGGGCTTATTTCATGCCGCCGCACTTGCCTTCGCCACACTTGCCTTCAGATGCGGCCTTGGGTGCCGCCATGGAGCCGCCGCACTTGCCTTCGCCGCATTTACCTTCAGCGGCGTCCTTGGGGGCCGCCATGGAGCCGCCGCACTTGCCTTCGCCGCATTTACCTTCAGCGGCGTCCTTGGGGGCTGCCATGGAGCCGCCGCACTTGCCTTCACCACACTTTCCTTCCATGTGGCTGGAAGCGGTCTGCATGTAACCGCTGCCCAACTCGGTCAGACCGAAGGGGTTGTCGGTGGCCTGTACGGCTGCCGCCGAGCATCAGGGTGCCGGTAAAGGCAGCACCGACCGCGTTGACAACAGGTTTCATGTTGGTCTTTTTCATTATCTGGTCTCACTCCTGAGCAGGTTTGGGATTTAAGTGCGATGTCGTGTTTTTTAGGACGCGTCTTACCGCACCAGAGCTGCATTCGGTGGGCTAGGTAGAGACCCGGCATTCACCAGAAAATTCCCTTTGCTGCCCCGATACAGCGTTCAAGCTCGTTGAACAGCTACCGGACGATAGCGGGTT
>CAVXWS010000020.1:0-4468 GCA_963765415.1 uncultured Gammaproteobacteria bacterium
GCCTCGGCACCGCGTTCATCGACACCACCCGCTGCCTGCCGTGGGCCAATCAGGTGCCCTGCGTGGTCTGCGAAGAAGTCTGTCCCGTGGCGCCAAAGGCCATACAGACTCACGACGAAGAGACCAAAGACGTGTTTGGCAAGATGGTGATTCTGTACAAACCCTTCATCGTGCCCGATCTGTGTATTGGTTGCGGAATCTGCGAAGCGGAATGCCCGGTACAGGATCAACCGGCCGTCTACGTGACCGCGGTGGGTGAAAGCCGCTCCAAGAACCGCAGGTTGCTTTTGCGCTCCAGGACCCCTGCGCGCCCCATATGAGGATGTCGAACCATGACCGATGACCACGATACCGACACACAAAACCAATCACCGAGCGAAGCCAGTCGGCGCCGTTTCCTGAAAACGGCGTTAACATCGGCAACCACGGCGGGTGCCGCATCCCTTCCCCTGTTGGGTTTGGCGGAAGAAGCCGCAGCAGCACCGGCAACCGTCAGGACGGGGATTCCGACGCGAGAGCTTGGCAAGACCGGGGTCCAGGTCCCAATCCTGCACCTCGGCACTGCCCAGCGCCTGGACCCGAGATACGACAAGGTCATGCATCGCTGTTTTCAGGAGGGCGTCATCTGGTTCGATACGGCGTTGTCCTATGGATGGGGATCATCGCACCGGGCCATCGCGAACTTTTTGACTCAGATCGGTGATCGAAAGCGTCTCTGGCTGACCTCGAAATCCGGCGCCGGTCGGGTGTCGGGCCTACAGGCCGGTATCGACGAGGCACTCGCCGAACTCGGCACGGATTACCTCGATCTCTATCTCATGCACGGCATCGATGATCTGAAGATGCTCGATCGCGAATACCTGGCGCTGGGCGAAAAGCTCAAGGCCCAAGGCAAGACCCGCTTTTTCGGGTTTTCCTGCCACGACGGCAATGTGGTCGAGTTGATGAACCGAGCGGCCAAGGTCGGTGGTATCGACGCCATCATGTTCCGCTACAACTTCCGGCGTTATGGCGACATGGAACTCAATCGTGCCATCGACGCGTGTCATCGCGCGGGAGTCGGTCTGATCGCAATGAAGACGCAGGGGTCTGTGCCACGCGATCTCGAGTCCGTGGCCGGGTTTCAATCCAAGGAGTTCACCCTGGGCCAGGCCAAACTCAAATCGGTCTGGGCGGACGAGCGCATCGACTCCATCGTGTCCGAAATGGACAGTGTCAGGTATGTGCGGGAAAACGTGGACGCAGCGCGTTCGGAAAAACCGCTGACCGCCGAGGAAAGTCACCAGCTCAACCAGCTGGCCGCATTGACCGCGGGCTACGCCTGTAACGGCTGCAAACATCTGTGCGAGCAGACCATCGCAAGCGACGTCGCGATCGCCGAAATCTTGCGGTATCTGATGTATTTTGAAAGCTACGGCAAGACCGGTCGCGCCCGTGACCTGTACCGTTCGATACCGGTCGCCAAGCGCGAGGCATCGAAAGACGAATTGCAGCGGGCCTGCCAAGTGTGCCCACAGGGTATCGATATTCCCGCGCGGTTACGCCGAGCACGTGAGTTACTGGCCTGAACGAAAGGCTCAATCGCCCAACATAAATTTTAAAAAAGACACGATGACCTCGGCCTGCAGGACCCATAAACGCTTGTCGCGCCGCACAATACGGATGTGCCTGCGTTCCTCTTTTTCTGACGCACACGGTCACGGTTAGAGTCCCCCATAGGGGATCAGTAAACCCCTCACCTTTAGGCAACGGATGGAACAGTTCCTTCTCCCACAGGGAGGGTGTCGCAAAAGCCTTTATCCCCTCACTCCGGCCCTCTCGACTCGGGTTCCGACTTTCGTTCATCCCGTATTGTTACAAGCGTATGACCTGAATCAGTGATTCAATAGGTTTCCGTGCAAATCCGGCAAGGGTTAGGCTAAGTAGTCGATCCAGAAACACCCTCTACCTCCGGGAGACGACTGCATGGACGCAGGAGGTAGAGTAACGCAAGGAGCGGTTACCGAGGGCAGGGGTGAGGGGATCGACAGGGCGGTGATTTGTTGATTTTATACCCCATCATTTTAACCTTCTTCCTAAGGAGAAGGGATTACTGGAGTTTCTGGACGAACACTAAGTAACGAGAATCGAGATGGGTTCAAAGCCTCGACGATCCTATCGACCTCGCCCTGCAAGAACCTGAATCTAACAACGGAGATCCCGTATGGAATCCGGAATCTGGCGATGGATCGCTGACGAGTCTGCACTGCAGCAACTCATGGCGGAGCAATCCACGCTGCTCTTGTTAGGCGTCATCGTGGTCTGTATCGCCATGCTGTCAAAGGGGGCCGACTGGATGATCGACGGCGTCGTCGATCTGGCAACGCGCACCGGCCTGCCCAAGATCGTCATCGGCGCTACCGTGGTCTCCCTCGGCACGACTCTGCCCGAGGCCTTTGTCTCGGTCATGGCCGCCTACATGGGCAATCCCGGTCTCGCGCTGGGCAACGGGGTCGGTTCGATCATCGCCGACACCGGGCTGATATTCGGTCTGTCCTGCGTTCTCGTCGCGGTCCCGATGAATCGGTTCATCCTCAATCGCACCGGCTGGGTTCAGTTCGGCTCGGCGATGCTGCTGGTGGTTATCGGTCTGATCGCCCTGCTAGCGGCCGAAGAAGGGCAGGAGCCCATGTTGCCGCGCCTGGTCGGCTTCTTTTTCCTGGTCCTGCTCGCCACCTACATGTACATGACCTATCGCTGGGCAAGACATAGCGACGGTTCAGGCAATGAGGAGCCGCTATCTACCGAAGACTTGATGACTCCGGCCAGGGCTTGGATCATGGTGGTCGGCGGCCTGGTCCTGATCATCATCGGTGCGCGGATACTGGTGCCGGCCGCCTCGGAGATCGCGATACGATTGAGTGTGCCGGAAGATGTCATCGCGGCCACCATGGTAGCCTTCGGCACCTCGCTGCCCGAGTTGATGACGGCGATCGCCGCGGTTCGCAAGGGTCATCCGGAGATCACCGTCGGCAACATCGTCGGCGCCGACGTCCTCAATGTCCTGTTCGTGATCGGTGCCGCCGCGGTGGCCGCTCCCCTGGCGATCCCGGAAAACTTCTATTATTTCCACTTCCCGGCGATGTTGATCATTCTGTTCTCGTTCCGGGTCTTTATCAGCATGAACACGACGGTTTTCCATCGCTGGCAGGGAGTCTGGCTCCTCAGCGTCTACGGTATCTATGTGGTGTTGCAGTATGCACTGAACATCGGAGCGGCACATTGAGCGGTGGACACGCCGGTGCTGAAGACCCGACCGCCGGGTTTCGGCGACCGCATAGTCCAATAAAGGCCCACTCACGGAGGGGCGGTTGAGCGAAACTATGCCGATGAAAATCCTACTGGCCAGCGACGGGTCCGACACGGCCCGCGCCGCCCTCGACTACCTGCTGGCGTTTCCGCTGCCATCGGATTCCGAACTGACCGTGCTGACGGTGCTCAGGGAGGTGATCCCGGCGGATGAAGTGGCGCGGCTGAGCGATAAGCATCGACGGGCGTTCGAGCAGGCTCGCCAGGAAGCGGAGACCGAGGCAAAGGCGCTGGTCGATGAAGAGGTTGCGCGCATACGCCAAGCAGGCCTGAGCGCCAATGGCCAGATCCGCACGGGACACCCGGCGGAAGAGATTGTTCGCCTCGCGATAGAATTGCGCAGCGACATCGTCGCGGTCGGCTCGCACGGCCGCAGTGGCGCCAAGCGTTTTCTGCTGGGGAGTACCTCCGATCGGGTGTTCGAGTATGCCCCCTGTTCGGTGTTGATTGTGAAGCACCCTGCCGAGACGGCGGGCATCGACAAAACGGCGCTGCCCAAGTCCGGTGGCAAATGGCGCCTGTTGTTGGCCTACGACGATTCGCCGCCGGCGCGCAAAGCCGTCGAGTTCTGCGCCTCCCTGCCGCTGGCAGGTAAGGCCGAGGTCAGGGCAATCACCGTCATGCCCCTGATTCACATGTACCGGCAGGACATTCGCCAGCAACTGAATTGGATGTGGCAGGAGAAAAAGAACGCCGCCAAGATGGCGCTGAAGCGGGCCGCTGAGCAGATCGGCGGCAAGAATGTCGAGCTCTCAACGGAACTGATCGAAGGCACCAGCACCTCCCAGGCAATCCTCGATGTCGCGACCAGCAATGGCGACGATCTCATCATCCTGGGTCACAAGGGCAAGAAGGCCTTCGAGCGCTTCCTGCTCGGATCCGTCACGGCGCGTATCGCGCATCATGCACCCTGCTCAGTCCTGAGCGTGCGCGGCTCCGATTAGCCGAAATGGCACTTACTTGAGCATAAACGTAGGGTGGGTCAGCGGTTCTTGCGTAGCCCACAAAGCGTTGCGCAGCAACACAACGCACGCTGAATGAGTGCCTGTCGGCACAGCGGGTGGGTTAGGGCATAAACAGCGTGCCTAACCCACCCTACATCGATAGAGGAATCGTATAA
>CAVXWS010000021.1:0-23076 GCA_963765415.1 uncultured Gammaproteobacteria bacterium
ATAGTCGAACAGGGTGGCCGTCTCGTCGAAAAACAGCGGCAGGTAATATTCGATCCCCCCCGGTGGGACGCCCTCGCTGACGCCGCGATAGATCAGGCTCTGCTTGGGATCGCCCTCGATCCGCTCGCGATAGGCCTGGCGAAAGTGGGTGATGGACTCTTTGTCGAGCGGAAACTCGCGGGCCGGCAACAGGCGTACCTGCGCGACCTTTTCCAGCGTGCGCTGGGTCTCCGGATCGAAGCTGCGTATCGAGTCGATCTCGTCGTCGAACAGGTCGATGCGGAACGGCTCTCCGCTGCCGGCCGGGAACAGGTCGAACAGCGATCCGCGTTGAGCGAATTCGCCATGGCTCATCACCTGGGAGACGTGCTGGTATCCGGCCTGCTCCAGGCGTCGCCGGAACGCGCCCGGGTCAAGCCGCTGGCCGGTCTCGAGAACCAGGGCGTGGCGATCGATGTAGCTGCGCGGGCAGACGCGCTGCATCAGGGTCGCGGCCGGGACGATCAGCACCCCCCGCTGCAGGTGTGCCAGGCGGTGCAGAGTCAGCAGGCGCTGCGAGACCAGCTCGGGCAGAGGCGAGAAGACGTCGTAGGGCAGGGTCTCCCAATCCGGGAAGCCGGAGATGGGCAGGTCGGGCTGGACGAAGAAACGGACGTGGCGCTCGAGACGGTCGGCCTCATGGACGTCGTCGGTGACCATCAGAACGGGGCCGGTATGCTCCTTCGCCGCCTGGGCGGTGGCCAGGGCGAGCGACCCGAGAGACGTGTTCGCCCAGAACAGCCGCTCGCCTTCGGCCTCGGCCAGGGGAGGCTTCCTGGGGTTGATGCTCAGCTTTTCCATCTTCAGCAAACGAACTGGGGCAACGGTTGAGGGCCGGCTCGGCAGGTCGGCAATTCTCGCACACCTGCCTAACGTTGGCCGGGTTAGATCCGGAATTCTTGGTCTCGTCGTCGCCCCGATCGGCGCGACCGGAGCCGCTGGCGCGAATCTGGCTCCATTCGAGCACTGTCGGTGCGAGGCGCGGCCCCTGCGAGCACGCCTCGCGCCGTTCTTCTCAGGGTTTGGCGGTGCTCAGACCGAGGATCTCCCAGTCCTGCATGCCGCCGCGATACCACTTGATCTTGTCGGCCGGGTAGCCGAATTTGAGGAGGTTCTGGATGTTGTTGGGCGACTGGCCGCACCACATGCCGTTGCAGAACAGCACCAGGGTCTTGACGTTCGAATAGTTCCAGAGCCCTTCGTTCTCCGTGGCGCCGAACTTGCCGGTCATGATGTCGCCGATCGAGATCGGATCCGCGCCCTTCGCCGGGTTGAGCTTGGTCCAGGGGATGTTGACCGCACCCGGAATGGTGCCGCGGGCGACCCAGCTCGGTGTGCGTGAATCAATCAGCACAATGCTGTCATCACCCTCGGTCATTCTCTTGATGTAGTCGATCACTTCGAGTTCGCCGATGGTCTCGACCCCGGGTGACAGCGCCATGGGCTGAATGCAAAACGGCGGGCATTTGCGCGAGGTCTTGGCGAAGGCTGGATTGACCGTCGCACTCTGGTCCTGGTTGCGTTGAATGGTGATGTCTTTGCCGCCGATCTTGCCCTGCAGCATCTTCAATTGCGAGGTGATGCCGACGGCCATCTCCGCCGAACTGCCGGTCGAAAAGGCGAAGGTCAGCGAGAGAACGGAACTCACTGCGATTACTTTGAGCTTCATAGGGCGTTAGCCTCCATCATCTTTGTTTTGTGATTGGTAGGTACCGGAGTGAATACGCCACCGGCTGAAAGGCGGTGGCTTCGGGTTACGGCTGAAAGCCGGATCGATCGGCCATTCGGCCGATTGCGCCCTCTCCCACCGGGACGACTCCAGGGATGGAGGAGGTAGAACGAAGTTCGGAACCCGAGTCGAGAGGGCCGGGGTGAGGGTGATCGGGATCAACTCCGTTCAATTTTGATCCCCTCATTCGTGACGCTCTCGCGCGTGGGAGAAGAAACGGTCCTGCCGATCGGTCCATCGGCTAAAGGCGAGGGGTTTTACGGATCCCCTATCGGGGACTCTAAAGACCGCTCCCGGCGGGGGACGGCTACTGTCGGCGAGCTCGACTAATCGCACTCGGCATCGTCGCTACTGGCCGGTTGTTCCTCGGCCTTCCCGTCACTGTCGGTCTTGGCCTTTTCGCTCTGCATATTCTTGGCCTCGTCGCTATGGTTGTCGGCGTCGGCGCCCGACGGCAGTGCAATCGCGAAAGCCAGGATACAGATAAGCGTAAGTAATCGTTTCATGAAAATCTCCAGATTGTGATGCCGATGAAGCCGAATCCATTTGCGGCGGCTAATCTCTGACCCAAGCTCCCGACCCGAACGGCAAAGTTTGCGATCGCATGGTAAGGTACTACAATTGCTTGTAAATTTCCGCCCCTCGGGACTCCAAAATCCACGATCAGACCCGAACGATGGTTAGAACACGATGACATCGATCAGTGACCCGCGGTGCAGGAGAAAAGGCTGTAAAACTCGAGAACGGTCATTGGGGCTGGCGCTGCAATAAACGCGTGTGCCCTTCCGGTCGTGTTGGGAGAACCCGTTTGAGATCGACACCGTTACTGATGTCGCTGTTCGTGCTGGTAATTGCCCAGTCGGCTGCCGCGCGGCTCGACCTTGACCGCGAGCGGCGTATGGCCGCGCAGATCGTCGACGCCATTCTCGATGGCGAGCCGATCAGTCTGCAGGCCGCCGGACACGAGTTCTTCGGTATCCACACCGAGAGCATGACGGACTCGAACAAGGGCGCCGTGTTGATTCTGCACGGCCGTGGTTTTCATCCCGACTGGGTCGACCTGATTCAACCGCTGAGGATCGGCTTGACCGAGCACGGCTGGAGTACCCTGTCGATCCAAATGCCAGTGCTCGAGAATCCGGCGAGATACAACGACTATTTCAGGATCTTTCCCGACGCGGCACCGCGGATCGACGCCGGCATCGATTTCCTGGAGGCCCGAGGTCATCGAAAGATCATTTTGCTGGCGCACAGCTGCGGATCGCACATGGCGCAGCATTGGATACATCACCGCGGCATGGCTGCCCTGAACCGGATCGATGCCTACGTCGGCGTCGGCATGGGCGCGAGCGATTTCGGACAGCCGCTGCGTGAGCCCTATGCTCTGGCCAAGATGCCCCAGCCCGTGCTCGATCTGTTTGGTGAGGACGATTACCCGGCGGTGCAGCGCATGGCCGAAGAGCGACGGCGGTTGATGAAGATCGCCGGTCACCCGAAATCAGCGCAGGTCACCGTCCCGGGCGCGGATCACTATTTCAAGGGAAAGGGCGACCAGGCAGTAAGCGTGATTGCCGATTGGCTGGATACGTTGTCGAATGGCGGCGCCGGAACTCGTTGAACATTCGTCTGCCCGTTCATCGACCCCAAGTCCGGCCGTATCGGTATGGCACGGTGACCGCTTTGTCGACTGAAGCGGCCTGTCAGGTGAGCGTTGAACTGCGATCGCCATGCAGGCGTGATCGGCTGCCTGTGGCGGTGCGTACCCTTGAGGCCGAACTGCTGCTAGCATATCCCAGGCGGCAGATTCTCCGGCGACGACCGTTGCGCCGCTAACGCAAACCAAAACCAAAAGAGGAGTCGACCCGATGGCGGAAAAAGTTCTGACATGGCCGGATCTGGCGCTTGAGCTGTACGACAAGCTTACCGGGCGTGGCGCTGAGATCACCTATGAATTCGATAACCTCGAGATTTACGTGCCGTCACATCACTCGGAAGATGCCCCGCTGGCGCGCTGGAAGGTCAACGGGACGCTGAAGATCCGGGCGCGGGACAGTAGTACCGGCTGACGTCCGCCATGATGGCGATCGACGTTCTGGGTGAGCTTTCGGTTGTCGGCGGGAGCGGCGATGAACTGCGCCTCACCGGTCGCGGGGCGGTCGTCACGCTGGAGTTGCCGAGTCTCGGGGTGGGGCGCGCAATGGCGCGCAGCAGCTCGCTCGGGCGTACGCAGCGCACCAAGCTGATTGCCCGGCTGCACGACGGTCTGCTCCTGGTCGACGTCACGCTGCAGGTTGCGGTGGCGGGTCGACCCATCGCGCAGCTGGCGCCAGGGTCAAAAGCCGGGCTGCTGTCGCGTCTGTTGGGGCTTGGCAAGTTCGAGATCAGGCCGATGGCATTGTTGCTCGCGCTGCTCGGTCGATGACGCCGCCGGTGCGCACGAACCCCCGGTACCGGCCCGCGCCGTGGCGCCGAGCCCGTACTCCACCCCCGGGGCCCTCGGCCGAAAACTTCAGCGCGTGCCTCCCTGCCGCCTCGGGAACTCTCCACTTGCAGATCGACTGAAGCCTGTGCATCCCATAGCAAAGGCGAGATGAGGAAATAACGGACCTGATGCCCACCAAATCAAAGACTCCCGCACCGGTAACGGCTGATCAGTCGGTCAGCGATGCCTTCGCCACCATCATGCGACACAACTTCGACTACCTGCTCACCTGGGAGGAGGCGGCAAGGAGTTGGGACGACATTGAGGGCGTGCACCAGTTTCGGGTAACCCTGCGCCGGATGCGGTCTGCGTTGTCGCTGTTTCGTGATGCCATCCCGAAATCCACGCGCAAGTACTGGTCGGATGAACTGCGCTGGGTTGCCGGTGAACTGGGCATGGCACGCGACCTGGATGTGTTCATCTCGGAAGGACTGACCGCTGTCGCCGAGGAACTGCCACTGATTGGCTGTGAGGATCTGCTGCAGCTGGCCGAGACGCGTCGGGCCGAGGTGTACGAGCGTCAGGTGCGGTCATGCTCGGACAGCGACCGTTACCGTCGTTTCAAGGACGAGTTCGCTGTCTGGTTCGAAAACAAGCAGTGGGAACAGGCCGAGCCAAGCAAAAAGGAGTCGAAGGCCCTGTCGAAGAACCTGGTGCCTTTCTCACGAGAGCTCATGGACAAGCAGGAGCGCAAGGTATTGGCTGTCGGCAGTCATGTTGACCGCCATGCCGCGGTGGAGATGCACAGCCTGCGCATCGAGTGCAAGAAACTGCGTTATGCGGCAGAGTTTTTCCGCCCGCTGTTCATGGGCATGGACGATTTCATCGGCCACATGAAAGGGCTGCAGGATCTGCTCGGACTCATGAATGACGTGTCGGTCACGAAGCAGCTGCTCGATGACCTGCTCAAGGATGAGACAGATCACGAGATCCTGGTATACGCGGGCGGACTCATCGGCTGGAGAACCTGCGACTATCATCATATGCTGAATCGCTTCGATGCGTTCTGGGAGGACTTCATCGAGGCCAAGCACCCCTGGTGGAAGAAGTCGGCACTCGTGCGCGCCGAAACCTGACGTCTGACTTGTTGAGGCGAGTGTTGCATGCGCTGCCGGAAGGCATTGAATGCGCAGGTGTTGGGTACCAGGAAGGCGCCGGTGAACCGCTTCCTGGGCACATAAGCACAGTTTTTACAATGCTGCATCAAGGCCTTGCGGTCGAACCCCAACGCTCTCGAATCCTGCTCGGCCTTTGCCTCGAATGTCCAATCGACCAGGATCAGAAAAGGACACCACCGTACCAAGACTAAGAATGGAAGATTACCAAACGCCGTTTCTTCCAACCGAACCGCCTGCTCGCGGTCATTGGCGATGCGTTACCTGCTTGCTCCCGCCTTGGCTTCATTGATCGTCCGCTCCGCTATCGGACCGGCCGCTGAACCGCCGGTCGCCGGCGGGTCGTTTATGCCGCGAAGCGGTCTACCGGGGACTGCGCCGAAGCGGACTACTTGCCCGGGCATGAGGTGCCGGGCCCACTAAATGAATCAGCAACGGCTAGTCCGGCGCTCGCGAGCCTTGCCGATGACGCTTGTGGATCGGCTGAGTGTTACCGAGTTTACCAAGCAGCCCACTAGAATTGGTGGGTGGCGCACCAATCGGAGCGACCGTTGCATTATCATGACGACTCGTCGTCGAGCGGCCGATAATCGAAGCACACGCGGCGGGGATCCCCCGCTCGACGCCAATGGCATTCACAGCACCGGACGGAGTTCAAGACATGCACATAAGCAATCTTGCAGCACTCATGGCAATCGTTGCCCTGTACTTGCCGTGGTCGTCCGTACTCGCGGCCGACTCCACGCTCGAGGCGGTCAAGAAGAACGGATACCTCCGGTGCGGGGTGAATACCGGACTGCCCGGGTTCTCGAGCGCCGATGCAAAGGGCAACTGGACGGGGCTGGACGTCGATGTCTGCAAAGCGGTGGCGGCGGCGACCCTCGGCGATGCGGGCAAAGTGAAGTTCACGCCGCTCACGGCCAAGGAGCGTCTCACGGCGCTGCAGTCGGGCGAGATCGACGTCCTCTCGCGCAACACCACCTGGACGCTGACCCGTGACACCTCGCTCGGGATCCACTTCGCGGCGGTGACCTACTACGACGGCCAGGGATTCATGGTCTCCAAGGGCCTGGGGGTCAAGAGCGCGCGTGAACTCAACGGCGCCGCGGTGTGCATCCTCGCCGGCACCACGACCGAGCTCAATCTGGCCGACTACTTCCGAACCCGCAAGATGGATTACCAGCCCGTGGTCTTCGACACTGCGGACCAGACGGTCAAAGGTTTCGAGGCCGGGCGCTGTGACGTGCTCACCAGCGACCAGTCGCAGCTCTACGGGCTTCGAATCAAGCTCGCCAGGCCTGAAACCGCGGTGGTCTTACCCGAGGTGATCTCCAAGGAGCCCCTGGGTCCCGCCGTGCGCCAGGGCGACGACCAGTGGTTCAATATCGTTCGCTGGACTCTGTTCGCCATGATCAACGCCGAGGAACTGGGCGTGACCTCGGAGAACGTGGATGCCATGCGCTCGAGCGGCAACCCGGAGGTCAAACGACTGCTCGGCCTGGAGGGCATCAAGGGTCAGGGGCTCGATCTGTCCGACGGCTGGGCTTACAACATCGTCAAGCAGGTGGGCAACTACGGCGAGGTCTTCGAGCGCAACGTGGGACAGGGTTCGCCGCTCAAGATCGAGCGCGGGCTGAACGCCTTGTGGAGCAACGGCGGTATCCAGTATTCCCCGCCGATCCGCTGACCGCCGCGTGAGCCGGCAGAAGGCCGCCGCGCCGCGTACCTCGCGCGGCTTCGCCTGGACCGACCCCCGCATCCGGGCGGTCGTTTTCCAGGCGGTCTTTCTTGCCGCCGTGATCGCCTTTCTGGGCTATGTGCTGCACAACACGCTGGTCAATCTCGAGCAACGCGGGATCAGCACCGGGTTCGGCTTTCTCTCTACCGAGGCCGGTTTCGGCATCATCCAGACCCTGGTCGATTACTCCGAGACCTCGAGCTTCGGTCGGACCTTCGTGGTCGGCCTGCTGAACACGCTGCTGGTCTCGGTGCTCGGTATCGTGCTGGCGACGCTGCTGGGATTCCTCGTCGGCGTGGCGCGCCTGTCGAACAACTGGCTGATCGCTCGCCTGGCCACGGTCTACATCGAGATCTTTCGCAATATCCCGCTGCTGCTGCAGATCTTCTTCTGGTATTTCGCCGTGCTCAGGGCCCTGCCGCGACCCCGTGACAGCTACTCGCTGGGCGAGGCGGTGTTCCTCAATCTGCGCGGGCTTTATCTTCCCCGACCGGTCTTCGAATCGGGCTTCGGCTGGGTCGTCGCGGCCCTGCTCGTCGCCGTGCTCTCGGTCGTCCTGCTGCTGCGCTGGTCAAGACGCCGCCGGGAGGCGACGGGCCAGCTCCGCACGCCGGCCGCATCGCCCCGGCCGTCCTGATCCTGCTGCCCGCCGCTGTCTTCCTGCTCGCCGGCATGCCGCTTTCCTGGGAGCTTCCCGAGCTCGGCGGCTTCAACTTTCGCGGCGGGATTACGGTGATCCCCGAGCTGATGGCGCTGCTGGTCGCGCTTTCGATCTACACCGCGGCCTTTATCGCCGAGATCGTGCGCGCCGGGATCCTCGCGGTATCCAAGGGACAGACCGAGGCGGCCTACGCGCTGGGGTTCTCGCGCAGCCAGACCCTGCGACTGGTGGTCATCCCCCAGGCCCTGCGGGTGATCATCCCGCCGCTCACCAGCCAGTACCTGAATCTGCTCAAGAACTCCTCGCTGGCCACCGCCATCGGCTACCCGGACCTGGTGACCGTGTTCGCCGGGACGACCCTGAACCAGACCGGCCAGGCGGTTGAGGTGATCGCCATGACCATGGCGGTGTATCTGACCATCAGCCTGGCGATCTCCCTGTTGATGAACTGGTACAACGCCAGGATCGCCCTGGTGGAGCGCTGAGCATGCCCGGGTCCAGCCAAGCTGAGGTGCTGCGGCCGCCGACGCGAACTGTCGGGGTCATCGGCTGGCTGCACCGCAACCTGTTCTCCTCTCCGGCCAACAGCGTGTTGACCCTGCTCACCCTTTATCTGCTCTGGGTGAGCATGCCGCCCTTCCTGCAATGGGCCCTCATCGACGCGGACTGGTTGGGTAGCAGCCGCGACGACTGCACCGGAGGCGGCGCCTGCTGGGTGTT
Source organism: uncultured Gammaproteobacteria bacterium (assembly GCA_963765415.1). GTDB lineage: Bacteria > Pseudomonadota > Gammaproteobacteria > Chromatiales > Chromatiaceae > CAVXWS01. The sequence continues at coordinate 8,485 of CAVXWS010000021.1, forward strand.
CGTCACCAACCGCCTCGACCAGTTCATCTACGGTTTCTACCCCGAGTCCGAACATTGGCGGGTCAACGCGGCGTTCCTGGTGTTCGTCCTGCTCATGGTGCCCCTGTTCTTCAAGCACTGGCCGTACAAGCTGCTGCTCGGCATGGGAATCGTCCTGGGTTATCCGCTGATCGCCTACGCGCTCTTCTACGGCGGCGTCTTCGGTCTGGCGGAGGTGGAGACCCATCGTTGGGGCGGCCTCATGCTGACCCTGGTGCTCGCCGTCGTGGGTATCGTGCTGTCGCTGCCCTTCGGCGTGCTGCTTGCCCTGGGGCGGCGCTCCGAAATGCCGGTGATCCGCGCCGGCTGCATCACCTACATCGAGCTGTGGCGCGGGGTGCCGCTGATCACCGTGCTCTTCATGGCCTCGGTGATGCTGCCTCTGTTCTTTCCGGAGGGCGTCACATTCGACAAGCTGCTGCGCGCCATGATCGGCATTGTCATGTTTCAGTCCGCTTACATGGCCGAGGTGGTGCGCGGCGGGCTGCAGGCCATCCCGAAGGGCCAGTACGAGGCGGCCGAGGCGCTCGGGCTGGGCTACTGGAAGAGCATGACGCTGATCATTCTGCCGCAGGCGCTGAAGCTGGTGATACCGGGGATCGTGAACACCTTCATCGCCTTGTTCAAGGACACGACCCTGGTGCTGATCATCGGCCTGTTCGATCTATTGGGCATCGTGCAGCAGGCCTTTGCCGACCCCGAGTGGCTGGGTTACTCGGTCGAGGGATACCTCTTCGCCGGCCTGGTGTTCTGGGCGTTCTGCTTCGGCATGTCGCGCTACAGTCAGGCACTGGAACGCAAGCTGCACACGGGGCACAGGCAATGACGGACGTGATTCAAGATCGCACCGATGGTCTCCGACGAGGTGATGATCGAGATGCGCGACGTGCACAAGTGGTTCGGCGAGTTCCACGTGCTCAAGGGCATCGATCTCACCGTAAAGAAGGGCGAGCGCATCGTCATCTGCGGACCATCGGGCTCGGGCAAGTCGACGCTGATCCGCTGCATCAATCACCTCGAGGCCCACCAGCGCGGGCAGATCGTGGTCGACGGCACGGAACTCAGCGAGGACCTGAAGAATATCGAGCAGGTACGCAGCGAGGTCGGGATGGTGTTCCAGCACTTCAATCTCTTTCCCCACCTCACGGTGCTGGAGAACTGCTGCCTCGCGCCCATCTGGGTGCGCAAGCTGCCGCGCCGGGAGGCCGAGGAGATCGCCAGGCAATATCTGGAGCGGGTGCAGATACCGGAGCAGGCCGACAAGTATCCGGGTCAGCTCTCGGGCGGACAGCAGCAGCGGGTGGCCATCGCCCGCAGCCTGTGCATGAATCCGCGCGATCATGCTGTTCGACGAGCCCACCTCGGCGCTGGATCCCGAGATGATCAAGGAGGTGCTCGACGTGATGATCGAGCTGGCGCAGGACGGGCATGACCATGCTCTGCGTCACCCACGAGATGGGCTTCGCCAAGACGGTGGCGAACCGGGTGATCTTCATGGACGAGGGCGAGATCGTCGAGCAGAACGAACCGAATGAATTCTTCGAGAACCCTCAGCACGAACGTACCAGGCTGTTCCTGAGTCAGATCCTGTGACTCTTGCCGTTGCGTTCACGAGATCACTCACCGGCTCTCATACAGGCGCCCTCGAGTCGAATATCCGTTCCGGGTGGTCAAGCGCCGGTTCGACTTGACGAAGGTGCGCTACCGCGGCTTGGCCGAAGTCACCGGCACCAGTCGGACTCTCCAGTGAATACGAGTAGCCGCAGCGTCTGACATGGCTAGCCCGGAAATCTCACCAGCCGCCCAACGGCTGACCGGTCAAGGCTTCGGATCAGCTGCACAAGTTCCGATCGGAAGTGGCCGGTCTGGCCCGCATTTGAGACGTTCCGCAATTCTCTGGGCCTGGAGTCTCTTTTCTTCAAGAAATCTATCCGACCGACGTTTATTGCCTCCTGATTTAACTAAGCGACTTGGAAGCCGATTCCATATCAGTCTTCTGACCTTACTTGCGCTTGGTTACGAAATGGCCATGAACGAAGAGAACTGCGTTACGAGTGTTGTCGAATATCGAATAGGAATGAAGCCCATTCCCAACAATATCAACGTGATGTTGAACGAATGTCAGAGACGTACGATTTCTCGACTGGAAACCGTTGGATGGACGATCAAGTTCGTTCGTCGATTCCCCTTGGATACACCCGTTGTGGTTCTCAGCGATCCGACGGGGAAAAAGCTTTCTATCCTCGACGAACAAGGAAACCTAGAGGACCCGACAAAGATCCGGATTCGCTAGCAAACCATTCAGTAGCAGGTCTGATCAAGGATCCGCCTGCGTCGCCGATGGACACGTCGCTTGGCGGGGCTCCGCGGCCGTATCGACTGCCCGGCGGAGAAGATCCGAACCGGGATCAGAAAAGCCGAACTGGCGGTGTAAGCCCGAAGCCGGTCGTATCAGGCGCTCGCCACGTGTGCCGGCAACCTCTCGTTGACGTTGATCCGTGCGGTTAAGGAAACGCCGGAATATGCGGCTCGGTGCCTTCAACGTCTGCGTCTGGATGATGCGTTTTCACCATCGCCTCGATCTGCGTGACCCGTTCCTTCGGCACGTCCACCAGAAACAGGATTTCGCCCTTGTTCAGGTTTTCTTCAAATTGTTTGATCTGGGTATTCGTTACATCCACCCCGATCATGCTCGATAACCAGGCACCAATGCCGGAGCCGGCCAGTGCCGTCGCGAGGATGGCGCCGCCACCCAACACCACGCCCGCGGGCGGAAACGTCACTGCCGCCACGCCGGCGAGAATGCCGGTAACGCCACCGACGGCGAGGCCGCGCTCAACGGCGGGTATCACATCGCTGGTCTGCAGCAGAGAGGCCTTCGGCAGGTCGCCGAGTCGAGTGCCCTCGCGCGCGATCACGTGGATGTGACGTTCCTCGATCCGTGCCAGCAGTAGCTCGTCGGTTACCGTATTGGCCGTTTCTGAGGTCCGGTACCAAAAAATAGATTCTGCGCATGTCGTTCTCTCCTGGACCAGGTCGTGGTCGGTCCCGATGTTGCCACACCCGGCGCGCGTGAAGCAAAACCGGCGCCGGTCTGGGCTCGTTCCTGTTATCAAAGGATACAACATCTGTGACGGGCGACAGCTGGCCGAAACACCCAGGACGCCCGCCATGCGTCACCACGGCGTTGAGCTTGCTCGACATAGACTGTCTATGCCAGCGCCGTTGGCCGTCCCGGGTCCGGCTAAGAGCAAGAGGCGCGAGGTAGCGACGCTTATGCTCGTTTGGCTGGATAGGCTCTCTCGATTCACCACTCAAGGGTTTGTTGAGTATCTGACGTCGACCGCGATTCCGGCATTTGCGGAATGTACCCAATGGCATCCAGCGGCGCTGGCCGAATCAGGCGAGCCCGATCTGGCCGTACAAGGCCGGATTCGACAATCTGTTGTCAGCCGTTTTGTTCATTCTTGAGCGCTGCCGCCGTGATTTCGTGATAGAGATGGACGACGCGAGCAAACAAGTCCCGGCAGTCGGGGATGGACTCGACCAGGGACTCATTCTCTCGGGCATCCCGGAGCACGTCTTCCAGGAAATCAAACTCGACCGCCCCCAGTTTTTCACCGCTATCGACGCGAGCCTTGATCGCCAGAATGCGCGGCAGACGCTGATTCGTAAACCGCTCGATCAGAACTTCCGAGACCCCCGCAATTTCGCTGGCATCGACCATCCTTTCATCCTCCCCAGGCTTGTTAACCGACCCGAGCATCCTTCATTCACCCAAGCCTTCCTTCATACGGCCAGAAAGAGGTCTGATTGCTTCAAGAAGTCCACTTGCGGCAAGAGTTCGTCTCGCGGGAAACGCACCAAGGCGCTGACCCTGGACTTGTGGGACGCGACACTGATTATGGACAAGACCAATTCGTAGCCCGGTTCGGTAAAGGGTTCTTCCAGCTTTACCGCCATGCGGTTCAGACGCAGCGAACAGATATCCGTCGTCAAATATCCGGTTGGATCGGACAAAGCGTCTGCGACAAATTCAAGATGGTCTTTGATCGTCGGAAGACGCAAATCAAGTTCGGTCAGTTGCTCTTCATAGGTTCGAATTTCCGCTAGCATCGATTCCTTGCGTTGCTCCGCGTCGGGAGTTCGATCCAGGCTGCGCACGCGTGTCTTGAGCGCGCGAATACGGTTTTCGATGTCTTCGCTTGTCGTCTTGGCGTCATCGGCACGGATTTTGATGTGCGCGAGTAAGCCCTTAAACATGGAGCACTTCAGCGCGCATCGGGCCGCCTGCTCGTCGGCTCCGGGCGAGATCACTTCATGGTCGGTGAAGCTGACCAGGGTCTGCATCACGTCCTTGCGCACGTCGCCGTTGATCAAAGCCATGCCGGGCTGGCGTCTTTCCTCTTTGCGCATGTACAGCAACCCCCAGCACTCTTCGGCAAGGGGGTCGGCGTCGAAGAACTGCCGCACCTGGTCGCTTTGACTGAACACTTCTTGTACGTGATTGGGTCCGACGAAAAAGGCATTGACCCGCGGGTCGTCGGAGAAAGTAGAACGACAACACAGCAGAGGCCCCGACACGGACTCCGAGACCTCGTGTATGTATCGAAAGCTGGTTGCGATAGGTCCCTTGAGGATCCGCGAATAGTTCGGGACGGCACGCAAGCGGCTGTCAATTGCGTCGACTACCTGCTCGACCGCCTGGTCAAGGGTTCCCGTGCACAATCCCTGGTTCGGCACTTGGTCGCGGGTAGCCGTCAATTGTGTGTCGAAACGAAGAAAAATCTCCTTCAACAAGCCAATCATCATGGCTTCATCCCCCCTGTAGAACTGCAAATTTGGGCCGATCCGCTAGCGTCTCATGGGGTTTAGGCTCCCTCCAGGACGATAGTCGAGGTACCACTTGTCATTACATTGCAATGACAATTTACATAAAAAATAGTGTTTTGTCAGAAATAAAGCGGACCGCGGCGACGTCAGACGCCTTGGCAACCAACGCAATACGGTTTCGCGAATGACCGATTTTTATCGAGAGATATCGTGCAGGAGAGGCCGAGATGGGGCGCCAAAGGCGCCGCTGGCAGCCGTTTGGCGGTGGCAGGCGCCTCGATATCAGATCCGGGGGCAAGTCAGAAGTCTGGGGTCCAGATGTCTGGGGTCGGAGTCGTTTTCGACTCCGACCCATGGTCCGTAATCACCCGAATGTCCCCACGCTGTTGGCAAGTCGTAGAAGTGCCGCACGGGTTGCGGGTGCGGCTCCTTGCCGAGCGCGCCGAACCGTTCACATCGGATCAGGAGACCCGCGCGAGCACTTCCCCGTCCTCGATCTTCACCGGGTAGGTCGCAATCGGGTCGCAGGCCGGTTCGTCGAGCGCCGTTCCCGAGGCCAGATCGAAATAGCTGCCGTGCAGCGAGCACTTGATCTTCTTGCCCTTGATGCAGCCGAGGTAGAGGGAATAGTCCTCGTGGCTGCACATTTCGTCGACCAGATAGAACTCGCCCTCGGCGTTGGCCAGCAGCAGGCGCTTGCCGTCGAGCTCGATCTGCTTCATTTGTCCGGGCTTCAGCTCGTCGACACGGGCGATGCGGATGTATGGCGCCGACATTTTCGTCTTTCCTCAGCCCACCCGGGCAGTGGCGGCGCCGGAATCCAGCACCGAGCGGACGTGTTCGGCCGCCGGGGCCAGATCGTCGAAGCGGCGCAGGTGATTGAGCACCAGGGCGGCGCCGTAGACCAGCGAGTCGTAGGTCGGTCCCTTCTCGCCCTTGAGCGCGGCCATGCCGGCCTTGGCCGCCGCCATCGCCGTCGCCTGGATATCGACCGCGATGGCGATCTCGTCGCCCTCGCGCGTGGTCTTCGGCAGCTCTTCCGGCAGGGGTACGGCGCGCACGCTCTGGTGGATGCCGATGCTCTCCGGCTGCAGATCCATGTCCTGCTCCTCGCCGCGGTCGTGGTAGTAGAAGTACTTGCCCTCCTGGCGCAGCGAGGGGATGACCCCGCCCTCGACACCGCGGACCAGCAGGGCCGAGTCGAAGCCGACATGCCGGGCGAGCATGGCGTACACGGGCGGGTAGGGTTTGTGCACGTAACCGGTGACGAAGTGGGTCTTGTTGCGCCCGGCGATCGGCTTGGCCAGGACCTCGACCGTGGTCAGCACCGGGCGCTTGATCATCAGGGTGCGCAGCGGCACCAGGTCGTGCAGCTTGGGGCAGAACTGGGATTGATCGACATAGCTCCAGCCAAGCTTCGGGTCAGCCAGACGATCGGCCGCCTGCTGGGTCATGAGGTCGACCGGCACGCCGGCCGCGGCCAGCACGTGGCGATGGGTCACGCCGTACTTGGGCCCGACCGAGTCCAGGCCGTGGCTGACCGCGTGCAGCCCGCATTCGGCCAGCAGCGGGGCGAGGAAGGGCGAGGCGGGCAGGGTGCGGTTATACCCGTCGTAGGGGTCGGCGATGTCGACCACCTCGTCGACCTCGGCAGTGACGCCGTGGGTCGCCTCTCGGATCGCGTCGAGTACGCCCCGGTTTTCGTCGTCGGTCTCGCGCTTCATCCGCAGGGCGATGAAGAAGATACCCGCCTGGACCGGATCGACCTTGTTGTCGAGGATAGCGCGGGCGCCGAGGTGGGCCTCCTCGCGCGATATGTCCTTGGACAACTCCGGGCCGGTGGCGATGCGTTGGATGATCGAGCGCATTGCGAGATGCGTTTCGGTATCGGTGCTTTCGACCGGGTTGCTCATTAGAAACTCCTGATATGCAATGCGCCGAGTATAAGTTTCCGACTTGCCCAGTCAACTAATCCCGGTCAAGAAAGCGATTGGTCAGGCCCTCGTAGGCATCGATGCGTCGATCGCGCAGGAAGGGCCAGATACGCCGGATCGCCTCGCTGCGGGCAGGATCGATCTCGACCAAGAGTACCTGGTCCCGGGCCCCCGCGTAGCCCAGGAACTCGCCCTGCGGTCCGCAGGCGAAGCTGTTGCCCCAGAACCGGATGCCGGGTTCTCCGCTCATCGGTGAGGGCTCGAGGCCAACCCGGTTGCAGGCCAGCACCGGAATGCCGTTGGCGATCGCGTGGGCACGTTGGGAGAGGATCCAGGACTCGATCTGGCGGCTGCGCTCGGCGTCGTCGTCGCGCGGGTCCCAGCCGATCGCGGTCGGGTAGAGCAGCAGCTCGGCACCGGCCAGCGCCATCAGCCGGGCGGCCTCCGGGTACCACTGATCCCAGCACACCAGCACGCCCAGACGCCCGACGCTGGTGTCGATCGGCGTGAAGCCCAGGTCGCCCGGGGTGAAGTAGAACTTCTCGTAGAAGCCGGGATCGTCGGGGATGTGCATCTTGCGGTACTTTCCGGCCAGATTTCCGTCGGCATCCAGGACCACGGCGGTGTTGTGATACAGGCCGGCGGCGCGGCGCTCGAATACCGAGGCGACGATGACCACGGCGCAGTCGGCGGCCAGGCGCCCGAGCCGCTCGCTGGTCGGCCCGGGGATGGACTCGGCGAGATCGAAGCACGCCGGGTCTTCGCTCTGGCAGAAGTAGCGGCCGTTGTGCAGCTCCTGCAGCAGGACCAGCTTTGCGCCCTGTTCGGCGGCATACCGCACCTGGGTCTCGATGTGGTCGAGGTTGGCCTCGGCGTCGCCTTTGTCACTGTGCTGGATCAGGGCGGCGGTGAGCAGGCTCGCTGTCATATTGGCGTGGAGTGTAGATTGACGTCGGCCGGTAACTGCATGGTCAGGCAATGCAGACTGCCGTTTTGACGAATGATGGGTCGGCAGTCGATAGCGATCACGTCCCGCCCGGGAAAGGCCTGTTGAACGATCTGCAGGGCGAGTTCGTCGTTGATGTGAGCGTAGGTAGGGACCAGCACCGCGCCATTGGTGATCAGGAAGTTGACGTAGGTGGCCGGAAGGCGACGGCCTTGTTCGTCGCGCGGCTGGCCGGCGGGCGGAAGGGGGATCAATCGAAAGGGTCGACCCGTAGCGGTGCGCAGCCGCTCGAGTTCCTTGCGCATCGCCTTCAGGCCGGGATAATCCGGATCGTCCGGCTCGGCGGTGGTGTAAAGCAGGGTGTTCGGGTCGCTGAACCGCACCAGGGTATCGATGTGGCCGTCGGTGTCGTCGCCGCTTACGCTGCCGTGTCGCAGCCAGAAGAAGCGGCGGATACCGAGCGTTCGGGCGAGGATCGCCTCGATATCGGGCTGCGTCATCCCGGGGTTGCGGCTTTTCGTCACCACCGAGTGGCGGGTGGCAAGCAGGCGGCCCCGACCGTCCGTGTCGATCGCGCCGCCCTCCAGGACCAGCGGCAGGGACTCGAAGCCGGCGCCGCTGAACGTGGCCTGTTCGTGCAGTCGGTCGTTGATCTGGTCGTCCAGCTCGAAGGGAAACTTGCCGCCCCAGGCATTGAAGCGGAAGTTCAGAATTCGCGCCGATCCCTGGTCGTCGATCACGCTCAAGGGGCCGTGATCGCGGGTCCAGGAGTCGTTCGACGCGGCGATGGCAAAGCGCAGCTGCGCGCTGACCGCATTGGTCTTTTCCAGTCGCCGCTGAACCTGTCTCGCGTGGTCGGTCGTCGGACAGACCACGAGCACCGACTCGTAGCGACTGATCGCGGCGGCGATCTGCTCGAACACGGCTTCTACCGCCGCCAGGTCATGCCGCCATGCGGTCTGGGGATGCGGCCAGGTGAGCATCACCCCGGCCTGGGGTTCCCACTCCGCCGGCAGTCGCCAGGACTCAGTTGCCGCGGCGGACAACGCTGGTCAGGACGTGCTGGCGCTCGAAGTAGACCGAGAAGGCGGGGTAGTCCCAGCGGGTGATCGGCGGGTGAACGCCACCGGCGCCGACTGGGGCGGATTTATCGTTTGGCGCGCCGAACTGCTGTTCGACCCGGGCCATGGACATGCCGCGGGTAGGCCGCAGCAGGCCGTCGGGTTGATTGGGCGGCGCCTGGTTCACGGCATCGACCAGCAGTGTGTCGGCGCTGAGACTTCCGCCGGCCAGGGCCAGGCTAATCAGTAGAAACGCAGTCAGGGATTTCATTAAGTTCCTTATCGAAAACGGGCCGTTCGAAACCAGTGGGCTTGGGATGAATATATCACCAACCGATCGCCCCTGAAATTGCCTAACTCACGCCATTTCACTGTGGTCTAATACGCCGCATGTTTCATCCGCTGCCCCTTTTTATCGGTCTGCGCTATACCCGCGCCAAGCGCCGCAATCATTTTATATCCTTTATTTCCGTTATGTCGGCCGCGGGGGTCGGACTGGGCATCATCGTGCTGATCACGGTGCTGTCGGTCATGAACGGCTTCCACAAAGAGGTCAGGGAACGCATTCTGGGCATGGCCTCGCACGCCGATATCCGCGCGCTCGACGGCAGCCTCGACGATTGGCGGCAGGCCATCGAACTGGCCCGGCGCCACCCGCACGTGATCGGCGCCGCACCCTACGTCGAAGGTCAGGCCATGCTCATCAACCGCCAGGACGTCAGCGGCGTGGTGGTGCGCGGCGTGCTGCCGGAGCTGGAGCCGGAGGTGGTCGACGTCGCCGAGCACATGCGCGCCGGTACCCTGGCCGAGTTGGAACCGGGCAGCTATCGGATCATCCTCGGCATCGAGCTGGCGCAGGCGCTCGACGCCCGGCTTGGCGACAAGATCACTCTGGTGGTGCCGCAGACCACCATCACCCCGGCCGGCAGCATGCCGCGAATGAAGCGCTTCACCGTAGCCGGGATCTTCGAGGTCGGCATGGGCGACTTCGACCGCGGCATCGCCCTGGTGCACATGCAGGACGCGGCCAAGGTGCAGCGCCTGGGCAACAATGTCACCGGGGTGCGGCTGAAGCTCGACGATCTGTTCAGGGCGCGAGAGATCTCGCACGAGCTTGCGCAGCAGTATCCGGAGCTGTACCGGGTGTTCAACTGGACCGATTACCACAAGAACTTCTTTGCCGCGCTGCGAATGGAAAAACGCATGCTCGGCCTGCTGCTGTTCTGCATCGTCGTCATCGCGGCGTTCAACATCGTGGTGACCCTGGTGATGACCGTCGTCGACAAGCAGAGCGATATCGCGATCCTGAAGACCCTGGGGGCGACCCCCCATCAGATCCAGCGGATCTTCATGGTGCAGGGTACCGTGATCGGGGCGGTCGGCACCCTGGCCGGGGTGCTGCTCGGCGTGCTCCTGGCGCTCAACGTCGAAGGCCTGGTGGCCTGGGTCGAGCGCAGTTTCGGCATCGAGTTCATCAGCTCCGACGTCTACTACATCAGTCGTCTGCCGTCCGACCTGCACTGGGCGGACGTGCTCCTGGTTGGCGTCGGCGGGTTCCTCTGGGCGCTGCTGATGACCCTGTACCCGGCCTGGCGCGCCTACCGGACCCAGCCGGCCGAGGCGCTGCGCTATGAGTGAGGCCGTGGAAACGGCGGTGATCGCCTGCCAGGACCTGCGCCGCACCTATGCCGAGGGGCCGGCCCCGGTCGAGGTGCTGCGCGGGATCGACCTGACCATCGGCGCCGGGGAGCAGATCGCGATCGTCGGCGCCTCCGGCTCGGGAAAGAGCACGCTGCTGCATTGCCTCGGCGGACTTGATCTGCCGACCAGCGGCGCCGTGCAGATCGACGGCCGGCCGTTCAGCTCGCTCGCCGAGGCCGAACGCGGCCGGGTGCGCAATCGGCGGCTCGGCTTCGTCTATCAGTTCCACCACCTGCTGCCGGAGTTCAGTGCGCTGGAGAACGTCGCCATGCCGCTGCTGATACGGCGGATGCCGGTCGCCGAGGCGAGCGAGCGGGCCGGAGAGATGCTCGCCAAGGTGGGACTGGAGCAGCGGGTTCAGCACAAGCCCTCGGAGCTGTCGGGCGGCGAGCGGCAGCGGGCGGCGATCGCCCGGGCGCTGGTGACGCGACCGGCCTGCGTTCTGGCCGACGAGCCGACCGGCAATCTCGACAGCAATACCGCCGAATCGGTCTACGAACTGATGCTTGAGCTCAACCAGGAACAGCGGACCAGCCTGGTCATTGTCACTCACGATCTCGATCTGGCCGGACGCATGGATCGCACCCTTCAACTGGTCGACGGGCGGTTGGCCTGAACATCCTCCGACTTTGGATCGGAGGGGGGTGACGGCGCACGGCGTTTGGTCCGACGTTCACGGTATCGATTGATCACGTGCCAGCGCCAGAAGGCGCGCATGGCCAGGAATCCCAACCCGCCGAGCACGATCCCGCTGAGCAGACTGCCCACCACCAGCGGCAGCCAGATCTCGTGCAGGACCGATCCCAGCCATTCCCAGGACAGGCGTATCTCGTTCACCGTCGCCGGGGTGCCCAGGATCCAGGTGCCAAGCAGATAGGTGGCGTAGAAGGTCGGGGGGATGGTCACCGGATTGGTGAGAAAGATCAGGCCGAAGGCGATCGGCACGTTCACCCGCAGCAGGATGGCGGTGAAGATGGCGCCGAACATCTGGCCGGGCACGGGCACGAAGGCCCAGAAGACGCCGACGAAGATGGCGCCGGAGACCGAACGGCGATTCAGGTGCCAGAGGTTGGGATCGAGAAACAGCTTGCCGAACAACCGAAGCATCTTGTGGTTGCGGACATAGTTATGGTCAGGGGTAAACCGCTTGATCAGATGCTTCGGCATTTGTTAACCCAGCCACCCAATAGATCGGATTCAGCTGCTCTGTACCTGCCCGCAGCAAGGCATCAAAACGCAACTGTAGCACTCCTGCAGTACGGTTTGATAACGCCGCCTGCAGGCAGTTACAGGGCGGCCTGGCCTTTTATATCCCATCTATCAGGGGCTTCAAGGATGTCCCTCCTCGGTGTCGTGGCGCCTGCCAATGGCCGGCAAGCGGCGCCTCGATCGGAAACATTCTCGAAGCCCTGAATCCGATCTATCGGGTGGCCGGGTTAACAGCACGGCAGCGCGGTCGATGAATCACCGCAATTGAATCACGCTCCGTTATCGCAGAAGATAGCGACCGGGAACGGAATTCGTTGATTTGACAGAAAACCGTGTGAGGCCAAGGAAGGCTCATGTTGTGGCTGGCCGCCGGCGTCGTGCTCGGCACCTTGCTGTTTCAACAGTTGCCGGAGATACCCGGCAGGTTCTGGCTCGCCTTGGTCCTGGCAGGGGCGGCAGCACTGTGGTTTCCCGCCAGGAAGATGCCTCCGTTGCGGCTCGTCACGGCGTCGCTGCTCGCCTTAGGCTGGGCGCACGGCTATGCACTGCTGACCGAGCCGGCCTTGCTTCCGGAGGCCTTTCTCGGCGAGTCGATTCGGGCCGTCGGACAGGCAGTGGGCCTGGTCGAGCGCCGACCCGACAACCAGCGGATGCTCGTCGATCTCCATCGTCTCGAGACGACCTCCGGCCAGTCGCTCCAGGGCCGCTGGCGCGTCCGTCTGAGTTGGTATCGGAACGACACCCGGGTTCGACCGGGACAGTGGCTGGATCTGCAGATCAAGCTGCGCCCGGCGCGCGGCTTCAGCAACCCCGGTAGCTTCGACTACGAAGCCTGGCTCTACCGCCAGGGGATTCGCTATACCGGCTATGTGAAGGGTGCGCATGCCGCACCGCGCGATCGGGACGACTCCGGGCTGGACGCGTTGCGGCAGCGCTTGTCCGACGAGATCGCAGCGGCGCTGCCGGCGGCCGAGTCGGCCGGGGTGCTCAGGGCCCTGGTGGTCGGCGATCGCTCGGGCATCAGCCGTGCCCAATGGCAGGTCTTCCGGCGCACCGGCACCAATCATCTGATGGCGATCTCCGGTCTGCATATCGGTCTGGTCGCCGGGGCCGTTGCGGTCCTGTTCGGCCTGCTATGGCGCGCGCTGCCGATGCTGATCGCCCGGTCGCCGGCGCGCCAGGCAGGGGTCTTTTCCGGGATGGCCGGCGCGCTCGCCTATGCCGCGCTCGCCGGTTTTTCATTACCCACCCAGCGCGCGGTGATCATGCTGACGCTCGCGGCGTTCGGCCTGCTGGCACGACGCCAGCAGCGCTGGGGCGACCTATATGCCCTGGCCGTGATCCTGGTGCTGGCGCTCGATCCGAGCGCCGCCTTGTCGCCCGGGTTCTGGCTGTCCTTCGGCGCCGTCGGAGCGATCCTGCTGGTCTCCGCTCCGACCCCGGCGGGCGGTCGCCGGAGTCGCCTGGGGACCGCGATTCGGGTGCAGCTGGCGATCAGTCTGGCGTTGGCGCCGGCGCTGTTGACGCTCGGGCTCGGGCTGCCTTTGTTGCAGGTCGTGGTCAACCTGCTGGCGGTGCCGGTGTTTTCCGTCTTGGTGGTCCCGCCCGCCTTGCTCGGTGCGCTTACGCTCTGGGCTTGGCCCGAGGGCGGCGCTGCGCTGCTGGGGCCGGTCGCCGCGCTGACCGATGTGCTGCTCGCCGCCCTGGGCTGGGTGGATGCGCGGGCGGGGGCCGTGTTCGTGTCGCCTCGTCCGGGATTGCCCGCGATCCTGCTCGGCATCTGTGGTGTCTGCCTGCTGCTCTTGCCGCGTGGCTTTCCGGGCCGACATCTGGCGCCGCTTTTGGCGCTGCCCCTGGTCGTTTCGCCCGGTCTGGAGGCGCCCCCGGCACAGGGCGATTATCGGGTCCATGTGTTGGACGTCGGCCAGGGGCTGGCGAGCGTGGTCGAGACCGCCGGGCACGTCCTGGTCTTCGACGTCGGCCCGAGACGCCCCTCGGGGTTCGAGACCGGCTCCAGCGTGGTCGCTCCGTTTCTGCGGGAACTGGGGCGCAAGCGGGTCGACCTGACGATTCTCAGCCACGCCGATATCGATCACGCCGGCGGCGAGTCAGGCCTGCTCGAGCAGTTCCCCGACACCGATACCCTGGCCGGCGAACCGCGCCCCGGCCAGCGTGCCTGCGTCGCCGGGCAGCGCTGGGTCTGGGATGACGTTCGGTTCGAGACCCTCCACCCGCCAGCCGGTCACGAACGCTCGGGCAATCACGCCTCCTGCGTGGTGCGCGTCGAAAACGCCTCGGGAATCACACTGCTGACCGGGGATATCGAGGCGCGCAGTGAGCGCCGTCTGGTGCGGCTCGATTCGGCGGCACTGAACGCCGATCTGGTGCTGGCGCCGCATCACGGCAGCAGGACCTCTTCCAGCCCCGAGTTCGTCACCGCGACCGCTCCGGGCTTCGTGGTCTTCACCGCCGGTTACCGCAATCGTTACGGATTCCCGCACCCCACGGTGGCAGGGCGCTGGCAGGCCGTGGGGGCGCGACTGCTGAACACGGCGGTATCCGGCCAGTTGAGCTTCAGCGCGGCGGCCGGAGGACCCCTGCGACTGAGCCGGGAGCATCGACTGCAATCGCGACGTTACTGGCACACCCGGCAATAGGCCGAACCCAGGGCCGGCTGTTCGTGCCGGGTCGTGGCTTACAGTATGATGGCGGCCGATCATTTTGCAGCAAGGAACCATACTCGTGTTTGAGCTCGTCAAAGCCGGCGGATTTCTGATGTGGCCGATCATCGCCTGCTCGATAGTCGCCATGGCGATCGTTGCGGAGCGACTTTGGTCCTATCGCGAGACCCGGGTGATACCGAAGCGGC
>CAVXWS010000022.1:0-62400 GCA_963765415.1 uncultured Gammaproteobacteria bacterium
CTCGGCACTTGTTGCAATGCAGCATCAGCAGAGATGACATCGAAACCAGGAGTTCCCGAATGAGTGAGGACAACGATCAGCAAGACGCGGATTTCGAGATCAACCGGCGCCGCACTGGCGTACCACGCCGAACCCCATCCCGGTAAAATCGGCATCGCCCTGACCAAACCAACGCGACCCAGCGCGACCTGTCTCTGGCCTACACCCCGGGGGTCGCCGAACCGGTGCGGCAGATCCATGCGAACCCGACAACGCCTATAAGTACACCGCCAAGGGCAACCTGGTCGCGGTGATCACCGACGGCAGCGCCGTGCTGGGCCTGGGCAATGTCGGGGCGCCCTGGCGGGCAAGCCGGTGATGGAAGGCAAGGCGGTGCTGTTCAAGCATTTCGCCGACATCGACGTATTCGATATCGAGGTCAAGGCCGAGCACCCGCAGGATTTCATCGAGACGGTGATGCGCATCGCCCCGACCTTCGGCGGCATCAACCTGGAGGACATCGCCGCGCCGCATTGCTTCGAGATCGAAGCAGGCGCTGATCGAGCAACTGGACATCCCGGTGTTCCACGACGACCAGCACGGCACCGCCATCATCATCGCCGCCGGCCTGCTCAATGCCCTGGAACTGCAGGGCAAGACCCTGGACCAGGCCAGTATCGTCGTGCTCGGGGCCGGGCGCCGCCGGCATCGCCGCGGTGCGCCTGCTGATCACCCTGGGCGCCCACCGCAACAATATCTTCGTGATCGACCGCGACGGCGTGATCCACACCGGGCGCAAGGACCTCAATCCCTACAAATCGGCGGTGGCCGCCGATACCGACAAGCGCACCCTGGCAGGACGCGATGGAGGGTGCCGATGTCGTTCATCGGCGTCTCCGGCCCGGACCTGGTGACCCGCGAGATGCTGGCCTCCATGGCGCCCAGGCCCATCGTGTTCGCCCTGTCCAACCCGGTGCCCGAGATCCGCCCGGAGGTGCCGCAGCGGTGCGCGACGATCTGATCATGGCCACCGGCCGTCGCGACTATCCGAACCAGGTCAACAATGTGCTCGGCTTTCCCTTCATCTTCCGCGGCGCCCTGGATGTGCATGCCCGCCGCATCAACGAAGACATGCAGATCGCCGCCGTGCATGCGCTCAAGGACACTGACCCATGAGCCGGTGCCGCAGAGCGTGCTCGACGCCTACCATCTCGAGCACCTCGAGTTCGGCCCCGACTACATCATTCCCAAACCGCTCGACCCGCGCCTGCGCCAGTTGATCCCGGCGGCCGTGGCTCGGGCTGCGGTCAAGAGCGGTGTCGCCCGCGGAGAGTGGCCGGCGCACTATCCGCCGATTGCCTAGCGACTCATTTGATCGGGGCCGGATCGGGGAGATATCCTCGGCCCGTGCCGCCCGGCTCCCGGTTGAACGAACCCGAGAGCGTGCAGTTCAAACAATCCGCAGCGACCGTTCGTGCCGATATCGAACGATTGAAATGAGCCGAGTTTAGTTGCCGAGCATGTCGTTGTGGCATGTCTTGTGCATCGGCCTACCAAGCGTTGATTCAGGAGAGTGCTGAGATGTCTGACAAGAAGGCCGTATTAACCTTTCCCGATACCGGCAAGAGCATTGAACTGGCGGTGAAGTCTGGCAGTGTCGGGCCGGATGTGATCGACATCACCGGACTCTATTCCCAGGCCGGTGTTTTTACCTACGACCCCGGCTTTGTCTCCACCGCCAGCTGTCACAGCACCATCACCTACATCGACGGCGACAAGGGCATTCTGCTTTATCGCGGTTATCCGATCGAACAGCTCGCCGAGAACAGCACCTTTCTGGAGGTGGCCTATCTGCTGTTGAACGGCGAGCTGCCGAGCCAGACCGAGCTGAGCGAGCTTCGAGAACATCATCACCCACCACACGATGATCAACGAGGGCTGCTGCGCTTCTTCGACGGGCTTCCACTACGACGCCCATCCGATGGCCATGATGGTCGGCGTGGTCGGCTCGCTGTCGGCCTTCTATCACGACTCGCTGGACATCCACGACCCGACGCCACCGCGAGATCTCCGCCCACCGCATGATCGCCAAGATGCCGACCATCGCGGCCGCCTGCCTACAAGCACATCGTCGGCCAGCCGTTCATGTATCCGCGCAACGACCTGAGCTATTCCGGCAACTTCCTGCACATGATGTTCGCCACGCCGTGCGAGCACTACGAAGTCGATCCGCTGGCCGAACAGGCGCTGGACCTGCTGTTCATCCTGCACGCCGATCACGAGCAGAACGCCTCGACCTCGACCGTGCGCCTGGCCGGCAGCTCCGGCGCCAATCCGTTCGCCTGCATCGCCGCCGGCATCGCCTCGCCTGTGGGGGCCGGCGCACGGCGGCGCCAACGAGGCGGTGCTGCACATGCTGGACGAGATCGGCGACGTCGAACAATATCGACAAGTACATGGCCAAGGCCAAGGACAAGGACGACCGCTTCCGGCTGATGGGCTTCGGCCATCGCGTCTACAAGAACTACGATCCGCGCGCCAAGATCATCCGCGAGGTCTGCCACCAGGTGCTCGAACGAGCTCGCCGACAGCAACAATCCGCTGTTCGAGCTGGCGCTGCGAGCTCGAGGAGATCGCGCTGAAGGACGAGTACTTCGTCGAGCGGAAGCTCTACCCGAACGTGGATTTCTACTCGGGCATCATCTACCGCGCGCTCGGCATCCCGGACCGCGATGTTCACGGTGATGTTCGCCATCGCCCGCACCGTCGGCTGGGTCGCGCACTGGATGGAGATGATTGCCGATCCCCAGCATCGCATCGGCCGGCCGCGCCAGATCTACGACGGAGCGCCGCAGCGTGACTACGTGCCTATGACACAGCGCTGACCAGCAGCGCCGCCACCTCGGTTTGGTCGGCCGTGCGCAGCGGCAGGCCGGTGGCCGAATCTCGCGGCGGGTCGCTTTGGTCGGCCCGTTGCAGCACCACCAGTTCGACCGCGGTATCACCGGCCTGAAAGCGGAAGCTCGGGCGGGTTTCGCGTTGGTCGTGGGCGAAACGCAGCGTCACCTCTGCCGCCAGCCAGGGGATGTGCCGGTCGGTCAGCGCGAACGCCACTTCTTCGGGCGAGTCGGCGGACAGGAGAAGGCGCACGCTGCTGTGCACATCGGCCGTTCCTTCCAGAGCGGCGCCGACCAGGCGAGGCCGAAATTCGGCGAAGGCCTGCATCGCCTCGAGGGCGACCTGGCGAAGCCTGTGCAGGGCCTCGGGCTGGCGGTCGGACAGGAACAGCCGCTGGTGTTCGCGCAGCGCCTCCTCGATCTCGATGTTCTCGGGCCACTGCGCGCGATCGCGGCAGCCCAGCCGCTGTGCGGCCCGGCGCTTGGCGTGTTCCAGACTCTCCAGACCGGAGTCGGCGATCAGTCGGGCCGCTTCGACGGCGATGCGTCGGCTGAGGCTCGGATCCCGCTGGCGGCGCACGCGCGTTGCGCTCAGAACAGATCGTCGACCGCCGCGGGTGCGGCTGCCGCGGTGCTGTTGCGAGTACTCCCGCCGATCGGGCTGCTCGTCGCTCCCGTGCTTGCCAGAGCGGGCACGTTTTGCTCGCGAAAGACCTCGAAGATGGCGTCCTTGTCACCGGCGGCGGCCCGCAGTCCGGATTTTGGATCGATGCGCACCGTGACCATGTCGCTCGGCAGGCCGGGCGATTCGTCCGGCACGTCCTGCAGGGCGACCTGCATGAAGTCGATCCAGGCCGGCAGCGCAGCCGTACCGCCCACCTCGCCGCGGCCGAGCTTGGCGTAGGAATCGAAACCGACCCAGGCGATCGCCACCAAGGATTGGTTGAAGCCGTTGAACCATGCGTCGCGCTGGTCGTTGGTGGTGCCGGTCTTGCCGGCCAGGTCGCTGCGTTTCAGCGATCGGGCGCGGGTTGCGGTGCCGCGCTGGATGACGTCCTGCATCATCGAGTACATGAGGTAACGGTTCTGGGCGCTGATCACGCGCGGGGCATGGACCGATTCCCGCTCTTGCCCGTGACCAGTGTGAGACCCTGGTCGTCGCCTCGCCGTCGGTCACTGAGCGCGCGTTTCCCGGGCATTCAGCGCAGACGGTTCGGCCTCGCCTGGAAGACCTCCGGACTCGCCGTCTTCGATGCGATTGATAAAGTAGGGGTCGATGAGAAAACCGCCGTTTGCCAGTACGGCGTAACCGCCGCTCATCTCCAGCGGCGTCACCTCGCTGCTGCCGAGCGCCAGCGACAGGTTGTGCGGCAGTTGATCCGTGCTGAAACCGAACCGCGAGATGTGGTTGACGGCGTGCGCGACGCCCATGATCCCGCATCAGTCGGATCGACACCAGGTTGCGTGACTTGGTCAGGGCGTAGCGCAGCCGCGTTGGGCCGAAAAAGCGGCCGCTGTAGTTCTTCGGCCGCCACGCTCGTCTTCCTTAACGTCGTGGTAGACCACGGGGGCATCGTTGATCAGGCTCGCGGCGGTGAAGCCTGCCTCAAGTGCTGCCGAATAGACGAAGGCCTTGAAACCGGAACCGGGCTGGCGTTTTGCCTGGGTCGCCCGATTGAACTTGCTGAGATAGAAATCGTAGCCGCCGACCAGGGCTCGTATGGCCCCGGTATTGGGGTCGAGCGAGACGAACGCGCCGCTGGCCGCGGGGATCTGCGCCAGGCGCCACTTCGGCGGCGGGGATTCCGTGGTGTCGCCTTTGGAATCCGGCTCTGTCATCAGCGGCGAGACGCGGCAGATGTCACCGACGCTGACGATCTCGCCGGCGTTGTTCGGCTTGGGCCCGCGCCGATCCTCGTCGATATACGCCCGGGCCCACTCCAGGCCGTCCCAGTCGATGCGAATCCGTTGTCCCTGTCCCAGGTAGACCTGGATCGACCGGTCCTCCACGGCGGTGACGATGCCGGGGCGAAGGTCGCCGATGCGAGAGCGGCCATCGAGAAGCGCGTCGAGTCCGATCGAGTCGCTGGGAGGGTTGTCGACATGCGCTTCCGGTCCGCGCCAGCCGTGGCGCTGATCGTAGGCATCCAGGTTGCTGCGTAAGGCTCGATTCGCTGCGTCCTGTTGGCGGCCGTCGATCGTCGTCTCGACATGGTAGCCGCCGGCGTAGGCCTCTTCGCCGAAGCGTTCGAACATCTCGGCGCGGACCATTTCGGCGACATAGGGCGCTTCAACCTCGATCTGCGCGGTGTGGATGGTCGCGGTGACCGGTCGTGCCAGGGCGGCCTCATGGTCGGCGCTGCTGATGTGGCTGAGCGCCGCCATCCGGTCGAGCACATAGTTGCGACGCACCAGCGCCCGGCTGGGGTTGGTCACGGGGTTGAATCGCGACGGCGCCTTCGGCAGGCCGGCGATCATCGCGGTCTGAGCCAGATCGAGTTCATCGAGGGGCTTGCCGTAGTACACCTGCGCCGCTGCCCCGACCCCATAGGAGCGGTGACCGAGATAGATCTTGTTGAGATAGAGTTCGAGGATCTCCTGCTTGGTGAGCGCTTTCTCGATTCTCAAGGCGAGGAAGATCTCGCTCAATTTGCGGGTGTAGGTTTTCTCCCGCGACAGGAAGAAGTTGCGCGCCACCTGCATGGTGACGGTGCTGCCGCCCTGGCGGCGTTCACCGGTCGCGATCAGTTGGATCGCGGCTCGCGCCAAACCGCGAAAATCCACGCCGGTGTGATTAAAGAAATTACTATCCTCTGCCGCCAAGATGGCGTGGACCAGTTCCTCAGGCATCTCGTCATAGCTGAGCGGGACACGGCGTTTTTCGCCGAATTCGGCGATCAGGGCCCCCTCGGCGCTGAACACCCGCAGCGGTACCTGCAGGCGAATCTCCCGCAGCGCGTCGACCTCAGGCAGTTCGGGTTCGAGGTAATAGTAGGCGCCGGCGATCGCGCCGATGGTCCCGAGTGCGCCCAGGATGGCGAGGCTCAAGCCGAAGAGGAAGAATCGGGCAATCCATTTCATCGGGATAACATCAGTCAGTGGGGCTGGGCGGCGGCTTAAGGTGACGCGGGGCGACAATATTAGCAGAACGCCTTTGCGGCTTGATCCGGAATTGCCAGAACAGCGGAATAACGGTCAAATGCAGGTCCTGGCAGCGGTATCTCGGGCACGAGATTCCTGATCGGGTTGGCAATAGTCGTAATTGGTTCAAAAAATTTCTCGACACAGCTATATACTTAAGCCAATTTGTTAAAGAGAATACTATTCCGTCCGAACTTAATGCCGAAGGCTTGAGACATTGCACACGTCGGTTGAGCGTTGGAACACGGAAACTTAGAGGCCGAAACCGAAACATGATGTTTTCGCGCAAAAAGCCCCAGCTGCTGGGGCTGGACATCAGCTCGACCGCCGTCAAGCTGCTCGAACTGAGTCAACAATCCGGTCGGGCGGGCTCCCGTTACCGGGTCGAGAGCTATGCCGTGGAGCCGCTGACGCCGAACGCGGTGGTCGAGAAAAATATCGCCGACGTCGAGGAGGTCGGTAAGGCGATCAAGAATGTCATCCGTAAGGCCGGGACCCGCACCAAGCAGGTGGCCGTCGCGGTTTCGGGATCTGCGGTGATCACCAAGATCATCTCGATGCCGGCCTCCCTGGGGGACAGTGAGATGGAGGCTCAGATTCAGCTCGAGGCCGACCAGTACATCCCCTACCCGCTCGAGGAAGTGAATATCGATTTCGAGATTCAGGGGCCCTCGGAGAAGAATCCGGAGATGGTCGACGTCCTGCTGGCGGCGTCACGCAGTGAGAACGTAGACGATCGGGTAGCGGCACTGGAGATCGCCGGACTGGAGTGCGAGATCGTCGATGTCGAGGCCTACGCCATGGAAAACGCCTGCGCCATGCTGGTCGATCAATGGCCGCAGGGCGGGGACGAGCAGACCGTGGCGGTGGCCGACATCGGCGCAACCACCACTACACTGAACGTCCTGCACCAGAACAAGATCATCTACACGCGCGAACAAAACTTCGGTGGCAAGCAGTTGACCGAGGAGATTCAGCGCCGCTACGGCCTGTCGATGGAAGAGGCCGGCATGGCAAAACGCCAGGGCGGTTTGCCGGACAACTACATCCCCGAGGTTCTGGATCCGTTTCGCGAGGCCATGGTGCAGCAGGTCAACCGGGCTATCCAATTCTTTTTCTCGGCCAGCGCGTACAACAATGTCGATCTCGTGGTACTCGCCGGCGGCAGTTCTTCGATACCGGGCTTTGACGAGTTGATACAGGAGCGCTTGGGTGTGGACGCTATCGTGGCGAACCCCTTCGCCAATATGTCGGTCGGAACCCGCGTCAAGCCCCAGGCGGTCAGTAACGACGCCCCGGCTCTGATGATCGCCTGCGGTCTGGCCCTAAGGAGCTTCGACTGATATGGCGCGCATCAACCTTCTACCCTGGCGTGACAAACTGCGGGCGCAACGCAAGCGCGAATTCGGCTTCATGGTCATCGGCGGTGCCATCATCACGGCTGGACTGATCGGCTATTGGCATCTGCACAACGTGGCGCTGATCGAGCACCAGGAAAAGCGCAACCGTTTTCTGCAGCAGCAGATCGACGAGGTCTCCGCCAAGATCGTCGAGATCGAGAGACTGGAGCGCACCCGCAATCAGCTGATCTCGAGGATGAATATCATCCAGAATCTGCAGTCCAGCCGTCCGGAGGTCGTCCACTTGTTCGACGAGATGGTCAAGACCCTGCCGGAAGGCGTGCATTTGGTCGAGGTCGGTCAGAGTGGGCGCAACGTAGTGGTCAAAGGGCGCGCGCAATCGAATGCCCGGGTTTCGGCCTACATGCGCAATATCGAAGCGAGCCCGTGGTTGGCGGATCCGACCCTGGAACTGATCGAGCAGAAGGACGATGATCCCCAGGCACTGAACAGTTTCCGTCTCAAGACCGCCCAGTCGTCGCCGAAGCAGGCCAGGGAGAAGGCCCGATGAATCTCGAAGACCTCAACGAACTCGATTTCAGCAATGTCGGCGACTGGCCGATGGTGGTCAAGCTGATCCTGGTGCTGGTGGTCAGTGCGGCGCTTGCCACCGGTTGGTATTTCTTCGACGTCAAAGACCAGTACGCAAAGCTGGCAAAGGTCGAGAGCAAGGAAAGAGATTTGCGCAAGGAGTTCGATGACAAGCAGTCCAAGGCCGCCAACCTGGAGAGTTACCAGAGGCAGTTGGAAGAGATGCGCGAGTCCTTCGGCGCCATGCTGCGGCAATTGCCGGACAAGACCGAGGTAGCCGATCTGTTGGTCGACGTCTCCCAGACCGGGCTGGCGGCGGGGTTGGAATTCGAGCTGTTCCAGCCGCAGTCGCTGGTGCCGCGTGAATTCTATGCCGAGCTGCCGATCCAGATTCGGGTAACCGGGCGCTATCACGAGTTCGGGGAGTTCATCAGCGGCCTGGCCTCACTGCCGCGGATCGTGACCATTCACGACGTCAAGATCAAGCCGCCCACGGGGGCAGCCGGTGGTGGGTCCTTGACCCTGGACGCAACGGCTAAGACCTACCGCTATCTAGAGGAGCAGGACGGCGGATGAAGAACTGGTGGTTAGTACCGTTGGTGATGCTGGTGGCGGGCTGCGCGGACCCTGGCATGGACGACCTGCATAGTTTCGTCAAAGAAGCCAAGGCCAAGCGGCCGGGACCGATCCCGCCGATCCCGGAGGTGCGGCAGACGGAGAGCTTCATCTATGTGCCGAGTGGCCGGCGCGATCCATTCGAGCCCGAACGGCGAGCCGAGGAAGAAGAGGTGGCCCAGGTCGACAGCGGGCCGCGGCCGGACCCCAACCGTCGCAAGGAGGAGCTCGAGGCCTACACCCTCGATACCCTGCGGATGGTCGGGACGCTGGAGCAGGAGGAAGTGACATGGGGCTTGGTGCAGACCAATGACGGCACCATACACCGCGTCAGGGAAGGCAACTACATGGGGGGGAATCACGGTCGCATCATCCGCGTGAGCGACAACGTGATCGAATTAACCGAACTCGTTCCTGCCGGGCGAGGCTACATCGAGAGAGAGGCCGCCGTGTCCATGGGCGAGGAATGAGGGAGCTGAGATAATGTTGCAGACAATGACCAGAAAACTGTTCCAGCTGACGCTGTTCATGCTGTTGTGCCAGACTTCGATCGTGCAGGCGAATACGCTGGAGGACATCAGCTTTTCGGCGTTGCCGGGCGATCGCCTGGACATCGTGCTCAAGACCTCCGAGCCGATCGAAAACCCGGGCAGTTTCTCGACCGATCATCCCGCCCGGATCGCCGTCGATCTGCCAAACACCACCAGCGCCCTGGAGTCCAAGACCAAGCCGATCGGCGTCGGTGTCGCGCGCAGCGTCACTGCCATAGAGGCACGCGACCGGACCCGGGTGGTCATCAACCTGCTTTCACCGGTGCCGCACGAGATCTACACACGCGACGGCAACATCGTCATCTCCCTCGGCGTCTCCGAGGACCAGAGCCTGGGTGTCCGCACCCAGCCCGTCGTGCAAATGCCCAGCAGCCCGGTCACGGTGGATTCTCCGCGCCGCGCCGCCGGTGCCTTCTCCGGTCGCGGAGTTCGACTGGTCGATTTCCGCCGCGGCGCCGAAGGCGAAGGCCGGGTGGAGGTCCATCTCACCGATCCGGGTATCGCGGTCGATATGCGCCAGCGCGGCAACAATGTCGTGCTCTACTTCGCCGACTCCTCGCTGGCGCCGAGTCAGGCGCAGACGCTCGACGTCGTCGACTTCGCCACGCCCGTCACCGAGATACAAACCCGTCCCGAGGGCAACAGCGTACGGATGGAGATCCTCGCTCAGGGAGACTATGAGCATCTGGCCTATCAGAGCGACGAGATCTATACCATCGAATTCCGCCGCCTGACCCGGCGCGAGAAGGAAGAGCAGAAGCGCAGGGAGCAGGTCTATTCGGGTGAGCGCCTGTCCCTGAACTTCCAGGACATCGAGGTGCGCGCGGTGCTGCAGCTGCTGGCCGATTTCACCGGCCTCAACATGGTGGTCAGCGACACCGTCGGCGGCCGGATCACCCTGCGCCTGAAGAACGTGCCCTGGGATCAGGCGATGGACATCATCCTCAAGACCAAGGGCCTGTCGATGCGGCGAACCGGCAACGTCATTCTGGTCGCGCCGACCGAAGAGATCGCGACTCGAGAGCGGGCCGAGCTGGAGGCGCAGCAGCAGATCGAAGAACTCGCACCCCTGCGCTCGGAATGGATCCGGCTGAGCTATGCCAGCGCCCAGGAGATCGCCACCTTCCTGGACAGCAGTGGTGATGAGGCTGCCGATCTGTCCTTCCTGTCCTCGCGCGGTTCGGTGACCTTCGACAGCCGCACCAACACGCTGCTGATTCGCGATACGGCGGTCAATCTGGAGCAGATCCGTGAGCTGGTTCAGCAGCTCGATATCCCGGTGCGCCAGGTCCTGATCGAGTCCCGGATCGTTATCGCCAACAACGACTTTGCGAAGGATATCGGCGTCAAGTTCGGCGTCGGTGTGGCCGGCAGCAGGGAGAGCACGCGCTACAAGGTCGGCGGCGGTCTGCCCGGCGACATCGCCAGTCCCGAGGTCGACACGGGCTTCGAAAATCCGGCCGGTAGCGGCAATCAGGCGCTGCTGGTCAATCTGCCGCAGACCCTCGCGCAGGGCAGCGGCGGCGCCATAAACTTCCTGATCGCCAGGGCGAATTCCTACCTGCTGCGTCTGGAGCTCACTGCCATGCAGCAAGAGGGCAAGGGCGAGATCATCTCCAGCCCGCGGGTCGTGACCTCCGATCAGAACCAGGCCATCATCAAACAGGGTGTGGAGATCCCCTACCAGGAGGCCAGCGCCAGCGGTGCGACCTCGGTGTCGTTCAAGGAGGCCGTGCTCAAGCTCGAGGTGACACCGCGGATCACGCCGGACGATCGGGTGCTGATGGACCTGAAGGTCAACAAAGACAATCCGGACTTCACCCGCGCGGTTCTGGGCGTGCCGCCGGTCGATACCCGCGAGGTACAGACCTCGGTCCTGGTCGACAATGGTGAGACTGTCGTACT
Organism: uncultured Gammaproteobacteria bacterium; assembly: GCA_963765415.1. Lineage (GTDB taxonomy): Bacteria > Pseudomonadota > Gammaproteobacteria > Chromatiales > Chromatiaceae > CAVXWS01. The sequence goes on from CAVXWS010000022.1 coordinate 11,020, forward strand.
GGGTGGTGTCTTCGAGCGTACAACGTCGAGGACCGTCAATCGGGTGCCGTTCTTCGGCGAGCTGCCATACGTCGGGGCCCTGTTCCGGCAGAAGTTCGAGCAGGACGACAACAGCGAGCTGCTGATCTTCGTCACCCCGAAGATCCTCAAAGAAGGACTGTCCCTGCGATGAGCGCCTGGTGAGCCGGATCAGTCGCTCGCGCGTCGCCTGGATTGTTCGGCTTGGTCGGGTATGACCAAGCCGGGTCGCATCTTCCTGATCGGCCCGATGGGGGCCGGCAAGACGACGATCGGTCGCCTGCTCGCCCAGAATCTGGGTATGGAGTTCGACGACACCGATCTCGAGATTCAGCGCCGCACCGGAGTCGATATCCCGACGATCTTCGAATACGAAGGTGAGGAGGGTTTTCGTCATCGCGAGCGGCTGGTGGTCGACGATCTGAGCCAGGTGGACAATCAGGTGCTGGCGACCGGAGGGGGCGTGGTCCTCGACGCCGACAACCGCCGCAACCTCTCCGCCCGCGGCCTGGTGGTCTATCTGGAGTGCACCCCGGAACAGCAATACGAACGCACCTACAAGGATCGCAACCGGCCGCTGATCCAGACCGACGACCCCCTGGCCAAGCTGAAGGAATTGACCGCGATTCGCGATCCTCTGTATCGCGAGGCCGCCGACTGGGTGGTCTCCACCGAGAATCGGTCGGCGCAAGTCGTCGTGCGCGATATCATCGAGCAACTCGACCGGGCTTGAACCTCGCCCCCGCGCGCCGGAAAATGACCGCTTGTCCCTGACACAAGGCGGGCCGCTCGCAGTGCAAACCCTGACAGTCGACCTCGGCGCGCGCGCCTATCCGATCTACATCGGCGAATCCCTGCTGGACGGCAGCGACCTGTACCGCCGGCACATCGCCGGCAAGCAGGTCATGGTGGTGACCAACGAGACCGTCGGGCCGCTCTATCTCGACCGGGTCGTCGGCGCCCTGGATGGTTTTCGAGTCTCCACGGTAACGCTTCCGGACGGGGAGGAATTCAAGACCCTGGGGGTGCTCAACCTCATTTTCGATGCCTTGTTGACCCAGAGATTCGATCGCCGCTGCACCCTGCTCGCTCTCGGCGGCGGCGTCGTCGGTGATATGACCGGGTTTGCTGCGGCCAGTTATCAGCGCGGGGTCGATTTCCTGCAGGTGCCGACCACCCTGCTCGCCCAGGTCGACTCCTCGGTCGGCGGTAAGACGGGCGTCAACCACCCGCTCGGCAAGAACATGATCGGCGCCTTTCATCAGCCGGTGTGCGTCATCGCCGATACCGGGACGCTCGCCACTCTGCCGGATCGGGAACTGGCGGCCGGTCTGGCCGAGGTCATCAAATACGGGCTGATCAATGATCCGGAGTTCTTTCTCTGGTTGGAACAGGACATCGATCGGCTGGTCGCACGCGAGCCGGGCGCGCTGGCCTATGCGATCGAGCGCTCCTGTGCCGACAAGGCCGCCGTGGTCGCCGCGGACGAACTCGAGGCCGGCAGCCGCGCCCTGCTCAATCTGGGCCATACCTTCGGCCATGCGATCGAGACCGGCGTCGGATACGGCAACTGGCTGCACGGCGAGGCGGTGGCGGCGGGGATGTGCATGGCGGCGGATCTGTCGCAACGTCTCGGCTGGTTGAGCGGCGACGACCGCGAGCGCGTCGTGCAACTGATCGAGCGGGCCGGTCTGCCCTCCTGGGCGCCCGGGAATTTGTCCGCTTCGCGTCTGGGTGAATTGATGGCGGTCGACAAGAAAGTGCTCGACGGCCGGTTGCGTCTGGTGCTCCTGAAAGGGGTGGGCGAAGCCCTGGTGAGCGACGAGTTTGACCCTGGAAAGCTCCGGGAAACTCTGCAAGCTGCTTGATATTTCGAGCGATTTCCGATTCTTAACGACGAACCGGGCCCGCTGCCGCGGCGCTAGCGCACATAAGCGAGTTCAAGTAATCTAAGCGGCCCTGCGTCTTTCGTCCGGCCTGGTCGGGCGTTGACTGAGCGCGGGGTAATCGCTCGAATCAATCCGCGTTGGGGCCGAGATCGCTCGGAACCTGGGCTTCTAAGAAGAGGTTAGTCCATGAATCACGGGACTTTGCCGCCACAGCAGGGGCTGTACGATCCTGCCAACGAACATGACGCCTGTGGCGTCGGTTTTGTCGCCGACATCAAGGGCCGCAAGAGCCATGAGATCGTCAGCCAGGGGCTGACTATTCTCGATCGCCTGACCCATCGCGGAGCGGTAGGTGCTGACCCCAAGGCCGGTGACGGCGCCGGAATTCTGCTGCAGATTCCTGATGCGTTCTTCCGCGCCGTTCTCGACTGCAAACTGCCGCCTGCCGGCCAGTATGCCGTCGGAATGGTCTTGCTGCCGCCGCAGGCGGCAGCGCGCGAGGAGATCGAGGCGCGGATCAGCGCCCGCATCGCCGAGGAGGGCCAGCGCCTGATCTGCTGGCGCGATGTGCCGGTGGACAATGCCGATCTCGGCGAGAGCGTGCTGCCGACCGAACCGAGGATCCGCCAGGTCTTTATCGCTTGCGCGGACAATTGCGCCGATCAGGATGCCTTCGAGCGCAAACTGTTCGTCATCCGCAAGTCGATGGACAACCAGATCCGCGAATCCGAGATCGAAGGGCGCAACAGCTATTACGTAACCTCGTTGTCGTCGCGCACGATCGTCTACAAGGGCATGCTGCTTGCCCGCCAGGTCGGCGAGTACTACCGGGACCTGACCGACGCGCGGGTCGAATCGGCCCTGGCGCTGGTGCACCAGCGCTTTTCCACCAACACCTTCCCGACCTGGGATCTGGCCCACCCGTTCCGGATGATCGCCCACAACGGCGAGATCAACACCCTGCGCGGCAACGTCAACTGGATGGCCGCGCGGCGCCAGTCGATGGCCTCCGAGGTGCTCGGGCGAGACCTCGACAAGATCTGGCCGCTGATCCCCGAGGGCCAGTCGGACTCCGCCTCTTTCGACAACGCGCTGGAGTTGCTGGTGATGGGTGGCTACTCCCTGGCCCACGCCATGATGATGCTGATCCCCGAGGCCTGGGCCGGCAACAAGCAGATGGATCCGGAACGCCGGGCCTTCTACGAATACCACGCCGCCCTGATGGAGCCCTGGGACGGCCCGGCCGCGGTGGCCTTTACCGACGGCCGCCAGATCGGCGCCACGCTGGATCGCAACGGCCTGCGTCCGGCGCGCTACCTGATCACCGAGGACGACATGGTGGTGATGGCCTCGGAGATGGGCGTGCTGGATATCCCGGAGGAGAAGATCGTCAAGAAGTGGCGCCTGCAGCCGGGCAAGATGTTCCTGATCGACATGGAGCAGGGGCGGATCATCGACGATGCCGAGATCAAGGCGGAGCTGGCCAAGGCCAAGCCCTACCGCCAGTGGCTGCAACAAGACCCAGATCCGCCTCGATGACCTGCCGCACGCGATTGGCACCATGGCCCCGGACGCAGAGACCCTGCTCGACCGCCAGCAGGCCTTCGGTTATCACCCAGGAAGACATCAAGTTCCTGCTGACGCCCGATGGTCCGTCACCGGCCAGGAGGCGATCGGCTCCATGGGTGCGGACAACCCGCCGGCGGTGCTGTCGAACCGGCCGAAACACCTGTCCAACTATTTCAAGCAGAACTTCGCCCAGGTCACCAATCCGCCGATCGATCCGATCCGCGAAGAGCTGGTGATGTCGCTGGTGTCGCTGATCGGACCGCGGCCCAATCTGCTCGGCCTGCACTCCGGCGGCGAGCACATGCGCCTGGAGGTCAGCCAGCCGGTCCTGACCAACGAGGACCTGGAGCGCATCCGCAACATCGAAGACACCTCCGGCGGCGCATTTCGCACCAAGACGCTGCCGATCACCTACCCGGCCGCCGATGGCGCGGAGGGCATGGAGCGCGGCGCTCGCATGCGCCTGTGTCGCGCGGCCGAGCAGGCGGTGCGCAAGGGCTACAACATCCTGATCCTGTCGGACCGCAAGGTCGACGCCGACCACGTCGCCATCCCGGCGCTGCTGGCCACCTCGGCGGTGCATCATCATCTGATCCGCCACGGGCTGCGCACCGAGTCCGGACTGGTGGTCGAGACCGGCGCGGCGCTCGAGGTGCATCATTTCGCCACCCTGGCCGGCTACGGCGCCGAGGCGATCAATCCCTATCTGGCGTTCGAGACCATCCAGGCCGCGCTGCACGACCTGCCGGACGAGATCAGCTATCGAAGACGCCCAGACGCGCTACATCAAGGCGGTCGGCAAGGGCCTGTTCAAGGTCATGTCCAAGATGGGCATCTCCACCTATCAGTCCTACTGCGGCGCGCAGATCTTCGACGCCATCGGTCTGGCCACGGACGTTCGTCGACAAGTACTTCACCGGCACCGCGACCACCGATCGAGGGCATCGGCCTGAACGAGGTCGCCGAGGAGGCGGTGCGCTGGCACCGCGATGCCTTCGGCGATGCCGAGATCTACCGGCGACCACCTGGACGTCGGCGGCGACTACGCCTTCCGCCTGCGCGGCGAGGCGCACATCTGGACGCCCGAGACGATCCCGAAGCTGCAGCATGCGGTGCGGACCAACGACGCATCGACCTATCGAGGGAATTCGCGCAGGCGATCAATGACCAGAGCGAGCGGCTACTGACGCTGCGCGGCCTGTTCGAGTTCAAGTTCGCCGACCGAGCCGATCCCGCTGGACGAGGTCGAGCCGGCCAAGGAGATCGTCAAGCGCTTCGCCACCGGCGCGATGTCGTTCGGCTCGATCTCGAACGAGGCGCACTCGCACGCTGGCCATCGCCATGAACCGCATCGGCGGCAAGTCCAACACCGGCGAAGGCGGCGAAGATGCCCGAGCGCTTCACCCCGACTGCCGGACGGCTCGACGAACCCGAAGCGCTCGGCGATCAAGCAGGTCGCCTCGGGCCGCTTCGGCGTCACCACCGAGTACCTGGTCAACGCCGACGAGATCCAGATCAAGATGGCGCAGGGCGCCAAGCCCGGCGAGGGCGGCCAGCTGCCCGGCCACAAGGTCAACGACCAGATCGCCCGGGTGCGCCACTCGACGCCCGGCGTCGGCCTGATCTCGCCGCCGCCGCACCACGACATCTATTCGATCGAGGATCTGGCGCAGCTGATCCACGACCTGAAGAACGTCCAACCCGCAGGCGCGGATCAGCGTCAAGCTGGTCTCCGAGGTCGGCGTCGGCACGGTCGCCGCCGGCGTCTCCAAGGCCCACGCCGACCATGTCACCATCGCCGGCTACGACGGCGGCACCGGCGCCTCGCCGCTGACCTCGATCAAGCATGCCGGCTCGCCCTGGGAGATCGGTCTGGCCGAGACCCAGCAGACGCTGGTGCTGAACCAGCTGCGCGGCCGCATCGCGGTGCAGGTCGACGGCGGCATGCGCACCGGGCGCGACGTGGTGATCGGCGCCCTGCTCGGCGCCGACGAGTTCGGCTTCGCCACCGCGCCGCTGATCGTCGAGGGCTGCATCATGATGCGCAAGTGCCACCTCAACACCTGCCCGGTCGGCGTCGCGACCCAGGACCCGGAGCTGCGCAAGCGCTTCACCGGCAAGCCGGAGCACGTCATCAACTACTTCTTCTTCGTCGCCGAGGAGGTGCGCGAGCTGATGGCGCAGCTCGGCTTCCGCAGCGTTCGACGAGATGATCGGCCAGATGCGACCGGCTCGACATGCGCCGGGCGATCGATCACTGGAAGGCGCAGCGGCCTCGATTTCAGCCGCATTCTGACCAAGCCGAAGACCGCTCGCCGGCGTGCCGGTGAACAACTGCGAGGCCCAGGATCACGGCCTCGACACGGCGCTCGACCACGAGCTGATCGCGCCAGGCGCAGCCGGCGCTCGAGCGCGGCTCGAAGGTCGAGATCGAGATCGCCGATCAGGAACTACAATCGCACCGTCGGCACCATGCTCTCCGGGCGGATCGCCGAGCGCTACGGCCACGCCGGCCTGCCCGACGACACCATTCGGATCAAGGCCAGCGGCACGGCCGGTCAGAGCTTCGGCGCCTGGCTGGCCAAGGGCGTGACCCTCGACCTGGCCGGCGAGGGCAACGACTACGTCGGCAAGGGCCTGTCCGGCGGCAAGCTGATCATTCATCCGCCGGCGGATTCCGGCATCGACCGGGCCGAGGAGAACATCATCGTCGGCAACACCGTGCTGTACGGCGCGATCGCCGGCGAGTGCTACTTCCGCGGCGTCGCCGGTGAGCGCTTTGCGGTGCGCAACTCCGGCGCCACGCGCGGTGGTCGAGGGCGTGGGTGATCACGGCTGCGAGTACATGACCGGCGGCGTGGTGGTCGTGCTCGGCCCGACCGGGCGCAACTTCGCCGCCGGCATGTCGGGCGGCATCGCCTATGTGCTCGACGAAAGCGGGCGACTTCGACAGCCGCTGCAATCTCGCCATGGTCGAACTGGAGCCGATTACGGCCGAGGACGAGGCGCTCGAACGGCTCGATCACCAGGGCGGAGATCTCGAGACCCACGGCAAGGTCGACATCTCCCACGACATGACGCGCTACGACGCGATGCGTCTGCGGCAGATGATCGAAGACCACCTGCGCTACACGGACTCGGCGGTCGCCCGCCGGATCCTCGACGACTGGGAGCAGATGCTGCCGAAATTCGTCAAGGTGATGCCGGTCGACTACCGCCGGGCCCTGCTCGAGATGCAGGAGCAACGGGAGGCGGAAAAGTCCGCCGCATGATCTGCTCGGGCGGAGCAGAAGACGCCGGCATATCGACAGCGCACAGCGGGAGGCGCGCCTCGCGCCGAACGGGCGCGGTTCCAGGTTTTCGCGGCGAGCGCGCCGCTCCACCCCGTGCAGCTATCGAGGGGACCGCGGCCGCAGCGCTAGCCCGATGGCTTCGTTAAATTGATAAAAGACTGGGGACAGCCTTATGGGTAAACCAACCGGATTCTTGGAGTACGAACGGCTCGAACGGGCCTACGCGCCGGTCGCCGATCGGGTGACCAATTACGAGGAGTTCGTCGATCCCGCTGAACGACGGCGAACTCGCGCCGCCAGGGCGGGCGCTGCATGGACTGCGGCATCCCCTTCTGCCACGAAGGCTGCCCGGTCAACAACATCATCCCGGACTGGAACGACCTGGTGTATCGCGGTGACTTCGAAGAGGCCGCCAAGCTGCTGCACTCCACCAACAACTTCCCCGAGGTCACCGGCCGGATCTGCCCGGCGCCGTGCCAGGAGTCCTGCACCCTGAACCTGCAGGACGAGCCGGTCACCATCAAGACCATCGAATGCGCCATCGCCGACCGGGCCTGGGAAGAGAAGCTGGGTCAAGCCGCAGATCGCCGCGCACAAGACCGGCAAGCGGGTGGCCGTGGTCGGCTCGGGACCGGCTGGACTGGCGGCGCCCAGCAGCTCGCCCGGGTCGGCCACAGCGTCGTGGTTTACGAGAAGCACGACCGGATCGGCGGTCTCCTGCGTTACGGCATTCCGGATTTCAAGCTGTCGAAATCGCTGATCGACCGGCGCATCGCCCAGATGCGCGCCGAGGGCGTCGAGTTCCACGCCAACACCCATGTCGGCGTCGATCTGCCCGCCAAGCAACTGCTCGAATCCTTCGACGCGGTGGTGTTGACGGGCGGGTCCGAGAAGCCGCGCGACCTGCCGGTCCCGGGACGCGAGCTGAACGGCGTGCATTTCGCCATGGACTTCCTGGCCCGCAACTCCAAGGTCGGTGCAAGGCGTGCCCGGCGCGGCGGACCAATTGATCCCGGCCGCCGGCAAGCACGTGGTGGTGATCGGCGGCGGCGACACCGGCTCCGACTGCATCGGCACCTCGAACCGCCACGGGGCGGCCTCAGTCACCCAGATCGAGATCCTCGACAAGCCGCCGGAGCACGAGGACAAGGGCACCACCTGGCCGTTCTGGCCGAACAAGCTGCGCACCTCCTCTTCGCAGGAAGAGGGCTGCGAGCGGATGTGGAACGTCGCCACCAAGGCCTTCGTCGACGACGGCACAGGGCAACGTCAAGGCGATGCTCTGTGTCCTGGTGCGCTGGGACAAGGACGAGCAAGGCCGCTGGCAGATGTCCGAGGTCGAGGGTTCGGAGTTCGAACTCAAGGCCGACCTGGTGCTGCTGGCGATGGGCTTCGTCCATCCCGGTGCACGAAGGCATGCTCGAGCGAACTGGGTGTCGCGCTCGACGCGCGCGGCAACGTCCAGGGCGTGACCGACGGAGCGAGCGCCTACAAGACCTCGATCGACGGCGTGTTCGCCGCCGGCGACATGCGGCGCGGCCAGTCGCTGGTGGTCTGGGCGATCCGCGAGGGTCGGCAGTGCGCGCGGGCGGTGGACGAGTACCTGATGGGCAGCACCGATCTGCCCCGATAAGCCATCGATCACCAAGGAGGAACCGAGGGATCACGTCGGTCACGGTGCGCGTAGTTTTTGGGCGCTCCGTTTTCAATGCTGATTTCTCCGACCCGCCTATGACCGAGCTGAAAAACGACCGCTTTCTGCGCGCCCTGATGCGCGAACCCGTGGACGTGACGCCGGTGTGGATGATGCGCCAGGCCGGCCGCTACCTGCCCGAGTACCGCGCGACCCGCGCCAAGGCCGGCAGCTTCCTCGACCTGTGCAAGAACCCCGAGCTGGCCTGCGAGGTGACGCTGCAGCCGCTGGAGCGCTTTCCGCTGGATGCCGCGATCCTGTTCTCGGACATCCTGACGGTGCCCGATGCCATGGGCCTGGGCCTGTACTTCGCCGAGGGCGAGGGGCCGCGCTTCGAGCGCCCGGTGCGCGACGCCGCGGCGGTCGCCGCCCTGCCGCGTGCCCGACCCGGAGCCGAACTGCGCTACGTGATGGACGCGGTCAGCACTCATCCGCCGCGCGCTGGACGGCCGGGTGCCGCTGATCGGCTTCTCCGGCAGCCCCTGGACGCTGGCCACCTACATGGTCGAGGGCGGCAGCAGCAAGAATTTCGCCCGGGCCAAGGCGCATGATGTTCGACCGAGCCGGACCTGATGCACCACATGCTCGACAAGCTCGCCAGCGCGGTCACCGCCTACCTCAACGCCCAGATCGCCGCCGGCGCCCAGGCGGTGATGATCTTCGACACCTGGGGCGGCGATGCTGACCCCGACCGCCTACCGAAGCTTCTCGCTTGCCTACATGCAGCGCATCGTCGGCGGCCTGACGCGCGAGAGCGAGGGACGCGGGTGCCGGTGATCCTGTTTACCAAGGGCGGCGGCCAGTGGCTGGAGGAGATGGCCGACACCGGCTGCGACGCCCTGGGCGTGGACTGGACCACCGACCTGGCCGACGCCCGCGCGCAGGTCGGCGACCGGGTCGCGCTGCAGGGCAATCTCGATCCCTGCGTCCTGTATGCCTCGCCGGAACGCATCCGCGGCGGGTCGGCGATGTGCTGGCCAGCTTCGGCAACGGTTCGGGCCACGTCTTCAACCTCGGCCACGGCATTCACCCGGACATCGATCCGCGAGCGCCCGGGGTGATGATCGAGGCGGTGCACGAGCTGAGTCGGAAATACCATCAGGCTTAGGCGGCGCCGATCGGCGCGAGGGCGCGCCTCCCACAGGCCGCAGCCCGGAAATTGTAGGAGCGGCGCCTCGCCGCGAAAGGGCTTGGATCGAGGCTGATTCGGCGCGGGGCGCGCCTCCCACAGATCCAGCCACCCGACCCCGTAGCGGCGCCTCGCCGCAATAGGTCAGTACCGATCGGCGCGGGTGCGCCTCCCACAGGCCGCAGCCCGGAAATTGTAGGAGCGGCGCCTCGCCGCGAAAGGGCTTGGATCGAGGCTGATTCGGCGCGGGGCGCGCCTCCCACAGATCCAGCCACCCGACCCCGTAGCGGCGCCTCGCCGCAATAGGTCAGTACCGATCGGCGCGGGTGCGCCTCCCACAGGCCACAGCCCGGATGTTGTGGGAGCGGCGCCTCGCCGCGAAAGGGCTTGGATCGAGGCTGATTCGGCGCGGGGCGCGCCTCCCACAGATCCAGCCACCCGACCCCGTAGCGGCGCCTCGCCGCAATAGGTCAGTACCGATCGGCGCGGGTGCGCCTCCCACAGGCCACAGCCCGGATGTTGTGGGAGCGGCGCCTCGCCGCGAAAGGGCTTGGATCGAGGCTGATTCGGCGCGGGGCGCGCCTCCCACAGATCCAGCCACCCGACCCCGTAGCGGCGCCTCGCCGCAATAGGTCAGTACCGATCGGCGCGGGTGCGCCTCCCACAGGCCACAGCCCGGATGTTGTGGGAGCGGCGCCTCGCCGCGATAGGTCGACAGGTCAGATCCGGTACACGCTCGCGGTCATGATCTTCGACGTCAGCTGCATGGCCAGGCGAACCGGCAGTGGCAGCGGCTTGCCCCCATGGGCCCGGGCCGTCTCGCCGTGACGCGATCTCGTCGGCCTTCATCTGCTCGAGGATGGTCCGGGTCTTGTGATCGTGTTCCGGGACCTGCGCCAGATGTTCGTCGAGGTGGCCCTCCACCTGGGTCTCGGTCTCTGAGACGAAACCCAGGCTCCATTTGTCGCCCGACCAGGCCCGCCGCGGCGCCCAGGGCGAAGGACCCGGCGTAGAACAGCGGGTTCAGCAGGCTGGTGTGGCCGCCGAGCTCTTCGACGCGCTGCTCACACCAGTCGAGGTGGTCGTTCTCCTCGGCCGCGGAGCGCTCCATCGCGTGTTTGACTTCGGGGAGCCGGGCGGTCAGCGCCTGGCCCTGGTACAGGGCCTGGGCGCAGACCTCGCCGGTGTGGTTGATGCGCATCAGCCGGGCGATGTGGTCGCGTTCGGCGTCGTTCAGCTCGGTCTCCGGGAGGCCGTTGGCCGGGTTGCTGCGCTCGGTGATCTTCGGCCGGCCGAACAGGGTGCGAACCGCCTGGTCGATATTGACGATCAGATTGTCGATGGCGTCGGTGTCTCGGCTGCTCATGTTCTGCCCCTGCTGTCTGGTGTCTGGACCTGGTTCTTCAAACCGCCAGTTTAGGAGTTTCGCGGGTCGCCCGCATCGAAGACGGCGGGTTCACGCCCTGTCTTGGAGTTGACCGGCGAGCAGTTCGACCGGGTGGACGGCGGCGAGTTCGACTCCGGCGGCGCGTGCCTGATCGGCGAGATGCAGCAGGCAGCCGGGGTTGCCGCTCAGCAGCCAGTCCGGGCGCTGTTCGAGCAGGAACCGCAGCTTCGGCCGGGCCAGTTCCTCGGCCAGCGGATAGTGGCTGAGCAGGTGCAGGCCTGCGGCGCCGCAGCAACGGTCGTTGCCGGGCAGGTCGATCAGCTCCAGGTCCGGGATGTGGGCCAGCAGTCGGCGGAGGGTCTTCGCGTCCATGCCCATGCGCCGCTGGCTACAGGGGGTGTGCACGGCGGCCCGGGCGGCCAGCGGGTTGAAGTCCAGTCCTGCCCGGTCGACATGGTCGGCGAGAAAGGCGTTGAGGTCCTGATGCGGCCACTGGGCCGGCATGTGCTCGCTCAGGTGGATGCCGCAGCCGGTGGCCAGACTGAGCACGACGTCGAGTGTCCGGCCGGCGAATGCGTCCCGGTTGCGCTCTGCGAGGCGTTGGGCGGCCGCTGAGTCGCCCAGATGCAGATGCATGGCGCCGCAACAGCCCTGCTCCGCCGGCACCAGGACGTCGTAACCAAGCCGGCGCAACACCCGCACCGCCGCATGCAGCGCCCTCGCCTGCAGATGACGCCCGATGCAGCCGAGGAACAGCCCCACCCGGCCCTGTCGTTGCCCGATGGCGGGATACTCGCCGGGCCGCGGTGGGCCGGCCGACAATTCGGCCGCGGTGCGCCCCAGGCGGCCGACCGGGACCTGGCGTATCGACAGTCCGTTCGGCAGCCACTGCCCGGCGCGGATCCCGATCGCCCCGAGACCGGGCCGCGACAGCAGGCCGGCCAGCGCGTCGAGCCATCCGGAGCGCCCGTCTCGCGTGATCTCCCGCGCCAGATCCATGGCCGCGCCGTACTTGACCCCGGAGGGACAGGCCGATTCGCAGGCGCGACACAGCAGACAGTTCTGCAGATGCTCGTCCAGTGCCCCCTGGGCCGGGACCTGCCCTCGCACCAGGGCCTCCATCAGCGCCAGGCGGCCGCGCGGCGACTCGGTCTCGGTGCCGGCGACCTGGTAGGTCGGACAGGTCGGCAGGCACAGACCGCACTTGACGCAGCGATCGGTCTCGATCAGCAGCCGATGGCGAACGGTTTCTGGGGAGTTGCGCCGCAACATCGACTTATAATGCTCGCTTTCGCGAGGCTTCGCTCGGGGTTCTGTCGCTCATGTCCCACTACAAACACCATGTGTTTTTCTGCACCAATCTGCGCGACGACGGCCGTCAGTCCTGCGGCCAGTGCGGCTCCAGCGCAGCGCGGGAATATGTCAAGGGCCGCTGCAAAGAACTGGGCATCCACGGCGCCGGGCGGGTGCGCATCAACACCGCCGGCTGCTTGGACCGCTGCGAGCAGGGACCGGTGATCGTCGTCTACCCAGAGGAGGTCTGGTACACCTATGTGGACCATGAGGATCTCGACGAGATCATCCGCGAACACCTGCAGAACGGTCGTCCGGTCGAGCGCCTGCGGCTGGACCGCGATCAGAGCTCGTGAAACTCAAGCCTGCTGCCCGCTGCGGGCGCCTGCAGCCAGGCACGGATAGGGTGTTGACAAGTAAATCGGTATATAAGAACCTGGTTGCGTGCCAGTTGCTTTGGCAATCGGTACTCCTCCATCCTCCTTTGGTGGTTACATTCAAGCGCGGCTCCCCGGCCGCGCTTTTTTTTGTCTCAAAATCAACCATAGACCAGGCGTGGCAGGGGTCTTCGGTGTAAGCAAAGCGATGCGCATCGGCCGCGTTCCGAGGCCTTGCAACGGCGCCTCGCAGCGGGGATCGCTCGGGGCGGATATCGCGCTCGATGCGGTTCGTCTTACTCACCGCATCTATGGGCTCGAGGCTCGCGCCGACGTGCGGTAGGCGCGGCGCGATGATGCCTGAACCCGGGCTTGTCACGCGCGCGGCGGTTCTGTATCATTCGCGCCCTTTCGTGGACAACCCGTAACGCGCCCTGTGTTTGGAGCAGACGCATGAAGACTACCGTGAGTGCCAAGCCTGCAGAAGTCCGCCGCGAGTGGTTCGTGGTCGATGCCGAGGGCAAGACCCTGGGTCGCCTCGCCACCGAGATCGCGCGCCGTCTGCGCGGCAAGCACAAGCCGATCTACACCCCGCACGTCGACACCGGCGACTACATCGTCGTCGTCAACGCCGAAAAGGTGCGGGTGACCGGCAACAAGCTGCAGGACAAGATGTACCACCACCACACCGGCTACATCGGCAACCTGAAATCGATCAGCCTGGAAAAGCTGCTGGAAAGGGCCCCGAGCGCGTCATCGAGACGGCGGTCAAGGGCATGATGCCGCGCAATCCACTCGGCCGGGCGATGCTGAAGAAGCTGCGCGTCTACGCCGGTCCGGAGCACGGGCACCAGGCCCAGCAACCCAAGCCGCTGGATATCCCCGGCTGACCAACCTGCGAATCGGAACACTGACCCATGGCAGAAACCAATCATTACGGCACCGGGCGCCGCAAGACCTCCACCGCCCGTGTCTTCATCACCCCGGGTAGCGGCAACATCACCGTCAACGACCGCCCGCTCGACGTGTTCTTCGGCCGCAAGACCGCGAGAATGATCGTCCGCCAACCGCTGGAGGCCGCTGAGATGGTCGACAAGGTCGACGCCAGCATCACCGTCAAGGGCGGCGGCACGACCGGCCAGGCCGGCGCCATCCGCCACGGCCTGGCGCGCGCGCTGCTCGAGTACAACGACGAGCTGCGCCCGACCCTGCGCCGCGCCGGCCACCTCACCCGCGACGCCCGCGCAGTGGAGCGCAAGAAGGTGGGTCTGCACAAGGCGCGCAAGCGTCCGCAATACTCGAAGCGTTAAACGGGATTGCCTGCGCTGGGTCTATCCAGTGCGAACCCGGAAAAGGCCCCTCTCAAGGGGCTTTTTCGTTTTATAGGGTGAGGCGAGCGCGCGCGAACCGCACCGATTGCGAGACCTCGACCAGCATCGCGCGATCGATGCGATTCCTCCGTCATCACATCCTACGAACCGGTACCTCGCGCCGCGGGGGCGCGATTAGCCCCGCCCGAACCTGCCCGCCGCGAAGCGGCCGCAACCGAATAAAAATCTGATCCGGATCAAATCCGAATCGGGTTCGGTTTGTAGTCATTCCCGCCACGTGGAACCACCAAATATAGTGTTTATCGCGCATTGGGTAACAAGATGATGGAGATAGCCGGCATAACCCATTGTTTTTTATCTATGTAGCAAAAACACAACACAAAGAAAAAGTGTGATTTTTTTGCAAAAAAGTCTTGCGCCACCGGGAAATCCCTACTAGTATCCTCCCCGCACAGTGATTCCTTTCCAACATCCTTATTCGTAGGAGCTTTTCTAATGATTAAACGAATTCTCGCTGCCGCCGTTGCCGCCGCCGTCGTTATCCCGGCCGCCTCTGCTGCTGAAACCAACAATGTCGTTGTCTACGGCAAGGTCGACGTAGCCCTCACCAAGGCCAACCGCAAAGGCGACAACCCGGACGACTGGTTCGTCCATGAGAACGGCGGCGCCTCGAAGCTGGGCTTCAAGGGCACCGAGGACCTGGGCGGCGGCCTGAAGGCCATCTGGAAGATGGAATTCGACATCCCGGTCGGCCGTACCACCAACTGCGATGACGTACTGATGATTGTAGCCAGCTCTCCGGCGGCGGCGACGTCAACTCGAACCGTAACGCCTATGTCGGTCTGGCCGGCGACTGGGGTACTGCCCTGATGGGTCGTCACGACACCCCGTACAAGATGGCCTTCGGCAAATGGGACGTGTTCGCCGACACCATCGCCGACTTCAACAACTCCAACATGGCCCAGTTCGAGGACGAGCGCGGTCAGGACGCCATCGCCTACGTCTCGCCGAACATGAACGGCCTGTCGTTCGCCGGCGCCGTCATCACCGGTTCCGCGTCTGAAAACGGGGTTACTGGAACCGGCAACGAAGAGGACATCAACGAGCACTATTCGCTGGCGGTGAACTACAACAACAACGGCATCATGGCCGCGGTCGCCTATGAACTTGTCGGCAAAGACACCCTGGATCGTTTGGGTGTCGGCCGCAAACCCGGGTGATGATTCGAAAAAGATTGGTGTCGCCCTGGGCTACAAGGGCAACGGTTTCTTCGTCGGCGGCCGTTATGACAGCGAGGATCGTGCACGTAGAGCAAGGCGGACAGGACACTGACCGCTGGGCGGTGATGGCGTCTTACGACTTCGGCAACAACACCGTCAAGGGCACCTACCAGGCGCGCGACATCGACAACGTCGATGCTGACAAACCGACCTCTTGGGCCATCGGTCTCGACCACAACTTCAGCAAGCGCACCAAGGCCTATGTCCTTTACACCGACTTTGACGGTGACGGTGCGACCGACGCCGATGTGGACTTCTTCTCTGTGGGCATGAGCCACACCTTCTAATCGATCCTTCGATCTGATGTAGAAGTAGAACGGGGCCTTCGGGCCCCGTTTTTTATTAGGTGTAGGGTGCAATAGCGCAGCGTATTGCACCGAGAGCCATCGGGACAATCGGCGCGCGGGATAATCGGGGTCGGAGTCGTTTCGACTCGCGTGTGTGGCAGGCGCGCCGCGCGCCGAATCAGCCGCGATCAAGGCATCACCGCCGCGAGGGCGCCGCTTCCGCCATGGGGCGTAGCATCTTTATTCGAGCCGCTGACGGTGCATGACGGTCTTCGGCCCCCTGACCCTCTCCCGGAATGGGAGCGGGGACCTTTGCGACACCCTCCGGAGGGAGAGGGACCCTGAGTTCGGGCTGTTCGCCCTATCTAACTGCCTGCGAGCCGCTCGGGGCGCCGAGACGCTAACGATTCACCGACGATCGTGCTCTCAGGGTTGATCGCGAACCATGCGGTTCGTTCCTCACCACATATCGGTGGCGGTCGGCGACCGATTCGACCGCGATCGTCCGAAGGCCGTGCTTACTTTCGGAACACCCGCAGCATATAGCCCTTCTTGTCCTCGGCATGCGCTTTCATGCCCACGTCTTCATAGACGGCGTCGTTTTCGAAAAACAGGAACCGCTCCAGATTCCGCAGTCCGGCGACCCGCGCCCGGGCATCCATCCCCTTCTTGGCGAAGTTGGCCGCCGTTCTGCCGGTCGAGGTGCTGAACGTGGCGTGGATCAACTGGCCGTAAGGGCGAACCATTTTTGCGACCAGGAAGACTCCGGCAATGTCGCCGAATTCCGGCCCCAGGAGCGGGGTGCCGATCGCTTTGAAAAACCGGTCTTTCAGGTCCTGCTTGACCTGCGGATCGAGATTCTCGAAATGCAGTTCCGGAAAGGTCAGGATCGCGGCCGCGGCGTACTCATCCGGGACCTTTGACGCGGCCAGGTCGTCTTGCATCAGATAGACTCGATCGAGCCCGGCGACCGCTTCCTCGGGCAGCTCGATGCGCTGCGATTGAATGCCGATCTGACTCAGGTTGCGTTCCGCGAGCGCGAGCATGTCCTCGCTCTGGTCGGTGCCGATCAGGGTCGGCGCTATCTTCTTTCGTTTGCTCCCGGCGTTTACCTGCGCGGCGCGTTGGTACAGGGCCGCCAGCTGAAACCCGGGTCCGCAGGCCACGTCGATCACCGCGCCGTCGCCCTGGAATCGCACTTTGGCCGCGACTCGTTCGAAGGCCTCCTTGTAATCGGCGGCGCTCGAGCGCTCCAGCCACCAGTCTGTTCGTTGTTGATCATACATGTGTTGTGATCCGGGGTCGGAGTCGAATCCTCTCCGACGCCTGTGGGTTGCACCTGTAGGAGGCGCGCCCCCGCGCCGATTCAGCCTTGATCGACCCACCATCGCGGCGAGGGCGCCGCTCCCACAACCTATCCGCCCACCTCGACCCATCGGGGTGTGATCCGGGGTCGGAGTCGAATCGTCTCCGACGCCTGTGGGTTGCACCTGTAGGAGGCGCGCCCCCGCGCCGATTCAGCCTTGATCGACCCACCATCGCGGCGAGGGCGCCGCTCCCACAACCTATCCGCCCACCTCGACCCATCGGGGTGTGATCCGGGGGTCGGAGTCGAATCGTCTCCGACGCCTGTGGGTTGCACCTGTAGGAGGCGCGCCCCCGCGCCGATTCAGCCTTGATCGACCCACCATCGCGGCGAGGGCGCCGCTCCCACAACCTATTCGCCCGGCCCGATCACCCGCGGGCCTTTTTCACTCCCCAGGATCAGGAGATCCGCCGGACGCTGGGCGAACAGCCCGACGGTGACCACGCCGACGATCTGGTTGAGGGTGTTCTCCATCTTCACCGGCTCCATGATCTCGAGATTGTGGACGTCGAGGATCTGGTTGCCGTTGTCGGTGACGAAGTTCTCGCGCCAGACCGGGTTGCCGCCGAGCTTGACCAGCTGCCGGGCGACATAGCTGCGCGCCATCGGGATGACCTCGACGGGCAGCGGGAAGGCGCCGAGCACCTCGACCAGCTTGGACTCGTCGGCGATGCAGACGAACTTCTTGGCCGCCGCGGCGATGATCTTCTCGCGCGTCAGTGCGCCGCCGCCGCCCTTGATCAGGTGCAGGAAGCGGTTCGATTCGTCGGCGCCGTCGACGTAGATCTCGATATCGCCGACGCCATTGAGATCGAAGACCGGGATGCCGTGCGACTTCAGGCGCTCGGTCGAGGCCTCGGAGCTGGAGACCGCGCCGTCGTAACGGCCCTTGACCGTGGCCAGGGCGTCGATGAAGTGGTTGACGGTCGAGCCGGTGCCGACGCCGATGACGCCGCCGTCGGGCAGATAGTCCATCGCGGCCAGTGCCGCCTGTTTCTTGAGTTCGTCCTGGTTCATGGGTCCGGTCTTCTTGAGAAAGGGCTGGGAAAACGAGTGAACGGGGCCGCTCACGACGGTCCGAAACGTTATCACCAATCCCCGGATCGCGCCATTCGTTGACGGCAAGACCATTTTGGTTTGACAGGGTGGAGAGCCGACGCGTATACGAGTGGTACGGCCTTCGGTTCGAAAACTCCCAGCTATTGGCGGACGCGCGTTTTGCTGGGGGAAACCGATCGGATTTTATCCGCCCCCTCGCCCCGGCCCTCTCCCGGGGGAGAGGGTGAGACGTCGAACGAAGGGTGCCTTCTCCCTCTCAGGGAGAAAAGTAAGGGGATGAGGGGATCGAAATGAAGCCGGATCAAACGATCACTCACCTCAGTCCTCTTTCGCAGAGAGGGGAAGTCCTTTGAATACGCATTAAATCTACCTCTCTCCATGCCACACCGATATCTCGAACGCATCCTCCGCGCGCGCGTCTACGACGTCGCCGTCGAATCCGGCCTGGAGCCGGCCAAACGCCTGTCCGCGCGCCTGGGCTGTAAGGTCCTGTTGAAAAGGGAGGACCAGCAACAGGTCTTTTCCTTCAAGCTGCGCGGGGCCTACAACAAGATTGTCCACCTCTCGGAGGCCGAGCGGGCCAAGGGCGTGATCGCCGCGTCCGCCGGCAATCACGCCCAGGGGGTGGCGCTGGCCGGCAAACGCCTGAATGCGCCGGCGACCATCGTCATGCCGAAGACCACTCCGGCGATAAAGGTCGACAGTGTGCGGGCCCTCGGCGGCAAACCCGTGCTATACGGCGATTCCTATGACGATGCCTATCAGCGGGCGATGGAACTGGTCGAGGAAAAGGCGCTGACCTTTATCCATCCGTTCGACGATCCGGACGTGATCGCCGGGCAGGGTACGGTCGGTATGGAGATCCTGCGCCAGTACCCGGACCGGATCGACGCGGTATTCGTCCCGGTGGGCGGGGGCGGGCTGATCGCCGGGGTCGCGGCCTTCATCAAACACGTGCGCCCGGAAATAAAGATCATCGGCGTCGAACCCGAGGATGCGCCGACCCTGCACGATGCCATGAAGGCCGGACGGCGGGTCGTGCTGAAGCAGGTCGGCCTGTTTACCGACGGCGTCGCGGTTCGTCAGATCGGTAAAGAGACCTTTCGCGTGGCCAAGGACCTGGTGGACGAGGTGGTGCTGGTCTCGACCGACGAGATCTGCGCGGCGATCAAGGACTGCTTCGACGACACCCGAACCGTCGCCGAGCCGGCCGGAGCGCTCGCGATCGCCGGGATCAAACGTTATGTGCAGACCGCTAAGGCGGAGGATGCGACCTATGTCGCGATCGTCAGTGGCGCGAATGTCAATTTCGATCGCTTGCGTCATATCGCCGAACGATCCGAGCTGGGCGAGCAGCGCGAGGCCTTGTTCGCGGTCCAGATCCCCGAGCAGCCGGGGAGTTTTCTGGCCTTTTGCAAGTCGCTCGGGCGCCGTTCGATCACCGAGTTCAACTATCGATACTCGGATCAGGTACAGGCCCAGGTGTTCTGCGGCGTGGAGTTGGCCGATGGCGAGAAGGAGCGGGAGACGCTGCGGCAATCACTCGGCGAGAAGGGCTATGAAGTGGTCGATCTGACCGATAACGAAACGGCCAAGCTGCATGTGCGTTACATGGTTGGCGGTCATGCGCCGATGGCGAGCAATGAACGCCTGTTCCGTTTCGAGTTTCCGGAACGCCCGGGCGCCTTGCTCGAGTTCCTGAAGGGGATGAGCCAGGGCTGGAACATCAGCCTGTTCCATTACCGCAACCACGGCGCGGCCTATGGCCGGGTATTGATGGGCGTGCAGTTGCGCAAGGACGAAATCGGCACTTTCAAGCGTTTTCTCGCCGAATTGGGGTATCGGTACGCAGAAGAGACCGAGAATCCGGCATACCGACTCTTCGCCAGAGGCGGGTAGCGACAGGTCACTTGAAACGAATAAAGGCCCGGATGAACCGGGCCTTTGACGATTCAGCGACTATCTGGCCCTTGGTGTAACCGCCTTCTTGCGCGGCGTCACCTTGCGCGGCCGTACAGCCCTCTTCTTGGCAGCCACCTTTCTCTTGGGCGCCGCCTTTTTCCGGGTAGCCACCTTTCTCTTGGGTGCTGCCTTTTTCCTGGTCGTAGCCTTCTTCTTTGCTACAGCCTTTTTCCGGGTAGCCACCTTTCTCTTGGGTGCTGCCTTTTTCCTGGTCGTAGCCTTCTTCCTGGCTACAGCCTTTTTCCGGGTAGCCACCTTTCTCTTGGGCGCTGCCTTTTTCCTGGTCGTAGCCTTCTTCCTGGCTACAGCCTTTTTCCGGGTAGCGACCTTTCTCTTGGGTGCTGCCTTTTTCTTGGTAGCAACCTTCTTCTTGGCCGTTACCTTTTTCTTCGAAACCGCAGTCCTTCTGACCGTGGTCTTCTTCTTCGAAGTTGCCTTCTTCTTCGCAGTTTTCTTAACTGCCATAACCTCCCCTCCACACACGGGTGCCATAGATCATGGCCTGAGTATAATCAAGCATCTTGAAATTACCAGGCGCTATCATCCACTTACTCGTACTTTTTCTTTTTTTCTTTAGTTATTCTCTATAAAAACATTAAAAACATCGATCGTTGAGCTTGTTGTTGGATGCAATAACAAAGCAACGGATGCTGTTATGCGCAGTGTGATTAAGCAGTTTGTTAAGCGACAACGGGATTGAAGCGATAGATGTTTCGCTCGGTAATTACCGCGTCCAAGGTGATATCCCAGGCTTCATGCGGCAAGACATTAACGAGTTGAAACTCATACGCCAGGCCGATCAGCAAGGGTCGAGCGCGACTCGAACCATGTCGATAGGCGAAGCTGCGGTCGTAGTAACCACCACCCATGCCCAAACGAAAGCCATGCGAGTCGAATGCGACCAGTGGGACCAGTACAAGGTCCAGACGACGACTGTCGCGCGTGCATTTAGTGCGCGCGCTTGGTTCGGGTATGCCAAATCGATTGGCCTGCAGGATGGTGTTGGTGCGCAACTCGCAAAACTTCAATCGACCATGAAGGAAGGGATGCAGAACCGGTAGATAGACTCGCTTGCCGACATTCCGTGCCGCTTGCATCAGTGGTTGAGGGTCGATTTCGCCATGGTGGGCGATATAGGCGGCAATTCGCTGAGCGCGTTGGAACCGACGGAGCGTACGCGCCCTTTTCATGATGGCCACAGCGGCTTGACGCTGGACTCGGGTGCTCAGAGACGCCCGTTGATGGCGAATACGCTGGCGAAGAGGGGCTTTTTCCGACATGGATCAGAGAAGTAGACATCCCCCACATGTGTCGCTGCCGGCCGTTGACCTTGAACCGTGAGGTTCAAGTGGGAGTCGAGGAGGGTCCTTCAGGCTTTCCGCTACGAGGCGGACATGCACACCGGAACGATCGTTCAACCCCCGGCATATATCGCATAGGCTCAAGGGATAACTCGGCCGACTGACGAACACCGCAGGGGATGCCTTGGGTATTAGGCTAGTCGTAAAGCGCCGGAACTTCCAGCGGATTAATTCGAGCCAAACCGCCTAAAGTTCGAGTTGATTACTCTCATTCAGCGCCACCTCGATCCGATCACGCAGGCTGCGAACACGGGTGCTTACGGATTCGGCATCGTCGCTGGCGCGGTCTTTTTGGGCGAGCAGCTCGTTGGCGATATTCAGGGCGGCCATGACTGCTATGCGGTCGGTTCCGATGACCTTGCCGGTGCTGCGGATGTCACGCATGCGATCGTCGAGGAACTTTGCCGCGGTAATCAAGAGGGCCTCTTCGCCGGGTTCGCAGGCGACACGATATTCCTTATCCAGTATCTGGACGGCGATAGGCTTCAGGGATCTACTCACGAGTTGGCTTCGAGTGACTTAAGGCGGGAGATCATGGCCTCGACACGGGTGCGCGCCAAGTCGGTCTTTTCGGTCAAGGTCGCCCGTTCGGCCAGGAGGTGGTCATGACGGGCCCTGAGAGACGCGTTCTCTTGCTTGAGATGAGCGCAGGCACGAATCAATTCGTCCACCCGTACTTCGAGTGCGCGCAGGTCTTGTTCGGTGATGCCTTGCAGATTGCTCTTGGCCATGGCTGTCGACTATAGATATCCGGGATTTACCGGTCAACGATCGAGGTCGCACTATCGGCGCTCGTGTTAACATTTTACGTGGTTTTATCTGGTCTTTCTGCCTGCCTGGAGGTCCGTTTGCCCTTGTCTTCGATTGACGCCGAGAGTTATGCGGAGATCCATCAGTTACTGCACTCGACGGGCCTGGCACTGAGCCCGGCGGAGGTTCAAGGCACGATCTGCGGAATGCTCTGCGGCGGTGCCGGGTCCCTGCTGGACAATTGGTTGATCGAGTTGTCGGCCGAGGCAGAGAATCGCGCCGAGGTTCCGGCGCTCGATCAGGTGTTGTCACGACTGCGGGCGCAGACGGTCGGACAGATCGACGAAGACGACCTCGGCCTGGAGTTGTTGTTGCCGGCAGACGATGCCCCGACCGCCGG
This sequence comes from uncultured Gammaproteobacteria bacterium, assembly GCA_963765415.1. Taxonomy (GTDB): domain Bacteria; phylum Pseudomonadota; class Gammaproteobacteria; order Chromatiales; family Chromatiaceae; genus CAVXWS01. Next base: position 33,464 of record CAVXWS010000022.1, read on the forward strand.
TCGAACCATTGCGGTACGCGACTGGTGTCATGGTTTTCTTTATGGATTCGGGCTCAGTGGACGAACCTCGCTCGCCGATCTGTCCGCCGAGGTGCGGGAGGCGCTGCATGATTTCAGCGAGATCGCGCGACTCGATACCGCCGAGGTCAATGGCGACGAGACCGACGAGCAGGCTCTGATGGAGCTCGAGGAATACATACGCATGGCCACCTTGCTGATACGCACCGAACTCTCGAGCGCTAAGCCGGGCCCGGGAGCAACGACATGAATGTGAGCGAGTACAAGCGTCGGCGGCGCCAGCTGATGCGAATGATGGGTAACGACAGCATCGCCATCATCCCGGCCGCGCCCGAGTCGGTGCGTAACCGGGATGTGTTGTTTCCGTATCGGCAGGACAGCGACTTCCACTATCTGACCGGCTTCCCGGAACCCGCCGCGGTTGCCGTGCTGTTGCCCGGTCGCGCCAAGGGCGAGTACATCCTGTTCTGCCGAGAGCGGGATCCGACCAAGGAGCTGTGGGACGGTGCGCTCGCCGGTCAGGAGGGGGCGATACAAGACTATGGCACCGACGATTCCTTTCCGATCGACGATCTCGACGAGATCCTGCCGCGCATGCTCGAACAGCGCAGCCGAGTGTTCTACTCCATGGGTTGTAATGCCGGCCTGGACAAGAAGCTCGCTGATTGGGTCAGCGATATCCGCTGCCGTGGTCGGGCCGGCGTGCAGGGCCCGCTCGAATTCGTCGCGGTTGACCACTATCTGCACGACATGCGGCTTTATAAGAGTCGCGCCGAGATCAGCCGGATGCGCAAGGCGGCGAAGATCTCGGCCAAGGCGCACAAACACCTGATGCGGATCAGCCGGCCGGGGTTGCTCGAGTATCAGCTGGAGTCGGAGTTCGTCCACCAATGCGCCCTGCAGGGTGCCCGGCAGCAGGCCTATCCGTCGATCGTCGGTGGCGGAAACAATGGCTGCGTTCTGCACTATGTCGACAACGCGGCGTCGTTGGCGGACGGCGAGCTGGTGCTGATCGACGCCGGTTGCGAGCTCGATTTCTATGCCTCGGACATCACCCGTACCTTCCCGGTCAACGGCCGCTTCAGTGAACCGCAGCGGTTGTTGTACCAACTGGTGCTGGACGCGCAGGAGGCGGCGATCGCCAAGGTCCAGCCGGGCAAGCACTGGGACGATCCGCACCGTGCCGCGGTCCGCACGCTCACCCGCGGCCTGATCAAGCTGGGTCTGCTGAAAGGTACCCTGGCGCAGCGGATCAAGGACGAGGGCTACAAGAGGTTCTTCATGCACCGCACCGGCCACTGGCTGGGTATGGACGTGCACGATGTCGGCGACTACAAGGTCGACGGGCACTGGCGTGAACTCGAGCCGGGTATGGTGTTGACGGTCGAGCCGGGTTTGTACATCCCCCGCGGCAGCAAGGGCGTGGCGAAGAAGTGGCAGGGCATAGGCATTCGCATCGAGGACGATGTCCTGGTCACCAAGGATGGCAACGAGGTGCTGTCGCGTGACGCGCCGAAGGCGGTCGAGGCGATCGAGCAGCTGATGGCCGAGCGGGCGAGGGCGGCGGCGTGAGCGATCGCCCCGATTTCGACCTGCTGATCGTCGGCGGCGGTCTGGTCGGCGCCAGCCTGGCGATCGCCGTCGGTGGTCATGGTCTGCGCATCGGACTGCTGGATGCCGCGCCGCTGGGCGTCGACAGCCAGCCGAGCTATGACGACCGCGGTATCGCCCTGGCCTACGGATCGAGCCGGATCTTCACCGGTCTGGGCGTATGGCCGGCGCTCGACGCATTGGCCGAGCCGATTCGTCAGATCCATGTCTCCGATCGCGGTCGGTTCGGCTTCACCCGCCTGAGCGCGCTGCAGGAAGGCGTCGAGGCCCTGGGCTATGTGGTCACGGCGAAGGCCATGGGCGGGGTGCTGCTCGACCGCCTGTCCGGGCTCGAGGATCTGAACGTGATCACCCCGGCGCGGGTGACCGCTGTCCGCCCCGACGCCGACCGGGTGGCGCTTGGCATCGAACAGACCGGCGAGCCCCGGGAGTTGACCACGAGCTTGCTGGTCGCCGCCGATGGCGGTCGGTCCTTCGTGCGCGAGCACCTGCAGATCAAGACCCGCAGCTGGCGCTATGGACAGAATGCGGTGGTCGCCAATATCACCCCGAGCCGGCCGCACCAGGGCGTGGCCTACGAGCGATTCACCGAGCAGGGCCCGGTGGCTCTGCTGCCGATGAGCGACAACCGCTGCGCCCTGGTCTGGACCGTGGGCGACGATCTCCTCGACGAGGTCATGGCCTGCGACGACCCGAGCTTTCTGAGTCGCTTCCAGGAGCAGTTCGGTCACCGGCTCGGGCGCTTCGTCAAGGTCGGCCGGCGCCAGAGTTACCCGCTGAGCTTTCTGCGTGCGGTCGAGCCGTCGCGCCCACGGCAGCTGATCATCGGCAACGCCGCGCACACCCTGCACCCGATCGCCGGACAGGGTTTCAATCTCGGTCTGCGTGATGTCGCGGCGCTGGCCGAGGAGATCGTCGCCGCGGTCCATGCCCGCCATGACATCGGCGCCGAGTCCGTGGTTCGAGCCTACGATGCCTGGCGGCGGCGCGATCAACAGGCGGTGTCCCTGGCCACCGATGGCCTGGTCCGGCTGTTCACCAATCCACTCGGTCCGCTGCGCCTGGGCCGCAATCTCGGCATGGTCGCCCTGGACATCATCCCCTTCGCTCGACATGCCCTGGCCCGCGGCGCCATGGGCCTGAGCGGCAGACTGCCGCGCCTGGCCCGCGGTCTGCGGCTGGAATAGGCAGACGTCGATGACAACGGTGCAGCAACACAGCGAGGTGCTGATCGTCGGCGGCGGCATGGTCGGCGCCACCTTGGCCTGCGCGCTCGGTCGGCAGGGGTTCGCGGTGACCGTGCTCGAGGCGCGCGAGCCGCCGCTGGACTGGCCGGCGGACAGTTACGACCTGCGCGTCTCGGCCATCACCCGGGCCTCGCAGCGGATCTTCGAACACCTCGGCGTGTGGCCGGCGATGGCCGCGCGGCGGGTTACGCCCTATCGGGAGATGCGGGTCTGGGATGCGAGCGGTGCCCGTGCCGACGAGCCCCTCAGCGAGGTCCATTTCGATGCCGCCGACATCGGCGAGCCGGATCTCGGCCACATCGTCGAGAACCGGGTGATCACCGCCGCCTTGTGGCAGGCCCTGGCCGGTCTGGAGTCGGTCGAGCTGATCTGCCCGGCGGGGATCGTCGAGCTGCAATGCTCCGAGCTGGGGTCACGGCTGACCCTGACCGATGGCCGTCGCTTGAGCGCCGACCTGGTGGTCGCCGCCGACGGCGCACGCTCGCGAATCCGCGAGATGGCGGGCCTGGAGTCCTTCGGCTGGGCCTACGATCAGCACGCCGTGGTCGCCACGCTCAGGCCGCAACATGGCCATCACCAGACCGCCTGGCAGCGCTTCATGCCGGCCGGACCGCTGGCCTTGCTGCCCCTCGATCGAGATCTGTTCTCGATCGTCTGGTCAACCACGCCGGAGCGGGCCGGGCAGCTGCTGGCGATGGACCCGACGGACTTCGCCGCGGCGGTGACCCAGGCCAGCCAGGGACGGCTCGGCGAAATGCGGCTGCTCGGCGAGCGCGCCAGTTTCCCGTTGCGCCTGCAGCACGCGAAGCATTATGCCGCCGCCGGCGTCGCCCTGATCGGGGACGCGGCGCACGTGATCCATCCGCTGGCCGGGCAGGGGGTCAATCTCGGTCTGCTCGATGCGGCCATGCTGGCGGAGGTGCTGATCTCGGCGCGCGGCGCCGGTCGGCCGCTCGGCGCGCTCGCGACCCTGCGGCGTTACGAGCGGGCGCGCAAGGCGGACAACCTGCTGGTGCAGGGTTCGATGGATGCCTTCAAGCGGCTGTTCAGCAACGATCTGGCGCCGTTGCGCTGGGCTCGGCGTCTGGGTCTGGGACTGACCGATCGACTGGCCCCGATCAAGCGCCGGTTCGCCCGCGCGGCGCTGGGTACCGCTGGCGAGCTGCCCGAGCTGGCGCGCCCGAGCAGCAATCGGACGGACTGACCCGACCGCCGATTCGAACGAGGGGCCGGGCTTCCCCACCACCGGCGAGGGTGTCGTAAAGCTCCTCCCTCCCTGGAGTCGTCCCGGCGGGAGACGGAATAAAGACTTCTGCGACGCCCTCTGGCGGGGCGAGGCGCCATTCTCGAGAAAGGGAAACACCGGCCCGATGCCGCTGCCGGGTTCGATCCCTGGGAGTCTGCGCGGCAGAACATGACGGGCCTGCGGCCTCCCCACTTCGGCGTGCTCCGACGCTCCTTTTCGTCGCATAGTACCCACTATGTTCCTCAAACGACCGCCAGATCACACTCGAATGGGGTAACCCTCGGCATCCGCCAGCTCTACCGCGCAGGCTCCTGGCGAGCGCAATCTTCAAGTTGACCCGGCGCCATATGAAATATATTATTACGAATCATTATCATTGCGATTATGTTTTGTGAGCGGCAGCATGAAAAAATACCTGGTCCTTGTCCTGATCTTGGTTCTGTCCGGGACCAACCTCGCCTCCGCGGCCGACGAACTGGTCGTCTACTCGGCGCGCAACGAACATCTGATCAAGCCGCTGTTCGACCGTCTACACCAAGAAGACCGGCGTGCAGATCCGCTACATCACCGACAAGGCCGGTCCCTTGCTGCAGCGGCTGAAGGCCGAAGGGCGCCGCACCCCGGCGGATATCCTGATGACCGTGGATGCCGGCAATCTCTGGCAGGCGGCCGAGACGGGCGTGCTGCGCCGCGATCGATTCGGACGTGCTGGAGGCCAACATCCCGGCCCACCTGCGCGACCCGCAGGGCCGCTGGTTCGGCCTGTCGGTGCGGGCACGTACGATCGTCTACAGCACCGAGCGTGTCGACCCGGGCGAGCTGAGCAGCTACGAGGACCTGGCGGACCCGAAGTGGCAAGGGCAGACTGTGTCTGCGGACCTCGAAAAAGGTCTACAACCAGTCGCTGGTGGCGACCCTGATCGCCCGCCACGGGGAGGAAGAGGCCGAGCGCATCGTCCGCGGCTGGGTGGCCAATCTGGCCGCGCCGCCGTTTTCGAACGACACCAAGGCCCTGGACGCGGTAGCCGCTGGTATCTGTGATGTGACGATAGTGAATACTTACTACTTTGGTCGTCTGCAGGCAAAATCGCCCGACATCGGGCTCGCCTTGTTCTGGCCGAACCAGGACGGCAGCGGGGTGCACATCAACGTCTCCGGCGCCGGTGTGACGGCCCACGCCAAGCACCCGCAAGCGGCGCGCGCCCTGCTCGAGTGGTTGTCCTCGGCCGAGGCCCAGGCGCAGTTCGCCGGGTTGAATCTCGAGTACCCGGCGAACCCCGCGGTTTCGGTCGCTCCGGCGGTGCGGGCCTGGGGCGAGTTCAAGGCCGACCGGCTGAACGTCGCCGAGGCCGGGCGATTGCAGGTCGAGGCCATTCGATTGATGGACCGCGCCGGTTACCGCTGAGTAGGGGTTGACCATAGACAAGCGCACCACCGCGGCGGCGCGTTGAGCTTCTTAGAGTCTCCAATAGGGGATCTGTAAACCCCTCGCCGTTAGGCGACCGATGGAACAGTTCCTTCTCCCCAGGGAGAAGGTTAGGATGAGGAGATTAAATTGACATGGATCTACCCTGATCCCCTCACCGCAACCCTCTCGACTCGGGTTCCGAACTTCGTTCTACCTCCTCCATCCCTGGAGTCGTCCCGGTGGGAGAGGGGGCAATCGGCCGCATGGCCGATCAATCCGGTTTACAGCCGTAGCCCGAAGACAGCGGCTTTAGCCGGTGGAGTGTTCACCGTCTGCCGGCAGTCGCAATGGCCATTTCCGCATCCCCCACTAATCTGAACGAGCTGACAGGCCTCGCCGCCGCGAGGCCCGGGGCCGGTTGGCGCTGGGCCAGCCGGCTGCTCGCGGTCAGCGTCCTGATCCCGCTGGCGGTGATCGTCGGCAGCTGGCTGGTGTTCGACCCCGAGGTCTGGCGGCACCTCTCCGCCACGGTGCTGCCCGAGTTGCTGACCAACACCGGGCTGCTGGTCCTCGGCGTGGGCATCGGAACCATGCTGCTCGGGGTCAGCCTCGCCTGGCTGACCTCGGTCTGCGAGTTCCCGGGGCGACGTTGGCTCGACTGGGGGCTGATGCTGCCGTTCGCCGTGCCGACCTATGTCCTGGCCTTCGTCTTTCTCGGCGTGCTGGATTTCGACGGCCCGGTGCAGGGGGCGATTCGCACCCTGTTCGGCCTGCCTCGGAGTTGGTCGGTCGAGATCCGCCATGCCGGCGGGGTCATCGTCGTGATGACCCTGGTGCTCTATCCCTATGTCTACATGCTCGCCCGGGTGGCCTTCCTCGGCCAGGGACAGAGCACCTTCGAGGCCGCGCGCAGCCTGGGGCTGAGCCCGTGGCAGGCGTTTCGCCGCGTGTCTCTGCCGATGGCCCGGCCGGCCGTAGTCGCCGGGCTCAGTCTCGCCCTGATGGAGGCGCTGGCCGATTTCGGCGCCGTGGCCGTGTTCAATTTCGATACCTTCACCACGGCGATCTACAAGTCCTGGTTCGGCTTCTTCGATCTCCATTCCGCGGCGCAGCTGGCCTCGCTGCTGCTGCTGCTGGTGCTGATCGCGCTGACCCTGGAGCGCCACTTCCGTGCCCGGTCGCGCTACGACGAGACCGGTCGAGGCGGCGCCCAACGCCGCTTTCAACTCACCGGCTGGCGCGCCCGGACAGCGTCGGTCTACGCCGGCGGGGTGTTCCTGCTGGCCTTTGCCGCCCCCGTGCTGCAACTGCTGATCTGGGCCTGGCGATCGCTCGACGGTCTGGATCAGCGCTACTTCGGACTGCTCGGTCACACCCTGACCCTGGGGGTATCGGCGTCGCTGGTGACCGTCGGCGGCGCCTTCGTTCTCGCCTACACCCGACGCAACCACAGCGATCGACTGACCCGTTTCAGTGTCGGGGTCGGTACGCTCGGCTACGCCCTGCCGGGATCGGTGCTGGCGGTGGGGGTGATGTTATCGCTGACCTGGATCGACAACCGCGTCGCCGATGCGGCCGAGGCGCTGTTCGGCGCGGACATCGGTCTGGTTCTGAGCGGCACCGTGGTCGCGCTGCTGATGGCCTATTTCGCGCGCTTCCTGGCGGTCGCCTTCGGCCCGGTCGACAGCGCCCTGGAGCGCATCCGCCCGAGCATGGCGCGAGGCCGCGCGCAGCCTCGGCGTGCGCCAGTGGGAGCTGGTGCGGCGGATCTACCTGCCGATGCTGCGCCCCGGCCTGCTGACCGCGGCCCTGCTGGTGCTGGTCGACGTGATGAAGGAGATGCCCGCCACCCTGCTGCTGCGCCCGTTCGGCTGGGACACGCTCGCGGTGCGGATCTACGAACTGACCTCCGAGGGCGAGTGGGAGCGGGCGGCGCTGCCGGCGGTGGCGCTGGTGGTGGTCGGGCTGGTGCCGGTGATCCTGCTGGTCAGGAAGTCCGCCGGAAGACTAGGCTGAGCCGAGCCGTTGCGGACCTTTTCCGCGACTCGCTCGGAACGAAGAATCCAGTAGGGATATTGAGCAAGCGCGATCGTGATCGTCGCGCCTATGTGCAGCGAGCAGCATACAGCTACGGGACCAGGTCCGGGCCGACGTACGTTCACGGGACGGGCTCAGCAGGAATTGCAAAGCGGAGAAACGCTGGCCGTATTTGTAGAGTTCCGGCGCCAGGGCCATCGACAGCAGCAGATAGCCGATCGGCACGGCGATGGCGATGGCGAGGATGGCCAGGCCGAAACGAATCTGTCGAGCCATGGCGGCACTGGTCAGATAGGCCGTAACGGCGAGAAGCCATGCCCACAGCACCAGGAAGTAGGTCGAAAAGACGCCACCGCCGTCACGCAGCAATTCGACCAGGTTGTCGGTTGCGGCCGCGGCAACCGACGATCCAATGTCCGAACGCCACCGCCGGAAGTAGCAGAAGTATCCATCGCAGGTAGTACTGTGGTCTCGCTGAGCGGATCGCCTGCCAGGCGGCGGCCCCTCCCATGAAGACGACGGCCAGGGGCAGCTCCAGGGCGACGAAGCGCCCAAGTCTTTCGACTTCCCGCGGCAGCTCAGTGACCGGGTAGCCGAGGATGTCATCCAGGCTTTCGATCGGCACCACGGCTTCTGAGCAAAAAGTAACTGAGCAGACCGTGGGCAAGCAGGAAAACCAGCGTCGCCAGTGCATCGGGACGGCGCCGCATCAACCGGTGACCGGCGACAGCCAAGGGCGCGAAATAGAGTGTGGCCCCCACGACCAGGGCAACGACCGAGACGATCGGAACCGGTTGCAGCAGTTCCTTGACGTTGTACGGCGCCAAGTCCGAGGTCGCAAACAGATACACGGTGGCGATCAGCGTCGGTTGCCCGATCAGATAGACGGGCGACAGCCTTGACGCCCCGGTTTCCGCCGACCTCGGCTCGCTCCGCATGCCAACCGGTGCGGCAACCGCGACCTCATCCGGGGGGAACAATCCTTCCGGCTGATTCCAGCGACCCTTGCTCCAGCGAACTCCGGCCAGTCCGATTGCGGCACCCACCCACATCAACAGCATGTCGGTCGAATCGGGGCTCTTCAGCGGCATCGCAACCTGTCCGAGCTCGATCGCGAAGGCGACCGAGAACGCTCCCGCGAGCAGCAGGGCGTCGGGCCAGATCAGACGTTGGTCCTGATTGAGCTGCATGCGCAGCACCCCGGCCAGCGCCCCCAGGGGGAGGAAAAAGCCGACCTTGTGCGCGACTTCCGTAATGGCGCGAAATTCGCTGCCCTGGTAATAGGCCAGGAACGGTACCCGAACGATCAGTCCCAGGCGTTCCTTGACCAGAGTCGGCGACAGCTCGAACGCGAACGGATACCAAAACACCGCAAACACGACCAAGGTCCAGCCGAGCATAAGGCCCAGGGTCAGCCAGGGCCGCGTCCCGGCGATGACCGGCATCGAGCCGGTTCGCGGGTCCGCGCCGAGCAGCCGTCGGCCGAGCACGCTGCCGGCCCAGGCCCCGGGGATGGCGGTCAGTACGTCGGTGCTGTCGGTGACCCGGCTGTAGACCAGTAACTGCGCCAGTTCCAGCGCGAGGGCGACGACGACGGTCCAGTAAAACGACTGACGCGGTGTGGCGCGCTGCGACAGGCTCAACAGCAGCGCGATGGGTATCCACAGCACGATGTCGACCGCCAGTTGGTAGACGGTGTCGACGGCACCACCGCTGAAGGCGGCAAACGGGACCAGGTTCAGGCGACCCTCGGTCCACTTGTGATAGATCTCCACCGGGCTGATGGTGAGATCCAGCGGCAGCACGCTGTAGCCGATCAGGACGAGCGCATAGGCCCAGAGCAACTGCTCGGCCAGATTGGACCGGCCCCGAGTCCTGCGCCAGTTGCCGACATAGCGTTCGAACCGGGGTCCATAGCGCCATCCCAAGGCGACGCCGAGCAGACTGCCCAGACCCTCCGCAAACACGTCGTTCTGGGAGACGGTGCGAGGGGGAAGAAGATCTGCACAAATTCTATCGCGACGCTCAATCCGAATCCGGCCACCACAACGAGCAAGGCGATCAGCAGCCGGGCGGGCCGATGCCGCGTCACTGCCGAGGTCATCGCCAGAAACGCCAGCGGCACGAACAGCAGCAGATTGGCGACCCAGTCGGCGCGCGAATCCATGCCGAGTTCGAGGTAGGGAATGGCGCGAAAGCGCTCGATCGCCTCGTCTATCGGCACCGGGACATAGTCCAGCGGCACTAGGCTGCCGTAGATAACGAAACCCAGGTAAAGCCCGGTGACGAGTCGAATTGTGGTGAGGTTGCGCATCGGCAATGATCGCGTGGCAGTCTGTCCCGGCCAGATGGTTATTCCCGATCGCGGCGGGTTCCCGCGCGGCCAATCGGTGTCGCCGGATCAGGTCCTTCCGGGCCACCGGCCGGTCCGAAGGCGGGGTGGATTCGTCGCCACTCGTCTTGGCAGTCTTTCGACCAAACGCTATAGTCTCGTCTCGGCCCCATCCCCCGTGGGAGAGCCCGTTCCGCGTGCGGACGGCACCGAAGGCGCAAATCCGCCCGGAATCGCTCAGGTCACCGGACCACGGGGCAGAGTCTGCATCAGATGCGGGCTCGGGTCGACTCTGGAGAGCGATATCGCCGAGCTGGCGGATCCACCGACGGGGCAGGGGCGAGGGCCGAGCGGCGCATACGCTCCAAACTCTCAGGTTTCTGGACAGAGGGGCGGCGGTGGATCACCGCGATCCCCGCCGCCCTGAAGTCGATCAATCGGAGTGCCCTGGGAGTCGCCGTGGACCGCAAGACCCCCCTCAATCAGACCCATCGCGACCTGGGCGCGAAGATGGTGCCGTTCGGCGGCTGGGACATGCCGCTGCACTACGGTTCGCAGCTCGAGGAGCACCATGCGGTGCGCCAGTCGGCCGGCATGTTCGACGTCTCCCACATGACCGTGGTCGATCTGCGCGGCGAGCGCGTGCCGGCCCTTTCTGCGCCATCTGCTGGCCAACGACGTCGCCAAGCTGAAGACCCCCGGCAAGGCCTTGTACTCCTGCATGCTGCGCGCCGACGGCGGCGTGATCGACGATCTCATCGTCTACTTCATGGCCGAGGACTGGTTTCGCATGGTGGTCAACGCCGCCACCACGGAAAAGGATCTGGCCTGGATCGAGCAACAGGCGGGCGATTACCGAGATCCAGGTCAAAGCCCGCGCCGATCTGGCCATGATCGCGGTGCAGGGCCCGCAAGGCCCGCGAGCAGGCGATCCCTCTGCTGCCCGAGGCCCTGCGCGACCCGGCCGGCGAGCTCAAGCCCTTCAGTGCCGCGACCGTCGGGCAACTGGTTTGTCGGCCGCACCGGCTACACCGGCGAAGACGGTTTCGAGATCATGCTGCCGGCCGAGCTGGCTCCGGCCTTCTGGCGGCCCTGGTCGAGGCCGGCGTGAGCCCCTGCGGCCTGGGCGCGCGCGACACCCTGCGCCTCGAGGCGGGCATGAACCTCTACGGCACGGACATGGACGAAGAGACCTCGCCGCTCGAATCCGGCCTGGCCTGGACGGTCGCTTGGACCCGCGAGGATCGCGACTTCATCGGCCGCGCCGCGCTGGCCGCGCAGCGCGCCGCCGGCTGCCCTGCGCTGGCTTCATCGGGCTGGTTCTGGAAGACCGCGGCGTGCTGCGCGATCATCAGAAGACTGTTCGACGGCGAACGCGAGGTCGGCGAGATCACCTCCGGTGGCTTTTCGCCGACGCTGCAGCGCTCCATCGCCCTGGCCCGGGTCGCGGCAGGCTGCCGGCGATGAGTTGACCGTCGAGATCCGCGGCAAACGCCTGTCCGTGCGCCGGGTCAAACCGCCGTTCGTGCGCAACGGCCAGGCACAGATCGATCTCTGAGCAACGACCACCGAATCCTAGGATCCACTGAGGGAAATCTCATGAGCAATGTCCCCAACGAACTGAAATACACCGACAGCCACGAGTGGGTGCGCGACGACGGCGACGGCACGGTCACCGTCGGCATCACCGACCACGCCCAGGAGCTGCTGGGCGACCTGGTGTTCGTCGAACTGCCCGAGGTCGGCGCCACGCTCGACTGCCGGCAGCGAATGCGCCGTGGTCGAGTCGGTCAAGGCCGCCTCCGACGTCTACAGCCCGGTCAGCGGCGAGGTGATCGAGGTCAACGAGGCCCTGGCCGATGCGCCCGAGACCGATCAACCAGGACCCCTACGAGCGACGGCTGGATCTTCAAGCTGAAGCTGGCGGACGCGGCCGAGCTCGATGGCTGATGGACGCCGACGCCTACGCCGAGCACGCCGAGGCGGAAGACCACTGATCCGAACCTACGGCGTGCGCCTAGCACGCGCCGGTTGAGCCGAGACTGATGCCTTTTATCCCACACACCGAAGACGATGTCCGGCGCATGCTCGAGGCCATCGGCGCCGCGATCATCGACGACCTGTTCGACGAGATCCCGCGCGGAGCTGCGCTGCCGGCGAGCTCGAGGCCATCCCCGAGGGCATGTCCGAGATGGAGGTCAGCGCCTGATGCAGGCGCGCGCCCGCGAGGACGGGCAGCCGCTCTGTTTCATCGGCGCCGGCGCCTACGACCACCACATCCCGGCGGCGGTCTGGCAGATCACCACGCGCGGCGAGTTCTACAGCGCCTACACGCCCTACCAGGCCGAGGCCAGCCAGGGCACGCTGCAGCTGCTGTACGAGTACCAGTCCATGATGACCGCGCTGACGGCGATGGACGTCTCCAACGCCTCGCTGTACGACGGCGCCTCGGCGCTGGCCGAGGCGGTGCTGATGGCGGTGCGCGGCAATCGCAAGTCCAAGTCGCGCCGCATGCTGGTGCCGCGCAGCGCTGCACCCGGCCTATCGCGCGACTGCCGCAGACGATCGTCAGGAATCAGAGCATCGAGCTGGTCGAGCTGCCGTTCGACCCGCAAGGCGGGCAGACCGATCGGCAGGCGCTGGCCGAGTACGCCGGCCAGGACTTCGCCGCACTGGTGATTCCGCAGCCCAATTTCTTCGGCGTGCTGGAAGAGGTCGATGCGCTGACCGACTGGGCGCATGCCAACGGCGCGCTGGCCATCGGCGTGGTCAATCCGATCGCCATGGCGCGTGCTGAAGCCGCCCGGGCAGTGGGGCGAGACGGGCGCCGACATCGCTGCGGCGAGGGCCAGCCGCTGGGCGCGCCGCTTGTCCTCCGGCGGGCCCTACTTCGGCTTCATGTGCTGCACGCAGGCCCTGGTGCGGCAGATGCCCGGACGCATCATCGGCAGGACCGTCGACCTCGACGGCAAGCCCGGCTTCACCCTGACCCTGCAGGCGCGCGAGCAGCACATCCGCCGCTCCAAGGCGACCTCGAACATCTGCACCAACCAGGGCCTGCTGGTCACCGCCGCGACCATCCACATGGCGCTGCTCGGCGCCGAGGGCCTGGCCCGGGTCGCCGCCGCCTGCCATGCCAATACCGGCGATCTGGTCGCAGCGCCTGAGCGTCATCGACGGCGTCGAACCGCTGTTCGACCGGCCGGGCTTTCACGAGCGCGTGCTGCGCCTGCCGGCCCCGGCCGACGAGGTGCTGCGCTCACTGGCCGCGCACAACGTGCTCGGCGGCTACGACCTGGCGGCGGACTATCCGGAGCTGGGTGACGCCGTGCTGGTCTGTGCGACCGAGTTGCGGACCGAGGCCGAGATCGCGAGCTATGCGGAGAAGCTGGGTCGGGTGATTGCGGCTCGGACCCGGGCGGGGTGTCCGGTGGAGCCTAAGCTTGATCGGTGAGGTGCAAGGAATTGGGGTCGGAGTCGATTTCGACTCCGACCCCGGGTACTCCGATGGGTGTGGTCTCCGCACGCGGAGAAGAGCACAGGCCTTGCGGAGGCCACCAACCACGACTCCCGAGCCACCGAGCACCGCAACCGAAACAGGATCAGACGGAAAGCTGTTTGAGCGATCGCAGATCGCGAGTTTGCTTTCCGGCCCTGTTTCGGTGAGGAGCGCAGGGAACCCTCGCAACGCGAGGGTGGTGAGGCGGAGCAATGCTTTTGGGTACTTTTGGCGAAACAAAAGGACCTCGCCGTAGGGGCGCGATGAGCCCCGGCTTCAAACTACCGACCGATGCAATCGGTACCGAAATACCATACAACTAGGAGCGAGAAATGGCAGACATCACACTGGAAGGTAACCCCATCCACACCAACGGCGATCTGCCGGCGGTCGGCACCATGGCGCCGGACTTTCGGCTGGTCGCCAAGGACCTGAGCGATCTCAGCCTGGCCGACTTCGCCGGTAAGAAGAAGCTGCTCAACATCGTGCCCAGCCTGGACACCGGGGTGTGCGCGACCTCGACCAAGGTGTTCAACGAGCGCCTCGGCGGGCGCGGTGATGTGGTGGTGATCGTCGCTCGGCCGATCTGCCGTTCGCCCAGAACCGTTTCTGCGAGGCCGAGGGCACCGCCGATGTGCGCACCCTGTCGATGATGCGCTCGCGCAACTTCGCCAAGGACTACGGCGTGCTGATCGAGGACGGCCCGCTGGCCGGGATCACCGCCCGCGCGGTGGTCGTGCTCGACGCCGACAACAAGGTGGTCTACACGCAGCTGGTGCCGGAGATCGTCCAGGAGCCGGACTACGACGCGGCGATCGACGCCCTGTAACCCTGTCGTTTGTTCCAAAACGCGCCGGCCGATCGTTTCGCGATCGGCCGGTAGAGGGTGTCGCAAACGTTCTTAGCCCGTCTCCCGCCGGGAGACGGCCAGGACGAAGGGATCGAGAAAAACAAGGCCTTGGCCTTCCGACCCCCCCACCCTGTCCCTCTCCCGGACTGGGCGAGGGGACTTTTACAACACCCTCCGGTAGAGAGAAGTCTTGTGAACCTGATTCAAGAACAGTCCCACAGCGGCCGCCGCGCCACGGCCCAGGCGCCGCGCGCCAAGGCCGACCTCGGCGGGATCCCGGAACCGTTTCGCCGCAAACAGGCGCCGAGGCTGCCCGAGGTCTCCGAGATGCAGGCGGTGCGCCACTACACCCGCCTGTCGCAGAAGAACTTCTCGCATCGACACCCAGTTCTATCCGCTGGGTTCCTGCACCATGAAGTACAACCCGCGCGCCTGTAACAGCCTGGCGATGCTGCCCGGGCTTCTCGGCCGCCATCCGCACGCGCCCGGAGTCGCACAGCCAGGGCTTCATGGCCTGCATGTACGAGCTGCAGGAGATGCTCAAGGAGGTCACCGGCATGCACGGCGGTCTCGCTGACGCCGGCGGCCGGCGCCCAGGGCGAGTTCGCCGGCGTGGCCATGATCCGCGCCTATCACGATGCGCGCGGCGACAAGGCGCGGCAGGAGATCCTGGTGCCGGACGCCGCCCACGGCACCAATCCGGCGACCGCGGTGATGTGCGGCTACAAGGTGCGCGAGATCCCGACCGACTGGAGACGGCGACGTCGACCTCGACGGCGCTGGAGCACGGCGCTCGGGCCGCAGACCGCCGGGCATCATGCTGACCAACCCGTCGACGCTCGGGGTGTTCGAGCGCAAGCATCCAGCGAGATCGCCAAGCTGGTGCACGAGGCCGGCGGCCTGCTGTACTACGACGGCGCCAATCTCAATGCCATTCTCGGCAAGGTGCGCCCGGGCGACATGGGCTTCGACGTCATCCACATGAACCTGCACAAGACCTTCTCCACGCCGCACGGCGGCGGCGGGCCGGGCGCCGGGCCGGTCGGGGTGAGCGAGCGGCTGGAGCCCTTTCTGCCGGTGCCCATGGTCGGCACGACGGCCACGACTATCACTGGCTGACCGAGAAGCAACGCCCCGAGACCATCGGCCGGCTGTCGGCCTTCACCGGCAACGCCGGCGTGCTGCTGCGGGCCTACGTCTATGCGCGCATGCTCGGTCGCGAGGGCATGCACCGGGTCGCCGAGTACTCGACGCTGAACGCCAACTACATGCTGAAGCGCCTGAGCGAGGCCGGTTTCGAGCTGGCCTTCCCGAAGCGCCGCGCCACCCATGAGTTCATCGTCACGCTGAAGAAAGAGGCCAAGGAGCCGGCGTCAACGCCATGGACTTCGCCAAGCGCCTGCTGGACTACGGCTATCACGCCCCGACGACCTATTTCCCGCTGCTGGTGCCGGAGTGTCTGTTGATCGAGCCGACCGAGACCGAGTCGATCGAGGCGCTCGATGGCTTCATCGAGGCAATGGCGAAGATCCACGCCGAGGCCGAGTCCGAGCCGGACACGGTCAAGGGCGCGCCGTATTCGCTGCCGGTGCGCCGGCTCGATGACGTGCGCGCCGCGCGCGAGCTGGACCTGCGCTGGCGGCAGGGCGAGGTCGACTGAGGCAGAAACCCGCTTGGCCGGTTGCGGTGACCCGGTCGGCCCAACAGGAAGATCGAAAAATGGCCTACCAGGAAGCCAGGGGTCTAAGGCGGATCTTCAACGCCTTCGACTGTTCGATGGAGGGTTTTCGCAAGTGCTTCAAGTACGAGGAGGCCTTTCGCCAGGAGGTGTTTGCCTCCTTCGCCGTGGTGCCGCTGGGGTTCTGGCTCGGCGACGGCGGCGTGGAGCGGGCCCTGCTGGTCGGCAGTTGGCTGATCGTTCTAATCGTCGAGCTGCTCAACTCGTCGGTCGAGGCGGTCGTCGATCGGGTCGGCACCGAACACCACAAGCTCTCCGGCCGCGCCAAGGACATCGCCTCGGCGGCGGTGTTCATGAGTATCGTGTTTACGGCCGCGGTCTGGGCACTGGTGTTGCTGCCTTTTTGACCGGCATCGAGGGTAACCGCGGGCGAAACCCTTGAGTCGGACCTGATCTGGGGTCGGAGTCGGCTTTGCCGACTCCGACCCCGCGTGCATTTCCCGGGTCAGCGGGCGTCAGTTGTAGATATAGCCGGGGTTGCCGACGTTCTTCTCCGCCTTGGCCTGTTCCTCGCCTTTCAGTCCCTGAAACCTCGCCGTGTCGGCCAATTTCACCGCCTTGTCGAAATCGCCCTTGGCGGCCGCGCCGGCCGCCTGCTTCAACATTTTTCCGCTGTCGCGCCACTCGCCGCCGACGCTGCCGGCGGCCGCGAGCGCGGCCTTGGCCTCGGTGACCGCCCGGTCGTAGGCGGCCTGGTCGGCGGCCATGACCGGCGCCGTGATCAATGCGGCCAATGCCGCGGTCATCAGTATCTTCTGCTTGCGCATCGTTGTCCTCCTGTCTACCGGGAATGGAACCGGGAGCGCCGGCCGGTTGTTGTTGTCGCTTGGGTCTGGCGGCGCGCCGGGCTTGTGTACGGTACCATCGGGCATCGCACGCTGCCCATACAAAATAGATCAAGGATTGCTTATGTCTGCTCTTATCTGCGGTTCCGTTGCTTTCGATACCATCATGGTGTTTCAGGATAAATTCAAGAACCATATTCTTCCCGAACAGGTCCATATCCTGAACGTCTCCTTTCTGGTGCCGGACATGCGCCGGGAGTTCGGCGGTTGTGCCGGCAACATTGCGTACAACCTCAAACTGCTGGGCGGTGAGGGCAGGCCGATGGCGACGGTCGGTTCGGATTTTGGCCCTTACATGAGCTGGATGGACAAGCACGGCATCGATCGGGAATACGTTCAGGTGATCGAGGACGAGTACACCGCTCAGGCCTACATCACCACGGATCAGGACGACAATCAGATCACAGCCTTTCACCCCGGGGCAATGAACCAGTCGCACCTCAACCGGGTGCCCGATGGCGACGGGATCGGCATCGGTCTGGTCTCGCCGGACGGCCGTCAGGGGATGATCGACCACGCCGAGCAGTTCGCCGCCGCCGGTATCCCGTTCATCTTCGATCCGGGCCAGGGTATGCCCTTGTTCGACGGCGATGACCTGAAACGTTTTGCCGATCTGGCCAACTATCTGGCCTTCAACGACTACGAGGCCAAACTGATGGCTGAGCGCACCGGAAAGTCGCCGGAGCAACTGGCGCAGAACGCCAAGGCGGTGATCGTCACCCGCGGTGGCGAGGGTTCGAGCATCTACGCCGACGGCAAGGTCTACGATATCCCCTGCGCTCCGGTGGAGAAGCTGGCCGACCCGACCGGTTGCGGTGATGCCTATCGGGCCGGTCTGCTCTACGGCCTGCAGCACCGGCTCGACTGGGAGGTCACCGGCCGGATCGCCGCCCTGCTCGGGGCGATCAAGATCGAACACGCCGGCACCCAGAATCACCGATTCAGTCGCGACGAGTTCGCCGCCCGCTTCAAGGACAGCTTCGGTTTCGACTTCAACTAAACTTCAACTGAGCATGCCATGAACGATTGCCAACGCGCCCCGGGCCCCGAGAGCCTGCACATCGCCGTCCTGACCATCTCCGACAGCCGCACGCCGGAGGACGACAAATCCGGCGCCTATCTGGCCAAGGCGGTCGTCGAGGCCGGCCACGAACTGTTCGACCGCGGTCTGGTCCGGGACGACGTCTACCAGATGCGGGCGATCTTCTCGCAGTGGATCGCCGACCCCGAGGTTCAGGTCATCATCAGCACCGGCGGGACCGGCGTCACCGGGCGCGATTCGACGCCCGAGGCGATCGCGCCGCTGCTGGACAAGAGCATCGAGGGCTTCGGCGAGCTGTTCCGGCAGCTCTCCTATGCCGAGATCGGGCCTTCGACGGTGCAGTCGCGCGCCATCGCCGGCCTGGCCAACGGCACCTTCGTTTTCTGTTTGCCGGGCTCCAGCGGCGCCTGCCGCACCGCCTGGGAGCAGATCCTCAAATCGCAGCTCGACGTACACACCAAGCCGTGCAACTTCGCCATCCTGATCCCGCGCCTCGGTGAGCGCTGAGATGGCCGCCGACTCCTGTACACCGACCCTGGCCGGTCTGAAGAGTTACGAAGAAGCCCTGGAGCTGCTGCTCGAGCACGCCCGGGCGCCGACGGCGATCGAGACCCTGCCCTTGCGCGAGGCGCGCGGCCGGGTACTGGCGCAATCGATCAGCAGCCGCATCGACGTCCCGTCCTGGGACAACAGCGCGATGGACGGCTATGCCCTGCGCGCGGCCGATGCGCCGGTCGGCGGAACCCGGCTCGAGGTCAGTCAGCGCATCCCGGCCGGCAGCGCCGCGCAGCCGCTGGAGGCCGGCACCGCGGCACGGATCTTCACCGGGGCGCCCGCTGCCGCCGGGGGCGGACACCGTGGTCATGCAGGAGGTCTGCCAGGCCGAGGGTGACACGGTCGAGTTGTGCGATGCGGCCGACGCCGGGCGCAACATCCGCCGCCGCGGCGAGGATATCCGCAAGGGGGCGGTGGTGTTGACGCGCCGGCACCCGACTGCAGCCGCAGCACCTGGGTCTGGCGCGCCTCGGTCGGCGTCGGCGAGGTCAGCGTCTATCGCCGCCTGACGGTGGCCCTGTTCGCCACCGGTGACGAGCTGGTGATGCCCGGCACAGCCGCTCGCCCCGGGGCAGATCTACAATTCCAATCTGTTCACCGCCCGTGCCCTGCTCGAGGGCCTGGGCTGCGAGGTGATCGAACTGGGCATCGTCGAGGACACCCTGGAGGCGACCATGCAGGCCCTGGCGAGCGGCGCCGAGCAGGCCGATCTGATCCTGGCCTCGGGTGGCGTCTCGGTGGGCGAGGAGGATCACGTCAAGCCGGCGGTCGAGCAGCTCGGCAGCCTGGAGATGTGGAAGATCGCCATCCGCCCCGGCAAGCCGCTCGCCTTCGGGCGCATCGGCGAGACCTATTTCCTCGGCTCGCCGGGCAACCCGGTGTCGCTCTATGTCACTTTCATCCTGTTCGCCCGGCCCTTTATCCTCGCCATGCAGGGCGCGAGTGAATGCCTGCCGACAGCGATCCGCGCGATAGCCGATTTCGACTGGCCGAAGCCGGACAAGCGACGCGAATTCCACCGCGCCCGGCTCGAACGCGACGTTCACGGCCGGGACGTGGTGCGCGTCTACCCGAGTCGCTCCTCCGCCGTGCTGAGCTCGGTGGCCTGGGCCAACGGCCTGGTCGTGATTCCCGAGGATTGCCGAATCGAATCGGGAGATCCGGTCGAATTCATCCCCTTTGCCGATCTGCTGACATGATCCGACTCCTCTATTTCGCCCGTCTGCGCGAGCAACTCGGCACCGATCGCGAGCAGCTCGAGCTGCCCGCCGGGGTGCAGCGGGTCGAGCATCTGATCGCCCATCTGCGTGCCCGCGGCGGCGCCTGGGCGCCGGCCCTGGCCGATGCGGAGCACGTACTGGTGGCGATCAATCAGGACATGGCGCGGCTCGACGATCCGATTCGCGACGGCGACGAGATCGGCCTGTTTCCGCCAGTCACGGGTGGGTGAGTTATCGACGGGCGTTGCGCCCGGGATGGCTTGCACGGCCGCGCATCGCTTGGCCCGCGGTATCTGTGGGAGGCGCGCCCCCGCGCCGATGGTTTCGGATCGAGGCACTATCGCGGCGAGGGCGCCGCGGGGTGTCGTGCTATCGGAGGCAGGGGTAGCCTTCAAAGCCGCCATGGCTTGAGTCGGGCCCGCGGGCTAAGCTGCGCGCAGGGGAGGATCCAATACAATGAGCGCAGTCAGCCAAGACGCCCTGCCCGGCGGCGATCGGGTTCGTACCGGCACCTCGGTGGAGGCCCTGGCCCAGGCCATACTCGATAATCTGTTCTTCATCCAGGGGCGTTTCCCCGAGGTGGCGACCGTCAACGACTGGTACCAGGCGTTGGCCTACACGGTGCGCGACCACATGCTGCACCACTGGATGCAGACGGCGCGCACCTACAAGAAGCACGACAGCCGCACGGTCAGCTATCTGTCGGCCGAGTTCCTGCCCGGGCCGCATCTGGGCAACAATCTGCTCAATCTCAACCTGATCGACCGGGTCCGCTCGGCGGTCGATACCCTGCGCCAACAGCACGGGAATTGCCCCGATCTCGATGACCTGGTCGACGTTGAGGGGGAACCCGGACTGGGCAACGGTGGCCTCGGCCGCCTGGCGGCCTGCTTTCTCGATTCTCTGGCCTGCCTGCAGATCCCCGCGATTGGCTACGGGATCCGTTACGAGTTCGGCATCTTCGCCCAGGAAATCCGCGACGGCGAGCAGGTCGAGCGCACCGACAACTGGCTGCACAACGGCAACCCCTGGGAGCTGCGCCGGGCGAAGATCCGCTTCGACGTTCCGCTCGGTGGCTATACCGAGGTCATCAAGGAAGACGACGGCCGGCTGCGGGCACATTGGTTTCCGGCCCGGGTGGTGCGCGGGGTCGCCTACGACACCCCGGTCATCGGCTATGGGGTGAATACCGTCAATCTGCTGCGGCTGTTCAAGTCCGAAGCGCCGGAGTCGTTTAATTTCGAGGCCTTCAATACGCGGAAACTACTGGGGGGCGGTACAGCAGAAGGTCGATTCCGAGAACCTGTCCAAGGTGCTCTACCCGAACGACGAACCGGCCGCCGGTAAGGAGCTGCGCCTGACCCAGCAGTACTTCCTGGTCTCCTGCGCGCTGCAGGACATGCTGCGGCTGTTTTGCCGCATGTCTCGGCCGCTGAGCGAGTTTCACGTCAAGTTCGCTGTGCAGTTGAACGATACCCACCCGGCCCTGGGGGTGGTCGAACTGATGCGCCTGCTGATCGATCAACACGATCTGGATTGGGATACGGCCTGGGAGACCACCCGCCAGTCCTTCGCCTACACCAACCACACGCTGCTTCCGGAGGCGCTGGAGGTGTGGCCGCTGTCGCTGTTCGAGCGGCTGCTGCCGCGCCATCTGGAGATCATCTACGAGATCAACCGGCGCTTCCTCGATCAGGCGCGGGCGCATTTTCTCGGCATCGACGGCGGTCTGATCGAGCGCCTGTCGCTGATCGGCGAGGAAAACGGCAAATCGGTGCGCATGGCCAACCTGGCCTGTGTCGGCAGTCACGCCATCAACGGTGTCGCCGCGCTGCACACCGACCTGCTCAAGGAGACGGTACTGCGCGATTTCTACCGCATGTGGCCCGAGAAATTCAGCAACAAGACCAACGGCGTGACGCCGCGGCGCTTTCTCCTGCTCGGCAACCCCGGGCTCGCCCACCTGCTGCACGAGACCATCGGTTGCGACTGGGTGTGTAATCTCGATGAGCTGCGTCGCATCGAGCCCCTGGCCGACGATTCGGCCTTCCAGGAGCGTTGGCGGGAGATGAAGCGTCAGGCCAAGCTGCGCCTGGTTGCGATGCTCGAGCAGCGCTCCGGCGTCGTCTGCGACCCCGACTGGATGTTCGACATTCAGGTCAAGCGCATCCACGAGTACAAGCGCCAGCATCTGAACGTGCTGCATATCGTCGCCATGTACGGACGCATCAAGGCCGGCCTGGAGGCGAAGTGTGCACCGCGGGTATTCGTCTTCGGCGGTAAGGCGGCGCCGAGCTACAGGATGGCCAAGCTGATCATCCGTCTGATCACCGCGGTGGGTGATGTCATCAACAACGATCCCGATGTCGCCGATCTGATGAAGGTCTGTTTCGTGCCGAACTTCAATGTCCGCAACGGCCAGTACATTTATCCGGCGGCGGACCTGTCGGAGCAGATCTCGACCGCCGGCCAGGAGGCCTCGGGGACCGGCAACATGAAGTTCTCGATGAACGGCGCCCTGACCATCGGCACCCTGGATGGGGCCAATGTCGAGATCCGCGAAGCGGTCGGCGCGGAGAACTTCTTCCTGTTCGGTCATAACACCGAGCAGATCGAACAGTTGAAGGCCAACGGCTACGACCCGCGCGTCTTCTATGAGGAGCACGCCGAGCTCAAGGCGGCGATCGACCTGATCGCCTCGGGCTTCTTCTCGCATGGCGATCCGAACGGTGTTTCGGCCCCTGGTCGATCGTCTGCTGGGCGCCGACCCCTACTTCCTGCTGGCCGACTTTGCCAGCTATGCCGAGGCCCATTGCGCCGTCGATCGGATGTACCGCGACCGGCAGGAATGGACCCGGCGCTCGATTATCAATGTCGCGCGGATCGGCAGCTTCTCCTCCGACCGGGCGATCCGCGAATACTGTCGGGACATCTGGCGGGTGGAGCCGGTCGAGATCGCCGATAGCTGAATCGGCCGCGCCTGCAGAACTGCGGGAAATTCTATTTTTTTGTCTGACAGGCCTCCTGAATGCATAGGATGTGCCGAGCGCAGCGATGCGCATCGGTCGCGTTCTCTGGCCTGGCAACAGCGCCGCGCATCGGGGATTGCGCGGCCGGAAGTCGCGATCGATGCGGTTCGTGCTACTCACCACAGCCTATGGGCTGATTCTTCCGATTGCCGGCGGCGTAACCCCGATGGAACCCGCTTGGTTCTTCAAGCTGGACGCCTTCTTGACGCTATCTGAATCGATGAGCATTTCCAGGCTAGCCTAACCCAGGCGGACCTCAGCTCGAGCGGTTCAGGAGGCTTGAATGGCGTACGAAAACCCCAGTCACCCAGGAACAAAGGCAAGTGAAATCGGCAAGGCCCCGAGCTCCGAGAGTCAACCCCCGCAGAAAAGGATCGATATTCGGCACAACGTCGATACGACCGCCTTTGTCACCGTGTCTTCCTTGCCCGCCAAGGCCTACGCGGTGAAAGAGATCTCCCGCGGCGGTATGTCGTTGAGCTTCCGCGATTCCAGCTCGACACGGCTCGAGCTCGAACAGTACGGCGTGGAGCGAGGGGATCCCGTGGAGATGGCCTTCGTCGTCAGACTGAACGACACCAAGAATCGATTCAATGTTCGTGCCCGTGTCGTCAGGATCACGCGGCAAGGTATCGCGGTCGAGTTCCTGACCCACAACCCGCCGCAGCTTGCGGCTTTACGGGAGCTGTTCGCGCCTGCCCAGGACGGCGCGGCCTAGGGCCGCTCAGGCCAAGGATGTTCGCACCCGGCGGGGTGTCTGCCTGCTTTGGTTGGTATCGTCCAATCGAAGACGCCGCGTGTCGTCCCAGGGTCTGCTTCATCAGCGCGATCCAACCGGGGCTCAACACCAGGGTCAGGGCGATTACCGCAATGGTCAGTTGATAGCCGTAACCGGTGATCAGTTTCGACTGCATTCCCACCGAGGCGAGCACGAAGCTGAACTCGCCGATCTGGGCCAGCAGTGCGCCGGAATACAGGCTGGTCGACCAGGAGTCCCCCAGCTCGCCGCGGTCCTTGAGCAGCTTGAGCACCACCGCCGTGCTCGAGAGGCTGATGACGAAGCCGAGCAAGACGATGCGCGCCAGCGACCAGCCCAGCCAGGTGCCGATCACCCAGGTCAGGGCGACACTCACCAGGATCTGAAACAGGGTGCCGAGCAGTGCGATCCGCCAGCCTCGCGCCAGCTGGGCCGGCGAGACCTCCATGCCGATGAAGAACAACAGCAGGGTGACCCCGATCGCGCCCAGGTGTTCGATGAGGCTTTGGTCGGTCAGCCATCCCAGGCCGCTGGGGCCGATAGCCACCCCGGCGAGGATGTAAGCGACCAACTGGGGCTGACGAAACACTTGCAGCACGAGGCCGAGCACCAGGACGACGGCGATCACCCCCACCAGGGGTGGAATCAAGGGGTCTACGTGCATAGTTGACAGTCTGCCGGACTCAGACGATCGGCGGCTCTTCGATCAACTCGGCCGGCTGCAATTCGGTGTCGACCTGGACGGCCTGCCAGTGTTCACCGACCAGTTCGGCGCGGCTGGTCCGGCCGATATGGAACATGGCCTCGCCTTCATACACCAGGGGCAGGTTAACCCGGCCGATCACCACGCCGTCGAACGGCGCGTGGATCGAGGTCTCCGAATCGCCGAACGGATCGGTAATCACCCCGAGCAGGGCGTTCTGTGCCACGGCCGAGCCGAGCCTGACCAGCGTCCGTACGATGCCGCTGTGCTCGGCCCGTACCCAGGCACTGGATTTGAGAATGGCGCCGGGTCTCGTCGGGCGTTTGTGCGGCGGCAGCATCGCCAGGCGCCGCAGCACATTGATGACGCCGCGCAGGCCGATGCGGATCCCCGCTTCGTCGAAGCGCAGCGCCTCGCCCGCCTCGTAGACCATGACCGGGATTGCCAGGTCGTTGGCGGCACTGCGCAGTGAGCCCGGCGGCGCGGCCGAGTGCAGCAGCACCGGCGCGCCGAAGGCCCGAGCCAGCGGGTCGAGCACCGGGTCCTTCAGGTCGGCGCGGATCTGCGGCAGATTGTCGCGGTGCACCGCGGCGGTGTGCAGGTCGATGCCGACATCGCTCTTGGCGACGATCTCGGTCATGAACACGTGGGCCAGGCGTGCGGCCAGGGAGCCCATATCCGAGCCGGGAAACGAGCGATTCAGGTCGCGCCGATCGGGCAGATAACGCGAACGGTTGTGGAAGCCGAACACGTTGACGATCGGCACTGCGATCAGGGTGCCGTTGAGGCGGCGCAGCATCGGCATGCGCAGCAGTCGGCGGATGATCTCGACGCCGTTGATCTCGTCGCCATGCACCGCGGCGCTGACGAACACCACCGGACCGTCCTTGCGTCCGTGTACCACCTGCACCGGCATGGCGACCGGGGTCGCGGTATACAGACCGGCCAGTGGGATCTCCAGGGTCGCGCGTTCACCGGCGGCAATCCGGGTGCCGCCGATCTCGAACCACGGCCGGGCCGGCTTCCCCTTCATCCGCGCCCTCGGGTACGGGTCCTGCCGGGGGCGTGATTGCGTTCGATGAAGTCGATGATCATGCCGGCGATGTCCTTGCCGGTGGACGCCTCGATCCCTTCCAGCCCCGGCGAGGAGTTGACCTCCATCACCACCGGGCCGTGATTGGAGCGCAGGATGTCGACCCCGGCCACGTTCAGGCCCATGGTGCGGGCCGCTCGGACCGCAGTCGAGCGCTCCTCCGGGGTGATCTTGATCAGAGAGGCAGTGCCGCCGCGGTGGAGGTTGGAGCGGAACTCGCCCTCTTTGGCCTGACGCTTCATCGCCGCGACCACCTTGTCGCCGATCACGAAACAGCGGATATCGGCGCCGCCGGCCTCCTTGATGTACTCCTGCACCAGGATGTTGGCCCGCAGCCCCATGAAGGCCTCGATCACGCTCTCGCCGGCCTTCCGGGTCTCGGCCAGCACTACGCCGATGCCCTGGGTGCCCTCGAGCAGCTTGATCACGGTCGGGGCGCCGCCGACCATCTCCATCAGGTCCTGCACATCGTCGGGCGAATCGGCGAAACCGGTCACCGGCAGACCGATGCCCTTGCGCGCCAGCAGTTGCAGGGCGCGCAGTTTGTCGCGTGACCGGGTGATCGCCACCGACTCGTTCAGCGGATAGACGCCCATCATCTCGAACTGGCGCAGCACGGCGGTGCCGTAGAAGGTCACGGAGGCGCCGATCCGCGGTATGACCGCGTCGTAGCCCTTGAGCACCTCGCCGCGATAGTGGATCTCGGGCCGCATCGAGGTGATGTTCATGTAGCAGCGCAGCGGGTCGAAGACCCGGATCTCGTGGCCGCGTGCCTCGCTCGCCTCGACCAGACGACGGGTGGAATACAGATTGCGGTTACGTGACAGTACGGCGATCTTCATCGTTATCGGTAGTTTTCGTCTAGGCGAGTGGATCCGCGATCTTGCCGCTGACATAAGAGGCGGCAGAATTTACCAGATAGCGGTGTTCCAGGGCGGTGCGGCCGAGCAGCATGCGAAAGCGCATGCTGTCGCGGTCGGTGAGCGTCAGTTCGATGAGTTCGGGTTGAGCATAGACCAAGGCGGCGGTCTGGATCACGCAGCGTTGCTCGCGATGCCCGCCGGAGTCCGACACGATGCGCAGATCGAGCAGCGGTGCCTCGCATTCGACGACATAGTCGTTGTCGCGCTGTTCCGGGTGCACGTGAAAGCGCACCCAGTCGCTCTTATCCTGCCGATAGCGCTCGACGAAAAAGGCGTGCAGGCAGGAGGTCCGGGCGCCGGTATCGACCTTGGCCTTGATCCGCGGGATGCCGAGCCCCGGCAGCGCGATCCATTCGCGCCAACCGAGTTGGCGCAACTTCGCATTCTCGTTCATGGTTGGTCACTCGATCCGGTTGGCGATTTGTTCGGCGCGGGCTCGACCAGGGTGTGGACCACGCGCTGCGGAAAGGGCACCTCGATGCCGGCGGCGCGGAAGGCGTCGTCGATGGCGAACAGCAGATCGCTGCGCACGCTGAGTCGATAATCAACCTGCTTAATCATGCAGCGCAGTTCGAAGTTCAGGCTGCTGTCGCCGAAGCTGATGAAGAACACCTTGGGCGTCGGCACCCGGGCGTCGTTGCTCATCACCAGGGGGTGCTCCTTGGCGACCTTGAACAGGATATCGCGCACCTTGCGGGTATCGCTGCCATAGGCCACGCCGACCGGGACGATCACCCGGCCGAACGGGTCCTGCAGCATCCAGTTGGTAACCTGGTTGGAGATCAGTTCGGAGTTCGGCACCAGCACGTCGGCGCGGTCGAAGGTCTGGATCTGGGTGGAGCGGATGCTGATCTTCCGGACGTAACCCTCGGTGCTGCCGACCACGATCCAGTCGCCGGGGCGCACCGGGCGTTCGAACAGCAGGATCAGGCCGGAGACGAAGTTGTTGACGATGTTCTGCAGGCCGAAGCCGATACCGACCGACAGCGCGCCGGCGATGATCGCCAGGTTCTGGAACTCCAGCCCGGCCATGCTTAGCGCCAGCAGTATGGCCGCGCCGACGATTACATAGCTGGTCAGCGAGACGATGGACTGCCGGGCGCCGGCGTCGAGATTGGTTCTGACCAGCCAGCGCTCGCCCATCTGCCGTTTCAACCAGCGGGCGATGGTCGTCACCAAGATGAAGGCCACCACCGCCCCGATCAGGCGCGAGGGTACGATCGTGATGGCGCCGGCCTGGAACCCCGAGGTCCAGAACTCGCGCATCGCCCCGGTGTCGGCCGGCGAGGTCTGCCAGACCTCGAGCAGCCAGTAGCCGTAGGCCGCCAGCAGGCCGAGGGCGATCATCCAGCGCGACAGCGTGATCCAGCCGAGTTCCGCCTCGGGCGGATAGCCGAGCACCTCGCGCACCCGTTTGCCCGAGTCGGTGGCGGGGTTCTGGAGCGAGGCGAGCGCCCCGCCGGTGACCTCCCACAGCAGCCAGGCGATCAGGGCGCCGGTGACCGTGCCGTAGATGCCCAGAATCAGGAGGTCGGCCAGGCCCCGGTAACCGAGCCACTCGGCGACCGGGCCGCTGATCAGGCCAATGGCCAGCGGCAGGCGGATGCTGGCAAGAGTCGGCCAGTTCTCGCGCCGGCTCAGGGCGAACAGCAACCACAGAGCGGCCAGCGCCAGGACCACGACGAACAGCCCGCGCAGCGCCAGATAGATGCTTGGCGGCACGTACAGATCGACCTTGGCGAGCACGGCCGCGACACCGACCAGGGCCAGGCCCAGCAGCGTGCGTGCGGGGGCGCCCTCCGGGCAGCGCCATTCGTTCCGGCAGACCAGCAGTTGCAGCAGCGGTGCCAGCACCAGGGCCAGCATAACGGCGACGATCGGGTAGGCCAGAGGCGTGCCGCCGGCATGGTGCAGGCCTAGAACCAGCGCGCCCGCTGCCGCCAGCCAGACGGCCCGGTTGCCGTACATGCGGGCGAGGATGAAGCGCCGGCCGGGTGCGGGTGCCGTCGCAACCGCCGGCGCGACCTGGCTCTCCGGCGCCTCGATCGCCACCGGGTGACGCCTGGCCGGGAAGCGTCGCCGCAGCCAGCGCCGCAGCCCGAACGACAGCGGCAGCAGGATCAGCAGGCCGAGACCGGTCGTCGCACCCAGGCGGACCCGTCCGAGCTCGAGCGAGCGCTCCGGTGCCGCCATGGGTTTGACGCCGATCAGGATGGGCAGTACGGCCCAGGTCGGTTTGTCGCGCAGCAGCAGCGCCTGGGACAGGATCTGTTGACGCACCTGCTGCACCTGGTTCAGCAGTTCCTGGGCGCCCAGTTTGATCAGCCGGCAGGCGCCCTGGTTGCGCTCGATCTGCTTGCGCTCCTTGTCGAACTCGCCCCGTACCCTTTTGATGTCCGGCGATTCGCCCTCCACCGCGTCGCCCAGGGTGTCGAGCTTCTTCTTGCTCGCCTCCAGCGGCGCGGCCAGTTCGGCCTCACAGGCCTCGGCCTTCTTGCGTAAATCGAGCGCCTCCTGATAGACGCTGCCGACCTCGGCATTGGTCGGCAGATCGCCCTCCGGCCAGGCCTTGACCGTCTTCTCCAGCACCGGCAGGCGTTGTTCGGCCCGGTGTTGCCAGTCGTCGTTGTTTTCGGCCCTGAGCCCCGTGGCGCCCAGGCCGAGCATCAGGGCGAGGAACGGCCAGACGAGCCAACGGACACCCGGGCGCGCGCTCAGGGTCAGGGTTGAACGGAGGCGGCGCATGGCGACAGGTCTCGAATCAGATGGGAGCAATACGTGGCG
>CAVXWS010000023.1:0-59061 GCA_963765415.1 uncultured Gammaproteobacteria bacterium
TGTTAAGGGTTGTCGGATACCTGCCCTCGAGCGCAGGCCCTGCGAGATACCCGGACGTTCAGTGGGCAGGTGTCGGACAAGCCTCAGGGGAGGAAACCGCGGGGTGAGTTGACGCGGTGGAACCTGGCGGCAGCGCTATGGGGATTTGAGCGAAGCGAGGGAGACGCGGAAGACGCGGGTTGTCGGTCGTTGACCTATCGGAGGCCGACATTTCGCCGTGCGTTCGCATTTTCATTGGCGTTGGTTGTTGATCGAAGCGGTCGAGACCGATCTTTCGGTACGTTCTGGTGTTCGTCAGGCAAAGCGCTCCGGCGACCGACACTCGCCGGTCGTGACACAACACCGAGAAGGCATTGCCGCTTAGGGTCGGCCACCTCATCTCGGTGGTGCTCGTAGCCATGGTCCGCGCAGGAAGGTCTCGATGACGATCATCGGGCCACCGCAGTCGGGGCAGACATAGGTGGGCGGGACCGGTTCGACCGACGGCTGATCGACCGAGCGTTGCTCCTGCCCGAGGGGTTCTGGAGCGAGCTCGGGTGCCGGATGGCTGAGCAGTTCCCGGGCGTGGGCCAGTAGCGTCCGGCGTTTGCCGTTGGCGAGCAGGCCGTAGTGGCGGATGCGGTGGAAGCCGGCGGGCAGGACATGCAGCAGGAAGCGGCGCATGAACTCCTCAGCGCTGAGCCGCATGATCTTGTAGCGCTCGCGCCCCTTGGCGCGATAGTCCTTCCACCGGAAGCTGACGCCGTGCGTATCCATCGAGACGAGGCGCTGGTTCGAGATCGCGACCCGATGGGTGTAGCGCGACAGGTAGGCGAGCACGGCGGCGGGGCCGGCGAACGGGCGCTTGGCGTAGACCACCCACTCACACTGGCGCAGCGGCGCGAGCCAGTCGGCGAAGGCCTCGGCCTGGACCAGGTGCTGATGTTCCCCGAACCACTGCAGCTGGCCGGCTCGATGGGCGGCGACGAGCTGCTCGAGGAAGCGGCGCCGGAACAAGCGCGAGAGCACCCGCACCGGCAGGAAGAACCCGGGCCGGCAGGCGACCCAGCGCTCACCGTCGAGTGACAGACCGCCGCCGGGGACGATGCCGTGCACATGCGGGTGATGGGTCATCGCCGAGCCCCAGGTGTGCAGCACCAGAGTGATCCCGAGCCGGGCACCGAGATGCCTGGGATCGGCGCCGATGCTCTGCAGCGTCTCGGCGGCGGCCTGGAACAGCAGGCCGTAGATCACCGCCTTGTTCGTGTAGGCGAGCTCGGCGATCGGCGCCGGCAGGGTGAACACCACATGGTAGTACTCGACCGGCAACAGATCGGCCTGGCGGGCCTCGAGCCAGCGTCGAGCTGAGCGGCCCTGGCACTTCGGGCAGTGGCGGTTGCGGCAGGAGTTGTAGGCGATCTCGGTGTGCGCGCAGGCCGGGCAGTGCAACACATGACCGCCCAAGGCCGCGCTTCGGCACTGCTCGATGGCCGACATGACCTTGAGCTGGCCGAGGCTCAAGTGCCCGGCCTGGGCCTGCCGCCACGCCGGCCCGTGGGCGCGGAAGATATCCGCGACCTCCAGCGCAGGGCGCGCCATGACGGCGCTCAGCCAGGCGGCGGCAGAGACTCCAGGGGGCTGGCGACCTCGCGCAAGGTGCGGGTCGCCACCTGGGCATACAGTGCGGTGGTCTCGAGCTTCTTGTGCCCGAGCAGGACCTGGATGACACGGATGTCGACCTTCTGCTCGAGCAGGTGGGTGGCGTAGCTGTGTCGCAGCGTATGCATCGAGACCCGCTTGTCGATCCCGGCGGCACTGGCCGCGGCATGCACGGCGCGGTTGAGCTGGCGGGTCGAGAGGTGATCCAGCGGATCCTGCCCCGGGAACAGCCAGCCGTCGGGGCAGCATCTTGCCGCGGGCGTGAGCGAAGCGCCACCACTGGCGCAGGCGTTCGAGCAGCACCGGCGAGAGCATGGCGTAGCGGTCCTTGCGGCCCTTGCCCTGCTCGATGCGCAGCGTCATGCGGGTGCCGTCGATGTCGCTGACCTTCAGGGCCACGACCTCGCCGGCGCGAAGCCCCGCACCATAGGCGACCGACAGGGCGGCCTGGATCTTCGGCCCGGGCGCCGACTCGAGCAGCCGCGCCACCTCCTCGGGGCTCAGCACCACGGGCAACTTACGCGCCTGGCGCACCGGGCTCATCTTCTTCAACGCATCGCGGCGATCGAGCGTGACCTCGAAGAAGAACCGCAACGCCGTGATCCGCCCGTTGATCGTCGTGTTCGAGGTGCCGCTGTCGACCAGGTGCAGCTGAAAGCGGCGCAGGTCCTCATCGCTGGCCGTATCCGGTGAACGACCCAGGAAGCGGGTGAAGTGCACGACCGCACGCAGATAGGCCTGCTGGGTCCTCTCGGACAACCGGCGCAGCGTCATGTCGTCGATCATGCGCCGGCGTAACGGACTGATGGGCTTCGGGGAAGAGGTCATCGGAATGCTCCTGTCGTGAACCGAGGCGACATGCCTCAATCCTCAACATCGGAAACACTCCGCAGCACCTAACCCCCCTCAGAACTCGATCGAAGCACCCCTTACCGCGCGAGCGGTTTAGTCCGTTGACGCATAGCAGACGGTCGTATCGGCGCGCCCCGAGCATCGTTTCCCGGAGCCGGCAACATAGCTGAGCTCCACGAAACTTCCAGTCGACGGCATCGGCGAGTACGGCCCTCGTCGGGGCGTCTGACCCGAGGGAGACATTGACGCGAACGAATGGATGTCAGCGTGACTGTCTACTGCTGCGATAAATAATTCGGTCAATGCTTTCGACTGAGACACTGACCATGTCTTCGTCAAGGATAGCTTCTGCCAGCCTTACCCCGAGGTGGCGAACGCGGCCGGGATCAAGGTGCGAATGCGGCGTGAGTCCGAGAGATACCATGCAATAGAATTCGCGCCGTCTTTACCGGATACCGCTGCCGGTGGCGATTAAGCCTACAAATATTGTAGTAGTAAGCGCGGGCATATTGGTCTTTACCTTTAAGGATCGAATGGAACGAGCCGCATCACGCCAAACGGCGCACTGGCAAACGGATAAGCCAAATTTAAAAATAATTCCTTGGAGGAGGTCTGTATGTTTCGTAAAGTCGCGCTGGTTTTGTCGATGGTCTTCGCGCTCGGTGCCGGACACGCTGCGGAGAACTACGAAGGCATGGCGCCCGTGGAGATCTTGCAGGCGCTAATCGACTCGTCGGGTTCGGCCTACCTAAATCAGAGCCCGCAGAACCGGCAGATGATGCCCGACAACCCGGCATACTGGATCGCCGAAGAGGGCGAGGAACTATTCAAGACGCCGCGCGGACCCAACAACGTCTCGCTGGAGGGCTGCGATTTTGGCAAGGGACCGGGGGTTGTCGAAGGCGCCTATGTCGAGATGCCACGCTACTTCGCTGACACCGGTAGGGTCATGGACCTCGAGTCGCGCCTCGTGCACTGCATGATGACCTTGCAGGGCTTCGGCAAGGACGATCCGGCGATCAAAAAGCGTCATGGCTCGGGCTCCGACATGATGAAGCTGCAGACCTACGTCGCGATGCAGTCCAACGGCCTGAACTGGAATCCGCCGATGGACCATCCGCTCGAGAAGGCGATGCGGAATGCTGGCGAGGTGTTGTTCTACCGGCGTTCCGGGCCGATGGACTTCAACTGTCAGGCCTGTCACAGCGTAACCGGTCAGCGCGTGCGTGCCTCGGTCCTGCCAAACATCAACGAGCCGCACGAATGGACGAAGGCGATCTCCTGGCCGGCTGAGCGTGCCGGTCAGCAGAATGTACGTAGCACCCAGCACCGCCTGCGCGGTTGTCTGTGGCAGATGCGTCACCCGGGGATTATCGCCGGCTCGGACGCTTCGATTGCGCTGATCTCGTTTTGGACCGACGCGGCCCGGGGGCAGCCGGCGATCCTACCCGACCTTAAACGCTAACGGCCCAGGTCCCAGGAGGCAGGAGAAATGTTCAAACGTAAATTCATCGGCACGACCTGTGCAGTCACCGCCACGCTATTGATCGGGGCCGGCGTCGCCACCAGCGACGCCGCCGGGCACTCAGATAAAAGCGGTGTTGACTACACGACGATGACGCCCGAGGCGTTGGCGGAATACCTGTTATTCGAGGCGAAGGGGTTCAAACTCGAGCAGCCCGTTCAGGAGGGCGGCGAGGCACGCCAACGTCTCGTGCAGGACGACATCCAACGCTTGTGCACGAAGGTTCGCAACGACCGTGGTGATACCGAGACCATGGCCAAGGTGATCGCGCTGGCACGGGAAAGCATCCGTTACCCCGAGGGTGGCATCAAGCTTGGTGACTGGAAGATCGGCCGCGAACTGGCATGGTCGGGCTTCGGCTACCGTGTCGGGCATCGCAATGACGACCACGGTCAAGGCCAAGAACGGGCCCGGCGGCAACTGTTACAACTGCCACCAGCTGGCGACCGACCGTACCGGTGGGTCAATCGGTCCGTCGCTGACAGGCTATGGCAAGCTACGTGGCAACAGCGAACCGATGCTCAAGTACGCCTACGAGGTGATCTACAATCCGCATGCGTATTTCGCTTGCACCAACATGCCGCGGATAGGAGCAAACGGGTTGCTGACGGACGAACAGATCAGTCACATCATGGCCTATCTGTTCGACCCGGAGTCTCCGGTCAACCAGTAAGGACTTGAATGCGCAGGCCAAGTCAGCCGACCACACAATCAGGGCAGCCGCCGGTATGATTCCGGCGGCAAATCTCAACTGCCTTTTATGTTCAGTTTCGTTGGGTCCACAATTGACCCGGCATGTCTTTTATCTTTGAGACCGGTACCGTCCGCTGTTGTCAGAGGCAGACACGGTGGCCTCATCGGGCGGGCGTCTCCTCGGGGCGGGATCGTAGAAGCAACGATTCATCGGCCGAAAGGTTCTATGTTTGTTGTTCTCTGTCGTTAAAATGCCGATTGCCGTCCGGCGGCAAAGCGGACTTTGCCGCCCGTCATCATCCAGGGTTTGAGCGGCTGGTCCCAAACCGGAGCAGCCGTTCAGTGTAGTCAGAGTCGAGAACGCAGCTCGAATGACCGCTGTTTGAAATAGCTGCCGGTCACGGAGCGTCTGCTCACCGGCAAGTCATGACGCATTTCCGCCGGTCACTTTTCGCTCGATTGGCAACAGCTAAATTCAAGTTAGTCCGTTCGCTCTTAGGCGTAGGTCTACTCAGAATCGACCAAGAATATAGATCGAAACTAAATTGCGAGAATCTGGTGATATAAGCGCGATAGTTTGGGGCATTGTAAACAACGCTTAATTCTGAGCCGCTGACCTACGCCGACGAGTATTTCTCGCCAACAGCACGCCCATTCCCGACAAAAAGAACCACACCCCGGCCGGCAGAGGTATCGCGGCGATATCGTAACCAATCAGATCCAGGGCGCGAAAATCCGCCTCACTGATTTCTATGACTTCTCCAAAAGCCAGGGTGGGGTCCATCAGGCCGATATCCTGGCCATCCTTCCAGTGGCTGGCCTGACGGCCGTCACCGGTGAACGCCCCGGTTGACATATCGTATTCGTCATCCAGGTCGTCAAAAATGGCATTCACACTGGGGCGCAGATCACGCGCATTGGTTCGAAACTCTCCGTCGGTCGCGGGATCGTCAGCGGTGTCGTCGCCGAACCGGAACAGGTCCAGCATGCCGATGGACAAGCCGATACCTTCGGGCGGCAGGCCACCATCGATGATCTGGTCCACGGAATCCACCATGGAGATAAAACCCAGGGTATGGCCGATTTCATGGGCCGCGACGGTCTCGAAATCCATCTGTCCGGAACCGACGCCGTCGCTGTTGTCGAAATCGAAAGAGAAACTGCTGTTGAACTCGATGGTTCCGTCGCTGGGACCAAAGTCCGAATCCAGTCCGGAAAACCCCACCGCCTTCAGGTTGGCCTTGGAGCCCACCAGGAAACCCGACAGGCTGAAATAGTCCGGTAACATGGCGCGGAACTGGCCGGAGGTGGGCAGGAAGGCGACGATACCGTCATCGGTCTCGTCTGCCGCATCCATAACCATCTGGTCACGGATAAGATCGTAGTCACCGCCCAAGAGGACGCTGGATGCCGATCCGATGACGTTGCTGTTAAAACCGCCGATGAGGTCCGCATCGATAGTGACGATGATATTATCCGAGATACGGGTCTCCCAGCGGCTGGCGGCGCGATCAAAGGCAGCCAATGCAGCACTGTTACCGAACAGGCCATCACCGGGGTCGATAATGATCTGCAATGCTCGCACCGGCGATGTCAATAGCAGACCCAAAGCCGCCAGCAAAGGAATCAGGCGCGTTCGCATTGGCATCACTTTCCTTCCCCGCCATTAATCGATATCGATCTATTACGGTACGTGGATTGCGAAGCAAATCGTATGCCGTTGCTAGAAGATATCTATGGATCAATGGGTAGCGGTGACTTGTCCGTGTCTCGACATGGATCGCGGCGACGAAATGTAACGATTGTTGACGCCGGGTTGGCGGAAGCGAGTTCCTGGGCAGTGTCGGTAATCAGCGATGATCATTTCTCCTGAATCATCGCCATTGACAGGTGCCACTGCGCACGATGACGGTCTGCAATGCAATGCGGACAGAGGCGCCGTAACCGCTGCAGTTTTGTCGTAAGTGCCAGCGACAGAAATCAGCTACGACCGGAGATGACGCATTGCGATCATGCCGGACGAACAGATCGGAGTATTCAGATGGCAAGTGCGAGGTTTAATCGCTTGCCGGTGGCGCAAAGGAATGGCGCGCTACAGCCAAAGTAACACTCTCCCAAACTGTGGAACATCGCAGTCTCCGTTGGGGACTCTGATGATGGTTTCGGTAGGAACGACCATGCCATTAGTTTGGGCCGATAAGGGCTATCCGAAATCAGCTAGAAAAAACTGTCGTGAGGAATGAGTCGGTATTTTGAAGATGACTCCTTGCACACAGGACAAGCATCATCGGGCATCTTGGTCACCGTAGAACCACAGACTTGGCAAACGAAGTAGCGATCCGTCTTTTCGTCGATCTTTCTCGCAACAGACTCAAAGAAACTCGGCGACCAGCGCTGTATCTTCTCGATTATCTCGAGATGCTGCTTGTGGGAAGTCCACGAATACTGGATGACGGTAATGGTATCGGAGTGGCCTTCACCATCAACAGCCTGCAGAAGTTCCGGGTAGGTTTTTTCGATGGAGATCAACTCGCGTTCTGCAGCGTAGATCAGATTCTCCTTGGCAGTTCTTACCGGTATCTTCCCCGCTTCTTGTTCGCTAACCAGTTCGCCGAGTGTTGCCAACACACGAATGTAGTTCTGAGCATGAATCAGTTCAGAAGTCGCCAGCGCCGTATAGAGGTAGGCAAGGCCTTTGTATCCTTCGTTCTTCGAGTGTCTGCCGAACGCAACGTAGCGTCGATGAGCGTTTGTCTCCGTGGAAACACCTTTTTTCAAGGCGGCGATTGATTCAGCATAGCCGGCCGCTCGCGCCAAGAGACCGAATGGGATTTCAAGTGCCCCAACGAGGGCAAATGCGCTGCCAGTGTGCAAAAACCGTCTGCGATCTTGCTCGAACTTGGGGTCTGATGTTGAACCTACCATGCCTGGCACTCACACAAATGTACTGTTTTCAGTATGCGCCCGCACTGGGTTAGGGTCCACCGATGTCCGCCGAGGCCGCACTGTGACGAAACGAATCGGCCAATCTCGTTCATGCTCAGGTCGCGCGACGAACAGCAGGTTCACGTCGACCACCGCGGTGGCTAATCTGTTTGTCTGAGCCCGACGCAGATAAACCGACGCCCCCCATGGAGGCGACGTTTTTCGCTCGGCATACGGGCGCTTCCGGCCCAGGCGCGGGGGTCCGCAATGCGGACTAAGCAGTCCTTGCCGTCCCTATTATGTCGTCGATGGCAGCGACGGAAATTCGTTACGACCGCTCCACAACGCAATCCGGTCACTGGCTAGTCGGCAGTCTGTGCAATGTCCTCCTTCCGCGTAGGACTTTGTGGGCTGCTCGGCCCGACGACAAGGATCAGTCCCCCGGCAACATCTGCAGTACACCGATGGTCTCGTCTGGCGCCGGCCCCTTCCACTGCAACAGGCGGCTGCGTCCATTAAGCCAATCATCCAGTCGGTCCGTACGGTACGGCGAGAAGCGATGGCCGGATTGACCCGGCGGCAGACTGATGCGGCTGCCGGACCAATCGGCTGGGGTAATGACGGTACGCAGCGTCGGTATATAGGTCACCGTCTCGGGCGCCGACGGCAGCGACTTCATGACATCGATGGTGTGTGAATCGCCGCCGACCGGCAGCGGACCGACGCTGAACAAGCGGCCGAGCATCGGCAGCTGATCGAACGCATGCGGAAACCGGAGTTGCCGCACGGCATCGAGGCGCTGACTATCGGTTGTCGGCAGGCGCCGCTGGAGCTCGTCCTCGGCCCCACGCAGCGCTGCGGCCCAGACCTGTACCGGGCCTTCCGGCGCCGGCGTGCGGACGTCGTCCCAGTAGGACGACCGGCCGGTGTGCATGACTTCCTCGAGCGCATTGTAGTGAGCCGTCGCGATCGACATCAGAGACGGCAGATCGTCGCCGAGTTCGTCCCCATACAGTGCCCTGAACAACGCCGGCTGCAGCAGCACAAACAACGCGGCCGGACGCGAGTCCGGCACGAACTCGGCGTTCCAGGTCAACAAGGTGTCGGCGATCCGGGCCGCCTCCGCATCGATCGCTTCGAGTTCGGGCTGGACCCGCCTCAGTGCGCGTAGAAAGGTCTTTGCCTGCAGGCTCACCCGGTCGCGCTGAATACCGGCCATGTCGTCGGCGGTTACAGGGTTCATCCCGTCGAGTAACTGTCGGATTCGCTGCGCTCGGTACGGCGCCATCCACGATTGACTGATTGCGGGAGCTTGTTCAGGTGAAACGGTGCGCTGGTTGGCGGTAATGATCACCGCATCAGCCGGGTCGACCGATGCGGGAAGTGCGGTCAAGTCTTGATAACCGGTCCATCCGTATCCAATCTGCCACCCCGGCGACGGGTACTTGCCGGATCCGCGGCCGCGCGCTGGCAGCATCCCGGTCACCTGCCAGGCGATGCCGCCGTCGCGGTGGGCCAGCATCAGGTTGACTGAGGTGCGGCGGAGATCCCTTGCGGCATCGCGGGCCTGCGCGATCGTCCGGGCCATGTTCAGGCGGTAGAAGCCTGCCGCCGCTCGATCGGGGATCTCGAAATTGGTGCGCAGCGCCAACAGGCCGGCCGCGGGAACACGGGCAAGGTCCATCGGCGTGCCTGTGTTGTCGCCAAGTACGTCGTTGACGATGACGCCGTGGCTGGTGCTGCGGATCTCGAGGATTTCCGGCTGCTCGCGACCTTCGACAGCGATCTGCCCGCGGCGCGTGGCGATCGGCTCGGGACGGTCGTTCGGGCGCTCCACGGCATTGCCATCGGCGATGACGCGCTCGAGGAAGACATCCTGGGTGTCGGCGATAACCGCGGTGAAACCCCAGGCGAGGTGGGTGTTGTGGCCACTGACGACGAACGGGAAACCGGGCAGCGTCACACCGGTCGCATGCAGTTCAGGTGACGCGAGTTCGAGCTGATACCATATGCCCGGCAGCGAGGGTGTAAGGTGCGGGTCGCTAGCGAACAGGGCGCTTCCGTCCCGGGTGCGATGACCGTTGACCACCCAGGCGTTGCTCGCCGCGCCGGGCGTCGGCAGGCCGAGGCGCCCGATCAACGCGTCCAAGGCATCCAGTGTCGGCGTCGTGCCGCCGTAGCCCGGCAAAGTAGACGCCTCTGGCGGGGGCGAGACACCGTCGTCGACCGGGAAAAGTTCCACGGCGAGCTCGCTGCCAACCCGTGCCGCGGTCTTCAAGAAGACCAGCTCTTCGCGGACGTTGAACGACAACACCCAGCCCATGTACTCGGCGATGACAAGGCTGTCCTCGGGAGCCCAGGGGGCAGGCACGAAGCCGGCGATGCGGTACTCGAGCGGCAGTCGATCCTCGGCTTCGGCAATGTAGGCGTTGACTCCGGCGGCATAGGCCGCGAGGTTGGTGCGATCGGTATCGTCGAGTGCCGCGAGGCTGCGCCGGGCGGCCTTTTGCAAGCCGATGGTGCGGAAGAACCGGTCGGCCGAAAGGACCCGCTCACCGAAGACCTCGGCCAGCCGTCCCGCGGCGAGACGCCGCATCAGGTCCATCTGCCACATCCGCTCTGCGGCGACTATATAGCCCTGCGCGAACAGCAGGTCGGCCACGTTGGCCGCCTCGATCGTCGGCACCGCATGCTCGCCGTACCGAACCGTAACCGGTGCGATGAGACCACTGAGCCGAAGTGTGCCCGCATAGCTCGGCTCGGCCCGCTTTGCCTGCCAGAACAAATAGCCGCCACCGATGAGTGGCAGCAATGACAGAAGTGCGAGCGCTATCAGCAGGCGAACAAACACACGCATGGCCTCGGCCGCAGTTTCAGATCGCTGCAGCAAAACACGAATGAGTGCGTCTGTACATCGCTGGCACTCTGGCTCTGCGCTACGGGCAGCACGGCAGAGTAATGCTTGGAAGCCCAGTCGTAACTCGCTTACAGGCCGTCGGATGGCTGCTCAAGATCGCGGAACTCAAGTGATTGCCACGACAGATACGGTTGGGCGGTCGAATCCGCAGCCCTCAGAGGAAACTTCAACCGCCTCGGGCCAATTTCGAGCAGAACCCCGGGGCCAGAGACCCGAGGCAGAAAACAAATAGCATGAATCCTCGAGAAAATTGTTCTCTGACCCGCTTTTCCGGTGCCGTTTCCGACTGACTTCAAAGCGGACAGAGCCGACATAGACCCTGTGAGCGGTGAATGTCTCCTCTAGGATTGTTGCGGCGACTCGAGATTATCCCGCCGAACGCCTGCTGACGCTGATCTCCGGCAGTTCCCCTGGAATCCTGCAGAGAAATACCCCACGTTCGGGCCGACGTCGCGGCGCCAACAAGGGTCCTGTTTGATGATTCGCGACAGCGAAAATCGGGTGCCCCGAGAGTCCGAAGATCATTCCGGGGAAATAATCCGTTGGTGGCGTCCCTTTCTTCTCTCGACCCAACATCTTCAGCTGTCCACAGAATCCACAGGCCTTGCCCGCCACGGCATAGCGAGCTGCTAACTCGCGACGCCAAGGGCGGGGCCGCGTATTGCGCGGCGCCTGTGGACTCTGTGGGCAGGTGGCAACGGGCGAAGGACGCCGGAGGTAACGAAGTAGCGGGCTGCATGACAGACCCGATGGCCTGGCGGGCAGCTTGCGCAGCACGAAGCGCCCTCGTCACTACCGCGAAGCGGGGTAGTGACGAGGGCCGCAGTGCCCGAAACGACGCTGTGCCGAGGCCGGTTTTCCTGGTGACGCGCGAATGACGCGTTCCTAGACTGCCGGTAACGAGAGATCCAGCTCCGATGAATTCATCCGTGGCCACTGCGGTTCAGTGGCAACAGGGGCGGTCCTCCCTGGCCGAAAGGCGAACAGGACGATCCGGCAGACACCTGTCCGTCGGAGCCCGCGTCGCGGACCAACGATTGACGCAACGACCCTCGGGTCGCCGGTCCAGCTTCCAACCCATCGACCGAAAGGTCGCCGTCCCGGCAGGCAACCCCCTGTCGTCTTCAACCAACCGATCCGAGACCTGGCAGATGCTTCGGCACTGACCGCTCGAATCATTCTCTTAACCACCCGCGGAGAGACTCCGCTCACTTGAAAAGGAGGTGATGCTAACCACCGTCGACGAAGGCCTCTTGGAGGCCGGTTGGTCCACGCCGGACCGATCCCCAACAGGGGAGAACCGGCGTTGCCCGAACCTGGGCATCTTCAGGTTGAACGGGAGTGGTGTCCCGTGCTCCGTGCCGCGTGAGCGGATTCGGATGGCCAAGGCCACCGAATGAGCAGAAACACTTACCAGATTGCTGGAGCCTGGCGGATCCAGGCGATCGTTACGAGGAAGCGTGAGGTCGAGTCAGATTGGGTGATCGTTTGAGGAGAATAGCCCTGCTATTTGACGAGAAGGATCGAACGAGCTGGCCGGCGTCACGGTTACACAGTAGATCAGTCCTGGGTTTGCCAGGCTCCCCGACACCATGCGCGACCTGAACTACCAACTCAAACAACTTTCCCGACGCAACAAGGACGGCAGCTATGCCACCCAGAGAAACCGAGAGCGGCTGCTCAGTCTGATCGCCGATCAGCTGCATGCGCTGGGATACCGGAGGATGCAGGCGCAGTCCCTGAAGCCCAAGCACGTCGAGGGCTTGGTCAGGCTATGGCAGGGGGAGGGGTTGTCGATCGGGACGGTCAAGAACCGGATGAGCGCGCTGCGCTGGTGGGCGCAGAAGGTGGAC
The DNA here is from genome assembly GCA_963765415.1 of uncultured Gammaproteobacteria bacterium. Classification (GTDB taxonomy): domain Bacteria; phylum Pseudomonadota; class Gammaproteobacteria; order Chromatiales; family Chromatiaceae; genus CAVXWS01. Next base: position 12,404 of record CAVXWS010000023.1, read on the forward strand.
CGTCAGAACGTGATGCTCAAGAGCGAACGAGCATTACGGGATTCCGGAGCGCACGCTTCGTGAGCGATGAATCCAAGGCGAAGCAGGTGGACCGGACCGATCTGGAGAGGGTGCGTGATCCGCACGTGCGGATGAGCCTGGAGCTGCAGCAGGCCTTCGGGCTGCGACGAGAGGAAGCCATCAAGTTCAGTCCGAGCTATGCCGACCGCGGAGACTGTCTGGTCCTCAAGGACACCTGGACCAAGGGTGGCAAGGCGCGCGAGATTCCGGTGCGCACCCCGGTGCAGCGAGAGGTTCTGGATCCGCGCCCACCGCTTGGCGGGATAGGGTTCCCTGATCCCGAGGGATCGCAACTACCGCCAGCAGCTGCGAATCTACGAGCGCCACACGGCGAACGCCGGGCTATCGAAGCTCCACGGTCTGCGCCATGCCTACGCGCAACAGCGATATGAGGAGCTCACCGGATGGAAATCACCGGCGGCCGGCGGTCTGGCGGCTGCAAGACTATCCCCGGACGAACGCAGGCTGGACAAGGCAGCGCGACTGACGATCAGCCTCGAGCTTGGGCATGAACGCCTGGCTGTGGTCAAGGTGTACCTCGGACGCTAAGCGCGTAGGCGCGAGGTGATAAGCTCCCAGGTTCGGCGACACACGCCAGCGCGAAACAGCCGCTCGACGGCCATCAAGCAGATCACCGAATGACGTCGATGGCGACGTCGAGGCGGAGCTTCTTCCAGGCACGATCGGCGGTGATCACCGGTAACGACCGCTCCAATCCCAGCGCGAGGCAAGCACGGTCACCCAATGAGAGACCGAGTCGCCGCGTTGCCGTCCAGAGTTTTCCGGCGATCTCTGCCTGGGGTTGTGTGAACACCTCGAACGTGACGCCGGTGCTCAGCAGTTCTTCATGCATCCCGTCCACATTGACCCCGTGCGCTATGGACTTCTGAATCACTTCCGCCCAGTTGACCGTACTGATCAGGGCACCTTCCAAGACCGCCTCGACACGGTCCGCACCGCGCTCGTCGTGCAATAGGGCGAGCAGCGCCGAGGCGTCCAGAACGCATGTCACTTGTTGCTCTCCTGCGCCGCTTCGGCCTGCCGCTCGGCAATGAGTTCATCGACCAAGCTGGCGTCCGCAGGGACATGCGCAAAGCGGGCCCGCAGGCGCTTGACCATGTGTTCACGGCGTTCCAGCACGATGCTGTCACCCTCCTGTCGGGCGATCAGCCGGTCGCCGGGTTGGAGATCCAGGGCCCTGCGAAGATAGGCCGGGATCACCAACCGCCCTTGCGGGCCGAGTCGGACCTCGTTCTTTCCATCAGACGTAGCCATAAGTAACTCAATGTGCCAGTGATATTCAAATAATGTCATACGTAGACAATATGTGCCATGTGTTGCCGAACCCGGGTCATTGGCCCGCGATTGGCATACATGGGGGCGAGAAATGCTATCATTGCAATCATTCGTAGGCGAATTCTGGAGATGGCTGGTGGCAAATCTTGTCGTCCGAAACTTGGACCCACGCATCGTCGATGCGCTCAAACAACGCGCGGCCCGGCACGGCCGGAGCGCTGAAGCCGAGCATCGTGCCTTGCTTGAGGAATTGTTGCTGCGCCCCAAAGGCAAGAGTTTCGCGGAGGCCCTCGCGAGCATGCCGAACGTCGGCGAGGATGAGGACTTCGAACGGGTGGAGGACCCGGTCGAGCGCGATCGTGTTCTTGATTGACACCAATGTCATCAGCGAATCGCGTAAGCGGTCAAAGGCCGACAGCGGCGTTCAGGCGTTCTTCAAGCAGGTAGCCGAAGAAGACGCACGTGTTTTTATCTCGGTCGTTACCGTCGGTGAGCTACGCCGAGGCGTCGAGCTGATGCGCCATCGGGGAGATCGTCGCCAAGCCGCACGGCTGGAGAAATGGCTCGACCAGCTACTCGGGGACTACGAGGACCGTGTGCTGGATATCACCGCCGACATTGCTCAACTTTGGGGTCGGCTTCGAGTGCCTCATCCGGAAAACGCACTCGACAAGCAGATCGCGGCAACCGCGTTGATCTATGACTTAACGGTTGTTACGCGTAATCACAAAGATTTCTCCAAGACTGGCGTTCGATTCCTGAATCCGTTCGAGGATTAGCGAAGGTTCCACGCGGAACCGCGGCGTGGCCATCCAAATCTCGTAAATCCACGCCCCATCTTGTCGCCGTTTCCCGTTCCATGAATCCGCGGGTCGCGACAGCATTCGCGTGTCGAGAACGCCAGGTGCGTTCTCCAACCTGCGAATGATGAGAAGAATGCGGCGGACTCAGCGACGACTCCACTCCCGAGGTAAACAGCTCTACGCGGCCCTGACGGTTCTTGCCGTCGCGACATCACCGTGTGCGCTCGCTGAAGAGATACAGGTCGGTCGCTACGCCTCCATGCGTCCAATGCCGACTCAAGAGCAGGCTGACCTGCTGTCAGTGAGGGTCAGCGTCCAGTTTCCCGCATCGGTCGTCCTCGTAGGTCAGGCGGTGGAGTACCTGTTGCAGCCGAGTGGCTATCGCCTGGCGTCCGATGCCGTGGCCGACCCCGCCCGGGCGATCCTCCTGCGGCTTCCGTTACCGGAACCGCACCGAGCGTTGGGCCCGATGCCGATGCGAACCGCCCTCGAGACCCTGGCCGGTCCGGCCTTTCGCTTAGTTGAAGATCCGCTGCATCGGTTGGTGAGTTTCGAGCGTTGCGCTCCCCAGGGTCTCCGGTCTGCTGCACCGCCCACGTTGGAGACGAGATAGCCCAATGGAGATCGTGATTGTGTTCTTGCTTCTGATCGGGGCGGTGAGCTTCGACTCCAACAGGTCGACTTCCGAAGAGACCGCGCTCAAAGCGGCTGTGGAGGCTCGTGCCGAGCAGAAGACAAATCGTACCGAAGCAGAGAGCCGACCAAGACCCTGCCGGTACGGCGATGGTTCGCTGGTCCAGCGAGATCTCACCGTCCCCCGTGCGTCGGCCGTTCCGATGACCAGCCGCGCGGCAGAGGAAGTCGGACCGGAAAGTCTCGATGAATAGTTGTTACAGGGTAGTCGTGGTCACCCTCTTGGTGATTGGCACAACCGCGTCGGTCAACGCCGAACAACCCATGCCGTCGGAGACAACGCGGTCCCGGATCGAGAAGACATCGAGCGTCACGACACCGCTTTCGGCGCTCGAGACCGCACGCGCCGAGGCCTGGAAACTCTCTCAAACCGAGTGGCGCCGATATCGAAGCTTGATGGAAGGAGTTCGCGGCAGCATCAGTCCGTCGACCCTGTCGCCGATCGAGGTATTGGGCATCCACGCCCGGGACGAGTCTTCTTGATCCGACAAGCTGAATCGAGGAAAGCCGCCGCTCGATACTAATCGGGCTAAGAAAAGCAGGGCGGGCGCGGATCGCGTCAACGAACTCTACCGAGGCCCTCAATCTCCGAAAGCTTGCCGTTCTTGAAGCGCAACTCAGTCATCCATTTGCGATCCGGAAAGTTACGATATCCCCAGGCTTCGATACGAATTTCAGCCCCGCCGCCGAGCAATTGCGAGTCCCGGTATTCCGGGGCACCGCATATCGACCGAACGACTCCAGTTGAATCGCCTTTTTCCACAATCTTATTGCGACCGCACTTGAATATGGACTCCGCTACAGCTGGCGCTGAAAAGACAAAGCCCAGTATGAAAATGATTGCGGTATCGCGGATCTTCATTCTCGTTCCCTCGCAGGCGACTCGGCTAAGACCTTTGCTCGATGCACAGCCCGCTTGGGACAGTATAACTGTACAAAGCTGCTGGACGAGAGGCGCATGCTTACGCCGCCACAACTCCCTCAACCATCGCGTAAGCATACCTCGCAGCGGTGTCGTTCTTCTCGGCGATACGTGCGTCAAGCAGATCACCATAGAGCCTTAAGTTCGTCGACCTTAGCGACGATTCTCGCTTTGCAGTCGTCGTAGAACTGCGCGACGACCGGCCGCAAAGGGAATTCTCTCCGGCCGTTCGAGCGCCACCGTATTGGCCGGGAACGCAAGTGCCGCGCCTGTGCCAGATCGCCCGCCACAGTCTCCGGTATTCATTAGTTAAAACGGTTGCTTTCAACAAATACGCTTACTACGAAGGAGGTGCCCTCCGAAAAACTGTAACCTTTAGTGTAGCTTTTATGTTTGATGCTTATAAATATCATTATTAAACAATGTTGTAACACCTGTGCATCATGGGCGTGTGCTGAGACGAATCAGCCATTGCGCCGCATCCTTGGCGGCCGGTCGGCGCCATACGCTGCGCGACTGCACCCTGGGCATGACAAAGGTGCGGGTTGGTCAGACAGGGGTGATCGATAATCCATTGACGTAGGGTGCAATAGCCGAAGGCGTATTGCACCGGGGCTTGAACCAGGGGGCATTCTAACGATCCGGCCCGCGGCTCGCCTCAACGCCCCTCGCGACCGAGGAACAGCTGTGCCAGCAGGCGTTCTACCGGGGCCAGGTCGTCGCTCAGTCGCGGGATATCGGCAAGCGCCAGCCCGGACTGCAGCACCGGTTCGGTCACCCGGTACCAGGCGCGCGGCAGGCCCTGGCGGGCGGTCAGCCGATCGGGCAGCCCGGGGCCGGCGTCGCGGGCGCTGATGACATAGGTCACCCGGGTCGCGCTTTCGGGCAGATGGTCGATCCAGACATCGACCTCATCGAAGACCTCATTGAGCGTCTTGTACACCGCCTTGACCAGCCGGGCGTCGGGGAAGGCGTCGACCACGTTCATGACGTACAGCCCGCCCGGGGTCAGTTTGCGGTGCACCAGTTCGGCGAACTCGCGGGTCAGCAGGTGGTAGGGCACGGCGATGTCGTGGAACACGTCACCGACCACCACGTCATAGGCGGGGGTCGGGTCGCGCAGCAGGGCGGCGCGGGCGTCCAGGTGGTGAATTCGCATCCCGGCCGGGTCCAGGTAGAGTTCGGCGGCGGCGACCTCGGTGACCGCCGGGTCGAGTTCGGCCACGGTGATCTGCGCCGCCGGATCGCGAGCCCGGACGGCGCGCGGCAGGGTGTAGGCCCCGCCGCCGGCAAAGAAGTAGCGCGCGGCAGGCGTATCGGCAGGCCGGTCGGAGAGTTGTCGCTGGGTCAGTTCGTCCATCAGGTGCAGGTAGGGGGCGAGCAGCAGCTCCGGTGCCTGGCGGTGGTTGGTGCTGTGCAGCAGGTGATCCAGCACCAGGGAGCGGGCCTCGCCGAACGGCGCCTCATCGGAGCTGTCCACCACCCGCAGGCAGAAGTAGCTGCTCTCGCGCTGGCAGGGGTCGGCATAGCCGAATTGCGAGGTCAGCAGCACCGCGAGGAAGCCGGCGAGGCCGCCGATACCGATGTCACGGCCGCGGCGCAGCAGCGGCAGCCCGAGCAGGATCAGCACCACCCCGGTGGCGAGCACGATGTCGCGGCTGCCGATCCACTGCACCAGCCAGAAGCCGGTGGCGAAGGTGCCAAGGATGCTTCCGAGCGCGGCCAGGGCGTGCATCAGGCCGACGATATGACCGGGGCGGTGGGAGTCGCGCAGGGCGAGCGTGGTCAGCAGCGGCGTGATCACCCCGAGCAGCGTGGCCGGGAGGAAGAACAGGGCACTCGCCAGCGCCAGGCTGGTGCCGGCCAGACTCAGCTCGGCGGTCTGCAGGGGTTCGGCCAGGCGCGGCAGGATCAGCAGGATGGCGAAGGCGCTCAGGCCGGCGGTGACCAAGGTAAGGCCCGCGGCGCGTTCCGCTCCGCCGCGGTCTGCCCAGACCCCGCCCAGCCAGTTGCCGAGCGACAGGCCGGCGAGGATGACGCCGATGATCGCCGTCCAGGAGTACAGCGAGACGCCGACGAAGGGCGCGATCAGTCGCGCGGCGACGATCTCGATCACCAGGACCAGGGCCGAGGCGATGAACACCACGGCGGCGTAGACGATCAGGCGGGACAGGCTTGCGGACAAAAGGGGCTTCCCCTGCGGAATGGAGCGCTCGAACAGGCGGCTGAATCTAACAGTCTCCGGGTTGCGAGGAAATGTCTACGCCGCAGTAGGAGCGGCGCCTTCGCCGCGAAATAGCCTTGGTCGAGGCCCATTCGGCGCGAGGCGCGCCTCCCACAGGGGGTCTTTCCAATCCAAGCCAAAGCCTGCCGCAGGGCGGGCTCACCTCAGCCAAAGTCCTTCGTGGGAGCGGCGCCCTCGCCGCGAAAGGGCCTTGGTCGAAGCCCATTCGGCGCGAGGCGCGCCTCCCACAGGGGGTCTTCCAATCCAAGCCAAAGCCTGCCGCAGGGCGGGCTCACCTCAGCCAAAGTCCTTCGTGGGAGCGGCGCCCTCGCCGCGAAAGGGCGTGGCCATTCGGCGCCAGGCGCGCCTCCCACAGGGGGTCTTCCTAATCCAAGCCAAAGCCTGCCGCAGGGCGGGCTCACCTCAGCCAAAGCTTCGTGCGGTCCCGCAAGCCCGATTCGGCGCGAGGCGCGCCTCCCACAGGGGGTCTTCCAATCCAAGCCAAAGCCTGCCACAGGGGGCTCACCTCAGCCAAAGTCCTTCGTGGGAGCGGCGCCCTCGCCGCGAAAGGGCGTAGGTAGCGGCGCCTCGCCGCGAAAGGGCCTTGGTCGAAGCCCATTCGGCGCGAGGCGCGCCTCCCACAGGGGGTCTTTCCAATCCAAGCCAAAGCCTGCCACAGGGGGCTCACCTCAGCCAAAGTCCTTCGTGGGAGCGGCGCCCTCGCCGCGAAAGGGCGCAGGTAGCGGCGCCTCGCCGCGAAAGGGCCTTGGTCGAAGCCCATTCGGCGCGAGGCGCGCCTCCCACACGCTCAGCGATCCCGGACGAACGGGTTGCTGCGCCGCTCGGCGCCGAAGGTCGAGGTCGGGCCGTGCCCGGGCACGAAGGTGACGTCGTCGCCGAGCGGCCAGAGCTGGTCCCGGATCGAGGCGATCAGTGTGGCATGGTCGCCGCGCGGGAAATCGGTGCGCCCGATCGAGCCCTGGAACAGCACGTCGCCGACCAGCGCCAGCCGCGCCTCGGGGTGGAAGAAGATCACGTGCCCGGGGGTGTGCCCCGGGCAGTGGCGCACCTGCAGGGTCTGCTCGCCGAAGCGCACCGTGTCGCCGTCGGCCAGCCAGCGGTCCGGCTCGAAGGCCCGACAGGGCGGAAAGCCGAACCGGCTGCACCACTCGGGCAGGGTCTCGAGCAGGAAGCGATCGGCTTCGTGCGGGCCCTCGATCGGTACGCCGGTGCGCTCGGCCAGTTCCGCGACCGCGCCGGCGTGATCGAGATGACCGTGGGTGACCAGGATCTTCTCCAGAGTCGCGCCGCTGGTGTCGATCTGTTCGAGGATGCGCCCGGCCTCGCCGCCGGGGTCGACCACGGCGGCCCGGCCGGTGTGCTCGCACACCAGCAGCGAGCAGTTCTGGGCGTAGGCGGTGACGGGGATGATCTGGACTTGCATAGTCGGCGTCGAAAGCTGGGCGCCGGCATGATACCCCGATCCACCGCAGCCGCGCCTGTGCGAGCATTGCAGCCGGAATCCCGTTTCACCACCCCGGCCCGTGTCCCGAGGCGAGCCGGTACCAATCTGGAGTCGAACCGTGCGAAGGCAGTTGATCCTGAGTCTGGGGGTGCTGGGCGTGTCGGCCGTGCTGGCGGCGTGGCTGGCCTGGATGTCATACGGCCAGGCCAAGGCCTACGAGAATGCCGTTGCCGAACTGACCGCCGAGACCGAGTTGGAGCCGCAGATCAACCGGCTCGGCCGGCGCTGGCTGAGCGAGCTGAGCCTGGGCGCCTACGACGCCTACGAAGAGGACCTGAAGCGGCTCGAGCGGCTTCGCGACCGGGCCGAGCAGGGCCGCGGTTCGGCCCGCGAGTATTTCCTCGGCTACCTGGGTGCCGCGCTCGCCGGCGGTCTGTTCGCCTGGCTGGTGCACCGGCGGCGCTCGGTGCTGATCACCGCGGTGCTGGTGATGTCGCTGGTGGCGCTGATCGCCGGGCTGAGCGCCCCGGCGATGGCGATGATCGCCTCCAAGGAGATCCCCGCACTCGGCGAGGTGACCCTGTATTTCGAATCGCGCGGTATCTTCGCCACGGTGCGCGAGTTGCTCGGTTCCCAGGGCGGTTATCTGATCGGGGTCCCGCTGCTGTGCTTCAGCGTGCTGATCCCCATCGTCAAGACCCTGACCATGATCCTGGCCGTGCTGTCGCGCGGCGAGTTCGGCCATCGGGTGATGAGGGTCGTGCACCGCATCGGCAAGTGGTCGATGGCCGATGTCTGCGTGGTCGGCTGGCTGCTCGGCTTTATGGCGGTCGAGCGCCAGGAGTTCATGAAGGCCGAGATGCAGGTCGGCATCCTGTTCTTCGCCTGCTACGCCATCCTGTCGATCGCCGCGGCGCAGATGCTCGAAGGGCGCCGCGGCGCAGAGCGCGTTTGAGCTCGACGCTCGGCGGCGCTGCCGAGCCGAAGGGTTGTCATCGCGGCTGCGAGCGGCGCGCGGCCGCGCTGCTGCGCTTGCGGCTGCCGTGACGGTCGAAGATCTGCCGGCTCTCGCTGCGCGCCTGACCTTCGCGGCGCTTCGCGTAGAGCCTTTGCCTCGCCTCTCGCGCGGCCTGTACGTGATCGACCAGGGGCGCCGGGTAGTCGCGGCCGATCCGGCAACCGGCGCTCTGCTGGGCGGTCGCGGGCATGCGCCAGGGGGTGTGGATCCAGCCGTCGCCGACCCGTGCCAGCTCAGGGATCCAGCGGCGGATGAAGCGGCCCTCCGGGTCCTGGTCGAGCGACTGTTTGATCGGGTTGTAGATCCGCAGGGTGTTGATGCCGGTCGTGCCCGACTGCATCTGCGCCTGCGGATAGTGGATGCCCGGCTCGTAGTCGACGAACTGGCGCGCCAGGTGCAGCGCCGGCTCGCGCCAGTGCAGCCACAGCTGATAGCTGGCGACCGACATCAGCATGGCGCGCATGCGAAAGTTGATCCAGCCGCCGTGGTGCAGGGCGCGCATGCAGGCGTCGACCAGCGGCCAGCCGGTTCGGCCCTCCCGCCAGGCGGCGAGCCGCTCGGTATCGGGGACCTCGCTGCGCAGCCCGTCCATCGCCCGCTGCATGTTTTCGAACTCGATCCGCGGTTCGCTCTCGAGCTTCTGCATGAAATGGCAGTGCCAGTGCAGTCGCCCTTCGAAGGCCGCGAGCGCGCGGCCCCAGCTGCCGCGCTCGGCGCTTGAGGAGTGCTTGATCTCTGCGCGTCGTTGGCGGGTCGCCTGCAGCACCTCGCGCATGGACAGCGTTCCCCAGGCGAGATGGGCGCTGAGGCGCGAGCAACTGTGCTCGGCGCTCAGCGGACTGGACATCTCCAGGTGGTAGCGTTCACCGCGACGGTCGAGAAAGCTGTCCAAGGCCTGCTCGGCCATGCGCCGTCCCCCCGGCTGACGGCCGGGGCAGGGATCGAACTCGAGGTCTTCGTACGGCCGCTCGGAGATCGGCTCGCCGTGCAGGCCGGGAATAGGGGTGAGCTGTGCCGGGGGCGCGCAGCTCGGCGCGGTCATCAGCCGTTCCCACTGCGCCGACCAATGGTCGCGGTCGCAGCGTCCGCGCACCACGCCGTGCTGGCGGGGCTCGAACCAGGGCAGGCCGCGGTCGCGCAGCAAAACGGCGACGGCCCGATCGCGGCGAAAGGTCCAGTCGTTGCCGGTCTCCTGGTGTGACCAGAGTGCGCCGACCGGGTGACGATCGATCAGTTCCCCGAGCACATCCGTCGCCTCGCCATAGCGAATGATCAGTGGCTGTCCCAGCTGCGTCAGGGCCTCGCGCAGCGGCCAGAGCGCGTCGCTGACGAAGGCCCAGTGCCGTCCGGCCAGGTCCGGCTGGCGCCACAGTCCGGGCTCGACGATGTACAACGGCAGCACCGGCCCGGCGGCGGCCGCCCGTGACAGGGCCTCGTGATCGACGATCCGCAGATCGCGCTTGAACCAGACGATCTGGATCCCGCCCGGATGAGGTCGCTCAGCCGGCAAGTCGCTGCTCTCCGTCCCTAACCGGCACCGCCGACACGGCCTTCAGATGCGTCGCCATCAGCCCTCGCACCGGCACCCGGGCGCGCAGCCGGGTCAGCAGCAGGTAGGTGCCGCCGAGCTTGCGGTGCAGGAACAGCATCTCCGGCGGCGGCAGCCGGCCGAACTTCTCCTGCAGGCGCAGGCGCATGGCGATGTCGCTCATCCGTCGCGCCAGGTCGGTGCGGCCGAAGTCGTAGTCCTCTCCGCTCCGGACCGGTTCGGTGGCGGCGCGCAGCAGTTCGACAATGCCCGTGCGGTAGGCGGCGGGGTCGTCGGCCTGCAGATAGCCGACCTCTATCGCCGCCTCGACCAGATCGCTGTCTTCGCCGTCGATGCCGGCCTGCAGCAACCGGTGAAATGCTCCGCGCCAGGCCCCGGAGTATGTCCGGGTGGCGCCGAAGTCGAGCAGCTGGATGCGGCCGGTTGCGTTCTGGTAGCGGTAGTTGGCGAAATTCGGGTCGGTCTGCACCAGGCCCCAGTCGAGCACCTCGGTCAGCGCGAGCTCCAGCAGAGCGGCGCCGGTCTCGTTGCGAATGCTCGCGGACCGGTCGGTCAGGCTCTCGATCGGATCGCCATCCAGGAAACTCATCGCCAGGACCTCGTTGCAGCTCAGTTCGTCGATGACCTGGGGGGCCTCGAAGCGCGGGTCGTCGCCCAGCCGCGCGGTGAAGCGGCGCAGATAGTCGGCCTCCTGTCGGTAGTCGGCCTCGATGTGCAGTTGCCGTTTGGCCTCGGCCAGCAGGGGGCCGAGGTCGATCTCTTCGGGCAGGACCGAGATCAGGCTCAGCAGGGTGGCGACATTGTCGACGTCGCTGTCGATGCTGCGGCGGATGCCCGGGTACTGGATCTTGATCGCCAGGTCTCGGCCGTCTTTCAGCTCGGCCCGATGCACCTGGCCGATCGAGGCCGCGGCCAGCGGCGTGAACGAGAAGCGACGGAAGTTGCCGTCCCAGCCCTTGCCCCAGGCCTGCTCCAGCACGCCGGCGATCTGTCCCAAGGGCATCGAGTGAGCGCTCTCGCGCAAACGCGACAGGGCCTGGCTCAACTCCGGCGGCATCAGCTCGCCGCTTTCCATCGACAGCATCTGGCCGACCTTCATCGCCGCGCCGCGCATCTCGGCCAGGCGATCGGCGAGTCGTTTGGCGTTGCCGGGGGTGATCAGCAGATCGCCCACGGAGGGCCGTCGGCCCTGGCCGATTTGACGCGCGCCCTCGCTCAGCGCGCCGCCGGCGATGCCGCCGGCCAGACGTCCGAGTTGGGCCAGGCGGCCGAGGCGGGATTGTGGGACGCGGCGTTGTGAGTCCATGGTCGGGTGTCCTCGGGTCAGGAGTTGAGGTAGCTCAGGCTGTCGGCGTCGAAACGGCGCGGCGTGACTCCGAGCCGGCGCAAGTCGTCGGCGCTGCAGGTGTTGCCGTCCATCAGCATGCGGATCTGGTCGCGGGTGATCGGGAAGGCCGGAAAGCGGTCCAGCAGTCCGGCCGCGACCGACACGGCCCAGGCCGGCGCCGGCAGCATCAGCTTACGCTTGCCGACGGCGCCGGCGAGCGTCGTCAGGATCTCCTTCCAGCTCAGCTCGTCCGGGCCGCCCAGAGTCAGGACCTGGCCGATGGTCTCCGGCCGACTCAATGCGGTGACGAAGGCCTGCGCGACGTCGGCGACGTGCACCGGCGACATCCGCATCGAGCCTGCGTTGAACGGCAGCAGGCCGCCGTAGAACAACGGCGCGGGCAGCGGCGAGTCGATGATATCCCGGCGAAGCTGGGTGGCGAACTCCATCCGCCCGCGAGGCTTGCCGAACAACACCGAGGGCCGGAACACGGTCCAGTCGAGTTCGGTGGTGGCCAGATACTGCTCGGCCATGAATTTGCTGCGCTGGTAACCGGTGCCGTCGGCCTTCACGCCGTTGGCGCTCATCAACAGGTAGCGTTTGACGCCCGCGGCGACGCATGCGTCCATGGTCCGCTTCGCGCTCTCGAAGTGCAGGTCGTCATAGCGGATACCGCGCTCGGGAAACTCGCGCAGAATGCCGATGTTGTAGATCGCCGCGTCCGCCTCGGCCAGCACCTCATCGATCGCCGCCCGATCGTCGACGTCGCCGCTGATCAGGGTGCAACGCTCGGCCTGCTCGACCTTGCCCTCGCTGCCGGGGCGCACCAGCAGTACCGGGTGCCTGTCCGCCTTCAGCAGGGCGTCGACAAGGTAGCTGCCGACGAATCCGGTACCTCCGAACAAGGCAATTCTCATCTCAATGCTCCGTGACCAGGCTCGCCGACAGCGCGTCCTTGGTCTGTTCTGGTCCGCCGAACAGCCGGCGGAACTGGTTCTCTCGATAGTCGAAGATCGCCTCGACATTCGGTCGGACGTGCCAATGGTGTACCGCCGACGCCAGCGGTCCGGGCAGGTAGGCGGGCAGGGCGTACCGAACCTCATCGAGCAGCCGGGTGCCCCGACCTTCGGACTCGAAGCGGTGGGTGTGGTGCCAGAAGCTGTACGGGCCGATCAACTGCTCGTCGACGAACAGGTGGGGCGGGCGGTAGGTGGAGATCAGCGACCGCCAACGCACCCGAACGCCGAGCACCCGGATGGTGTAGTCGATGATGCGGCCCTGCTCCATGGGCACGGGCGAGGGGGTCAGCAGCCGAAAACCGAGCCTGGGCGGGGTGATCAGCGCCAGATTTTCCGGTCGTTCGAAGAACGGAAAAACCCGCTCCAGGGGCCGGTCCACCCACTGCTCTTGCGTCAGGGTGTGCACTTTCAGATCACTCATGTCTGGCTACCCCCGCACCTCGCAGGTGTCAGCGTTGCAGCGCCGGCGCAGCCGCCAGGCGGCAAACCCGACGTAGGCACGATCGATCAGCGGCAGCAGCCGCAGCGTGCGGACGATCCGCGCCAGCCAGCGATAGGTCGGCAGGTGCGACCACATCTCGGCGAAGCCCCAGGCCCCGGTCTGCCAAACACCCCTGCGGTCGAGGACGTGGAAGCGCGCCATGGCGATCGACCGGTGCAGGCCGTGGCGGGCGAGCCCGGCGTCGTCGCGGCTGATGTCGATCCACTCGAGGCGATCGGCGCCGCGCAGACGGCGGTAGTGATCGATCTCCCGCCGGCACATCGGGCAGCCGCCGTCGAAGAAGACCACGGGCTTCGGCTCGGTCGTCGCGTTATCGCTGAGGTGCTTGTTGAGGCTTGAGTTCATATTTAGGGACCTGTTCTAGGCAAAACGGCGTAGCGAACTCATGCCGCCGTCGATGTGCAGGATCTGCCCCGACATCCATTCGGAGTCCTTGGACAATAGGAAGCGCGCGGTCGCCGCCACCTCGTCGGGACGACCGATCCGCTGCAGGGGGTGGCGTTCGGCCGCGGCCGAACGCTGACGGTCGGTGCGCAGCAGTCCGGTCGCTAACGGCGTATCGGTAAGCGATGGGGCGATCGCGTTGACGCGGATCGTGGGCGCGAATTCGGCGGCCAGCGAGCGAGTCAGTCCCTCCACTGCCCCTTTGGCGGCGGCGATCGAGGCGTGCATCGGCATGCCGGTCGTCACCGCGACGGTAGAGAACAGCACCACGCTGGCGGTGTCCGCTGCCTTCAGGGCCGGCAAGGACGCACGGATGGCCCGCACCGCGCCGAGCAGATTGAGCTGTAAATCGGCCAGGAAATCCTGGTCTTCGAGCCGATGAAAAGGCTGCAGGCGAATGCTGCCGGGGCAATAGACCAAACCCTCGAGACGCTCTGGCAGTCCGTCGGGGAACGGCTCACCGCTGGCGGCGTCCCACGAGATATGCCGGGTGCCGGCACTCGAGGGCCCGCTGCGCGACGCTGTCCACAGCTCGTGTGTGTCGGCCAGTTGTTCGGTCAGGGATAGACCGATACCGCTGCCGGCCCCCACTATCAGAAGAGGTTTCATATCTGCGTTCCTGTTCAAGTGTTGGTATCCTAGCGTAATTGAACAGAAAATAAACTGCATTAAACTGAACAAAACATGTTCATTTGAAGTGGTCGGCGCTGAGAAAGGAACGCCGTTCCTTCCTGGTCGCGCAGCGAAGGCCCCTGGCAGAAGTCAGCGGGTCAAAGCCGGGGAGTTCTCATTCCCGGTCGTAGTGTTTCTCGACGTCTTCCAGGATCTGCCAGGTGCAGTTCAATCCGGCAGGGAAGGTGATCAGATCACCACGGCGGAATTCCTGCGGCTCGCCGTCGTCGGGGATGACGATAAATCGGCCGCGCAGGATATAGCAGGTCTCCTTCTTGGCGTAGGTCCAGGGAAACTCGGAGACCTCTTTGCGCCAGATCGGCCAGTCGTATACCCCGATCACGTCGAGTTTGGCCGGCGAGGGATTGCGTTCGAGCAGGATGTCGAGTTCATTCATGTTTCAATGATCCGTGCGTGCAGGGTGATGAAGTCGCCCGACCGGGGCCGGGCCGTGGCAAGCGGATCGATGGGGTCGATCTGGGCGGCCAGTGTAGCGAATCGACCCCAAGAGTGCTGCAGTACACTGGCGACTCTAAAGCCGGGACCTCGCCTGTAGACTTACGGAGGTTGTTACGAAAGTCTTTGTTCCTTCTCCCCCCGGGAGAAGCTTAGCCCTCTCCTGAAATAGGAGAGGGGACTTTTACGACACCCTTCCGTTCGGGAGAGAACAAGCGGAATTCGAGGAGAGCGAGCGATGAACGACGAAGACAGCACGATCCGCGTCTTGGCCGAGCGATTGGGCGAACGCCTGCTCTCGACCGGTGGCATCGCGGCCACCGCTGAGTCCTGCACCGGCGGTTGGATTGCCAAGGTCCTGACCGATATCGCCGGCTCCAGCGTCTGGTTCGATCGCGGTCTGGTGACCTACAGCAATGCGGCCAAACAGGAACTGCTCGATGTCTCGGAGCAGACGCTGGCCGATCACGGCGCGGTCAGCGAAGCGGTGGTCCGGCAGATGGCCGAGGGTGCCCTGGCTCGCAGCGCTGCGAGCCTGACGGTGGCGGTGAGCGGCGTCGCCGGCCCGGGCGGCGGAAGCGCGGACAAGCCGGTCGGCACGGTCTGGTTCGCCTGGGCGGTCAATGCTCGGCCAACCCGCAGCGAGCGCCGGGTGTTCGCCGGCGACCGAGAGGCGGTGCGGCGCCAAAGCGTGCGTCACGCCCTCGAAGGGCTGTTGCGAGTGACCGGGCCCGGTTGATGGCCGAGGCCGAAGTGCGGCGCCTGTTCTTCGCCCTCTGGCCGGATACCGGGGTCCGTGTCCGCCTGGCGGAACTGCTGGGACGGATACCCACGGAGCGTGCCCGCCCGGTGCACCCCGACGACGTCCATCTGACTCTGCAGTTTCTCGGCCCGGTGCCGGCGGCGCGCTACGCGTGCCTGGGTGAGGCGGCCGATGCCCTGGCTGCCGAGGGTCTGCAGCCGATCGTGCTGCCGCTGCAACGGCTCGGCTACTGGAAGCGGCCGAAGGTCCTGTGGTGTGCGCCGGAGACCTGTCCGGCACCGCTCGGGATGCTGGTTCAGGCCCTCGGCGAGCGGCTGACCCGCTGCGGCTTTACGCCCGAGGCGCGGGCATTCGCGCCGCACGTCACCCTGGCGCGCAAATGCCCGGCTGGATTGAACGCAGCGCTCGCGCCCCTTGAGGAGATCCCGTGGACAGCGCGTGAGATGGTGCTGGTCGAATCGCTTCCGGTGGCCCGGCCGCCGCGGTATCAGATCCTGCGCCGCTGGCCGATGTGAAATTCGACTGGAAAACAAAAAGAGAACATACTAGACTTACTCCGACCGACCCGCACAGAACCAGATCGAGGTTTTTGACCATGGACGAAAATCGTAGAAAGGCCCTTGCCGCCGCCTTGGGCCAGATCGAAAAACAATTCGGCAAAGGCTCGGTGATGCGCATGGGCGACGGCAGCGCCGTGCGCAACATCGAGGTCATCTCCACCGGCTCGCTCGGCCTGGACATCGCGCTGGGCGTCGGTGGCCTGCCGCGCGGGCGGGTGGTCGAGATCTACGGCCCGGAGTCCTCGGGCAAGACCACCCTGACCCTGCACATGATCGCCGAGGCGCAGAAAGCTCGGCGGCACCTGCGCCTTCGTCGACGCCGAGCACGCGCTCGATCCGGTCTACGCCCAGAAGCTCGGCGTCAACATCGACGAACTGCTGGTCTCGCAGCCGGACACCGGCGAGCAGGCGCTGGAGATCACCGACATGCTGGTGCGCTCCGGCGCGGTGGACGTGGTGGTGATCGACTCGGTCGCCGCGCTGACGCCCAAGGCCGAGATCGAGGGCGAGATGGGCGACTCGCACGTCGGCCTGCAGGCGCGCCTGATGTCGCAGGCGCTGCGCAAGCTCACCGCCAATATCAAGCGCTCGAACTGCATGGTCATCTTCATCAACCAGATCCGGATGAAGATCGGCGTCATGTTCGGCAAGCCCGAGACCACCACCGGCGGCAACGCGCTGAAGTTCTACGCCTCGGTGCGGCTCGACATCCGCCGCATCGGCGCGATCAAGAAGGGCGACGAGGTGGTCGGCAACGAGACCAAGGTCAAGGTGGTCAAGAACAAGGTCGCCCCGCCGTTCAAGATCGCCGAGTTCGACATCCTCTACGGCGAGGGCATCTCGCGCGAGGGCGAGATCATCGATCTCGGGGTGGGTCAGGGCATCATCGAGAAGTCCGGCGCCTGGTACAGCTATGCCGGCGACCGCATCGGCCAGGGCAAGGACAACGTTCGCCAGTTCCTGCGCGACAACCCGGAGATGGCCCAGACCATCGAGCAACGAGTCCGCGCCGCGGTGTTCCCGGAGCCGACTCCGCCTGAGCAGGCCAAGCAGCCGGCGGTGACCGACGAACCGACCGATAGTCGAACATGACAACGGCGTTCACCGAGGCGGGCATGACGGGCGCCCGGTCCGACGGCGAGCCGGATCTCGCCTGGGAGATTGAGCAGGCGGCCGTGCGGCTGCTCGCCGGTCGTGAGCACAGCCGGGGCGAACTGGGTCGCAAGCTGGCCGGAAGGGGCTATCCGCCACCGTTGATCGACGAGGTGCTCGAGTCGCTCGAGAGGCGGGGATGGCTGTCGGAACACCGCTATGCGGAGTCCTACATCGCCAGCCGGCGGCGTAAAGGCTACGGTCCGTTGCGGATTCGCGCCGAGTTGCGCGAGCGCGGTGTGGCGTCGGCGGTGATCGACGACCAACTCGACGACTCGGCGGCGGCGTGGTCGGTCCTCATGGCCGAGGTGGCCGAACGCCGCTTCGGTTCGGATCCGGCTTGCGATCGACGCGAGCAGGCCCGGCGCGGGCGTTTCCTGCAGCAGCGCGGATTCTCCCCCGAGATGATCCGGCAACTTCTCTGGGAATGAGTGACAGCGCCGCCTAAGCCGCATACCATTCGCGTTTTAAGCTCGCGAAATCGTTCATGAAAACCAGCGCAGAAATCCGTCAGGCCTTTCTGGATTTCTTCGCCGGATACGACCACCAGGTGGTCGAGTCCAGCCCGCTGGTGCCCGGCAATGACCCGACCCTGCTGTTCACCAATGCCGGCATGGTGCAGTTCAAGGACGTGTTCCTCGGCCGCGACAACGCGGCCGTACGTCCGCGCGGCCAGTTCGCAGCGCTGCGTGCGCGCCGGCGGCAAGCACAACGACCTGGAGAACGTCGGCTACACCGCCCGCCACCACACCTTCTTCGAGATGCTGGGCAACTTCAGCTTCGGCGACTACTTCAAGCGCGACGCGATCCGCTACGCCTGGGAGTTCCTGACCGAGGTGCTCGGTCTGCCGGCCGACAAGCTCTGGGTCACCGTCTACCAGGACGACGACGAGGCCGCCGACATCTGGCTGAACGAGATCGGCGTCGACCCGAAGCGCTTCACCCGCATCGGCGACAAGCCCGGCGGCAAGCCCTACGAGAGCGACAACTTCTGGTCGATGGGCGACACCGGCCCCTGCGGCCCGTGCTCGCGAGATCTTCTACGACCACGGCGCCGGATATCGCGGGCGGCCCGCCCGGCTCGCCCGACGAGGACGGCGACCGCTACATCGAGATCTGGAACCTGGTCTTCATGCAGTTCAACCGCGACGCCGACGGCGCGCTGACACCCGCTGCCCAAGCCCTCGGTGGATACCGGCATGGGCCTGGAGCGCCTCGCCGCGGTCATGCAGGGCGTGCACACGCAACTACGAGATCGACCTGTTCCAGGCACCTGATCGAGGCGGCCGCGCGTCGCCACCGGGCGCGACCGACCTGGAGCAGCAACTCGCTGCGCGTCATCGCCGACCACATCCGCTCCTGCGCCTTCCTGATCGTCGACGGCGTCATCCCGGGCAACGAGGGCCGCGGCTACGTGCTGCGCCGGATCATTCGCCGCGCCATCCGCCACGGCTACAAGCTGGGCGCAGAACGAGCCGTTCTTCTACAAGCTGGTCGACGCCCTGGACGCGCAGATGGGCGATGCCTATCCGGAACTGCGCTCAGGCGCAAGGCGCAGGTTGCAAGGATCCTGCGTCAGGAGGAGGAGCGCTTTGCCGAGACGCTCGAGCAGGGCATGCGAATCCTGGACGACAGCATCGCCGCGCTCGCCGGCAAGACCATCCCCGGCGAGGTGGTGTTCAAGCTCTACGACACCTACGGTTTTCCGGCCGACCTGACCGCGGACATTGCCCGTGAGCGGGAATTGCAGATCGACCTGGACGGCTTCGAGCGGCAGATGCAGGCGCAGCGCGAACGCGCCCGCGCCGCCAGTCAGTTCGGCGCCGGGCAGAGTACCGAGGTGCGGCTCGAAGGAGAGACCGAGTTCACCGGTTACGAACGGCTCGATGGCGACGCCACCGTCGTTGCCCTGTTCGCCGACGGCGAGTCGGCCGAGACTCTGGCGGCGGGTCAGGCGGGCATGGTGGTGCTGGACCGCACGCCGTTCTACGCCGAGTCGGGCGGCCAGGTCGGCGATGCGGGGATGTTGGCCGTGGTCGGTGGCGATGCCCGCTTCAGCGTGGCCGATACGCGCAAGCAGGGCGGCAAGGTGTTCGGCCACGTCGGCAAGGTCGCGGCCGGGGAGGTGCGTGTCGGCGATACCGTCAGTGCCGGGGTGGATGCACGGCGCCGGCGGGCGATTGCGCTCAATCACTCGGCGACCCACCTGATGCATGCGGCGCTGCGCCAGGTGCTCGGTGAGCATGTCCAGCAAAAAGGTTCGCTGGTCGACGCCGATCGGCTGCGTTTCGATTTCTCGCACTTCCAGCCGCTGACCGGCGAGGAGATCGCCGCGATCGAGCGTCTGGTCAACGAACAGATTCGACGCAATGATCTGGTCGAGACCCGCATTATGGCGCTCAACGACGCTCGCGCCTCCGGTGCCATGGCCCTGTTCGGCGAGAAATACGATGACCAGGTTCGGGTGCTGCGAATGGGCGATTTCTCGGTCGAACTCTGCGGCGGCACGCACGTCAAGGCCACCGGCGATATCGGTCTGTTCAAGATCGTCCTGGAGACCGGTATCGCCTCCGGTATTCGGCGTATCGAGGCGGTGACCGGCGAGGCTGCGGTGCAGTGGGTCGCTCACACCGAGCAGAAACTCGGTCGGGTGATGGACTTGCTCGGCGTCGGACGCGAAGAGATCGACGACAAGCTGGTCAAGGTTCTGGAGCGGCAGCGCAAGCTGGAAAAGGAGATCGAACAGCTGAGCGGCAAGCTGGCGAGTGCCGCGGGTGCCGATCTGATCGATCAGGCGATCGAGATCAACGGCACCAAGGTACTGGCCGCGAAGCTTGACGGGGTGGAGCCGAAGGCGCTGCGCGACACCATGGATCAGATGAAAAGCAAACTCGGCAGCGCGGTGATCGTGCTGGCGACCGTGAACGGCAACAAGGTCAGTCTTATCGCCGGGGTGACCAAGGATCGCACCGACAAGATAAAGGCCGGGGATCTGATTCGGGTGGTGGCCGAGAAGGTCGGCGGCAAGGGCGGTGGCCGCCCTGATATGGCTCAGGCCGGCGGTTCGAACCCGGCCGGATTGCCCGAGGCGCTGGCCCTGGTGGAGTCGATCGCGCGCGAGCAGCTTTAACCCGCATATCTGCAGAGGCGGACACCGTGCTGGGGTTTTATTGCATGAGTTACGGGTGTTGGAGCCCGTTGAGGTCACCGGCTTCGACGGCTCGTGTTGTCCTGATCGGTTTTCTGAAAAATCCGGCGTTGCCTCTCGCCCGATCCCTCTCGAGCCATAGCTGCGGCTATGCCTCTTCGACCGATCGGCCAAGCTGCTTAGCCAGATTTCCCAGAAATTCCGATCCCCTCATGCAATATGCGGGTTAAGCCGACCGCCGTTTGAGTATAATTCGCAACTCCAGGCCCGGCCGTTGCGCCGGGCCCATTGTTTATCCCAAGCTGTAAGCCAATGGCACTAATCGTACAGAAGTATGGTGGAACCTCGGTCGGTTCGGTCGAGCGGATCGAGAATGTCGCCCGGCGGGTCAAGTCCTGGCGTGATCGCGGCGACGACGTGGTCGTGGTCGTCTCGGCCATGTCCGGTGAGACCAACCGCCTGATCGGTTTGGCGAACGAGCTGACCGGCAATCCCGATCCGCGTGAAATGGACGTGCTCCTTTCCACCGGCGAACAGGTCACCATCGCGCTGCTGTCGATGGCTCTGCAGAAGCTCGGTTGCCCGGCCCGCTCGTATACCGGTGGGCAGGTACACATCCGCACCGACAGCGCGCACAGCAAGGCGCGCATCATGGACATCGACCATCAACGGGTGTGTGCCGATATGAAGGCCGGGCGCGTGGTCGTGGTCGCCGGATTTCAGGGGGTGGACGAGCATGGCAACATCACCACCCTGGGTCGCGGCGGCTCGGATACCACGGCGGTCGCGATGGCCGCGGCGCTGAAGGCCGACGAATGTCAGATCTACACCGACGTCGATGGTGTCTACACCACCGACCCGCGGGTCGAACCCAAGGCGCGCAAGCTCGACCACATCACCTTCGAAGAGATGCTGGAAATGGCCAGTCTGGGCTCCAAGGTGCTGCAGATCCGAGCGGTCGAGTTCGCCGGAAAATACAACGTTCCCCTGCGTGTGCTGTCGAGCTTCGAAGACGAGGGCGAAGGCACACTGATCTCCCTGGAGGAAGATGGCGTGGAAGCAGCAAAGATTTCAGGTATCGCCTTCAATCGTGACGAGGCCAAACTGACCATCCGGGGCGTGCCCGATCAACCTGGGGTTGCCTACAAGATCCTTGGCCCGATCGGGGATGCCAACATCGAAGTCGACATGATCGTGCAGAACATCGCCCAGGACGGCACCACCGATTTCACCTTCACGGTCAATCGCCCGGAGTATTCCAGGGCGCTGGACGTGCTCCGGAGCGTGTCGGAAAAACTCGGCGCCCGTGAGGTTATTGGTGACGACAACATTGCCAAGATCTCGCTGGTCGGTGTCGGAATGCGCTCGCACGCCGGCATCGCCAGCAAGATGTTCGAGGCGCTCGCCAATGAGGGCATCAACATTCAGATGATCTCGACCTCCGAAATCAAGGTGTCGGTGGTCGTCGACGACAAATATCTGGAACTGGGCGTCCGGGCGTTACACCGGGCGTTCGAACTCGACAAGGATCCAGCGGACTAACCTATAAACGTCTCTTCTGGTCAGGCGGGCTAGCTGATAAACTTCAATGATCCCGTAATAATTCATAAAGCGGGGTAAATGCTTGGTTGACAAACGGCTATGCAGCTCGGACGGCCGAAAGGAGCGGCGGCACGGCGGGTGAAGGCCGTTAACACGGAGAATTAAAATTATGTTGATCCTGACGAGGCGGGTAGGTGAGACCTTGATGATCGGAGACGAAGTGACTGTCACCGTGCTGGGTGTCAAGGGGAACCAGGTGCGAATCGGCGTAAACGCACCACGCGACGTTTCTGTTCACCGCGAAGAGATCTATGAGCGGATCAAGCGTGAACAAGAGGAAGGCGCGGCGCCGGACGGCAGTTGAATCACGGGTCCGGGGACGATCTCGGGGCGCGTTCCGCCGTTGTACGGTCCGTGTTGTCGGCAGATTATGCGAGTACCGTATGCATGTCTGCCGGTCATCTAGACCTCCGCCCGAAGAAGCATTAAAGTACGGGCGTTTAACTTCAAGCACCAGATCTGTTTTGGATTTTGTATTCCCTGGAGAGGTGGCCGAGTGGCTGAAGGCGCTCCCCTGCTAAGGGAGTATGGGGTTAATAGCTCCATCGAGGGTTCGAATCCCTCTCTCTCCGCCAACATAGAAAAAGGGGCCCGCGTGGCCCCTTTTTCTATGTTTGACAGTTGGGTTCAAAGCCTCGATGTTTTAAATAATCCGGGTTCGACAGTCGGCCAAAAGCGACGGCGCAGATGCCGGCTCTGCCGGCGCCCCGCAGGAGCGAGCCGCGCAGCGGCGAGTCCATCCCTCTCTCTCCGCCAATAAAGCAAAAGGCCCCGTGCGGCCCCTTTTTCTATGTTTGTTTGGTTGGGGTTCGGGCCCTCGATACCCAAACAAACCGGGTTCGACAGCCGGCGCGTCAAAACCCGTAGCCCCAACCGGGGCGGTATCCCGGGTGCTCTCAATTCGACCTCGGCCCCGGATCGAGTCCCCGCCCGCCCAAGCCCCGTATTAGAATCGACGCCAATCATCAGTCGGGGGTGCGGATGGAACAGGCGGAGTTGTCCTTGTTTGTGAAGGCCATGGTGTTTGCGGCCGGAAAGCACAAAGATCAGAGGCGCAAAGACGCGGACGCATCTCCGTACATCAATCATCCCATTGCGCTGACCGATGTCCTGGTGCACGAAGGCGGGGTAGCGGAAATCGATATTCTGGTCGGCGCCTTGTTACACGACACGGTGGAAGACACGGACACCTCTCCGGAGGAGCTTCACGAGATCTTCGGCGCCCGCATCTGCTCGATTGTCCTGGAGGTCACCGATGACCAGGCGCTCGATAAGCCCGCCCGCAAACAGCGTCAGATCGAAAAAGCCCCGCACCTCTCCGTCGAGGCGAAAGCGGTCAAGCTGGCGGACAAGATCTGCAATCTGCGAGACGTGGCCGACAACCCGCCGCCGGGATGGAGCCTCGAGCGGCGGCAGGCCTATTTCGACTGGGCCAAGCAGGTCATCGACGGCCTGCGGGGCAGCCACGATCGGCTGGAGACCATGTTCGACGAGCAATATGCCCGGCGACCCTGAATCCACCCAGACCCGGTTGCCATCGACGCCCGGCGGACGGTCGATGCACACATCGAGAGGAGCACCATGGACCCGACCATTATTCACTGCCCGAGCTGCGGCGCCGAGATTCCGGTCTCCGAGGTTCTGGGTGCGCAGATCCGCGAGGAGATCGAGCGCGGCCTGTCAAAGGAGAACGAGGCCCGACTCCGCGCTGCCGTGGCGCGTGCCGAGGCACAGGCCCGGGAAGGCCTGGACGTCGAGCTGCGCGATCTGCAGCAACAGGTCAAGGAGAGCTCCCAGCGCAGTCAGGCGGCGGCCGACCGTGAACTCGAACTCCGGCGCAAGACGCGTGAACTGGAGGAGGCGCAGAAGACGGCCGAGCAGCGTCTGCGACAGGAACTGAGCGTGCAATTCGAGCAGCAGACCAAGACCCGACTCGAGGTCGAGCGTGCCCGGCTCGAGGCCAGGGCGCAGGAGAAATGGCAGGCGGAGCTGAAGCTGCTGCAGGCAGATCTGCTCGAACAGCGGCAGAAGGTCGAGCAGGCGCAGGCGGCTGAACTGGCGCTGCGCAAGGACAAGCAGGCGCTGGAGGATCGGGCCAAATCGCTCGACCTGGAGGTCGCCCGACGGATCGATGCCGAGGGCAAACGCATCGAGGAGGCGGTCAGGCAGAGCGTCGGCGACGAGCAGGCGCTGAAGATCAAGGAAAAGGAGAAGCAGATCGACGATCTGCGCAAGGCATTGGAAGACGCCAAGCGGCGCAGCGAACTCGGCTCACAGGAACTGCAGGGCGAGGTGCTCGAGTTGGACATTCAATCCGCGCTCGAACAGCAGTTCCCGCAGGACCGAATCGAACCGGTGGTCAAGGGCGCGCGCGGCGCCGACATCGTGCAGCGAGTGCGCAACGAACGGTTCGATGACTGCGGCGCCATCGTCTGGGAGACCAAGAACACCAAGAACTGGCAGCCAACCTGGCTGGACAAACTGAAACAGGATCTGCGCAGTGCCGGCGGCAGCATCGCCGTGCTGGTCAGTGTGGCACTGCCGGACGGTATCCGCGGCTTTGGCCGCATCGATGGCGTCTGGGTCAGCGATCTCGCCAGCTGGCCGGCACTCGCCGTGGCGCTGCGCGAACAGCTTATGCAGGTCGCCTTTGCCCGGGTGGCGTCGGAAGGACAGAGCGAAAAAATGGAGCTGCTGTACGAATATCTGTCCGGCGAGGAGTTTCGCCAGCGCGTCGAATCGATTGTCGAGGCCTTCGAGGCCATGCAGCTGCAGATCCAAAAGGAACGCCGCGCGATGGAGAAACACTGGGGCGAACGGGAGAAGCAATTGCAGCGCGTGATCGGCAGTACCTCCGGTATGTACGGCGCACTGCAGGGGATCGTCGGCGCCAGCCTGCCGGCAATCGCGGCATTGGAGTTCGATGCCTTGGAAGATAAGAACTGAGATGATCGATCCCGAGCGCGGCGGGCGCGCAGTCCCCGCCGGTAATGATGCAGGGCACTGCCGGTCGGCAACGATCGTTACCGCGTCTGACTAACTTGGCTTGTTTCACGCAACACAGCACGAAGACATCAAACTATGTACACATTGCTCATTGTATTTTTCCTCGTCGCCATCGTGATCTCTTTCCTGTGCTCGCTTTGGGAGGCGGTGTTGTTGAGCGTCACGCCTTCCTACGCGCAGATCAAACTCAAGGAAGGGTCGAAGGTCGGGCGGCGGCTGCAGGCGTTCAAAGCAAACATCGATCGTCCCCTGGCCGCCATCCTGACCCTGAATACCATTGCCCACACCGTCGGAGCGATCGGGGTCGGGGATCAGGCGGCGAAGATCTGGTCTGACGCGAATCCCCTGGTTACCAACCTGCTGGTTCCGGTCGTGATGACGCTGGCGATCCTGATACTGTCGGAGCTGATTCCGAAGACCGCGGGCGCCAATTTCTGGAAGGAACTGGCGCCGTTCACCATGTCGTCTCTGTCGATCGCGATCAGGGTGCTCTATCCGCTGGTCTGGTTCAGTCAGTTCATTACCATGGCCTTGAAGAAAGACAAGTCGAGAAGCGTCTTTTCGCGTCTGGATCTGCTGGCGATGGCCGAGGTAGGCGCCAAGCAGGGTGTGTTCGAGCAGCAGGAGTCGGAGATCATCAGCAATCTGCTGCGCTTCAACACCATCCGCGCCAAGGATGTAATGACCCCGCGAATGGTGGTCAAGGCGGCAGAGGAGACGGAGACCATCAAAGGGTTCTTTGATCGGCATCACGAACTGCGCTTCTCGCGCATCCCCCTGTATCGTGGCGATTCGCGGGACCACGTCACCGGCTACATCCTGAAAGACGAGTTGCTGGCGAAACTCGTCAAGGACGAGGGTGACGTCCCGGTCAGCACTCTGCGTCGGGACATCATGGTGATTAACGAGGACTTTCCGATCCCGGAGCTGTTCAATCGCTTCCTTGAGAAACGCGAACACATCGCCCTGGTGGTCGGAGAGTTCGGTGGCATGTCGGGGATCGTGACCATGGAGGACGTGATCGAGACCCTGCTTGGCATGGAGATTGTCGACGAGCTGGATCGTTCCGAAGACATGCGCGCGCTGGCGAGGAGAAGCTGGGAGTGTCGGGCGCGGGCACATGGATTGATCGAAGAGGTGGCGCCTGCGCAGCCGACGGACGAGCAGGCCGACATCGAGCCCGGCAAGCCCGCCGGCCCGGACGGAGCCTGAACTTGCAGGCAGAGGCTCAGGGGCTCGCGGTGCTGCAAACCCTCGAGTGACCCGCACCCGTCGATGGTACCGGGCAAACGCCTTCCGACAGCCCGCCACGGATTGACAAAACCCCGCTGAGATTGCAAACTTCGCAGCTCTTCAAAGCGCCCGTAGCTCAGCTGGATAGAGTACCTGGCTACGAACCAGGTGGTCGGAGGTTCGAATCCTTCCGGGCGCGCCAAATTAGCCTAAATAATCAGAGAGTTAAGCTCTTCTGATAGGTTTAGTTTTTACCCTCCTCGCCATGTGTGCCCGATAATGTGCTAACGATCGCTTGCGATGGGCACACGTTGTTCGCGTACTCTGCCAAATGCTCCGCCGAAAGGTGGGCATAACGTTGGACCATCGAGTAGCAGGACCATCCCCCGAGCTCTTGCAGGACGTTCAACGGTGTACCGTTCTGCACGTGCCACGATGCCCAGGTATGGCGAAGGTCGTGCCAGCGAAAATCCTCGATGCCGGCGCGCTGCAACGCCAATCGCCACGCCCGAGTGTTGCCCTTGTCGACGGGTTGTCTCTTGTAGGTAAACACCCGGGTCGAGTGTTTACCCAGTTCCTTCCTTAGTACCACCATTGCCTCAGTATTCAACGGTACCGCGATAGGTTTTCTCGCCTTGGCCTGGTCCGGATGGATCCACGCCGTACGGCGAGCCAGATCCACCTGCGACCATTCCAATCGGGTGACGTTTCGCTCCCGCAGACCGGTTGCCAGACTGAATCGCGCCATCGTTTCGAGGTGCTCCGGTAGTTCATCGAGAAGGCGATCCGCTTCCTCTCGTGTCAGCCAACGTATCCGTCGCTTCACCTCTGGCAGCATCCGAACCGCCGGGGCTCGATCGATCCACTCCCAATCGTCTCTTGCGCGTCGCAGTATTGCTCGTACGACCTCCAAGGTGCGATTGACCGTGGCGTTCGAGACGCCTTCCCGGCGTCGTGCCATGGTGATCTTGTCGATGAGGTTACGGTCGATGGCGTCCACATGCCTATCGTAGAGATAGGGATGGACCCATCGAAGGTGGCCCTTTTGATCCTCCAGAGTGGCCTTGCCTTCCGCCTCGATCAACCAACGTTCAACAGCCTGCTGCCAGAGATATCGTGGCCTCTCACCTAGTCTTTGTTGCCGCCAAAGTTCCGCTTTCCTTTGGTCCTCGTACTCTTGTGCCGACTTGCGGTCGGTAGTTTGAGCAGACTCGCGTATCTGTCTTCCGTCAGGGGCCGTGAAACGGACCCACCAGAAACGGGAGTTTGCCCTCTTGAACAGTGCCATAAGGTCGCCTCCTGTGTGCTCCCTTGCGACACCTGCCGCTCGGAAGCGTACAGCGAGCGCAGATAGGCGGCAAGATCGTCTTCGATGAAACACCAATGCTTCCCCGGCTTCGCGGCGGGGGTCTTTCCGGTCTTGGCGAGCCGTCGAACGGTTTGCGGATGCATTTTCAGAAATTCAGCAGCTTGCTTGAGGTCCAGCGTCTTCATTTAATGGCTCTAGCGCTGTAAGCATTGGAAGATTGAGTTCGCGGCCTGGAGTGCACCGGTAGATCTGAAGACTAGCGACTAGCCAGTCGATCAAAACGTTTCAAAGCAGGGACCAGCGCGCACGGTATCGCTCCTAATTTAGTTGCGTGGATTTGCACCCTCCGATTGAAAGGGTGAATCTCGCCGGATCTGTCACTTACATCGACCTTGGTGCACCACAGTGCGGGCAGGCCTTATGGCGCCGCCCTCTGCGCAGACCCTCCGCGGCCGCGTTGCAGCCCAGACAGCGAAAGCGCTGATAGAGCCGACAACCGGGACATAAGTTGCCGGGCTCTTCGATCGGCCCGGGGTATGTCGTAGCGCAATGGCTGCACCGACGCTCCTGCCAAAGACCCATTTCGACCAGTCGCGGCACGAAAGCGACCTGCGTAATGTCGAGCAGAGTCTCTGTAACGGCGAAGCTATAGGCCTCGTAGACTTCGATAAGCCTGCGACC
The DNA here is from genome assembly GCA_963765415.1 of uncultured Gammaproteobacteria bacterium. Taxonomy (GTDB): domain Bacteria; phylum Pseudomonadota; class Gammaproteobacteria; order Chromatiales; family Chromatiaceae; genus CAVXWS01. Next base: position 40,308 of record CAVXWS010000023.1, read on the forward strand.
GGCGCCTATCTCTTTGTCACTGAGGCGTTGATGACATCGCCAGACGATGGCGGCGTGCAGCATCCGCTGATCGCTCTTCAGGAACCATGTGTCCGTGAAGGGCGTCTGGCCGGGCGGAGAAGGCCGGCCGTGAACCTGCCGATACAGGCGGTTGGCGGTCGTCTTGTCGATGCCGGTCAATTGGGAGACCAGGCCGGCCCGGGCGCCCAGTTGGACGAGTCGGATGGCATCGAGACTTGCCATCGCTTTGGTCCAGGTTGGAACCCCGGCGAGTCGCTCGCCCATCGGTACACTGGGTAACCACGCAGAACGAGAACTTATCTCGGTGTCGGTCACGATTCATCACCGCTGGGAACTCGGGCCGGTTAACCCGTCCGCGAGCATTCCGGCATGCTCCAGAATCACCTGCAACTCGCCGGGAGCGCCCTCGGTCAACGCAAGCAGCAGTCGCTCCCACCACCATTCCTCCAGTCGCGGTGACACCAAAGGCGGTTTGAACTCCGTGATCTGCGCCAGACCGGCAGGCGTCACACCGGCGAGGCGACAGGCGAGCGTTTCAGGGATATCCAACAGCAGCGCACTCGCACGCGGATTCTGTCTGGCCAGATCGCGGGCCTGAATCAGGTATTCGAGATTCACGTGTGAGAAGTCGCAGTCCGCCATCTGCCCATGCTTCGGTCGCACACAAGGTCGGCTTCTTCCTCCCCTTGGGCGCACTGGCCGGGGCGCTGCAGATGCAATTCGATCCGAGTAGACGCCGGATTTGGCATGACGCAATGCTCTTAACCGGGCTGTTTTCGGTCGCCTTCGCGGTCGAACTCGGACAGGTCGCGATGCCGCTCAAGAGCAGGCGCACCTGGCGGCGCAGGGCAAGGACTTGCCCGGATATGTGGAGCAGGAGTTCGAGGAGTACCTCAAGTGCGGGCGTCTCGAGCACGGTTTTCTGCGGGTGCGCTGCGACAGTTGCCATGCCGAGCACCTGGTTGCTTTCAGCTGGCCGCTCTTGCGCATCCCTGCGCCCGCGGCATTAGTGATTCCATTCACGTCACAAGAAGCGCGGCTTCTGCCCCAGCTGCGGCGCGCGGCGCATGGCCGAGAGCGCGGCGCTGCTGGTCGACGAGGTGTTTCCCGAGCAGCCGGTGCGCCAGTGGGTGCTGAGCGTCCCGTATCCGTTGCGTTTCCTGTTCGCCAGCCGCCCTGAGGTCATGGGCCGGGTGCTCGGCATCGTCTACCGCTGCATCGCCACGCACCTGATCAAGAAGGCCGGGTTCTCCCGTAAGACGGCCCAGACCGGCGCGGTCACCCTGATCCAGCGCTTCGGCAGTGCGCTCAACCTCAACATCCACTTCCACATGCTGTTCCTCGACGGGGTGTATGTCGAGCGTCCCGACGGCTCGCTGCGGTTCCGCTGGGTGAAGGCGCCGACCAGCGCCGAGCTGACCCGGCTGACCCAGACCCTGGCGCGGCGCATCGGCCGCTACCTGGAACGCCAGGGGTTGCTGGAACGGGATGCGGAGAACAGCTACCTGGCTGGCGATGACCTCGAGGCCGGGCCGATGGAACAGCTCCTGGGTTCGTCGATCACCTACCGCATCGCCGTCGGGCCGCAGCAGGGCCGCAAGGTGTTCACCCTGCAGACGCTGCCGGCCTGTGACGAGCCGTTCGATGACGGGGTCGGCAAGGTGGCCGGGTTCTCCCTGCACGCCGGCGTGGCGGCGCGGGCGGATCAACGCCAGAAGCTCGAACGGCTGTGTCGGTACATCAGCCGGCCGGCCATCTCGGAAAAGCGCCTGTCGCTCACCCCGAACGGCAACGTCCGGTACCAGCTGAAGACGCCGTACCGCGACGGCACCACGCACGTCATCTTCGAGCCGCTGGATTTCATCGCCCGGCTGGCGGCCCTGGTGCCGAAACCGCGGGTCAACCTGACCCGTTTCCACGGGGTGTTTGCGCCGAACAGCAAACACCGCGCGCGGGTGACACCGGCCAAGCGGGGCAGGGGAGGCCAGCATGCCAGGACCGCGGATCCGGAGGAGCCGACACCGGCCGAACGCCGCGCCGCGATGACCTGGGCGCAGCGCCTGAAGCGGGTGTTCGGGATCGACATCGAGACCTGCCCGGCCTGCGGCGGGGCGGTGCGGATCATCGCCTGCATCGAGGATCCGGAGGTCATCGAGAAGATCCTCACCCACCTGGATGCGAAAGCGGCTGAGCCCGAAGCCCCGAGGCGGCCGCCGTGCCGGGCGCCGCCCCAGCGGGGACTGTTCGACTGATTCGGATCACCCGACGAGCACGACTCTGGGCTGCGACGCCAGCGGCGCGGCAACGGTGGCGGCTGGCCTGTTGGCGCGGTGCAGGGCTGAAATAGTGCGCCAGCGGACAGCGGTGGTTGGGCGGGTTCAGGGCCTGAACTGTCGCGCCGAGGTCACTTCTCAGGTCAGATCGACGACCGACCGGAGGGCCCGAACGGACGCAAGCAGGGACTGCCACCGGGCGAAAAGGCGGTTATCCTTCCTATACGCCGCGTCCCCCCGTGACCAGGCCCGTGACAAAGAGGCACTGGAGCGCCACGGCGAGGCCGTGTCGCGGGTTGTTTGGCTGGCGATCTAAAATTTCAATATGGGTTTGAGTGCTTACTATTTCGGTATCGTGCTGTTGACCTGGTTCGTGCACCCGGTGTTGTTTATGCTCACGAGCACCTGGGTGGTCGCCGTACTTTGCCGACGCGAGTTGCGTTCGCGCAGTCTGAAGGCCTTGCTGGCCGGACTGAACCGGGCAGGTTGGCCTTGAACGGGATAATCAATGACACGCTGGTCGATCCGGCCACTGGTGGATCGGCTGAGTGTCACCGAACTTACCAAGCAGACCACTAGCAGCTAGGCTGGTTAACGATGAAACACGACGATGCGCTGATCGCCGATTCCGGGCTCGACGAAATCGCAGGCAAGAGCCGACTGCCCGCCGTGCTCGACGTCACGCAGAGCGTGAGCGGATTACTATTGGCCTTATTCATGTGGGGCCACATGCTGTTCGTATCATCGATCCTCATCAGCAAGGATGCGATGTACAGCATCGCCAAGATGTTCGAGGGTTACTACCTGTTCGGCACATCCCAGCCCTGGATGGTCGCTGTGGCGGTTTTTCTGGTGATCTGCCTCTTTGTCTTGCATGCGGCATTGGCTATGCGAAAGTTCCCCGCCAGTTATCGTCAGTACAGGAAGTTGCTGGTGCATAAATCGCGTATGCAGCACAGCGACACCAGTCTCTGGTTCATCCAGGTGTATACCGGATTCGCGATGTTCTTTCTGGCTTCGGCGCACCTGTTCTCGATGCTGGTCAACCCCGGCGAGATCGGCCCCTACGCCTCTGCCGACCGCGTCTGGGGCGGTATGTGGCCAGTGTATCTGTTGCTGCTGTTGGCGGTGGAACTGCACGGCGGCATCGGCCTTTATCGGCTGGCCGTCAAATGGGGCTGGCTGCAGGGGAGTGACGCGGCTACCGGCAGGCGCAACCTGCTGCGTGCCAAGTGGGTCATTACCGGCTTTTTCCTTCTGCTGGGACTGCTGTCGCTGGCGGCCTACATGAAGATCGGCATCGAGCATCGGGATCGCGCGGGTGAGCGCTACCGGCCCAGCCTGCTGCAGTCGCCGCCGCCGATACCGGGATCGGCCGCGGTCGGTGCGCTTGCGGGGTTGCCGTCATGAAGATCATCTACACGGACGTGCTGGTGATCGGCGGCGGCCTGGCCGGGCAGCGCGCGGCCATCGGCGCGCGGCGCCGCGGCCACGACGTGATCGTGCTGAGCCTGGTGCCGGCCAAGCGCTCGCACTCGGCGGCCGCCCAGGGCGGCATGCAGGCCAGCCTGGCAAACGCGATCAAGGGCGAGGGCGACAACGAGGACGTGCACTTCGCCGACACCGTGCGCGGCAGCGACTGGGGCGCCGACCAGGAGGTCGTGCGCATGTTCGTCAACACCGCGCCCAAGGCCGTGCGCGAGCTGGCGGCCTGGGGCGTGCCCTGGAACCGCGTGCGCGCGCGGCGACCGCGAGGTCGTCGATCAACGGCGAGAAGGTCACGCATCACGCGAGCGCGACGAGGCCCACGGCCTGATCACGGCGCGCGACTTCGGCGGCACCAAGAAGTGGCGCACCTGCTACGTCTCCGACGGCACCGGCCACGCGATGCTCTACACCATGAGCAACCAGGCCATCGCCGCATCGGCATCCCGGTGCACGAGCGCATGGAGGCCATGGCGCTGATCCACGACGGCGGCCGCTGCTACGGCGCCATCGTGCGCGACCTGATCACCGGCGAACTGCATCGCCTATGTCGCCAAGGCCACCGTGATCGCCACCGGCGGCTTCGGCCGCATCTACCGCGTCTCCACCAACGCGGTCATCAACGAGGGCATGGGCGCGGCGATCGCGCTCGAGACCGGCGTCGCCAGCGCTCGGCAACATGGAGGCGGTGCAGTTCCACCCGACCGGCATCTTCCCGGCCGGCATCCTGGTCACCGAGGGCTGCCGCGGCGACGGCGGCCTGCTGCTCGACGTCGACGGCGCACCGCTTCATGCCCGACTACGAGCCGGAGAAAAAGGAACTGGCCTCGCGCGACGTGGTGTCGCGCCGCATGGAGGAGCACATCGCGCAAGGGCAAGGGCGCGCACATCGCGCTTCGGCGACCACCTGTGGCTGGACATCACGCTGCTCGGGCGAAGCGCACATCGAGAAGAACCTGCGCGAGGTCAAGGAGATCTGCCAGTACTTCCTCGGCATCGACCCGGCCAGGGAACTGATCCCGGTGCGCCCGGCCCAGCACTACTCCATGGGCGGCGTGCGCACCGACCACCGCGGCGAGAGCCCGACGCTGAGGGGCCTGTTCGCCGTGCGGCGAGGCCGCCTGCTGGGACATGCACGGCTTCAACCGCCTGGGCGGCAACTCGGTGGCCGAGACCGTGGTGGCCGGCATGATCGTCGGCGAGTACGTGGCGGACTTCTGCGACGACCCGCCAACGGCATCGACATCTCCACGGCACTGATCGACGAATTCTGGCGGCGCGAAGCAGCCGCGCTCGATGCGCTGGTCAACGCGGCAGGGCGAGGAACGCGCGTTCGAGCTGAGCAACCGGATGCAGGAGATCATGACCGACAAGGTCGGCATCTTCCGCAACGGCGACGACCTGCAGCAGGCGGTCGACGAACTGCAGGCGCTGCTGGCAGCGCAGCCGCAACATCGGCGCTGCGCAGGCAAGGCGCGCGGCGCCAACCCGGAACTGGTCGCGGCCTACCGCGCTGCAGACGCATGCTCAAGCTGGCGCTGTGCGTCGCCTACGGCGCCCTGCAGCGCACCGAGAGCCGCGGCGCGCACTTCCGCGCAGGACTATCCCGCAGCGCAACGACCGCGACTGGCTGCAAGCGCACGCTGGCGACCTGGCCCGATGCCGGACGACGACCTGCCGACGCCTGGACTACGAGCCACTCGACGTCATGACGATGGAGATGCCGCCGGGCTGGCGCGGCTACGGCGCAGAAGACTACATCGAGCACCCGGACACCGCGATGCGCGTCAGCAGGAAGTCGAGGACATTGCGCCAGCGACTGGCATCCGCCGGGCGCGACGAGCGCGCAGGAGGCGCTGATGCCCTTCCGGCACCTGCTGCCGGCGCAGCTGCGCGGCCACAACGCGCGGCTTGGAGAGACGAGACATGATGGATACGACAGCCGAAGCAACGCAGTCGCGCGCACGTCTGCAGCTTCAACATCCTGCGCTACAACCCGCAGGATCCCGGCGAGCCGGCCACGCGGTGCAGCGCTTCGAGGTGGAGGAGGCCGACGGCATGACGCTGTTCATCGCGCTCAACGAGATCCGCGAGACGCCAGGACGCCGTCGCTGCAGTTCGACTTCGTCTGCCGCGCCGGCATCTGCGGCAGCTGCGGCATGGTCATCAACGGCCGCCCGGGCCTGGCCTGCCGCACGCTGACGCGCGACCTTCCGGCGCGAGATCACGCCTGGCGCCGCTGCCGGCCTTCGAGCTGATCGGCGACCTGTCGGTCAACACCGGCAAGTGGATGCGCGGCGATGAGCGAGCGACTGGAGACCTGGGTCCACAGCCAGGCGGACCGAGCCGACCTCGAGGCTATCGAGGAGCGCCATGGAGCCGGAACTGGCGGAGCAGATCTACGAGCTCGAGCGCTGCATCGAGTGCGGCTGCTGCATCGCCGCCTGCGGCACCGCGCGCATGCGCGAGGACTTCGTCGGCGCGGTGGGTCTGAACCAGATCGCGCGCTTCCGGCTCGATCCGCGCGATGAGCGCAGCGACGAGGATTTCTACGAGCTGGTCGGCGACGACGACGGCGTGTTCGGCTGCATGACGCTGCTGGGCTGCGACGACGTCTGCCCGAAGGAGCTGCCGCTGCAGACGCAGATCGCCTTTCTGCGCCGCAAGATGCTGCGGAGCGCGCTCAAGCGGTAGCCTGCTGCTGGACAAACATACCGACGACGGTACCCGTCGTCAGTGTGGCCAGCGTCCCGGCGAGGATGGATCGCATCCCGAGCGCTGCGATCTCTGCGCGGCGCTGCGGGGCCATGGCGCCGAGTCCGCCGAGCATGATGCCGAGTCTTCCCGGGTTGGCGAATCCGCACAGGGCATAGGTCATAGTGAGGCGACTACGGTCGCTGAGTGCGGTCTCTGGCACGGCGGCGAGTTCCAGATAGGCGAGCAGCCACGCACCTGATCAAGAAGGCCGGGTTCTCCCGTGAGACCGCCCAGACCGGCGCCTTCACGCTGATTCAGCGTTTCGGCAGCGCGCAGACCCTGGCACGGCGCATCGGGCGCTTCCGCTGGGTGAGGGCCCCGACCAGCACCGAGTTGGCCGGGCTTACCCAGACCCTGGCACGGCGCATCGGCCGCTACCTCGAGCGCCAAGGCTTGTTGGAACGCGATGCGGACGACTGCATGGATGCAGGAGGTAGAGCAACGCATGGAGCAGTTGCCGAGAACAGCTACCTCGCTGGCGATGACCTCGAGGCCGGGCCGATGGAACAGCCTCTGGGTTCGTCGATCACCTACCGCGTCGCCGTCGGGCCGCAGCAGGGTCGCAAGGTGTTCACGCTGCAGACGCTGCCGGCCTGTGACGAGCCGTTCGATGACGGAGTCGGTAAGGTCGCTGGATTTTCCCTGCACGCCGGTGTGGCGGCGCGAGCGGATCAACGCCAGAAGCTCGAACGGCTGTGTAGGTATATCAGCCGGCCGGCCATCTCGGAAAAGCGCCTGTCGCTCACGCCGAACGGCAACGTCCGGTACGATGTGAAGGATTACAAGTGTCGCGGGCGCAGGATGCGCAGGAGCGACCCAGCTGAAGACGCCGTACCGTGACGGCACCACGCACGTCATGTTACTCCGGGCATCCTGCCCTCCGCCCTTCGGGCCAGCCTTCGGCTGTTCAAAATCGCTCCCGGCGATTTTGTCGAGCCACTCGACTTCATCGCCCGGCTGGCGGCCCTGGTGCCGAAACCGCGGGTCAACCTGACGCGCTTCCACGGGGTGTTTGCGCCGAACAGCAAGTACCGCGCGCGGGTGACACCGGCCAAGCGGGGCAGGGGAGGCCGGCATGCCAAGCCCGCGGATACCGAGGAGCCGACACCGGCCGAACGCCGTGCCGCGACCCTGTGTGTCGTGATCGACCTGCAGAATGGCACCGAGGTCGCGAGCGACTGGTTTTCGCACCTGTTCAGGTTTTCTGATCCTACCCTGATGTTAACGAGTGCCAACCGTTTCCGATTCGACGGGGAAGTGACCTTTTTCCCTTTCGGCTTTCTGGCAGCCTTGGCTTTCGCTACTCGCTTTTCTCGTGATGTGCTGGCTGTTTGTCAGGGTCATTCACCGTTTACGCTCTTGGACATGGAATAGAAGCACGACAATGAAATGGATCATGGCTGCCGCCGGCATCGCACTCATCGCCGCCGTGCTTTTTTTCTCGGCTACATTGTTCACGACGTCGATCTACGAGGCTGAACCCGAAAGGCAACTGCCCGTAGCCAAACTGCCACCGCCGAAGACGTCGATCGTCTTCGTTCCGCTGAGCGTACCGCTGGCGGCATTGGAACAGGCCATCAACGCGGGCGTACCGCCGCGATTCAGTGGCAACAAGCCCGACTTCACCGATCTTTTGAGGGACGACCGCATCACCTGGCGTGTGAATCGGGGCCATATCAATGTATCCGGCGATGGTCGGCTGCACCTGCGCGTAACCGCCAATGGCGAGGCTAAAGCGCGTGGGGTACTCGATCTGTTGCTGGCGAAAACGACGGTCAGTGCGACCGCGCACATCGAAAGTTCATTGCACCTCTCCGGCCAGCCGCGCATCCTCGAGGATTGGCGAGTGCAGCCTCATTTGGCAGGTGATGTCGTTGTTCATCGTGCCGAGATCCCGGTCAAGCATGTGGGTTCGGTGTCTGTCCGGGGCGAGGTGAAACGTGCACTCGATAGGGAAAAGAACGGGTTGATCGCCAAGCTGGAAGGCAGGATCACAGAAGACAGCTCATTGCGGCGCGAGGTGGAGAAAGCCTGGAAAAAACTGTTCGTCACCAAACAGGTTCTGCAAAGGCCTGCCGTCTGGCTCCGGGTGAAGCCGATCGTCGCTCGGTTGAGCCAGCCGCAGGTTACGCGCGATGCGATTCATCTCGGCATTGGCTTCGATTTTATCTCGGAGCTGGTTTACGCAGAGGACGCGCCGGAGAATCCGATCACCCTGCTGCCAAACGCGCTGATCGGTCAGCCAGGCAAAGGCTCGCTCGATGCAACGGTGGTGGCCGCCTTACCGTGGAAGGAACTGTCGGCGCTGATGTCCGACACGATGAGCAGGAAGCCGATGCCGATCGGAAGTGATGGCGAAGTGCGCTTCACAAACGTGGCATTGTCTCCGGCCGGGAAGTCCGTTTTGTTCGAGGTAGATCTGGCGGCACGAAACTCGTGGCTGGAACGCGCCGAAGGGCGGGTGAGACTGGTCGCACGGCCGGTGCTGAGTGATGACGGCAGTCGACTGGCGTTGAAGGACATGCAATACGCAGTGGCAGGCGGAGCCGCCGTGCAGGCCATTGCCTGGTTATACGAAAGCAACATACTTGAGCAGCTCGAGAAGGTTTCCGAGGTCGATATCTCACCGTGGGTTACCGAGGCCAGGGTGGATGCTCAGGACAAAGCGGACCAACTCCTCGATCGGCTGCCTCCAGGCATCTCGGCGGCGATAGATGTCAAGAGCGTGTCGGTCGACGACCTCCTTCCGACCAGGGACTATCTGATGCTCACGTTCGGAATCCAGGCATCCCTCGAATCCAGCGTGACAACCATCGATATTGCGCAGTAAAAAGCGGGGGACATGGACGGTGAGCATGCAGGGGTCCAGAGGGGCCAACCGTTCGTAGTCTGATTGCAGTCTCCTATTGACGGTTTGCCGCCTGGGTGAAGGATAGGACGTCTGAGCGTGCGGCGCTAAAGCGCGCCCATGTTTGTGCCGGTTTCCCCTTCCACGGTTTTCTGTCGGAGCGGACGATGGCACCCATGGTCTCTCGATCCACGACAGAGAAATGCTCACCTTATCTCGTGCGCTTATCGGCCTAGCGCTCCTAGGACCTTCTCTCTTCGGCAGTGTCTTGCAAGCCGGCGAGCCACTGAACCTTGAGCTATTCATCGCCGCGGGGTTGCCGATCAGTGGCGAGGATGATCCTCTCCGCCGCTGCCGGTGTCCGAGAGCACCACGGCCCGGCGCCCGCCTCGAACATGCTCCTCGCCGGCGCCCGTCTGCTGCCCGACAGCGGGAACATCCGCTGTGACCTGATCGAGGACGCGTGGCGACTCGCGATCACAGCCGGCGGGCCTTGGAGACCATTGTCGACACGTACCTCGGCGTCGATGCCGACCAGATCCGCACGGACCACGTGGCCTTGTTCGACTACCTCCATGTTTTGGCGCTGAGTCTTATGGGCCGGTACGAGGAGCGAGACCGGTTCTTCTGGGGCACCGCCGCGAAGCGACTGCACGACCCGGAGTTCAAGCAAAAGATGCTCGTCTTGCTCGAAGACGAGCGTCCCGAATTCGCCGACTATCGGCTCTGGGAGGGTTGAGAGGCTTGATTGGCTGCACACCGGGGATGTCACATCCCACAACCTCCGCAAAACTTTCACCACCTAATGGTTGAGCCGAGGGCTGCAATCACAGACGTCCAGCATCTCCTCGGCCATTCGTCCGTGAAGACCACTGAGCGCACCTAGGCCGCTTTCGTGCGGAATGAGCGGTTCAAGCGGACGATTGATCTGCTCGATGAGCAGAAGAAGCCGGAGCTGTCGGTCCTCAAGTGATTGTCTGAATCCGGTCGATACTCTCGTCTACAGGCAACATGCCTGCGGTACGTAGATATAGCCGTCATTTACGTTCCCATACACGGTGCTCGTCGCATCACTCGCGTAGAGGCCGGCAATATAGGTGCAAATAATCGCGTCCAATACGTCCTCATTTTTCTTCAACGCAGCGCCGCGTTTCGACACTATCGAAGACTCATCCAGATAGCTGTCGAAGCGCGCGGCGACGGATAGTATCAATACTGGCGAATGCGCTAGCCGCCTGATCAGTTCGGCCAGCTTGATCTGTCCTTCCCTTTTCGCTGCCGCATTACCCTTCTTATACAGATGTCGTTCTGCGAGGCCGAAGATCTCGATGATTGCGGGATGTGGGTAGCACTCGACCTGCCAGTGCGATTGCTCAGGCTGACCGAGGTGCGCAAATCCCTGCTGCGTAAAGATATTCGCCAATTCGACGCTGGGAGCACCCGGGTACAGCGTCAGATTGGACGTGTGGCAAGAGGCTTTTCGTGCCCCATACACCCGGCTGAATTCCTTCTCGCAAGACCGCTGCCCTGTGGTGTTGTTGATGATCAGAGGTGCGTCGATCGCCAATCCGCTGACATCGGCATACGAGCCGACAAAATCGACGGTTGCGCCCAAGCTATCTAGATCTTCGCTCAGGTCGTGGATAGAGAGGACATCGCCTTCCAACTGCCCGACGGCGGCTGCCGATGTGTTCTTGGCGCTCTGCCAGGCAAGATCGATTCCGATGAGATTCATGTCGAGTACTGCGGTGCAACCAATAATGGAAGGTTACCGCAATGCCCTGCAACTCGGTGTCTTTCTCGTGAAACCTATTGACGCTCTCTGTTCCGAATTACAGATTGGAGGGCCCTATGACTATTCAGCAGCTCAAGTACACGTTCAGAACTTCTCTGAGCGCCGATCTTGGACGAGTCGTCATGACAAGCGGCGTGGCTTGTTTGGAGGCCGAGACAATCGCTCGGATCTTGGCTGCCGTCCGTAGTTACGATCAGTTCGGCGAGGATATCGATCCATACGGCGAGCGCGATAAGGGCCGATTCACAGTCTGTGGCGAAGACTATTACTGGAAGATCTACTACTACGACCGCAATCTGGAGTACCACTCGCCTGATCCCGCAGATCCGTCGGTCACGGTCCGCGTGCACACTCCGCTCAACGGCGACACACCATTAGAACTCACTGGTGAAACCACCAGCCGCCGTGCCCACCTCAACCATTTCCAATGGAAATCTCAACGCCGCGTGCGATACCAGTTACCTATGGCAGCTTGAATTTACAATTCGCCATACACAGGTTAAGGCCTGTTTGTGTTGTTCTTCTGACCTGCCCCGGCTTCTAAGCCATGCCCGTGTTGGTTGAGTCCGGGTTGATTGTCATTGCTTCCGCAGTTGCTCTGCCACTTCAGCTGGGGTCTGACAGCCCAGCATCGAATGTCGCCGTTGCTCATTGCAGTCCTGTCGCCGGTTCGTAATAACCGCTCGGGCGTGGGCCGGGGATAGAAACCAATGTTCGTGAGGCATTCATCCCGACCCGCCCGGAGCGAGCATGACCTTACAGATCCAGCTCAATCCCGAAACTGACGATGTCCCCGACATCGCGCGGCGCGTTGTCCTTGACCTCGAGCGTCCATTTTCCGTTGGCTTGGGTGCCGACGAGATCGTTCAGCCCGGGTGCGCTCACCGTGTCGTAGACCTGCTTCAAGTTCTTCTGGCTGCCACCGACCTGATCCTGCAGCACAGCCTTTGCGCCGGAAGGTGACTTGACCTTAAGCGTGAGATCGCCAACCCAGGTATGTTCGATATCGACGCTCACACGCAGGCCCCGTATCGGCTTCTGGTCACCAACGAACACATCGATCTTGACCGTTTTCTTGTCTTTGATAGGGACCGTTTTCACCGTGCGGTGGATGGCAGTGTACGCTGCCGCTGTCGGCACCTGCGGTACCGCCAGTTCCACCGCACGTTTGGCATTGAGGCGCCCGTAGCCGTACAGCGGACTATGGCCATTCTGGTCATAGCTGCCGTTCTGCGTGTCAATCTGGTCGCAGCAATTTTTCAGTATGTCTTTGACCTGCTGCCAACCCAGATCAGGATTGCGCGCGATCACCAGTGCGGCCACGCCTGCGGCACCCGGGCAGGCGCTGGACGTGCCGCCAAAGCTGTTGGTGAAGTTTCCAGCCGCGTCACCCTGATCAGCGTCGCCGGGATTATACCCGGAGGAGCCGCTCACGTCGGTGGTCCAGATGCCCGGGGTGAGCGGCGCCGGCAGTCCGAGTCTAGCGAAATTATTGCTGGGGAAGGAGCACCATATGCCGTCTCCCGTATCGCTATAGACGGATCGTGTACCCCGGTCATTGCAAGCCGCCACGGCTATCACCTTTTCGTAGCTGGCATAACCGTCGTTTTCCACGGATTCGTTACCGTTGCCGGCCGCCCAGGTGATGGTGCAACCCTTCCCGTTGCGCCCCTGCCTGATTGCGTAATCGATCGCCAGTCGGCTCGAATCGGGCAGCGCCACACTCGAATTGTGTTGCGGGTCTGAGTCGTCCCACCAATCACCGTCGGTAGGCCCCCAACTGCATGAAATTACGTCCGCCCCGTGGTCGGCCGCCCACACGAAGGCATCGGCTTCGGCCTGCGAGCCCAGGCTGGATACGAAGCGGACCGGCATGATGCGCGCGTGCGGCGCGACACCGGATGCGCCTGTGCCACCGGCGGCCGCGGCTACCCCGGCACAGGCGGTGCCGTGCGAATCACCACTGCGCGGCGTCGGATTATCGTTGCCGTTGCTCACATCGCGCGGCGCGACAATCTTTCCGGCACCGGTGAATTCCACGTGTGTCATGTCGACACCGTCGTCAATGATGGCGATCGTCGCGCCATCACCCTTACTCAGTGGCCAGGCCTCTTCCACGTGCACATGTTGATTGACTAATTTGCCGTCGATCCTTGTGCTCTTCAGGTGCCACTGTTGAGGAAAGGCGGACTTCTTTGACAACTGCCGTACCAGTTCAGGGTGGCAGAGCACCACCTCATCCTGGTCCAGCAATTCCAGCGAGCTATCGAATACCTGCTGTCCGCTACCTTCCGGAAGGCCCAGAAAATAGGCGTTGTGCGCATAACTCAGCGGCCGCTTTATCGTGAGGCCCTGTGCCTTGAGCAGGCGTTTGCAGTCCTTTTTGCTCAGTTCTTCGTGAAACTGCACGAACAGGTTTTCCGTGTAGATGATCGGTTCACCTTCCGGCGTGACAAGACCACGCCCGGCAAAGCGGATGCCCGGTTCCTGCTTCAGCGCGCTGCGCGCAGCGTCGCGTGCAGCACCCACCCGTCTCTCGGCCGCGACGCGCCACACCTCGACGCCGATCTCGGGTATGCGAAACAGTGGCACCGTATCGGCGAGTGCATGCCGACTGTCCTGGGAAAGGGAGTTGTCCACCAGCCGCCCGCGGTTCTGAGTACGCACGACCATGAGGTCGCTGCTCAATTTCGCAGACTGGCGCTTACCGCGCTTACCGCCGTATCGATAGAAAAAAGTGTTTGCCATGATCGTCTTCCCTAAGCCAGGCTCAGCCCCCGAGGCTGCTTACCTTATGGTTGAATCCGTTTGAATGGTTGTGTAATCGACCCCTCTTACGCGGCGATGCCATTTGGGCATGTGGCGTCGCGAAGGCTTCATCGATTGGAGTATAGTAAACAGATGCCTAAACCGATGCTCTTCGCGCAGTGTCCGTCGACGTTAAGGCAGGGTGAAGGCGATCAGGCGGCGCCCTGGCAACGCTCCCCCGCCTATGCCGCGCGCCGGGACGAGATCGTTGCCGAGCTGTTTCACGTGGTCCCGATTGATGAGGCCGACGACGGTTGTTGTCCGGTGTACATACAGCAATCGGATACGGAACCGGCCGTCGCGACTGGCTGGCTCTTCCTGCGGCTGCAGGAAGATCGTTCGATAGAGTCCTTCAACTCGATCTTGGCGGAGCTTGGGCTTCGAATCGTGTCGACCCCAAAATGGGCGCCCAATGCGGGGTGGGTGGCGGCAGCTGATGACAGTCTCTGCCACGGCTTGAATCAGGTTCCGGAATTGCAGCAACGCGACGGTGTTGTGAGTGTTGAAGCACAGCTTTTGATGACAGCACAACATCGGTAAACAGACATTGCCCGATCCTGACCGGGCTGTTGAGTACGCTCGAATGGGCAATAGAAAAGGGTGGATGCTCGGCTAAAGGCAGCGTCATGAACGGTCACCTGCCTTGATGGCATTGTCGGCCGCGTCCAGCGTATCGATTTCCGAGACTCTGCCCTAGTGTACTGCTTCGCAATTACTGGCACATTCAGCAAGCCACTGGGCGGTTAGCCGCTAGGCGCGCCCTCGCCGGGGCAGCCATTCTGCCTCAAGCGGGAGGGACAACGCGGATGTCGCTTCTCTAACCCGGGAAATAACTTGTGCTAAGACGGAAAGCGGAGGATTTCAACCGCCGCGAATATCGAAGCGACCCGCCTTCTTCTCCCACGCAAATCTAACCCACTGATCCCCGTGGGCATCCCCACTCCACTCCTCCATAATCCGCTGAATTCCTTCGCAATCACCAGGATAGACCCTTGAGCCACCGTCCCAGGAAAAGGTTCGGCCAGAACTGTTGCCCGGCGTGGTTTTTCTACGTTATCTGCGGAGTTATAGTGGCGTGGATGAGGGCTGTCGACGATTTCGCCCACAGCATTGAGCGATCCCCTTTACTAGGACTGTCCCCGCTGGGGCACCGCCCGGCACGGTATTCATCTCGTGGCTTCGGGCTCGGCCATCTCCGCATCCAGGTCCGTTAGGACCTTCTCGACGCGAATTCCTTGACCACGTGTTCTTCTGGAACGCCAAAGATCTCGAGCGAAGACTGGAAGAGTTTCGCCAGTACTTCAACGCGCATCGCGTGCACACTTCGCTCGGCGGTGACACACCATCAGAAATCACTGCCGAAACCACCAACCGCCGTGCTGACCTTAACCAATTCCAGTGGAGATCTCATTGCCGGGGGCCATGCCAGTTACCCGAAGCTGCTTGAATATCAATTCAACATGCACACCCCTCAGGAGCTTGCGAAAGAAGCGTTTCGCGGCCTGCTTGTCCTTGCGTTTCTGCACCAGGATATCGAGTATGTCGCCGTCCTGGTCGACGGCACGCCATAGGTAACGGCGGCGGCCGCGTATTGACACCGTGACACCATCGGTCACCCAGCGGGCGACGAGGTTTCCGAATCCGTCGCGCGTATTCCGGGCCAAACTTCATACACCACTGCCGCACCGTTTCGTGCGAAACGTCCACACCGCGCTCGGCCAAGAGGTCTTCGACATCACGAAAGCTTAGGTAAAAACGATGGTAGAGCCACACAGCCCGCCCAATAATGTCGGCAGGAAAGCGATATCCACGATAGCTGCAGGAATCATTCTGAATATTGTGGAGAAGTTGCGCTAAGTTGACAAAACCATGACGCTAACCATCTACAGAACATTTTTCACCAAGTTCACAGTAACTGGGACTATTTAGCATGCGTAGATCGAGACAGACAAAAATTATCGCGACCATCGGTCCGGGCAGCGGAACGGATGAAATGCTGGCAAGTCTGTTCCAGGCAGGAGCAGATGTCTTTAGGTTCAACTTCAGTCATGGCACCCATGAGGAACATGCGGAACAACTCAGGCGTGTGCGCGAACTGGAAAAGCGGGTAGGAAGGCCAATAGGCGTTCTCGCCGACTTACAGGGACCCAAGCTAAGGATTGGTGAATTTGAGGGAAGTGGGGTCATTCTGCGAGCCGGGGAGAGTTTTCGGCTCGATTTGTCGGAGGAGCCGGGGAGTGACGGCAGAATCCAATTGCCTCATCCGGAAATATTTGAAGCGCTTCGACCCGGCTCATTGCTGTTGCTGGATGACGGAAAAGTGCAGATGGAAGTTACCTCCTGCGGTCCGGATTTTGCGAACACAAAGGTGCTGGCCGGTGGTCCGCTGTCAAATCATAAAGGCGTCAACCTGCCCAATGTCATGCTGGATGTTTCGCCCCTGACCGCGAAGGATCGCCGCGATCTGGAATTCGCATTGGAGATTGGCTTCGGATTGATCGCGTTGTCGTTCGTGCAGCGGCCGGAGGATGTTGAGGAGGCGCAGCGGCTTATCGCCGGCCGGGCGCACTTGATCAGCAAACTCGAGAAGCCGACCGCGATAAATCAGTTGGAAGAGATTGTCGAGTTGACCGACAGTGTCATGGTTGCCCGCGGTGACCTGGGCGTCGAACTGCCCCCGGAAACGGTGCCGGCGATTCAGAAGCGCATCATCCGCAGCTGCCGGCAGGCGGGTAAACCGGTCATTGTCGCAACGCAGATGCTGGACTCCATGGTCACATCCCCGACCCCGACACGGGCGGAAGCCTCCGATGTTGCCAATGCGGTATACGAGGGCGCTGATGCGGTCATGTTGTCGGCGGAGACAGCTGTTGGCGAGTATGCGGTTCGCTCGGTCGATATGATGGATAGAATCATCAAACAGACTGAAAAAGACCCGGCCTACGCCGATTTACTGGATGCCGGCCAGGCCAAGCCAAGGAGGACTACCGCAGACACCATAACCGAGTCGGCAAAACAGGCTGCAATTACGCTGCCGGCTGTGGCTATTATCACCTTTACCAACCTGGGGGCGACCGCGTTGCGGGCCGCGCGAAAACGCCCGCCGGTACCTATCCTGGCACTTACCCCTTCCTCCCATGTCGCGCGCAGCCTGACGCTCGTTTGGGGAATATATCCGGTGCTCCAGGTAAAAGAGATAAATGACTACGAAGAGTTGGAAGCCGAGGCGATCAAAAGTGCCACCGAAGCCAATTTTGCACGTACCGGCGACAATCTTGTGATCACCGCCGGCTTGCCGCTGTTGATTCCATGCCCCACCAATGTGATGCGACTGGTTAAGGTGACCCACAGTGATCGAGGATCTGCTTAAACGAAACCTCTCACCACGCACTGGCTGGCGAATTCATGATTGTTATCTGAATCGGGCAACTCAGGCAGTCTTTTCCCGGAATGGAGAGCCCCCCTACGCTGCATCGCTATGAAAGACCTTTGGGTACTCCTTGCCCATCTACTCACCACCATCGCCAAACTTATGAGACCCGGTGTACGAAGGCAGTCGTCGCCGACAGCCTGCTCATGAAACAGCAGCTCCTGGTCATCAATCGCTCTCGGCGACGTGCAGATAGTTGTCGCGCAATCTTCTGCACGCCCAATACCGACCCGATATTCAATCGCTTACGGCGTCACTGCTTGGCAGTGCTGAAACTTTTGCAGACACCCGCTTGGTCTGTCACAGGGTTCGCCCCGATATCAAGAAGAAAACCCGCCGAAGCGGGTTTTGTCATCCTCTTCTTGATAGTGCCGTAGTACGTCGAGGCACCCGCTTTTTTCAGCCCAGCCTCGTCCAAGAACCGCTGGATGACATCTTTGCGTTTGACCTTACCGGCCAGAAGATCGTCCCACATCTCTTCCATGATCTTCCGAGCCCGATCGGCCTTGCTCGGCCCTTTTAGCTTCTTGTCCTCCTGAGCGATCGTTTCAGGCGTACGGTTCTCGCCCTCCTCTTTCAGCGCCTGCTCTAGCGTGACGGCCTCAGTGGCCTCGGTATCTTCAGCAGGTCTTGTAGTGGTTGGGGTTCTCTTGGGTATCGCCATGGGTTCTCTCCCGTTGCTCTATCAGTAAGGGGAGCGTCATCCCAGAAAGCGAGGAAGACAACGGCGGAGATGCACCAATCAAGTGGGGCATTTGCCCAACAGTTGGGGCTGCAGATCGACCTCAAGGCACCCTGGCGTTACAGATCTGCCAGAAGTGTTGCGCGGAGTGATTTCCGAGGTTTTTTGCGGAGTTACGTAGGTGTGAAAGAGGGCTGTCGTCGACTTCGGCGACGGCCACCAGCGCGAAATCCGGCCGACCGGCAATGGGACAGCATCAAGTGGCGGTTGCCCCTCGGTTTGCCCATGGCATGATCCCGGACGGCAAGAGCCGCTTGGCGCTTGTGAACGCCAGAACTCCCATGCCAATATTGACCGCGCGATTTCGCTTAGACTAGCACGCCCTATGAGCGCTGATTATCCAACCTCGACACCTGTTCAAGATCCGCCCCCGGTGCAAATCGCCGAGCCCGCGCGCGTCTTCGCTTGGCTAAAGATGGGTTGGCAGGACATGCGCTCAGCCATGGGAATCAGCTTGTTGCACGGGCTCGCGGTCGTGCTGCTCAGCTATGCCGTCCTGGCCACCACCCTGTTGCGATGGGAACTAGTCATCATCGCCGTGTCCTGCTTCGTGTTCGTGGGTCCTTTTTTAGCGACAGGCCTTTACGCCACCAGC
>CAVXWS010000024.1:0-51633 GCA_963765415.1 uncultured Gammaproteobacteria bacterium
GTATGAGCGGGACGACCTTTCAAGGTGATTCACCCGGGCCGTCAACGCCTCGAGCAGGCGGCCAATGCCCAGGGCCGTCAGGTGCTGTCGGCTTTTGTTCGGGCCGCCACTTTCGGCGGTGCGTCGGATCTGTCGCATCTGAGCTTTCTGTCGGGTATCGATCTGAGCGATCCGATTCGTCACGATCTGCTGATCACGACCGATCGCCCGACCATACTCGATACCTTCGAGCAGGCCGGCTATCGAACCATCGGCCTGTACCCGGCGATGAGCTGGGATTGGCCCGAAGTATCCTTCTACGGCTTCGATCATTATCACGACGCACCCAGCCTGGACTACCGTGGCCCGAAGTTCGGGCTGTGGTGGCTGCCCGATCAGTTCTCGATGGCGCGCATCGACGAGATGTATCCGCCCGATCCTGACGGCAAGCCGCGCTTCCTGTTCTACCCGACGATCACGACCCACATCCCGTTTCGGCCGACCCCGCCGTATCAGCCCGACTGGTCGCGCGTGACATCCGACAAACCTTATTCAGACGAGGCTACCGCCAAGGCGATGGCTGACGCGATCGATTGGCACGATCTGTTCCAGGGGTATATCGACACGATCAAGTACACATTCGAGTGGCTGGCCGGTTACCAGGCGCTGCCGCAGCCCCGCGAGTCGGTCCTGATCCTGCTGGGCGACCATCAGCCGGCCGGCGGTATAACCGGGCCGAATGCGACCTGGAACGTGCCGGTTCACATTATCACCAGCAACGAAACGATCGCCGAGCGGCTGCGTCTTCACGGCTTCAGTGATGGTGTGAATCCGCCGCAGGAGTCGCTCGGTCATATCAGCGAACTGTCCCTGATCCTGCTGTCGGTTTTCGACAGCGGCGGGACGGAAGTCACCGGTACCGCATCGATCGCCGACGGCTCACAACGACAAGCCGCCGGGCGGGCCTCGCTCTGATGTGGTTCGCCTGCAGACGCAAAGCTGACTCAAACGTTGCAAACAAGCAGTGATCGGTGTGGTATGCCCACCACAATCCCCGGCATTCGCCTCCCGCGACACTCGGGGAAGCACGGCGAAGTGAAACGAGTGTAATAAAATCTCGATCTTGAGGGTCTTTAGTTGCGAGTACCCGAATATCGTCGCGGGCCATGAATAATGCGAGTGAGGACAACGTATGAAACTGTCAAAGAACATCGCAACGGCGCTGCTGACCGGCGCCACTCTGGCCGCTGCGGGCGGCGTCTCCGCCAAGCCGAACGACCAGCTGACGGTGGTAGATTCCGCGCCAGACAAAGTCAAGAACCGCCGTTGCTTCCTGGAAAGAAGGCGGTCGACTGCCCGGCCGTAAGGACAAGTGCTACGGCATCGCTCTGGCCGGGGAGAATGACTGCGCGGCCGGTCCGGGGACCAGCTGTGAGGGCACCTCGACAGTGGACTTCCAGGGCAATGCGTGGACCTATGCACCTCGCGGTTCCTGCGAATTCATCGAGACCCCGCACGGCATGGGCTCGCTCTCGGAGTTGGATCGAAACCTGCCGTAGGGCGATGCAGTTTACGGATCTGCCTGCCGCGACCGGTGTCAGCCTGAAGCCCGAGTACTTTGCCGATGTTCAGTCGCTCGCGCCCGGTGACACCTGGTTCGAGGTACATCCGGAAAACTACATGATCGAAGGCGGCCCTCGACTCGAGGGCCTTCTCGCCGCCGCCGGGCGGTTTCCGATCAGCCTGCACGGCGTGAGCGCTTCCCTCGGCGGCCCGACGCTCACGCCGGACGAACATCTCGATGCGCTCAGGCGACTTATCGATCTCGTCAATCCGGCAGCCGTCTCGGAACATGCCGTCTGGTCGCGGACCAGCGCGCAGTATTACGCAGACCTGCTCCCTCTGCCCCGTACAACCGAGGCGCTCGCAAACCTGGTTGATGGTATCGATCACTTCCAGAACGGAATCGGACGTCGGATCCTGATCGAAAACCCGAGCAACTATGTGAACATCAGAAGCGAGATGGACGAATCCGATTTCCTGGTGGAGGTCGCGACGCGCAGTGGCTGCGGCCTGTTGCTGGACGTCAACAATCTGTACATCAGCGCCAATAATTGCGGTATCGACGCCCGTGCCTATATCGAGGCGATTCCGGCAGGCCTGGTCGGTGAAGTCCACATTGCCGGGCACTCGCCCGACGAGCAATTTGGAGCAGCACTGTTGATCGACAGTCACGCTGCGCCGGTTGCAGAGCCCGTCTGGCGGTTGCTCGAGACGACGCTTCAACACCTCGGCCCGACGCCCGTGCTGATCGAGCGCGACGCTGAACTGCCGCCGTTTGCCGAACTCATGCGCGAGAGAGAATATGCCGAACGGCTGGCAAAAGGGATAGAAAGCAAGGACGTGGCGAGTGCTTGAAGCCTACTTCGAAGCCTTCGAAGACTTCTTGAAAACGGGCAATTCCGAACGGCTCGCCCGGTTCACCGATGTCGATTCGAATCCGGAGTTCCTGAACGTCTACCGGAACGGTTATTTCAAAACCTGTACCGATGCGCTGGTCGCAGGCTATCCGGTCGTCGGCTCGCTGGTGGGCGAAGACTACTTCCGCAGGCTTGCCAGGGCGTATGTCGAAGCCCACCCTCCGACGACGGGAACGCTTGTCGGGTATGGCAGCCGCTTTGCGGAATTCCTGCGATCCCGGTCCCACGAGCATGGGTTGGCCTATCTCTCGGACGCTGCCGCCATCGATGCAGCCTGGCTCGTCAGCTATTTTGCCAAGGACGTGGTGGCCCTGGCGCCTGCCGACGTCGAATCGATCAGTTCGGTCGGGGTCGACGTTTCAACGATCCGGGTGAAACTCACACCCCCAACACAACTCGTCAGCCTGCATCACCATATCGTGGAAACCTGGGCTCTGATTCGTGAGCGAGGCGCGCTGACCAGCGGCGTCAGGCTCCGCGAGGGAGATAACATGGCTATGGTATGGCGACTGGACGGGCAGATTCACATCAAAGCGCTGGATCCCGGCGAGTCGGCTTTCCTGTCGACAATTGCCGGCGTCGCGACACTGGAAGCGGCGGCCACCAGGGCTTTTGAAGTCGACGAATCGTTCGACCTCGAAACAACGTTCGCCGCGCTGCTGAAAAACCATGTTCTGCAACTGGAAAGCCAAAACGAATGAACGCGATCGCCGGTCTCTATCAGTCCATCACCAGCGCCATCACCCGATACTTCGAAGATATCGCGCTGCTCCTGCTTCGATTCATGGGCGCAAAGGTGTTTATCGAATCCGGACTGACCAAGTGGAATGGCTGGTTCGACTTCAACGAACAGAAGTACGACCTGTTCCTCTATGAGTTCTTCTGCCCCGATCCCGTCCGAGAGGGCGCGCTGTTGTTGTGCGACCCGCAAACCCTGGACTACGAGGAAGGTTCTTCGATGGTCACCTTCATCGAATCACTCACACTCATGGCGGGCGTCCTGGAAATCGTGCTTCCGGTTCTGTTGGTGATTGGCTTGTTTACCCGCGTCGGTGCGCTGGGACTGCTGGGCATGGCGCTGTTCATCCAGTTCGCGGTGTTTCCGACCTGGGAACACTGGTGGAATCCAGCGGCCTGGTGGGCGGCCGTTCTGTTTGCTGTTCTTGCGAGGGGGCCGGGTCTGTTCTCCCTCGACCGACTCCTCAAGTTGGAGAAGTAACCGCGTGGCGAAAAAAGCCAACCTGACATCGTCTCCGTAATGCGGGCGCGGGCCAGGGCCGGTTATCCACGATCAACAGTCCGAATCGCGCAGCGCGCTTGCTCACTCGGGGACAATGTCGAGAAACAATGCCATGGAACGAATCAAGCTGACCTTTCCGAATGCCGACGGGCATGAACTTGCCGGCTTGCTCGAGTTGCCTCCCGTCGGTCTGCCGGCAGTCAGCTACGCATTGTTCGCCCACTGTTTTACCTGCGGCAAGGACATCGCGGCGGCGTCGCGGATCAGCCGCGCTATGGCTGCGCGTGGCATCGCGGTACTGCGTTTCGATTTCACCGGGCTTGGCAACAGTGACGGCGATTTCGCCAACACCAACTTCTCCTCGAACGTCGCCGACCTGCTGGCCGCTGCGCGGGCGCTTGAGCAGCAGCATCAGGCGCCCGCCCTGCTGATCGGGCACAGCCTTGGCGGGGCCGCGGTACTCGCGGCTGCGCCGCAACTGCCGTCGGTCAAGGCGGTGGCCACCATCGGCGCACCGGCTACCGCCGACCACGTCAAACACCTGTTCAGTTCGGCGCACACCGAGCTGCGCGCTGCCGGAGAGGCGGAAGTAACCATCGGCAGTCGTCGTTTCCAGGTCAAGCGGCAGTTGCTCGACGACCTGGAACGCTATGGCGACGCCTCGCACCTGAGCCAACTGGACCGTGCGCTTTTAGTGTTTCATTCGCCGGTAGACCAGATCGTTTCGATCGATGAGGCCGCCAGGATCTACCAGGCGGCCCGGCACCCGAAGAGCTTCATCTCGCTGGACAACGCAGACCACCTGCTGAGCAGGCGTGACGATGCCGAGTACGTTGCCGAGACCCTGGTGGCGTGGGCGGGCCGCTACCTGGAACTCGACAAACATGAATTCGAACGCAACTACGGCACCGCACCTGCCGTCGATCAGGGTGGGGTCCTGATTACCGAGCTTGATCGGAAATTTCTGCGTGGCCTCTTCACGGCTGACCACCAGTCGCTGAGCGACGAGCCCATGTCGGCCGGCGGTAGGAATCTCGGGCCGACTCCCTACGATCTGCTGCTGATGGCGCTGGGATCGTGTACGTCGATGACGCTAAGGATGTATGCCAATCGAAAGAAGCTCGATCTGCAGGATATCGAAGTCCGTCTGCGTCACGAGCGTGTGCATGCCGACGACTGTATTTCGTGCACGGACAGCGACAGCCGGATCGAACGTATCACCCGCACGCTGACGCTGCGCGGTGGCCTCAGTGACAGCGAGCGCGCGCGTCTGCTGGAAATCGCGGATCGATGTCCGGTCCACAGGACTCTTGAAAGCGAGCCGCAGATCGTCACCGTTTTGGACGACAATATCGCCTGAGCGCGCCGCGGCGGAACAATCGCCGGTTGATGAGCCGGCGCGGTCTTGTCGTCTGACTAATTTCTGCCGAATGACCAATCCAGACGGTCATGAAGCTCACGCGAGAGGAACAAGGTGTCAAACATCAAGATTGCAGTCGTGCTGGTTTTCGTCGTCCTGGTCGCGGCGTTCTTCGCCTTTGATCTCGGGCGCTTTTTCGATCTCGCTTTCCTCAAGGAGCAACAGTCGGCTATCGACGCGTTCCGAGAGGCCCGTCCGGTGTTTGCCGCCGGCCTGTTCTTCCTGATCTACGTCGCAGTCACTGCACTCTCATTGCCGGGCGCCGCCGTCATGACCCTGGTCGCCGGGGCGATATTCGGTCTTGTCTGGGGAACATTGATTGTATCGTTCGCCTCGAGTATCGGCGCCACGCTGGCGTTTCTAGCCAGCCGCCTGCTGTTTCGCGACGCCGTTCAACGGCGCTTCGGCGACAAGCTGCGTGCGATCAACAAAGGCATGGCGCGCGAGGGTGCCTTCTACCTGTTCGCGCTGCGGCTGGTGCCGATCTTCCCCTTCTTCGTCATCAACCTGCTGATGGGGCTCACTCCGATCCGTGCCTGGGCCTTCTACTGGGTGAGTCAGGTCGGGATGCTGGCGGGCACGGTGGTGTACGTGAACGCGGGCACCCAACTCGCACAGATCGACGACTTGTCAGGGATCCTGTCGCCTGCGCTGATCGGCTCTTTCGCTTTGCTGGGCATCTTCCCGTTCCTTGCAAAGCGTGTTGTGGCATGGCTGGAGGCGCGCAAGGTCTATGCGCCGTGGAAAGCGCAGCGCCCGGGCCGGTTTGACTACAACATGGTCGTCATCGGCGGCGGGTCGGCCGGCCTGGTATCCGCCTATATTGCGGCGGCCGTAAAGGCAAAAGTCACCCTGGTCGAACGTCACCAGATGGGTGGCGACTGCCTGAATACCGGCTGCGTGCCGTCGAAGGCGCTGCTGCGCTCCGCCCGGTTCCTCGCCCAGGCGCGCCGCGCGGCCAGCCTCGGCGTCGCAGCGGTGCAGGTCGACGTGAAGTTCAAAGATCTGATGGCACGCGTGCAGCGCGTGATCAATACGGTCGCGCCACATGATTCGGTCGAGCGCTACACCGAGCTGGGTGTCGACTGCGTGCAGGGTGAAGCGCGCATCACGTCGCCGTGGACGGTCGAGGTGACATCGACCGACGGCACGCGCACCTTGTCGACCCGGTCGATCATCATCGCCGCCGGCGCGCGGCCTTTCGTGCCGCCGATACCCGGGCTCGAAGACGTCGGCTACCTGACCTCGGATTCGGTGTGGAGCCTACAGGAGCTGCCCAAGCGCCTGGTGGTGCTGGGCGGCGGGCCGATAGGCTGCGAGCTGGCGCAGGCTTTCGCCCGCATCGGGTCGCGGGTCACCCAGGTCGAAATGCTGCCACGATTGATGATGCGCGAGGACCCCGATGTCTCCGCTCTGGTGATGCGGCGTTTTCAGGACGAAGGCATCGATGTGCGCGTCGAGACCAAGGCGGTGGCTTGCGTGATCGAAGGCGGGGAAAAGGTCCTGCACGTCGAGAACTCGGGAGGAAAAGAGACGATTGCGTTCGATGCCATCCTGATTGCCGTCGGACGGGCTGCCAATACCGAGGGCTACGGTTTGCAGGAGCTCGGTATCGACGTGACCGACAGCAGGACCGTGGCCGTCGACGAGTACATGCAGACGGTGTATCCGAATATCTATGCCTGTGGTGATGTCGCCGGTCCTTACCAGTTCACCCACACCGCGGCTCATACTGCCTGGTATGCCGCAGTCAACGCCTTGTTTGGCCGCTTCCGGCGTTTCCGAGCCGACTTCTCGGTCATCCCGTGGGCAACCTTTACCGAGCCGGAGGTTGCGCGAGTTGGTCTCAACGAAAGTGACGCGAAGGAACAGGGCGTCGATTATGAACTGACTTGCTACGGACTGGATGAGCTCGATCGGGCGATTGCCGACGAAGAGGCGCATGGCTTGGTCAAGGTGCTCACGGTGCCGGGCAAAGACAAGATACTCGGCGCGACCCTGGTCGGTGACCACGCCGGCGATCTGATTATCGAATTCATCCTGGCGATGCGCCACGGTATTGGCCTCAACAAGATCCTTGGCACCATCCACATCTACCCGACTTGGGTGGAGGCCAACAAGTACGTCGCCGGCAACTGGAAACGCGCCCATGCGCCGCAGCGTTTACTCGTCTGGGTGGGTCGATTCCACACCTGGATGCGAGGGTCCTGAGATGCGAGGCGAAAGACTGAAGTTCGTTGTGCTGGTTGTCCTCGCCTCGGCGGTGTCGACGCAGGCCATGGGTACCCTGATTGGCGGGTTCTCGGCTATGCGGCCCGGTCAGTCCTTTGCCGATGGATGGAAGCTTGTGACCCTGCCAGGCGTCGAGCCTACACAGTTCGAATTGGTGGATGATGGGGATGCGCCGGTCGTGCGTGCGATCGCAACCGCAAGTGCGGCCAGCCTATTGCGCAGCGTGACAGGAGACGGTGTTGAAAATCCGGTGCTCACGTGGCGGTGGCGCGTCGATCGGGTCGTATCGCAAGGGGACGTGTATACGAAGCAGGGCGATGACTTTGCGGCGCGCGTATACGTCATGTTCGACTATCCCCTCGATCGACTTTCCTGGCTGGACCAGGGCAAGCTCAAGCTGGCACGCTGGCTGTATGGGGACCAGGTCCCTGCGGCGGCCTTGTGCTACGTCTGGGGCAACCAGGCGCCGCTTCAGGCGCGAACCGACAACGCCTACACCGATCGGGTAAAAATGTTCGTGCTGAAGAATGCAGCCAGCGACATCGGTGAATGGGCCGTCGAACGCCGTGATCTGACCGCTGACTACCGAGCAGCCTTCGGCGAGGATCCCCCGCCGATATCCGGCGTTGCGCTTGCTGCGGATACGGACCAGACCGGCGAGACGGTCACCGCATGGTTCGGTGACATATCGCTGCTGGATGCGGCCGACGGGGTGGCGGACACGAGCGGCGCGGGATCGTCAGCTGCGGTGAGTGCCGAAACAAGCCGGCTGGAATGCCGGTTTTTTCGGCAGCGAAAACCGGATGATTCGTATCACCTGAAGGAGACACACCCCGCGAAAGGTCTGGTCTGTGGTGATTCCGGCAAGACGCCCTCCTGCGTTCAGGCCGCTTGTCTGCCTGCCGCGGAGCTGACGCAGGGTTGGCTGGAAGCCGCCGCGCAACTCGCGCCGGAGAAACTGTCGACAGCCCCTGTTCATACCTTCCTGATCGGGGGCGTCCGCCCTCATGCAATATGCGGGCTAAGTCCGACAGACTGCTAAGGGCTGCCCCGGCGGGTCGCTGACGAGACCCTTCAGCCGACGACCTGAATCGGGGCCGCTTCGGTCGTTCGGGGCTCAACCCGACCGATGATGACGGCCTGCGAGTAACCCAGATCGATGCAACTCGTCCAGACAGGCCGGGTGCCGTGTCCGCAGGTACAGAGGCCAACAGACCGCCCGCTGTCTGCGGGTCGAATAACAGCGGATAGCGCGCGTGGGTGCTCAGGGTGTCCGGGTCGCGCACCGCCCGGCGCAGACGCACGTTCTGCGGCTGCAGCGACGAGAGTATGCCCGCGGCCACGGTCTGCTCGGCCCCGTCGAGCAGGGGCACGGCCGCCAGTTCGAGCCGCACATCAACATCCGAGGCGCGGGTCATCTCGACCAGGTGCCCCAACAGGCCGAATCCGGTGACATCGGTGCAGGCCGTCGCGCCCCGCCGGTGAAGGCAGGCGGCGGCGGCCTGGTTGGAAACCAGCATCGATTGGATGGCCCCATCCACCCAGCGCCCCTTGGCCTTGCCGCGCATGTCGGCAGCGAACAGCGTACCGGTGCCGATGGGCTTGGTCAGGATCAGTGCATCCCCCGGCTGCATGCCGCCCTTGCGCAGCAGCGCGTCCTTCTCGATCAGGCCGTTGACCGTCAGGCCGAAGGCCAGCTCCGCACCTTCGCTCGAATGACCGCCCGCCAGCACGGCCCCGGTGGGTGCCAGGGTATCCAGGGCGCCGCTCATCACCTCCGACAGGGTCTGTTCGACGATCCGCTCGCGGCCATAGGGCACCGTGGCAATGGCCAGCGCGGATTGGGCCTCGGCACCCATGGCAAAGATGTCGCCGAGGGCATGGTTGGCCGCGATGCGGCCGAAGGTGTACGGATCATCGATGAAGGCGCGGAAGTAATCCACGCTCTGCACCATCACCTTGCCCGGCGGTACCTCGAAGGCTGCCGCGTCATCGGGTGAATCCAGGCCGATGAGCACATCGTCGCGGCGCTGCGCCGGCAGGCGGTTGATGACCCGGCTGAGCACCGTGCTGCCCACCTTGGCGCCGCAGCCCCCGCAGCGCATGGCCAGGGTCGAAAGCTCGCGGATGGCTTCCGCATCGGCGATGCCGCCCAGGTCCGGCCCGGCCTCCTGCGCCATCTCCGGCAACTCGTTGAAACGCTGCATGAAGCGACGATCGATCCAGTCCTTCCAGGTCCAGAGCAGTCTGCCTTCCCAGGACCAGTTGCCGCGCGAGGCCACGGCATAGGTATCGCCGGTGCTGATCAGGCCAAGGAAGTGCTTCTGCGGCCGGTAGGGCTTCAGCGGGCGACCCGCTGCCGCGCGGCGCAGGTTTTCGGTCAGGACGGGGCCCTGGCGAACGGCGAACACACCCGACTTTGGCCGCGGATCGGGCATCGCAGGCCATGTCACCGGCGGCGAAACACCTCCGGGTGGGAAATCGAGCGCAGTTCACGGTCGACGGCGATAAACCCCTCCTTGTCCACCGCGAGTCCCGACTTCCCCGGCCATTCCGGCGCGGCGGCATAGGTCACCCAGAGCACGGCATCGGCGGGGTGGAAGTCGCCACTCTCGACTTGCACGCCATTTGGCTCCACGCCGACCACTTTGCTGTTCAGATGCACGGCGATGCCGCGCTCACCCAGCACACGCATGAAACGGCGGCGCACCCCGGCATTGTGGGTGGGGAGAATCTCCGGCCCGTCGGTGAGCAGCTCATAGTGCAGGCGTGAAGCCTCGATCACCCTGATCGCGCAACAGGCCGGTCAGGCGATGCTGGGTGGACAGCGCCAGCTCCACGCCGCCGGCGCCACCGCCGACGACGAGTATGCGGAAGTCCCCTCGGCTGTTCAGCACCCGCGCCTGCAGTGCCTGCCAGTCACGCAGCCAGCTGGTCGATGGGTTTGACCGGCAGGGCGTGTTCCAGCGCGCCCGGCACGTCGATGGTGCGGGGCCGCGAGCCGGTATTGATCGAGAGCAGGTCGTAGTGCACCGGTGGACGGCCGGGCACGTGGACCAGGCGTTCAGCCGGATCGAGCCCTTCGACCTCGCCGTGGTAGAGGCGCGCGCCGGCGAAACGCGCCAGCGGCCCCAGGTCGATATGCACCTCATCGTAGTCGTAGTGACCGGCCACGTAGCCGGGCAGCATGCCGGAGTAGGGCGTGTGGATGTCGCGGGTGATCAGGGTCAGGCGCACACCGGGCATGGGCTTCATGCCGAATCTGCGCAGCACCGAGACGTGCGCATGCCCGCCGCCGACCAGGACGATGTCTTTTACCACCGGAGTATCAGTCTTCATCGGCGTTCCCGGTTTGCAGCAGATGGAGACTGAACAGGCGATCGGCATCCAACCAGACGGTGTCTGTGGTGAAGCCGGCCCGCGCCGCCAGGTCTCGGAACTCGGCCACGCCGTACTTGTAGGAGTTCTCGGTGTGAATGGTCTCCCCCTCGGCAAAGCGGAAAGTCTGCCCCTGCAGGCTCACCTGCTGGGCCACGCGAGAGACCAGGTGCATCTCGATGCGGCCTTGTGCCTCGTTGTAAAGCGCCTTGTGTCGCCATTGTGCGAGATCGAAATCGGCGCCCAGTTCGCGGTTGATCCGCGCGAGCAGGTTCAGGTTGAAGGCCGCGGTGACGCCCTGGGCATCGTCGTAGGCCGCCTCCAGCACCGCCTTGTCCTTCTTCAGGTCGACACCGATCAGCAACTGTCCACCCGGGCCGACCATATCCGCGATCATGCCGAGGAAACCGACCGCCGCAGCCGGGTCGAAGTTGCCGATACTCGACCCCGGGAAGAACGCCAGGCGCCGGCCTTCCGGGCTGGTCGGCGGCAGTGCCATCAGCCGGGTGAAATCGGTGCAGGCCGCGTGCACCTCCAGCCAGGGGAATTCGACGGCGACCTGCTGCGCGGCCACGCGCAGATGGTCGCGCGAGATGTCCATGGGCACGTAGGCGCAGGGTTGCAGCCCTTCGAACAGGAGGCGCGCCTTGGCGCAACTGCCGCCGCCGGGCTCGACCAGCAGATGCCCGGTGCCGGCCTTGTCCGCGATCTCGTCCGCATACGCCTTCAGCATCGCGATCTCGGTGCGGGTGGGGTAGTACTCGGGCAGTTCGGTGATGGCATCGAACAGCCGCGAACCCTCGGCATCGTAGAAATACTTCGGCGGGATCGATTTCTGCGCCTGCGAGAAACCCGGCCAGCACATCCGCCGCCAGGTCGTCGGCGGTGGGGTGCAGATCATGGAAACTGACCGGCGCCTTGCTCATTCGGCTTTTGCCTTGTTCGGGGCCTGTGCTCGACGCATGCGTTCGCCTGACTCGGTCAGTCTCTAGAGCGCGCAGGTACGGAAACCGGCGAACACGTCGTTGCGCTCCGGGCCGTAGTAGGTGCGCCAGGTATTTCGGATCATGCGCCCGCGGGTGGTCCAGGCCCCGCCGCGCAATACCTTGGTGTTGCCGAACAGCGGCTGGGAATAGTCCTGGTACATGTCGGGCGTGAAGCCCGGGTACGGTCCGAAGCTATCCTCGGTCCACTCCCAGGCATTGCCGATCATCTGCCGACAACCGAAGGCACTGTCACTCGCCGGTAACGCGCCCACCGCAATCGTACCGAGTGCCCGACCTTCGAGGTTGGCCAGGTGTGGCTCGGGCTTTGCGTCCCCCCAGGGGTAACGGTGCTTGCGGTCTGAAATTCCGCCGCCGGCATTCGCCTGGCCCGCTGCCGCCACCTCCCATTCCAATTCCGTTGGCAGGCGCCGCCCGGCCCAGCGACAGTAGGCGCGCGCCTCATGCCAGCAGACATGGATCATGGCCGCATCCGGCGGCAGTGCTTCCCAGCGGTCGAAACGCCGCATCTCCCAGTCGTCACCGGTGCGCCGCCAGTAGCGCGGGCAGTCCTGGCCGGACTGCTGAAGCCAGGCCAGACCCGCCTCGTCCCAGTAGTTCGCATCTCGGTAACCGCCGACATCCACGAAGGCCGCATACTCGCCATTACTGACGGCGGCCCGGGCAATGGCGAAGGGTTGGACCTCGACCGAATGTGCCCATTTTTCGTTATCGAAGACGAAGCCGTCGTGCGGGGTGGCACCGAGCATGAAGCTGCCAGCGGGGATCTGCGCATCCCCCGCCAACCGGCCCTGCATCAGCTCGCCAGGCACCGCATTGCCAATGTCTGGCGTCGGGTATGCCAGCGTCTGGCGCGTATAGGTGAAGGCCTCGGTGTGCATGTCTTCGTGGTAGATCGCGTACTCGAGCAGGTAATCCCGCTTCGGGTCGGGGGCATCCTGCTCGACGTGACGGCGCACCCGGTCGTGCACCGCGCGCATGTAGGCCAGGGTGTCGTCCAGGCTGGGCAGCGGCAGGTCCCAGCGCTCATCGTGAGCGATGTTGATGGAATCGTACAGGCGGTCTACCGAGTCGAGGACGGGTTCCAGGCCCAGGTGCTGGCGGAGTATCCAGTATTCGTAGAAGTAGGCGGCGTGCCCGATCTCCCAGCGCAGCGGATTCACGATGGGCAGTTTTGGCCCCATCAGCTGCGCTGCATCCAGCCCGTCGATTAGGGTAAGCGTGCGCCGGCGGGCGTCATCCATGCTGTCGATCAGGAACCGTGACATGCGACGATAACGATTTGACAAATACGCGTGCTATGGTCGCAGGGATGCCGCGGAATGTCACATGAATATCTGGCTGGTCACACCCGCACCGCGCGGCTCACGCGCCGGCAACCGGGCCTCGGCCAACCGCTGGGGGGCGATTCTTCGCCGCCTCGGGCACCGGGTGAAGGTGTCGACAGACTACGACGACGAACCGGCCGATCTGATGGTGGGTCTGCATGCCTGGCGCAGCGCGGACGCTATCGCCCGGTTTGCCACCGCGTACCCGGATCGGCCGCTGGTGGTCGTGCTGACCGGTACCGATGCCTATCGCTTCATCCACAGCCACCGCGAGATCACGCTGGCTTCACTGAAGGCCGCCGACCACATCGTCGGACTGCATCCGCTGGTGGGCAATGTCCTGCCCGAACGCTTGCGCGGAAAGCTGCGCGTCATCGTCCAGTCCGCCCGCCCTCTGCAGCACCGACAACCCGCCCGGCGCAGTTTCCGGGTCTGCTTCGCCGGTCATCTGCGCGAGGAAAAGGATCCAATGCGCCCGGCGCTGGCGGTGCGGGATCTGCCTGCAGACAGCCGCATCCGGGTGGACGCCTACGGCGGGGCCCATACCGACGACTGGGCGGCGGCCGCCGAGGAGGAAATGCGTGCCAATCTGCGTTACCGCTGGCACGGTGAGATTTCACACGCCGAGTTGCGGCGGGTCTACTCGCGCTCGCATCTGCTGGTCTTGCCCTCCGTGATGGAAGGCGGGGCGAACGTGATTTCGGAGGCGGTAATGGCCGGCCTGCCGGTGATCGCGTCAGACATCGAGGGCTCCGTAGGGCTGTTGGGCGCAGACTATCCCGGCTACTACCCGGTGCAGGATACAGCCGTCCTGCGTGAACGACTGCTGAGGGCCGAGTCGGATCCCGACTACTACGCACAACTCGCGGCGGCCTGCGCCGCACGCCGCCACCTTTTCACACCGGAACAGGAACAGGCAGGTTGGGAAAAACTGCTGGAGGATATCCAGACATGATGATTTGACCTGCCCCGACAACGGCTCGTCAGCCGGCAGAGCGGCTTTGCCGTTTAAGCCCGCTTTTCAAAAAGAGATATCCCGGTCGCGGGCTTGTATTTGCGGAATGCGCAAACTTATGCTCCCATCTGGCCAACTAATAGCCTGCGGAGGGATGGGGATGAAGTCACCGATAAAAGTCACGATCACGGGGGCCGCTGGACACATTGGTTATGCGCTGGCATTCCGGGTTGGCTCGGGCGCGATCTTTGGACCGGATCAGCCGGTGATTCTGCGCCTGTTGGAAATCCCGCCGGCACTCTCATCCCTCAATGGCGTCGGCATGGAACTGGAGGATTGCGCGCTCCCTTTGTTGCACGACATTGTCCTGACCGACGATCCCGGCATCGGTTTCCGCGATACCGACTACGCCATCCTCATCGGCGCCAAGCCCCGCGGCAAGGGGATGGAACGCAAGGATCTGATCACCGAAAATGCGAAGATCTTTTCGGCCCAGGGCAAGGCAATCAATGACCAGGCCTCCGGTGACGTGCGCGTACTGGTGGTGGGCAACCCGGCCAACACCAACGCCTTGATTGCGGCCTCCAATGCGCCGGACCTGGACAAAAAACACTTCACTGCCATGACCCGCCTGGATCACAACCGCGCTCTGGGGCAGCTTGCCAACAAGACCAATAATCTGGTGGCGGATATCACCCGGATGACCATCTGGGGCAATCATTCCATGACTCAGTATCCCGATATCGGCAATTGTCGCGTGAAGGGCACTCCGGCACTGGAACTGGTGACACGGGATTGGGCGATCGACCACTTCATTCCGCGGATTCAACGTCGTGGCGCGGAGATCATCGAAGCGCGCGGTCTCTCATCGGCGGCCTCAGCGGCAGATGCTGTGGTCGACCATGTGCGCGACTGGGCGATGGGAACCTCGAAAGAAGACTGGGTCAGCATGAGTGTGCTGTCAGACGGCAGCTACGACGTATCCGAAGGGATTGTCTTTTCGTTCCCCGTCACCTGCAAAGCAGGCGAGTACGAGATCGTGCAGGGGCTTGAGTTGGACGAACTGAGCAAGACCCGGCTCAAAGCCTCAGAGAAAGAGCTGCTGGAAGAGAGAGCAATCATTCAGGAATTGCTGTAGCCCAGTCCGGGGCTGTCGGTGCGCAGTGTGGGGCGCACCACGATTTGCCCTCGCTCCCACCGGAGAGTGTCGTGAAAGTATCCTCTTTCATTCCGGGAGAGGGTTAGGGTGAGGGGGGAAAGGTCAAGGCCTGTCCCGGTTCTGGCGGTTGGTTACGGGCCCTCCCTGGCCCGCACCCTGCGGGCGCCCTTCAGGCGACCCGTTTCGCTCCAGACCGGCGCCAGTGCGGCTGCGAAAAAATCGCCGGGAGCGATTTTTCGCGTCAGCCCCGAAGGGGTGGAGCGCACGGAAGCATCGGTATGATCATGAGCCAGATCAGCACGGCCACCGGCATGTTTACCTGCGCGACTTCCATGCGGCCAACCGCCCGGAAGGGAGCGGGAACCGATGGCCCAGCGCATCGCCGCCGATGATGCACAACCCGACCCAGATCGTCAGGTAACGTTGGCCGAACCGATTGATGATGCTTTCGGCAAAGATACCCCGCGCCGAGTTGTCCGTGCAGAGAAGCAGCGCACCAAGAACTTGAGCTGCCATGACGGCTCCTGACGATCGAGAAGTATCGGGCTCGGAAGTGACATGCGAAAAAGGCCTTTTGGCTGAGGGCCTGGCTATTCCCACTCCAGCTCTGCGAACACACGCTGCGCATTGCGACCTTTCAGCGAGTCGTAGTTGTCGAGGTAGCTGAAACGTGATTGATCGATCCCGCCGATATCTTCCATGCCCTGACCCTCGACCATGAACTGCTGAACGGCTTCGCGTAGAAACACGAGGTAGTCGTAGCTGTCGGCCGTGGCCTTCGCCAAGGTGGCGGGGTTGCCGTGTCCCCCAACCACGATCTCCGGGTTCAAGGCGGCCACCGCATCGAAGGCGGTAATCCAGCTGCGGTGAGCGGACTGTGGTCCGATGCCCAGCATCCGATCGATATAGACGATGTCGCCGCTGAACACGACCTTCTGTTCCGGAAGCCAGACGAAGCTGTCGCCGGGCGTGTGTGCGTGACCGGCATGGAAGATCTCGATTCGAATGCCACCAAGAAACAGCGCTTTGTTCTCGGTAAACGTTTCATCGGCGTAGACGGCCTCCGTACCTTCGAGCCCATCCTTGCCCACCAGGGCGCTGAGGGCAAAGAGTTGATCCCGGAGCCGTGCCCGCTGGTCAGCCACCGCCTTTTCGTTGGCGATGATATGAGCGCCCAGCGACTTGAAGTAGCCGTTACCCAGCCAGCGGTGATCCTGCCCGCCCGTGTTGATCACGATTCGTATCGGCTTGTCGGTGATCGAGCGGATGGTGTCATGGATCATCCTGGCGCCCTTGTAGGTCGCGCCCGGATCAATCAAAACGACGCCCTCAGCGGTCACGATGACGCCAAAGTTGGCATTGTTGCCCAGGTTATTCGGGTCTCGATTACCTGTCGGTCCGACCAATGCGTAAACGTCATCGGCAAGTTTCACCGTCTGGAGAACAGCGTCAGCGAGAGCATGGGCGGGAACGAGGAAGCTCGCCAGGTAAATCAGAGCGATTGACCTCGCCAACACCCGGGCCGATTGCCGAATGCGGTTGGAGTGGATTTGTGCCATCAGAAAAAGACCTCCGCGAGATAGTCGGTTGAGATTGCCACGCCGAATACCGAGAACAGGAACGCGAACAGGATGGGCCAGCGGTACATCCGTTTCAGCATCACCAATGACCGTTTTTCCCGTCTGTGGTTGCACAACGACCTCGACGACGGCGCGGAGCTGTTTTTCCAACCCGACAATCAGTCAATCTGTTTGCCAATGGTCGCGACGAAATCCGTAAAGCGCTCGCCCTGAATCCTGACATGGTCCTTGATGCAGGCCTCTGCATCGCTTTCGTCGCCGGCCAGGATCGCCGCCACGATTCGCCCGTGCTCCTGCAACGACGTGCCGGCACGATTTCGGACCCGTAGTTGCAGTCGCCGGTACGGCTTGAGTCGCAGTTGCAGCTGCCTCGCCTGCTGCGTAAGAAACTTGTTGTGGCTGGCTCGGTATATGCAGTCGTGGAAACGTTCGTTTTCGTAATAGTAGGCGTCGGGGTCGCCTTTTTCCTTCGCCTTGGTGCAGCCATCGAGTAGCGATCGCAATTCTTCGGTCTCTGCGTCCGTGATCCGACGCGTCGCGAGCCTCGCACACATGCCCTCGAGCTCGGCCATGACCTCGAACATCTCTATAAGCTGCGGCAGGCCGACGTTGGCGACGAAGCTTCCCCGATTCGGGATGGTCTCGACCAAACCGGAACCGACCAGGTATTTAAAGGCCTCCCGGATGGGCGTGCGCGACACATTGAAACGTTCTGCAAGCGCGGCCTCGTCCAGGCGGTCGCCCGGCTTCAGCACGCCGTTGACGATATCGTCCTCGAGCGCATCTCGCAGCTTCAATGCCTGGGGAACTGGATTCTTTGTACTCACTTTGGTGCCGAAGATTGCTGCCACCCTGGATTTACCTCTCATCGGGCGGCGTCGTTCTCATAGTCGTATCAAACATAAGCAACAACATAGCATACGTTATTGACAAAACAATATGCTCTACTAGAGTTATCGAGCACAATTCATTCGTAATTGTATGCATATAAAAGATAAGGAGGAGATTTCATGCTAAAAACCATTCTCAAGGCGGCTTTGCTGAGCGGCGTCGCGGTACTTTGGGCAGGAGCCGCCGTCGCGGATACGGTGCTGAAGGTTTCGCATCAGTGGTCGACGTCAGATGTCCGGCACAAGGTGGCGCAGATCGTCGCGGACGAGGTAGCCGCGGCCAACGTCGGTCTCGAACTGAAGATCTATCCGTCCAAATCCTTGTTCAAGCCGAAGGAGCAGTATCGTCCGCTGACCCGTGGTCGGCTGGACATGACGGTGGTGCCGCTGGCTTACGCCGCGGGCCAACAGCCGGCCTACAATCTGACGTTGATGCCCGGGTTGGTGAAGAATCACGACCACGCGGCGCGACTGGCCAAGTCGCCGTTCATGCAGGAACTGGAAAAGATCATGGCGACGGACGATGTCATGGTGCTGGTACACGGATACCTTGCCGGCGGCTTCGGCGGCAAAGACAAGTGCATCACCAAGCCCGACGACGTCAAAGGCCTGAAGATCCGTGCCGCCGGAAAGTCGTTCGAGCAGATGGTGGCCGCGGCCGGGGCATCGGTGACCTCCATGCCCTCGTCTGAGATCTACAGTGCGATGCAGACCGGCGTCCTGGATGCGGCCAATACTTCCTCGTCGAGTTTTGTCTCCTACCGGCTCTACGAGCAATTGGGCTGCTATACGCCGGCCGGTGATGTCGCGCTCTGGTTCATGTACCAGCCGATGCTGATGAACAAGTCCACGTTCGATGGCCTGAACGAAGATCAGCAGGCTGCACTGCTTGCGGGTGCCAGAAAGGCCGAGGCCTTCTACCTGGTCGAAGCCAAGAAAGCTGACGAGGCCTCTGCGGCCAAGTTCAAGGAGGCGGGTGTGAAAATCGTCGAGATGAGTCAGGCAGACTTCGATGCATGGCGTGAAGTCGCCAAGGGTTCCTCCTACAAGGCCTTTGTCGAAGAGACCGAAGGTGGGCAGAAGTTGCTGGATATGGCGCTTGCCGTCGAGTAATAACGTCGAATACTAACAGGGCGTCGGCCATCGACGGCGATGGTCGGTGTTCCCCGCCGACCGTTCTTCGGGAGGTCTTGTGATGGACGAAAAGAGTGCCTCCACGATCGACCGCTGTCAGCAGGTGTTCGTTCGAGGCGTCCGCTTCGTCTCGACGATCTGCGGCGTGCTGTCGGCATTGATGATCCTGGTCTCGGTGATGATCACCTGTCAGATGATCTGGATGCGTTTCGTGCTGAACGCATCGACGATCTGGCAGACCGAAGCGGTCACGTACTTGATGATCTCTGCGACCTTGATCGGGCTCCCTTACGTTCAGCTGTTGCGGGGGCACGTCAATGTCGATCTCGTGCCGATGCTGCTGCCGCCGAAAGTGCGCAAGGCACTTGCCCTGATCGTTCTGGCCTTGAGTATCGCGGTGATTTCCATCATGACGTTTCACGGGTACGAACTTTTTCATACGGCCTGGGTGCGCAACTGGCATTCGGAAAGCGTATGGGGGGTGAGCATGTGGATACCGTACAGCGCGCTGCCGTTGGGGCTTGGGCTGTTCGTCCTGCAGATGGTTGCCGACCTGATCGCGTCCTGGCGGTGTGACGCCGAAGTCCTGGGACACGGAGAATTCGAGGAAGACTACTGATGGATCCCCTCGTTCTCGGGGCTCTGGTAGCCCTGGTCACTGTTCTGGTGCTGTTTTCCGGGGTCTCGGTCGCGGTCGGTCTGTTGATCGTTTCTGCCGGCTTCCTGCTGATATTCGAGGGCGCAGCATCGTTCGAACTCCTGCCCGAGATCTTCTTCGGCAAGCTCGATAATTTCGCGCTGCTTTCCATCCCCATGTTCATCATCATGGGTGCGGCGATCTCTTCGACGCGCGCGGGCGCTGACCTGTACGAAGCGCTCGAGCGCTGGATGACCCGAGTGCCCGGGGGGCTGGTGGTTTCGAACCTCGGTGCCTGCGCCCTGTTCTCCGCGATGTCGGGTTCCTCTCCGGCGACCTGCGCGGCGATCGGCAAGATGGGTATTCCGGAGATGCGCAAGCGCGGCTATCCGGACGGGGTGGCCGCGGGTTCTATAGCCGCCGGCGGCACCCTGGGCATTCTTATTCCGCCATCGGTGACGATGATCGTCTATGGCATTGCGACCGAGACGTCGATCGGTCGCCTGTTCCTCGCCGGAGTGGTGCCGGGCCTGCTGCTGGTGGCCCTCTTTATGGCCTGGTCCATCTACAGTACATGGCGTCAGGGTGGGGCCGAATCCGCCCTGGGTGCGACCCGTTACAGCTGGGCGCAGAAGCTCGAGGTACTGCCGCGTGTCGTGCCGTTTCTGCTGATCATCATCGGGGTCCTCTACGCGCTCTATGGCGGTGTCGCGACGCCTTCGGAGACCGCGGCTGTCGGCGCCCTGCTGTGCGTGCTGGCGGCGGTATTCATCTACAAACTGTTCCGGTTCGATGCCTTGTGGGCGGTGTTGCGGGACTCTACCCGCGAAAGCGTGATGATACTCTTCATCATCGGCGCGGCCGGCGTGTTCGCTTTCATGCTGTCGAGTCTGTTCATCACCCAGTCAATCGCCGAGTGGATAGCCACACTGGAGGTGAACCGATGGGTTCTGATGGGGGCGATCAACTTATTTCTTCTGGTCGCCGGTTTCTTCCTGCCACCGGTCGCGGTCATCCTGATGGCAGCGCCGATTCTCTTTCCAATCATCATTTCAGCGGGATTCGATCCTTACTGGTTTGCCGTGGTTCTGACCATCAATATGGAAATCGGTCTGATCACGCCGCCGGTCGGGCTGAACCTTTACGTCATCAATGGCATCGCGCCCGACATTCCGCTGAAGACCATTCTCAAAGGTTCCATGCCGTTTGTCGTCTGCATGGTGCTGGCGATCGTGATTCTGTCGGTCTTACCCGGCATGGCGACATGGCTTCCGGATTTTCTGATGGGCCCGGTGCGCTGAGGCAAGACTATGCAGTTGGAAGCGGGGAAGGGCGGACGGGTAGTGCCGGCCATGACTTGGTTGGAGCGCATAACGAACACGGTCGCCGACCGGGGCCGCGAGCTGCTCGGACTGCGCGAGGATGAAACCAAGGACTCTTTGCCGGACCTGTGCCGGCGCCTGATTGCCGGCCGCGGCGAGGCTACCAATATCGCCCTTGCGCGCGAGATCCTGCAGCGTTTCGAGGCGCTCGAGTCGGAGCGTAAGACCGAGTTCTTCCTCACGCTCGCGGAACAGTTCGGCCCGAATGCCGAGCGGATTGCCGCGACGGTAAAAGCCTTCGACAACGACAGGCCTGACACGCTGGCAAGCCTGATCGACGCGGTGGAGCCGCCGCGCCAGGAGCTCTTTCGGCGCCTGAACATGGCGCCACTGGGAACTGCCAGTCTGGTGGCGATGCGTGCCGAACTGCTCGGCCGACTGCGCGAGCATCCTTTGTTGAGCAGTGTCGACGCGGACTTCAAGCATCTGCTGGCCTCCTGGTTCAACCGCGGCTTCCTGCGCTTGCAGCGCATCG
This sequence comes from uncultured Gammaproteobacteria bacterium, assembly GCA_963765415.1. Taxonomy (GTDB): domain Bacteria; phylum Pseudomonadota; class Gammaproteobacteria; order Chromatiales; family Chromatiaceae; genus CAVXWS01. The sequence continues at coordinate 21,274 of CAVXWS010000024.1, forward strand.
ACTGGCGCAGTCCAGCGGCGCTTGTCGAAAGGATCATGCGTTACGAATCCGTCCACACGATCGACGGGTGGTACGACCTTCGACGCCGGCTGGCCGACGACCGGCGCTGTTTCGGGTTCTTCCATCCGGCGTTACCGGAGGAGCCGTTGATCTTCGTGGAAGTCGCGCTGACGCGGCAGATTGCCTCCGATATCTCCTCGCTGATCGACCCCGAAGCCGAGGAGTCCGATCCGTACACCGCGGATACGGCGATGTTCTTTTCGATCAACAACTCCCTTCAAGGGTTACGCGGGATCAGCTTCGGCAATTTCCTGCTAAAGCAGGTGCTCAGCGAACTCAGCGCCGAACTTCCGCGGCTGAGACATTTTGTCACTCTGTCTCCGCTGCCCCGTTTTGCCGACCGCCTGGAACTGTTGCTTGCGGGGAATATCGCCGACTGGCCGATCGAGCGCCTCGACCCGCTGTTGGCCGATTTCCAGCCCGCGCTGCAGGCACACAGCAAAAAACAGAGTCCTTGCGCCGCAGTGCTCGAACTCTTGCAGGACGCGACCGGCCGGCATGAGGAGTTGCTCAGTGGTCCGCTGGCCCGTCTGGCGCTGCTGTACATCACCGCACTGAAACGCTCTCCCGGGGTGTGTTGCGATCCGGTTGCCGCCTTCCATCTCGCCAATGGCGCGATACTGGAACGCATCAACGTGTATGCCGACCGCTCCTCCAAGGGGATGGCGCAATCGCACGGTGTGATGGTGAACTATCGTTACGATCCGGAACAGGTGGTCGCGAACCACGAGGCCTTTTTGCAGGATGGCCGCATCGTGATGTCGCGCTCGATGCAGCGCGATTACGACAAGCACATGGCGGGTAAGCGTTGATGGACCTGCCGATGTTGCTTCTATCCGGGGCCGTTGCCGGCACCATGGCAGGGCTGCTCGGCATCGGTGGCGGGATCATCATCGTACCCATCGTGACCCTGCTGTTCGAGACCCAGGGCCTGGCGCATGGCCTTGCGATCAAGATGGCGCTTGGCACCTCTCTCGCGACAATCGTCGTCACCGCCCTCTCCAGCATCTATACCCACCATCGCAAAGGGGCGGTGGAGTGGGGGCTGTTCCGGACTATGACCCCTGGTGTGCTGGTCGGATCGCTGATCGGCGCCTCGCTCGCCGATGTCATCCCCGGCGAGGTGCTTTACGGTGCCTTTATCCTGTTCATGTTTGTCGTCTCGGCCCAGATGGCGCTCAGCCGGGTGTCGGCACACCGTACCCTGCCCGGAACGCTCGGGCTCGCGGGGGTGTCGACCGGAGTCGGCGTCATTTCGGCATTGATGGGGATAGGCGGCGGCTCCCTGAACGTGCCTTTTCTCAGTTTCTGCGGTGTCCCGATCAAGCGGTCGATCGCCACTGCGGCGGCAATCGGGCTGCCGATAGCGGTCAGTGCGACCATCGGCTACATCGTCGGCGGCCTGAACGAGGAGGGGTTGCCAAGTGTCAGTCTTGGCTATGTAAACCTGCCCGTCTTCGGCGGTGTGGTCGCGGCCAGCCTGCTGTTTGCTCCGCTCGGCGCGACCCTTGCCCACAGATTGCCTGACCAGCTGCTGAGACGCTTTTTCGCGATCTTTCTATTCATCTTGGCCAGCCGAATGAGCTTCAATCTCTTTTGAGGGACTCGACAAGCATGAGCAACGCGAATCTCTACACTCTCTTCCAGGGGCGTTTCCCGAAGGATGCCAACGCCATTTTCCTGGACAGCGTCGACGGCCGTCAGCTGCGTTACGGCGAGATACCACAACGCAGCGGCAGATATCTCGGCCTGCTGCAACAGGCGGGCGTGAAAAAGGGTGACCGCGTCGTGGTCCAGGTCGAAAAGTCGATCGAGGCCGTGCTCTTGTATCTGGCCTGTCTGCGGGCCGGTGCGATCTATATCCCGCTGAACACCGCCTACACGTCGACCGAGGTCGGTTATTTCCTCGGCGATGCGACGCCCAGAATGTTTGTCTGTACCCCGGCGAAAAAGATCGATCTCGAAAAGGTCGCGGCAGACTGTGGCGTGTCTGTGGTGCTGAGTCTCGGGGGCGCGGGTGACGGCGATCTGATCGAGGCGGTCGAAACCCAGTCGGCGAGCGATGAGATTGTTCAAGTGAAGGCAGATGAACTCGCGTCCATTCTGTACACCTCCGGCACTACCGGTCGTTCCAAGGGCGCCATGCTCAGCCACGCCAATCTCGCCTCCAATGCGCGGGTGCTGTCCGACTACTGGCATTGGCGGCAAGATGATGTCCTGTTGCACGCCTTGCCGATCTTTCACGTGCATGGATTGTTCGTGGCCCTTCACTGTGCCCTGCTTGGAGGCTCGCGCGTTATTTTTATGCCGCGCTTCGATGCCGGGAGCGTGATGCAGAGGCTGCCGGAAACGACCGTCATGATGGGCGTGCCGACCTTTTACACCCGATTACTCGAGCATCAGGACTTCGACCGCGAGACCTGCGCCAACATGCGTCTGTTCATCTCCGGCTCCGCACCGCTGCTGGCCGAGACGCATCGCGAGTTCGAGACTCGTACCGGTCACCGGATTCTCGAGCGCTATGGCATGACCGAGACCGGAATGATTACCTCCAATCCCTATGACGGACAGCGGGTCGCGGGGACCGTCGGCTATCCGCTGCCGGGCGTAAGCGTGCGTGTCGCCGATGACAAGGGCAAGGAGCTGCCCCGTGGTGAGGCCGGCGTACTGGAGATTACCGGTCCCAATGTCTTTCAGGGCTACTGGCAGATGCCGGAAAAAACCGCCGAGGAATTCCGTCCCGATGGCTGGTTCATCACCGGGGACATCGCGGTAATGGCCGAGGACGGCCGCGTAACCATCGTAGGGCGCGCGAAGGACCTCATTATTTCCGGCGGGTTCAACGTTTACCCCAAGGAGATCGAGTCGCAGATCGACGAACTGCCCGGGGTTAAGGAGTCGGCGGTGTTCGGTGTGCCGCATCCGGACTTTGGCGAAGGCGTGACCGCGGTCGTCGTGCCCGACGGCAGCGCTCAGCTCACCGAGCAATCGATGGTCGAGGCGCTCAGCGATCGCTTGGCGCGCTTCAAGCAGCCCAAGCGGGTGTTCTTTGTCGACGAACTGCCGCGCAACACCATGGGCAAGGTGCAAAAGAACATCCTGCGCGACACCTACAAGGACGCCTTCGCGTGAACACGGCATCCGCCACGGACCTGCAAAACAAGATTCACCAGTCGATCCCGCTGAGCCAGGCGATGGGTTACCGGATCACGGCGCTCGCGGACACGCGAATCACGGTCGAGGCGCCTCTAGAACCGAACACGAATATCCATGGGACGGGCTTCGCCGGCAGCCTCTATGCATTGGGGATACTGGCTGCCTGGGGCCTCTGTACCCATATGATCGCACGTGTCGGACTGGATGCGAGCCTGGTCGTTGCCGAAGCCGCCATCCGCTACCTGGCCCCCGTGCGCGGAGACATCGTGTGTCACTGCACAGTTACCGAAACGGCCGCTCGGGCGTTCGTCGATGAACTGACCGCGCAGGGGCGTTCGCGCATCGCGCTGGAGGTGACGATCGGCGATGAGCCCGGCGCCGTGATCCAGACGGTAATGCATGCCAGTCAGCGTTGATGTTCGGCTTTTTTGACTGATCACGGATCAGTGAAAAAGCCTCCACGCCAGCCCCGGTGCAGGTTCCTGCACCGAGCCGCACATGATGACCCTCGTCGAAACAGTCTGGCCGAAGTCGGGCGCGCCGAGGAAACGCTGAGTTGATCAGCGTTTACCGAGCGGCCTTTTCGGGGCGTCGGCGCTCAAATGCGTTCGAACACCGCAGCGATACCCTGGCCGCCGCCGATGCACATGGTCACCAGCGCATAGCGCCCGCCGGTGCGCTGCAGTTCGTACAGCGCCTTGGTGGCAATGAATGCCCCGGAGCAGCCCATCGGGTGACCCAGGGCGATCGCACCACCGTTCGGATTGGTCTTGCTCATGTCGAGTTCCAGCGCCTTGGCCACCGCCAGCGCCTGTGCCGCAAAGGCCTCGTTGGATTCGATGACGTCCATCTGGTCCAGCGTCAGCCCGGCCCGCTTCAGCGCGACCTTGGACGCCGGGATCGGACCTTCGCCCATGATCTCGTTGGGTACGCCCGCCACGGCGTAGGAAACGAGTCGGGCCATCGGCTTGTGACCGGCCGCGGCCGCGGCATCGGCCTCGGCCAGCACCATGAAGGCGGCGCCGTCGTTGATGCCCGAGGCATTGCCGGCGGTGACCGTGCCGTCCTTCTTGAACGCCGGGCGCATGCCCGCAAGCTTTTCGAGGGTGGCGTCTGCCCTGACGTGCTCGTCGGTGTCGAAAACCGATCTCGCCCTTGCGGCTCTTGAGCGTGATCGGCACGATCTGCTCCTTGAAGCGGCCGTCTGCGATAGCCGCGGCCGCGCGTTTTTGCGACTCCAGCGCCAGCGCATCCTGCTCTTCGCGCGAGATGCCCCACTTTTCGGCCAGGTTTTCTGCCGTGATACCCATGTGGCCGACGCCGAAGGGGTCGGTCAGGGTGGCCACCATCGAATCGAACAGCGTGGTGTCACCCATGCGTGCGCCGGTGCGCATCGCGGTTGACATGTAGGCACCGCGTGACATCACCTCCACACCACCGCCGACGCCGTACTCGCAGTCGCCCAGCATGATGGCCTGCGCGGTCGAGACGATGCCCTGCAGATCCCGACGAACAGAGGCGGTTCACCGCCATCGCGACCGATTCCATCGGCAAGCCCGCCTGTATGGCCGCCACGCGGGCTACATAAGCAAAACGTGATTCGGTCGGGACACAGTTGCCGACGGTGACATAGTTGATCCCCTGCGGATCGGCACCTGAGCGTGTCACCGCCTCCTTCATCACCAGATCCGGCCAGATCCGCCGGCTCCATGCCGCTCAGTGACCCGCCAAAGGTACCGATTGCGGAACGCACCGCACTCAAAACCACGACTTCACGATTCGACATGTTCACTCCCCCTAAAGGTCTTTGCACGCGATACAGGAAAAGGAAGGATAGTGTATGGATCAAAGGTCAACGCTGTGGTCCGTTTTGCTCTACCGGTAATCCGGACCCCTGATGCGGCATACAGACTGAATCCTGTTCAAAATCCATGGCCCCCTCTGTCAGCATAGATGTCCGGTGATTTGATTTGAGAATCTTAACCTCAGAGGGAGCGGAAAGTGAGTGATTCATGCCGCGTTACAGCGAGGAATTCAAAGAGCAGGTGGTCCGCAAGATGATGCCGCCGAGTGCGAAGTCAGTTGCCCAGGTGCGCCGTGAGACGGGCATTTCCGAGCCAACCCCTTATGCTTGGCGAAATCGTTATCGTGCAGAGGGCCAGGTAGTGCCAGCAGATCCGAGTCTGCGCGGCAGAACATGACGGGCCTGCGGCCCCCCCCGCTTCGGCGTGCTCCAGCGCTTCTTTTCGTCGCATCGTATCCGCTGTGCTCCTTAAACGACCACCAGATCACACTCGAACGGGGTAGCGCTCGGCATCCGCCAGCTCTACCGCGCAGACTCCGAGAGTGACCAAAGCGGGGGGCGTCAAGATATTCCACCTTGTGTTGCACCCGGATACGGCCGTTGTGGCCATCGTTTCGAATCTCCAGGCGCTCAAGTGTGACACTTCATCGAACTGTGGTTCAGTAGTTGCTACTTTGTTAATGCTCGCTGATAATCCTCGGCGTGCAGCCGGTCCATCACGCCCTCGTTCTGAATTTCCACCAGCCTCCGGGTAACCTGGACGAACTGCTTGAGCAGCAGCCCTGGGAGGCCCGCGAGATCCTGCTTGCGATGGATCGCATGCCGCGATCGCTGTGGGGCTACGAGGACTTGGCGCACGTCCACCTGAGCCTCTCCGGCAGCCTCTTGGAAACACTCGCTTCGCCAGGCTTCCAGGAGCGTGTCTACGGCACCGTCGATGTCGGCTCACTGCTATGGCATCTGCAGAACGAGCAGCTGTTCACGGTGCTCGGCACCGGCTACTACCACCCGGTGCTGCCATTGATTCCCGAGCCCGATCGCGACGAACAGCTGCGGCGCTGGCAGGGCATCGCGCGCCACCTGTTCTGGCGCAGTCGATTCGATGGCTTTTGGCCGCCCGAGATGGGCTTCGCGATGGAGTTGATTCCACTGTTGAAGCGGCTCGGCTACCGCTATGTGCTGGTCGACAGCGACCATGTCGAGCCGGTTACGCCGATGAGCTGGCAGGTCCTGCGCTACCGTCCGCATATCGCCCGCTATGGCGACGATGAGATCATCGTCGTGGTGCGCGACCGGGAACTGTCCGATGCACAGGAATCCGGCATGGAGCTGGGCTGGTTCCAGCTCGAGCTGCGCGCGCGCACTCGCTCGTAGGAATTGGAAAATGCACATCATCATGGTTGCATCCGAATGCGCCCCGGTTGCCAAGGTGGGCGGTCTTGGCGATGTCGTCTACGGTCTCAGCAAGGAACTCGAGATCCGCGGCAACCACGTCGAGATCATACTGCCGAAGTACGACTGTATGCGCTACGACCATATCTGGGGCCTGCATGTCAGCTACGAAAACCTCTGGGTGCCCTGGTTCAACTACAAGATTCGCTGCACCGTGTGGTTCGGTTTCGTACACGGGCGAAAGTGTTTTTTCATCGAGCCGCACTCTGACGACAACTTTTTCAATCGCGGAAGCTATTATGGCTTCACCGACGAGCACATGCGCTTTGCCTTTTTCTCCAGGGCCGCGCTCGAGTTCATCTTGGCATCTGGTAAGCGTCCCGACATCATCCACACCCATGACTGGCAGACCGCGCTGCTGCCGGTCCTGCTCTATGAGCTGTACCAGTTCGGCGGTATGGAGCGCTGTCGCGCCTGTCACACCATCCACAATTTCAAGCACCAGGGCATCGCCGGCGAGAACGTGCTGTGGTTCTCCGGCCTGGGGCGGCCCGACCACTACTATCATCCCGACCGCCTCGGCGACGATTTCAATCCGACGGCAATCAACCTGACCAAGGGCGCGATCGTCTTCTCGAACTTTGTCACCACGGTGTCGCCCAATCACGCGAACGAAGTGCGGTACACCGATTGGGGCTATGGCCTCGGCCATATTCTGCACCGCTACCAGAACAAGTTCGGCGGCGTGCTCAACGGTTTGGATTACGACATGTGGAATCCGTCCGCCGACCCGCACATCCCCGAGCCCTACGACGCCGGTCACTTCGATCCCAAGTATGCGAACAAGAAGGCGCTACGCGACCGTCTGATGATCCGCGAGACCTACAATCCGATCGTCGCCTACGTCGGCCGACTGGATTTTCAGAAGGGGGTACACCTGATTCGCCATGCACTATTCCGTTCGCTGGAAAAGAGCGCGCAGTTCGTGCTGCTCGGCTCCAGCACGGAGCAGGGCATCAATGCCGATTTTTGGCACATAAAACACGACCTCAACGACAATCCGGACTGCCACCTCGAGATCGGCTACAACGAGGAACTCGCGCACCTCATCTATGCCGGCGCCGATATCCTCGTGGTGCCGAGCATGTTCGAGCCATGCGGTCTCACGCAGATGATTGCGCTGCGCTATGGCACGGTGCCGGTGGTGCGTTATGTCGGCGGCCTCGCCGACACGATCTACGATCGCGATCATTCCGACAGACCGACCAATGAGCGCAACGGCTACGTGTTCCACGAGGCGGACAATCCCGGGCTCGAATCGGCGCTTGACCGTGCCATCGGCCTTTGGTTCGACTATCCGCAGGAGTTTCGCGAGCTGGCCGTCAACGGCATGCGCTACGACTATTCCTGGAACCACCCGGGTCAGAACTACCTGAACATTTACGACTACATCCGTAGTTGACCGACCGCCGAGGAGCAGACCTGATGACCGAGCTACCCGAATACATCGACGGTTTGCCCAATATCTGCGGTGAAGAGGCGCAACTGCAGGAAGCGATCGACGCCGCACGCGATCAGCCGGTCTTCCTTCCCGAAAGCAACATCGATTTCGACGCGATCAGGAGCGCCTGTGCGATCGCGCTGCACATGCAGCAGCCATTGATCCCGGCCGGCGGCGAGGACCTGCAGACCGCGGAGCTGATCAGCAACCTGCAGTACATGATGGCGCATCCGGATATCGGCGATAACCACAACGCGCACGTCTTCCACCGATGTTACAAGCGGATGGGCGAATTCATCCCGCAGCTGGTCGGCGAAGGCAAACAGCCGCGGGTCATGCTCGACTACTCCGGGGTGCTGTTGCACGGGCTGCGCCGCATGGGATTGAACGATGTCATCGACGAGCTGAAGAAGATCACACTCGACCCGGCCTACCGCGGCAAGACCGAATGGCTCGGCAGCACCTGGGGCCACGCCGTGGCGCCTTCGACCCCGGTGCAGGATTTTCGGCTACACGTGCGCGCCTGGCAGCACCACTTCGCCAGCATCTTCGGCGTCGAGGCGGTTACCCGGGTCCGCGGCTTCTCGCCTGCCGAGATGGCGCTGCCGAATCACCCCGACGTAGCCTACGCCTTCGTCAAGACCCTGAAGGATGCCGGCTTTCAATGGGTGCTGGTTCAGGAGCACACGGTCGAACAGGCCGGCAGCGGCCACGTCATCGAGCAGAAACACCTGCCACACCGCCTGGTCTGCACCAACAGCCAGGGCGATACCGCCAGCATTATCGCAATCTTGAAGACCCAGGGCTCCGACACCAAGCTGGTGGCACAGATGCAGCCCTGGTACGAGGCCGAAAGCCTCGATCGCTGGGAACTGGCGGGCCGTTCGGTCCCGCCGCTGGTGACCCAGATCGCCGACGGTGAGAACGGCGGCGTGATGATGAACGAGTTCCCGCCGAAGTACATGGAGGTGGTCGGACAGGCCAGCCACGGCCCGGTACCATTGATGAACGCGACCGAGTACCTCGAACACCTGTTTGCCAGCGGCATCCGCGAGGATGATCTGCCGGCGCTGCAGCCAATATTCCAGGCGCGGCTGTTCAGCGAGTTCAAGCCGGGACAGGGTAATGACAAGCTGAACGAGGCGATCGAACACTGCAAGCAGCAGGACCACCGCTTCCACATGGACGGCGGCAGCTGGACCAACAACCTTTCCTGGGTGCAGGGGTACGAGAACGTCGTCGGTCCGATGGAAAAGGCCAGCTCGCACTTCAACGAGAGGGTCTTGAAGAAGGGCATCCCGACCAACGATCCGCGCTACCGAAATGCGTTGTTTCACCTGCTGTCGTCACAGACCAGCTGCTACCGCTACTGGGGGCAGGGGTTGTGGACCGATTACGGTCGCGAGATCTGCCGCCGCGTGGATGCGATCATCGACAACGACTTCTAAGCGCTTACCACATGCACCAATAAAGGAACCCATACCATGGCCGAACGCCAGATAGACAAAGGCATGCAGCGCATCATCGACGCGCGCCATCACGATCCCTTCGAGGTGCTCGGGCGCCACGAAACCGACGGCCAGACCCTGGTCCGGGTGTTCCTGCCGCATGCCGAGCGCGTCTCGATCGCCGAGGGCGACCTCCCGCTGCAGCGTATCGAGAACACCGACTTCTTCGAGTGGCGGGGTCCGGCCGAGGCGGTTTCCCACCGTTACCGACTGATCTGGCACGACGACCAGAACCGCGAACACATCCACCATGACCCATACTGCTTCCCGCCGCAGTTGGGCGACATGGACCTGCACCTGTTCAACGAGGGCAAGCACTGGCATGCCCATCGCTTTCTCGGTGCGCACCTGCGCCAGATCGACAATGTGGCCGGCGTGTTGTTCTCGGTGTGGGCGCCGAACGGGTCCCGGGTCAGCGTCGTCGGCGACTTCAACCGCTGGGACGGCAGGGTGCACCCCATGCGCATGCGAGCCGGCGGCGTCTGGGAGCTGTTCATACCCAACCTCGGCCCCGGCCAGCTGTACAAGTTCGAGATCCGCAATGATTCGTGGAACGCGGTCTTCAGCAAGGCCGACCCCTACGGTCGCTTCCACGAATTGCGACCGCGCACCTCGTCGATCATCGAGGGACCGAGTACCTACGATTGGGGCGACGCCGACTGGCTGGAGCAGCGCGCGGCGTGGGACTGGCAGCACCAGCCGATGTCGGTCTACGAGGTCCACCTCGGCTCGTGGCAGCGTGGCCCCGAGGGTGAATGGCTCAATTACCGCGAACTGGCGCATCGCCTGGTCGATTACGTCAAGGAGCTGGGATTCACCCACATCGAGCTGCTGCCGGTCACCGAGCACCCCTACGACCAGTCCTGGGGCTACCAGACCACCGGCTACTATGCGCCTACCAGCCGCTTCGGCACGCCGGACGATTTCCGCTACTTCGTCGACTACTGCCACCAGAACGGCATCGGCGTCTTCATCGACTGGGTGCCGGCCCACTTTCCGAAAGACGCGCACGGCCTTGCGCGCTTCGACGGCACGCCGCTGTACGAGCACGACGACCCGCGCAAGGGCGAGCACCTCGACTGGGCCACGCTGATCTTCAACTACGGCCGCAACGAGGTGAAGAACTTCCTGCTGTCCAACGCCTTGTTCTGGCTCGAAGAGATGCACATCGACGGCCTGCGGGTCGACGCCGTGGCCTCGATGCTCTACCTGGACTACTCGCGCGAGGCCGGCGACTGGATCCCGAACGAGTACGGCGGCAACGAGAACCTCGAGGCCATCGCCTTCTTGCGGGACATCAACGAGGTAGTGCACGCCAAGTGCCGGGTATCCTGACCATGGCCGAGGAATCGACCTCCTGGCCGCAGGTCACCCGACCGACCTACCTCGGCGGCCTCGGGTTCGACATGAAGTGGAACATGGGCTGGATGAACGACACCCTGCGCTACATGGCGAACGATCCGATCCACCGCCAGTACCATCAGAATATGCTGACCTTCAGCATGCTCTATGCCTTCACGGAAAACTTCATGCTGCCGTTCTCGCACGACGAGGTGGTGCACGGTAAGGGCTCGATGCTGAACAAGATGCCGGGCGACGAGTGGCAGAAACACGCCAACCTGCGGTTGCTGTACACCTACATGTTCACCCACCCAGGCAAGAAGCTGCTGTTCATGGGCACCGAGTTCGGACAGGGCACCGAGTGGAACAGCGAGACCATGCTCGATTGGTACAACCTCGATTATCCGCTGCACCAGGGGCTAAGTCGTCTGGTCGAGGATCTCAACCGCCTGTACCGCAACAACGCGGCGCTGTACGACAAGGAGTTCGACTGGCAGGGCTTCGAGTGGGTCGACTGCAACGATGCAAAGAACTCCATCCTGAGTTTTCTGCGCAAGGCCGACAACGGCGATGTCATGCTCGTGGTCCTCAACATGACGCCGGTGCCGCGCGAAGGCTATCGCATCGGTGTACCCTTGCCGGGCGACTACGTCGAGGTGCTGAACTCGGACTCGGAATACTACGGGGGCAGCAACAAGGGCAACGGCATCGCGCCCCTGACAGCCGACGGGATCTCGTGGAACGGCCGTCCCAACTCGCTGTCGCTGACCCTCCCACCGCTCGCCGGGATCGTATTGCGACCGGCAGTGCATTAGGAATACTACCTATTGCCGAATGCCTGGTATCGGCTATTTCTTGTGGTGTTGATCGTTGTCCAAGCCCGGCTTGCTCGAACGCCGGGCTGACCATGGAGACCTTGTCAATGTACGAACACCGTTCCGACGTCGTCATCCATATCGACGAAAAACTGGATGATTCGGATATACACGAACTGGAGACCGATCTGGCCACATTGAACGGAGTGTTCAGCGCCTGTGTGCACGAACGCGCCCGGCATCTTATGTTGGTCGACTACGATCCCGGGGATGTAAAGGCCCACGATCTGCTGACCCGGGTGTCCGCCCACGGCGTCCACGCCGAATTGATCGGACTCTGACACTCCAAGGATTCGATCATAAATCTACAGATCCTCCACACTGGTCGCAGACCAGCCGGCCGCCCTGGCTCGCCAGGTGCGGCCATTTCTGTGACAAGTCGCTGAGCCTTCGGGTAAAATTCGCGGTTTCAGGACGACTGGCGAAATCATGCCCCGCAAGCTTTTCATCAAGACCCATGGCTGCCAGATGAACGAGTACGACTCGGCCAAGATGCTCGACGTACTGCGCGAATCGCACGGCCTGGTGCCGACCGACCGGCCCGAGCAGGCCGATGTGCTGCTGCTCAACACCTGCTCGATCCGCGAGAAGGCCCAGGAGAAGGTCTTCTCCCAGCTCGGCCAGTGGAAGGAGTGGAAGCGTGACCGGCCGAATCTGGTCATCGGTGTCGGCGGCTGCGTCGCCAGCCAGGAAGGCGAGGCGATCCGCGAGCGCGCGCCCTACGTCGACCTGGTGTTCGGTCCGCAGACCCTGCACCGCCTGCCCGAGATGCTCAACCGCGTTCGCGGCGAACACCGCCCGGTGGTCGATGTCAGCTTCCCCGAGATCGAGAAATTCGACCGGCTGCCCGAGCCGCGCGCCGAGGGTCCGAGCGCCTTCGTCTCGATCATGGAGGGCTGCTGCAAGTACTGCACCTTCTGCGTCGTGCCCTACACCCGCGGCGAGGAGATCAGCCGGCCGTTCGACGACGTCATCGCCGAGGTGGTCCAACTGGCCGCGCAGGGGGTGCGCGAGGTCAACCTGCTCGGGCAGAACGTCAACGCCTACCGCGGCCCGATGCACGACGGCGAGATCGCCGATCTCGCCCTGCTGATCCGCTATGTCGCCGCCGTCGACGGCATCGAGCGCATCCGTTTCACCACCTCGCACCCGGTCGAGTTCTCCGATGCGCTGATCGAGGTCTATCGCGACGTGCCGGAGCTGGTCAGCCACCTGCACCTGCCGGTGCAAGCGGGCTCCGACCGCATCCTGACGCTGATGAAGCGCGGCCACACGCGCCTTCGACTACAAGCAGAAGATCCGGCGCCTGCGCGAGGCGCGGCCGGACATCAGCCTGTCCTCGGACTTCATCGTCGGCTTTCCCGGCGAGACCGAGGCAGGACTTCGAAGCACACCATGGACCTGATCGAGACGATCGGCTTCGACCAGTCGTTCAGCTTCATCTACAGCCGCCGCCCGGGCACGCCGGCCGCGGATCTGCCCGACGACGTGCCGCAGACTGTCAAGCAGACAGCGCCTGGCGCGGTTGCAGCAGGCGATCAACCGCAACGCCCAGCGCATCCGCCGGCACATGGTCGGCACGGTGCAGCGCGTGCTGGTCGATCGCCCCTCGCGCAGGAATGCCGCCGCAGCTTGCCGGGCGCACCGAGAACAACCGGGTGGTCAACTTCGAGGGCCCGGCGGATCTGATCGGCCAGTTCGTCGAGGTGCGCATCACCGAGGCACTGCCCAATTCGCTGCGCGGCGAGTTGCCGGCGGCCTCCAGCCCGTCCATGGCCGCCGCCGGGTGACCACCGACAAGGTGAGCCGACCGACCACCCCGGCCGTGTCCGAACACCCCGACTCGCTCGATCTCGTCCTCGAGCCCGAGGACAACGAGCGCCTGGCCAACCTCTGCGGCCAGCTCGACGAGCACCTGCGCCAGATCGAGCGCCGTCTCGGGATCGAGATCGAACAATCGCGGCAATCGCTTCACCCTGTTCGGCGAGACACCGGCAATCGACGCCGGCAAGCAGGTTGCTGGAGGATCTGTACCGCTGCCACCGAAGAGGAGTCGCTGACTCCGGCCCGGGTGCACCTGTTCCTGCAGGAGTCGGGCGTCGAGGCGCAGCTCGCCGAGCGAGGACGATCGGGTCCCGGAGACGGTGATCAAGACCCGCCGCGGCCTGGTGCGCCCGCGCGGCCCGAACCAGGCCGAGTACCTGCGCACCGCATCCTGACCCACGACATCAACTTCGGCATCGGCCCGGCCGGCACCGGCAAGACCTATCTGGCGGTGGCCTGCGCCGTCGACGCCCTGGAGCGCGACGCAGGTGCGGCGCATCGTGCTGGTGCGCCCGGCGGTCGAGGCCGGCGAGCGGCTCGGCTTCCTGCCCGGCGACCTGGCGCAGAAGGTCGATCCCTACCTGCGGCCGCTGTACGACGCGCTGTACGAGATGCTGGGCTTCGAGCGGGTCGACAAGCTGATCGAGCGCAACGTCATCGAGGTCGCGCCGCTGGCCTACATGCGCGGGCGCACGCTCAACGAGGCCTTCATCATCCTCGACGAGGCGCAGAACACCACGCCCGAGCAGATGAAGATGTTCCTCACCCGCATCGGCTTCGGCTCCACCGCGGTGGTCACCGGCGACGTCACCCAGATCGACCTGCCGCGCGGGCAGCAGTCCGGCCTGCGCCAGGCGATCGAGATGCTGGGCAAGGTCGAGGGCATCAGCTTCACCTTCTTCAGCGCCCGCGACGTGGTGCGCCATCCGCTGGTGCAGAGGGTGGTGCGGGCCTATGACACCTGGGATCAGACGCAGACTTGAGTTCATCGATGCAGCATTGAGAAAGAGCGCCGAAACGTAACGAACTCCTGACTCGCGACTCTGGACGTAATGCTACTTATGTCACGGGGACGATCCGGGCCGGGCCTTATACTTCGTGGACGAGAAAAACTACGGCGACTCAGCGAGTCTGGAAGGGTTGTATGGACCGGGACTATCAGGTGTCTTCTTCGAGCGTCGTATCCATTGTTCTCAGTATGCTCGGCCTGGTGCTGGTCGGGTTCGGGATATTCGCCCTGGTCGGCGCGATCCTGGCGGCCTGGAACCTGTACAGCCACCCGGAAGGCATAGGCTATTTTGCGAACTATGTGCTCGAGACCGCGAAGTTCGCCGCCGAGCGAGAGATTGCCGGGCTGGGGCTGGCGCATTCCCTGGCCTGGGTGATCGTCGTGCTGCTTCTGTTGGTGCTCGGCAAGCTGGGTGCCTGGGCGGTTATCTCCGGCGCACGACTGTTCAGCCGGATACGCACGGATCGGGATTAGCCCGGCTCCGGGGCAGCAGTCTTGGCTTGGCTTGATCTGAAGCAGGGGGCTCTGTGTTCGGCTGAGGTAATTTTGTCGCTATTGTCGAAAGCGGGACTACGCGCCCAGCCGCAGAAGCCATGTATCGCCTGATTCACCTGTTCCACACCTCGATCGGAAGCAAGTTGGTCGTCGCCGTGACCGGCGCCCTGCTGCTCGGCTTTCTGCTCGGGCACGCCGCCGGAAACCTGTTGATCTTGAAGGGCGCGGAATCCCTCAACGCCTATGCGCACTGGTTGCAGGGGCATCCGCTGCTATGGGGTTTTCGGCTCGCGATGCTGGCGCTGTTCGGGCTGCACATCACCGCCACCGTCCGCCTGGCGCACCAGAATCTGGCCGCACGACCGATCCGCTACCGGCGTATCGCCCGACTGGGCGCACGACTGCCGGGGCGTTTCATGCTGCTCAGCGGCGCGCTGCTGCTGCTGTTCCTGGTGCTGCATCTGTTGCACCTGACCGTCGGTGCGGTCGGGCCGGATTTCAGCCGGCTGGTCGACGAGGCCGGTCAGGCAGACGTCTATGCGCGGGTGGTGGTGAGTTTCTCCGACCCGCTGATTGCCGGGCTTTATCTGTTCGCCATGGCCATGCTGGCCTTCCATCTGGTGCACGCGGTCGAGAGCCTGTTCCAGACCCTCGGTTACAACCACGAGAGTTACCAGGCAATGATCCGCTTCCTGGCCTGGGCGCTGACGGCGATCATCGTCGCGGGTTTCGCGGCGGTGCCTTTGCTGGTGTTGACCGGTGTGATCGGCGCAGGGGTGACCGGATGAGCTTTGACCTGAATCCGCGGGTTCCCGACGGCCCGTTGCGCGAAAAATGGCAGCGCCACCGTGCCGAGGTGCGCCTGATCAGCCCGGCGAACAAGCGCCGCTATCGGGTCATAGTGGTCGGGACAGGGTTGGCCGGGGCCTCGGCGGCCGCCAGCCTGGCCGAACTCGGCTACCAGGTCGAGTGCTTCACCTTCCACGACAGCCCGCGCCGGGCGCACTCGGTGGCCGCCCAGGGCGGTATCAACGCGGCCAAGAACTATCGCAACGACGGTGACAGCGTCGAGCGCTTGTTCAAGGACACCATCAAGGGCGGCGACTACCGCTCGCGTGAGGAGAACGTCTATCGCCTGGCCGAGATCAGCAACCAGATCATCGACCATTGCGTCGCCCAGGGCATTCCGTTCGCCCGTGAGTACGGCGGCTACCTGGACAACCGCTCCTTCGGCGGTGCCCAGGTCTCGCGAACCTTCTACGCCCGGGGTCAGACCGGCCAGCAGTTGCTGCTCGGTTCCTACGGTGCGCTCAGCCGCCAGGTGCAGGCCGGTCAGGTGCGTCTGCACACCCGTACCGAGATGCTCGACCTGGTGGTCGAGGATGGTCGGGCAACCGGCATTCTCACCCGCCGCCTGACCGATGGACTGATCGGCCGGTTCTCGGCCGACGCCGTGGTGCTGGCCACCGGCGGCTACAGCAACATCTTCTATCTCTCGACCAACGCTGTCGCCAGCAATGTCACGGCCACCTATCGGGCCTGGCGGCGCGGCGCCCTGTTCGCCAACCCGAGCTTCACCCAGATCCACCCGACCTGCATCCCGGCGGCGCTCGATCACCAGTCGAAACTGACCCTGATGTCGGAGTCGCTGCGCAACGACGGGCGCATCTGGGTGTCGGCGTCCGCGAGCGACGATCGCCCGCCGGGCGAGATACCCGAGGCCGAGCGCGATTATTATCTCGAGCGCATGTATCCGGCCTACGGCAACCTGAGTCCGCGCGATATCGCCTCGCGCGCGGCCAAGGCCGTGTGCGACGAGGGCCGGGGCGTCGGCCAGACCGGGCGCGGTGTCTATCTGGATTTCACCGACTCGGTCCAACGTCTCGGCAAACAGGCCATTCGCGACCGGTACGGCAACCTGTTCGAGATGTATCAGCGCATCACCGGCGAGAATCCGTGGCGGCTGCCGATGCGCATCTATCCGGCCGCGCACTACACCATGGGCGGGCTGTGGGTCGACTACGATCTGATGACCACGGTGCCCGGGCTGTTCGCCATCGGCGAGGCGAATTTCTCCGATCACGGGGCCAACCGACTCGGCGCCAGTGCCCTGATGCAGGGCCTGGCCGATGGGTACTTCATCCTGCCGCAGACCATCGGCAACTATCTTTCGAAGATCTCGCCGGGGCGCGGTTCGACGGAATCGGATGGTTTCAAGGAGGCCGAGCAGACGGTGCGCGACCGGCTCGAGCGCCTCGTCGCAATCGGCGGGCGGACCCCGGTGGAAGTCTTCCATCGCCGGCTCGGTGAGTTGCTGTCGGACTATTGCGGCATGTCGCGCAACCGGGCCGGTCTGGAGAAGGTCCTGGCCGAGATCCCGGCCCTGCGCGAGGAATTCTGGTCCAGCATCTGTCTGTGCGGCGGCAGCAGGGAGTTCAACGTCGTGCTCGAGAAGGCCGGCCGGGTCGCCGACTATCTCGAGTTCGCCGAACTCATGGTGCGCGACGCCATGACCCGCGACGAGTCCTGCGGCGCGCACTTCCGCACCGAGTACCAGACCGACAGCGGTGAGGCCCGACGCGACGACGAGCGCTTCCTGCACGTCGCCGCCTGGGAATTCACCGGCGACGGCAGCGAGCCCAGGCGACACGAGGAGCCGCTGCATTACGAGTCGGTGCAACCGACCGAGCGGAGTTATAAGTAGTGGATTTCACCCTGCACGTGTGGCGCCAACTGGGCGCAGAGGACCCGGGGCGGTTCCGCACCTACCCGGTACGCGGCATCAGTCCGGACCTGTCCTTTCTCGAGATGCTGGATGTCCTCAACGAGGAGTTGGTCGGGCAGGGCGAGCCGCCGATCGCCTTCGATCACGACTGCCGCGAGGGTATCTGCGGCTCCTGCGCCATGGTGATCAACGGCGATCCGCACGGACCCCTCTCCGGTACCACGGCCTGCCAGTTGTACATGCGCCATTTCCGAGGCGGCGCCGAGATCACCGTCGAGCCCTGGCGGGCGCGGGCCTTTCCGGTGCTGCGCGATCTGATCGTCGACCGCGGCGCCTTCGACAAGATCATTCAGGCCGGCGGCTATGTCTCCATCAACACCGGTGCGGCGCCAGACGCCCATGCCCTGACGGTCGCCAAGCAGGCCGCCGATGCCGCCTTCGAGGCCGCCGCCTGTATCGGCTGCGGCGCCTGCGTGGCCGCCTGCCCGAACGGTTCGGCGATGCTGTTCACCGCGGCCAAGGTCGCCCAGCTGGCCATGTTGCCCCAGGGCCAGCCGGAGCGGATGCGGCGGGCGATCCATATGGTCGAGGCCATGGATCAGGCCGGATTCGGCAACTGCACCAATCATTACGCCTGCGCCGAGGCCTGCCCGAAGGAGATTCCGGTGCGCTACATCGCCCGGCTGAACCGCGAATTCATGGTCGCCGCGCTCACCAGCCGCGAGTTCGCCAAGCCGGCGAAACCGCACGAGCACGAGGAATAGCCCGGGTTGACACCCTCGGGCGGGCTGCGTAGCTTCTCGGTTCGGAATACAGTCTGACGCTCGTGCGCCTCCCCTCCTTGGCCGATCCCCGATTGCAGCTCGACATTCAGTGTGCCTGTAAGGCCGAAGATCTGCCCGACAACGCGCAGCTGCGCGTCTGGGCCGAGGCGGCCCTGGACGCTCACGGGAGCGCGACGTCGCCCGGTCGGCCGCACGGCCTGGTGATCCGAATCGTCGAACCGCAGGAGAGCCGTCGGCTCAATCGCGATTATCGGGGCAGGGACAAGCCGACCAATGTCCTGTCGTTTCCGTTCGAGCGGCCGCCGGGTCTGCCGCAGGGCACGCTCCTCGACCTTCCGTTCGAACCGATCGGCGACCTGGTGATCTGTGCGCCGGTGGTCGAAAGCGAGGCGGTCGACCAGGGCAAGGCCCTGTCGGCGCATTGGGCGCACATGGTGGTTCACGGGGTGCTGCACCTGCTCGGCCACGACCACCTGAGCGAACCGGAGGCCGAGCAGATGGAGGATCTGGAGCGCCAGATCCTGGCGCGCCTGGGCTTTCCCGATCCTTACACCGAACTAACACCCCTTTCGGAGAGTAATGAATAGCGGAGATCGATCTAGCGTGGGCTCGCCGCTGAGACGCTGGCTGGAGCGTATCCTGCCTCATCTCGGCGGCGAGCCGATCGACAAAGACGAACTGATCCAGATCCTGCAAGACGCCAAGAACCGGCATCTCATGGACACCGACGCCCTGTCCATGATGGAGGGCGTGCTGCAGGTCTCGGAACTGCGGGTGCGCGACATCATGATCCCGCGCCCGGCGATGACGGTGATCGGGCGCGATGACCCGCTCGACCGGATCCTGCCGGTTGCCATCGAGTCGGCGCACTCGCGATTCCCGGTGATCGGTGATGACCGCGGCGAGGTGATCGGTATCCTGCTGGCCAAGGATCTGCTGCAGTACTGTCGCACCCAGGCGCCGCGCTTCAACATCCGCGACATCTTGCGCTCAGCGGTGTTCGTCCCGGAGAGCAAACGCTTGAACTTGCTGTTGAAGGGGTTTCGCCTGAGCCGCAACCACATGGCGATCGTGGTCGACGAATACGGCGCGGCAGCCGGTCTGGTGACTATCGAGGACGTGTTGGAGCAGATCGTCGGTGAGATCGAGGACGAGTACGATTTCGACGAGGACGCCTTCATTCTCAAACGCAGCGAGCGCGAGTACACCGCCAAGGCGCACACCACGATCGAGGAGTTCAACGAATACTTTCATACCGACTTCTCCGACCAAGAGTTCGACACCATCGGTGGTCTGGTGGTCAATGCCCTCGGGCGTTTGCCCAAGCGCGGAGAGGCGGCCGTGATCGGCGGTTATCGTTTCAGCGTCATCCGTGCTGACAGTCGGCGGATTCTGCTGTTGAACATCGAGCGACCGGCCGAGAAGTCGGTCGGTGCGGCGGCGCAGATACGTTGAGGGACTTCCAATAAGTCTGCGCGAGATGACCGGGTACGAATTATGAGAAGTTCCCTTGAATTCGTCGGCGGCCAGCTCGGGCGCCGGCATGAATTCGACGCGATAATCGTTTAGTCTCTGCAACATAGGTTGTTCTACACAGGTGACTTATCGGTCTGCCCGCGCGAAAGGTTCTGCCAGGTCGTCGTCGCGATTGCGGCGTCCGGCGGCGGTATGTCGGCGCCACAGGGATGTCGTCTGGTCGCGCGGACATCGCACCTGCCGGAGCGAGCGTACCTGGGCCTCGGGGTGCTCGCCGGGCGGTCGGAGCGCGGGTCGAAAGGTCGAGTAGTCAGCACGGAGCAGTGAGATGACGCAAAAGCGGTCGACCGACGACGGCATGTATCTGGTTCTGATCAGCGTGCACGGGCTGATCCGGGGCCGGGAGTTGGAACTGGGTCGGGACGCCGACACCGGCGGTCAGACCCTGTACGTGGTCGAACTGGCCAGGGCGCTGGCGCAGCAGCCGATGATCGCCCGGGTCGACCTGCTCACCCGCCGGGTCGATGATCCGGAGGTCTCGGACGAGTACGCGCAGCCAATCGAGCAGATCGCCGAGAACTGCACTATTCGCAGAGTGACCGCCGGGCCGAACGGCTACATCGCCAAAGAGCAGCTCTGGGACCATTTAGACCGGTTTGCCGACAACGCGCTCAATCTGCTGCGCACCGGCGACCGTCTTCCCGATCTGATCCACAGTCATTATGCCGATGCCGGCTATGTCGGCGCGCGACTGAGCAATCTGCTCGGCATCCCCCTGGTACATACCGGTCATTCCCTGGGCCGGGTCAAGCGCCGCCGACTGCTGGCCGCGGGCCTGAGCCCGACCGACGTAGAACAGCGTTACAACATGGCGCGCCGGATCGAGGCCGAGGAACTGACACTGGCCACCGCGGAGCGGGTGATCACCAGCACCCACCAGGAGATCGAGGACCAGTACGGCCTGTACGATCACTACCAGCCGGAGCAGATGCGGGTCATCCCGCCCGGCACCGACGTCGAACGGTTCCATCCGCCGCGCGGCGACGAATGGGACGGCCCGATCGGCGTCGAGGTCCGCCGCTTTCTGCGTGAGCCGGACAAAGCGATCGTGCTCGCCCTGTCACGGCCGGATACGCGCAAGAACATCGGCTCGCTGGTCAAGGCCTATGGCGAGTCTCAGGCCCTGCGGGAGCGGGCCAACCTGGTGATCGTCGCCGGCAACCGCGACGACATCGGCGACCTGGACGAAGGCGCGCACGAGGTCTGGACCTCGCTGCTGATGCTGATCGACCGGTACGATCTCTACGGCGAGGTCGCCTTCCCCAAGCATCACAACTCGGATGATGTCCCCGAGTTCTATCGTCTGGCCGCCCTCTCCCAGGGGGTGTTCGTCAACCCGGCCCTGACCGAGCCTTTCGGGCTGACCCTGATCGAGGCGGCCGCCAGCGGCCTGCCGATCGTCGCGACCGAGGACGGTGGTCCGCGCGATATTATCGGGAACTGCAACAACGGCCTGCTGATCGATCCGCTCGATACCACCGCCATCGCCGAGGCCCTGCTCGCCACTATTGGCGACCAGGCGGTCTGGTCGGCGCGCGCCGCGGCCGGGCTGCGCGGCGTAAAGGAGCACTATTCCTGGCCGGCCCATGCCAGTCGTTATGTCGAGCTGCTCAAACCCATCGCCGACCGCTCCGAGATCCTGGTGCGCAAGCCGAAGACCCGGCGGCCGATGCTCTACCACGACCGGGCGATCTTCACCGACCTGGACCAGAACCTGCTGGGCGATCCGGAGTCGCTGCGCGACTTCGTCCGCATGATGCAGGACAACCGCAAGTGCGCCTCGTTCGGCATCGCCACCGGCCGGCGGCTCGATTCGGCCCTGAAGGTGATGAGGAAATACGGCATTCCCGAACCGGACGTGCTGATCACCAGCGGCGGGACCGAGATGCACTATGCGCCGAAGCTGACCATGGACCAGCCCTGGAGCAGGCACATCGATCATCACTGGCAGCCCGAGCGGGTGCGCGAGGTCCTGGCCGATCTGCCGGGACTGAAGTTACAGAAGCGCTCGGAGCAAAGCCGCTTCAAGATCAGCTATTTCATAGACCCGGCAAAGGCGCCCAGCCTGGACGAGATCAACAGCCTCCTGCACCAGGAGGACCAGTCGGTCAATGTGGTGCTGTCGTTCGGCCAGTTTCTCGATATCCTGCCGATCCGCGCCTCCAAGGGCCTGGCGCTGCGTTATTTTGCCGCCCGCTGGGAGATCCCGCTCGATCGGATCCTGGTCGCCGGCGGTTCCGGGGCCGACGAGGATATGATGCGCGGCAATACCCTGGCAGTGGTGGTCAGTAACCGCCACCACGAGGAATTGTCGCAGTTGGTCGATATCGATCGGATCTATTTCGCCGATCGCAGCCACGCGCGGGGCATACTCGAGGCGATCGATCACTACGATTTCTTCCGCGCCTGCACCGTAGCCGAAGAAGAACACGCCGCATGAGCATCGAACGCCTGTTGCTTTGTACGGATCTCGACCGCACTCTGCTGCCCAACGGCGCGCAGCCGGAATCCGTTGAGGCCCGCAGCTTGTTCGGTCAACTCGTCGCCGAGGAGGGCGTCGTTCTGGCCTATGTCACCGGACGCGACCGCCGGCTGGTGGAAAAGGCGATCGCCAACTACGCCATTCCGAAGCCGGATTTCGTCATCAGCGACGTCGGCACCCGCATCCATGATCTCGGCCGGGGTGAATGGCGGGATGTGCCGCAATGGGAACAGAACATCGATCGTGATTGGGGCGGATCCTCGCATGCGCAGCTGGCCCGAATGTTCCTGGATCTGCATGCGCTGCGCCTGCAGGCGCACGCCAAACAGAGCACCCACAAGCTCAGCTACTATGTACCGTTGCAGGCCGATCGTTCCGGCCTGAGCGTTGAACTGCAGCGCCGCCTCAGGGAGCGCGGGATCGCCGCCGAGCTGGTCTGGAGTATCGACGAGCCGAACGGGGTGGGGCTGCTCGATATCCTGCCGGCCAGCGCCGGCAAGCTGGCGGCTATCGAATTCCTGCGCCGGGGCCTGGGTTTCGCCGACGACGAGGTGATGTTCGCCGGTGACAGCGGCAACGATCTGGCGGTAATGACCAGCCACCTGCCGGCCGTGCTGGTCGCCAATGCCACCGCCGCAGTACGTGCTCAGGTGGTCGAGCAGGCCCGGCGCGGCGGCCACGCCGAGCAGTTGTACGTGGCCGTCGGCGGGTTCCTCGGCCTCAACGGCAACTACGCCGGCGGCATACTCGAGGGCGTGGCGCACTTCCACCCGACAATCACCGATCGTCTCAACCGGGGTCTGCAACATGTCTCATGATGCTGCCACGCGGCCGGTGGTCTTCGGCGAGGTCCTGTTCGACCGCTTTCCCGACGGCGCGGTGGTACTGGGCGGCGCGCCGTTCAATGTCAGCTGGCACCTGCAGGCCTTCGGTCAGGAGCCCCTGTTCGTCTCGCGGGTCGGCGACGATCCGCTCGGCCGGCAGATCCGCGAGCGCATGCTGCACTGGGGCATGGACTGCGCCGGACTGCAACTCGATTCGGTCCACCCGACCGGCACGGTCGAGGTTCGCATCGTCGACGACGAACCGAGTTACGAGATCGTCGCCAATCGGGCCTACGACCATATCACCGCCGGCTATCTGCCGCCGCTGCCGGGCGCCGGGCTGCTCTATCACGGCAGCCTGGCCCTGCGAGGCGCCGACAGCCGGACGGCCCTGGAGCGATTGCGTCTCGACAGCGCCCTGCCGGTATTCGTCGATGTCAACCTGCGCCCACCCTGGTGGGACCCGGACGATACCCTCGCGCTGCTCGAACGGGCCCGCTGGGCGAAGTTGAACGAAGATGAGCTGGGTTTGCTCGGCGCTGTCGGCCGTGATCTGGAGCGGCGCGCCGAACACCTGCAGGCCAAGTGCGGGCTGGAACTGCTGGTGGTTACCCGCGGCGCCAAAGGGTGCGCTTCGCCCGTACGCGCGAGGGGCATCTGCACGCGGTGGCGCCGCATGCCGGTCTTTCGGTGGTCGATACCGTTGGCGCCGGCGATGCCTTCGCCAGCGTTCTGATCCTCGGTCTGCTCAACGACTGGCCTCTGACGGAGCTGCTCGAGCGCGCTCAGGCCTTCGCCGCCGGCCTGGTCGGGGTGCGCGGGGCGACCATCGACGATGCCGCGTTCTACGCCAGGTTCCGCCAAGACTGGGGTCTGGCTTGAGTTCACTGGCGGAATTCTTCGGCCAGCTCCAACGCTATCTCTCCGACCACCCCCACCGGGCCCGGGCCGTCTGGCACCGGTTGCAGGGCCTGCGGCGTCAGCTGTTGCTGCGCAGCGATCTGCACGACGTCTTCGCCGAGCTGTGCGACCAGGACTGCGTCGGTGAGCCGGTCGAGCCGCTGGTCGAGTCGCCGATCGCTCAAGCGGTGCACTGGGCGCAGGAGGCGGCGCTCGACTCGGAATGGATCTATCTGGCGCTGCGTTCACGGATCGGCCGTTACACCTATCTGCGTCTGCGCGGTGAGTCTTTAGCGCCGGAGCTGATCCCGGTCGAGTCGTTTCTGCGCTTCAAGGAGCGCCTGGCGACCGGCGGTCAGGATGATCCCTGGTCGCTGGAGATCGACCTGGCGCCGTTCTCGCGCGAGTTCCCGAAGATGCACGAGGTGCGCTCGATCGGCCGCGGTGTCGAGTTCCTCAACCGTCGCCTGTCCAGCCAGCTGTTCGGTGAGCTGGACAGTGGTGGTCGCCGCCTGCTCGATTTTCTCCGGGTACATCGCTGGCGCGACCAGCAATTGATGCTCAGCGGCGAGGTCGCCCGGGTCAGCGAGTTGCGCCGTCTGTTGCGTGAGGCTGTGCAGCACCTGATGAGGCTGCCCGCCGACGCCGGCTGGAAAGCGGCTGAGGTCAAGCTCCGTCCGCTGGGCTTCGAGCCGGGCTGGGGGAACACGGCAAGGCGAATGCGCGAGACCATGGAGCTGCTGCTGAGCATCCTCGAGGCCCCGGATCCGGACGATCTGGAGGCCTTCCTCGCCCGGGTGCCGATGATCTTTTCGGTCGCGATCCTGTCGCCTCACGGCTGGTTCGGCCAGGAGGGGGTGCTCGGCCGGCCCGATACCGGCGGGCAGGTGGTCTACATTCTCGATCAGGTTCGGGCCCTGGAACGCGAGATGAAGGCGCGCATCCAAGCCCACGGGCTCGATATCGAACCGCAGATCGTAATCGTCACCCGGCTGATTCCAAGCGCCGAGGGCACCCGCGCCGATCAGCGACTGGAGGCGGTCGAGGGCACCCATCATGCACGGATCCTGCGGGTGCCGTTTCGTGACCGCCACGGCCAGGTGGTGCCGCACTGGATCTCGCGGTTCGAAGTCTGGCCCTATCTGGAACGCTTCGCCGCCGACGTCGAGGACGAACTGCTGCCGGAGTTGGGCGGCCGCCCGGATCTGATCGTCGGCAACTACTCCGACGGCAACCTGGTCGCGACCCTGCTGTCGCGCAGCCTCAAGGTCACCCAGTGCAACATTGCCCATGCCCTGGAGAAGACCAAGTATCTCTACTCGGATCTGTACTGGCGCGACAACGAGCCGCAGTACCACTTCTCCTGCCAGTTCACCGCCGATCTGATCGCGATGAACGCCGCCGATTTCATCGTTACCTCGACCTTCCAGGAGATCGCCGGCACCGAGGACAGCATCGGCCAGTACGAGGCGCACAGCGCCTTTACCATGCCGGGGATGTATCGGGTGGTGAATGGCATCGACGTCTTCGACCCTAAGTTCAACATCGTCTCCCCGGGTGCCGATCCCGAGGTCTATTTTCCGGCCGGCGACGACGCCAAGCGGCGCCGGGATCTGCTGCCGAAGGTCGAGGCTCTGGTTCTCGGGCGCGAGCCGGCCGATGACGTCCGCGGCGTGCTCGCCGATCCCGATCGGCCGCCGCTGTTCAGCATGGCGAGGCTCGACCGGATCAAGAACATCACCGGCCTGGTCGAATGGTTCGGGCAGAATCCGGAGCTGCGCAGCCGCTGCAATCTGGTGCTGGTCTCCGGGCATATCGATGCCGGTCGCTCGAGCGACGCCGAGGAGCGCGAGCAGATCGGCCGTATGCACCAGCTGTTCGACGAGTACCGGCTCGACGGCGAGGTGCGCTGGCTGGGTAAGCATCTCGACAAGGCATTCGCCGGCGAGTTGTATCGCTTCATCGCCGACCGGCGCGGGGCCTTCGTCCAGCCGGCCTTGTTCGAGGCCTTCGGTCTGACCGTGATCGAGGCGATGAGCACCGGCCTGCCGACCTTCGCTACCTGTTTCGGCGGGCCCTCGGAGATCATCGAAGACGGCGTCTCCGGCTTTCACATCGACCCGAACCATGGCGCGCAGGCCGCCGAGCGCATCGCCGAGTTCTATCGCGGCTGTGCCGAGCAACCGAGTTATTGGGCGCGGATCGGACAGGGGGCGCTCGACCGCGTCGAGGCCCGCTACACCTGGTCGCGTTATGCCGAGCGGCTGATGACCTTGTCGCGGGTGTACGGCTTCTGGAAGTATGTGACCGATCTGGATCGCGCCGAGACCCGTCGCTATCTGGAGATGTTCTACGGTCTGCAGTACAGACCTTTGGCGCGGGCGATGGAGGTCTGAGTCGACTCCTCCCCTGAGGAGGGTGTCGCAAAAGCCGCCCGGAGGTATGGGCTGAAGAATGAAGCCCGACGGTAATTGATTGATTGCGCGTAGATGTTGGGTTTCGTGCCTCAGCGCCAACCTACCCGGAAGTATCTTTTGCGACACCCTCCCGTGCCGCTGGAGATTCTCTGGATTCTTGGACTCGTTGCTTAAATGATGCAAACACACGATCCCCAGAACTGGTCGGCCTGGGTCCGCCTGCCGCTTGCCTTTGCCGCCGGTGCCGCGACCGTACCGGCCTTTGCCCCGTTCGGCTGGTTCTGGCTGGCCGTGGCCGGTCCAGCCCTTTTGTACGCCCTGTGGCGGGTCGCCTCCGTCGGCCAGGCCCTATGGCTGGGTTGGTCCTATGGCGCAGGTCTGATGGGCGTCGGGGTGTTCTGGCTGCACGTCAGTATCGAGCAGTTCGGTGGAGTCGACCTCGCTCTGGCAGTGGCCGTGATGATGATCGTTTTCAACAGCTGCCGGGAAAAGGAGCTTTTGACCAGATCCAGGTTCAAGCGTTTCATACGTTCCAGCGTATCTTCTTCCTGCTTCGAATCACCGGCGGATTCCTGGAATTTTCTTGAGCGCAGCGCCAACCCCATCCGTTCCTGCAGCAGGACCAGCAGTTCTCGATCGATTTTGTCTATTTTATTGCGAATTCCTTCCAGTTTCATATTTTCACCTCAACACAATAGTAATATTGTTATTAACTATTAACTACTAGCCGGGAGACTATCCATAAAAGAACTCAGCGGTCTCAGGCGGGCCATGATGTTCGTGAACATGACCGGCGTAAGTGCCTGATCGGCATCACACAAGGCTTCTTCGGGCTTATGGTGAACTTCGATGATCAACCCGTCCGCCCCGGCGGCAACAGCGGCCATGCTCATGGGACCGATCAGATTGATCCGGCCGGTGCTGTGCGTCGGATCGATAATGATGGGCAGGTGCGTCAGCTCCTTTATCGCCGGCACGGCGCTCAGGTCCAGCGTATTGCGGGTGTACCTTTCAAAGGTCCGTATGCCGCGTTCACAAAGAATCACGTTTGGGTTGCCTTCACTGAGAATATATTCGGCACAGTTTAACCATTCTTCAAGGGTGGAGTACATACCTCGCTTGAGCAGCACAGGTCGTCCTGTCTGCCCCACCTCTTTGAGCAGGGAATAGTTTTGCATGTTGCGGGTCCCGATCTGCAGGACATCTGCAAATTCGGCCACCCAGGAGACATCCCGGGGATCAATCACTTCGGTGACGATCGGCAGGCCGGTTTGTCTGCCTGCTTCCGCCAGTAATTTCAATCCACGGAGGCCCAGCCCCTGAAACGCATAAGGTGATGTCCTGGGTTTAAAGGCCCCTCCGCGAAGCATGTCCGCCCCTGCGTCTTTGACGGCACGTGCGGACGCAAGCATTTGCTCTTCGCTCTCAACACTGCAGGGGCCGGCTATGACGACAAGATCTCTTCCAACCGCAACATCGGATATGTTGATGACGGTGCGCTGTTCTGCATCACGTACGGCAAGCTTTAGGTTTTTCATGATTACAGTCCTCATAAAAGTAAAAAAGCCCTGAGATTTTTCTCGGGGCTTTTACAAATTAAAAAACCCCGAGTGGTGCTGAAGTCCACCCGGGGTGATTAACGATTAATTTTAGCGTTAACAAACCGGATGAACGCTTCTAAAGCTAAAAAAGAAGCGCCCAAAACTAAAATATCCTTTTGTCCAAGAAATCGAATTCACCGTTTGTCTCCGTTAATAGTTCTGCACATTACATAGTTTCTACCCAGGTTGTCAACAATTTTTTTTTAGATGGGAAATCACAAAGACCGAAATTCAAAATCCCCGTGCGAAAAAAATATCTTGACACACCGCAAGCACTGATATAGACGATACCTGGTATCTCAATAAAAGTTAAGAGGATTGCTCCGTGGCGCATATTTTTTCAGGCAATTTTGCTTATTCCTATTATCGGTATTATTTTTATTTTACCATTCTGCCTGGGGTGCGCTGAAAAGATATAGAAAACAAAACAAGCATTCTAAACCGTGGGCAGATCAAAAAGCTCACGGTTTTTTTTATTCAGAGGTAAAAAAAATGAAACCAACAGATGATTTACGCGTTAAAGGCTATCGACAGCTCATGGAACCGGGTATGTTGAAGCAAGAGCTTGCGATAAGCCCGGCGGCACATGCTACCGTCCTTTCCGGAAGAAGCGCTATCGACAAGATATTGCGTAAGGAAGATAAGCGGCTACTGGTGATTGGCGGCCCATGCTCCATTCACGATGAAAAAGCCGCTTACGAATATGCCGCCAAACTACAAAAACTTCGTGATCAAGTGAGCGAAGCGCTGATTGTTGTCATGCGTGTCTATTTTGAAAAACCCCGGACGAGCGTGGGATGGAAAGGGCTGATAAATGATCCACGGCTGGATGGTACCTGTGATATTTTGGAGGGTCTGCGCAAAGCTCGCCGCATTTTGCTTCAAATCAATGAAATTGGTGTTCCTGCTGCCACTGAATTTCTAGAAACCATCACGCCCCAGTATGTATCGGATTTAGTCAGCTGGGCCTGTGTCGGCGCCAGGACGACGGAATCCCAAACCCATCGTGAAATGGCAAGCGGCCTGTCCATGGCAGTGGGGTTCAAGAACGGAACTGACGGCAATATGTCTTCGGCCATAAACGGCATTGTGGCAGCCAAAACAGGGCAAAGTTTCCTGGGAATAGACCAGAACGGCCGTACCTGTGTTGTTCAGACCAGCGGGAATCCTTTGGCCCACATCGTTTTGCGCGGAGGCCGCAGGCCCAATTATGATCCCATCAGTATTGAACAAGCCCGTTTGAATCTGATAGAAAAAAACATGCCTGAGACCATCATGGTGGACTGTTCACACGGTAATTCAATGAAAAAATACCAGGGGCAGGCGATCGTCATGAGAAATGTCATCGATCAATATATCGCCGGCAATGATGCGTTGATCGGTTTCATGCTGGAAAGTAATCTTTTCGAAGGCAACCAGAAATTCAGCGGAGATCTGAAAACCCTCAAATACGGTGTGTCGATTACGGATGAATGCATTTCATGGGAGACGACCGAGCGCTTGCTGCTGTCGGCCGCTGAAAAATTGATAAATTCTTCTAACAGGGGCAGTTCCGATAGGTGGGTGAACGCTTTATGAAAGTAGTCAACATAAAAAGTCATCGACGTGATTCCGTGATCATGATCGGTGAGAGGCTCGATAATCTGAGAAAATACATACCGGTTGAAACCCCGATAATCATCACCGATACCTATGTCCGGGAGTGCTGGGGTAAGCATTTTCCGCAAGGTGATGTCATTACCATCGGGACCGGCGAAAAGATAAAAACTTTCGATACCGTCCGTTATATCTATGAGCAATTGCTGAAACTTGAGGCGGATCGCTCTTCTTTTATCGTCGGGATCGGCGGTGGAATCGTTTGTGACATTGCCGGATTTGTCGCCTCAACCTACATGCGGGGAGTGAGATTCGGGTTTGTGTCCAGTACTCTGCTGTCACAGGTTGACGCGAGTGTGGGCGGCAAAAACGGATTCAATTTGGGTGGCTACAAAAACATCGTAGGCGTTTTTAACCAGCCCGAATTTGTCATCTGCGATCTCGATCTTTTAAAAACCGTTCCCCAAAAGGAAATCCTGAGCGGTTTTGCCGAAATTATAAAACACGGCGCGATTGCCGATAAAAATCT
>CAVXWS010000025.1:0-124126 GCA_963765415.1 uncultured Gammaproteobacteria bacterium
GTGCTGAGCGTCAGCGGCGTGTCCTCGACCGCGCCGAGCGTGTCATCGACCGCCTCCGGCGCGTCGTTGGCCGGGGCGACGGTGACGGTCACCGTCGCCGTGTCCGAACCGCCGTTGCCGTCTTCGATGGTGTAGGTGAACGTATCTCGCCGGTCCGCAGTAGCGGCGCCGGGTAAGGTCACCGGCCGTCGGGGTTCATGATCGACCGTGCCGTTGCGGCGCCGCCGACCGAGGTGATCGTGATCGGATCGGCGTCCGGATCGCTGTCGTTCGGGCGAGGACGTCGACCGTGCTGAGCGTCGCGGCGTGTCTTGCCGCGCCGAGCGTGTCATCGACGGCGACCGGCGTCCCGTTGCCGGGGACGTTCACCGTCACCGTCGCCGTATCCGATCCGCCGTTGCCGTCTTCGATGGTGTAGGTGAAGCTCGCCGGCCCGGGGTAGTTCGTCGCCGGGGTGAAGGTCACCGTGCCGTCGGGGTTCAGGTCGACCGTGCCGTTGCGGGCGCCGCCGACCGAGGTGATTGTCAGCGGATCGCCGTCCGGATCCGTGTCGTTCGGGTCGACGATGTCGTCCGTGCTGGGCGTCGCGCGTGTCCTGACTGCGTGGAGCGTGTCATCGACCGCGACCGGCGGTCGTTGACCGGGCGACGTTTACCGTCACCGTCGCCGTGTCCGAACCGCCGTTGCCGTCTTCGATGGTGTAGGTGAACGCTCGCCGGCCCGGAGTAGTTCGTCGCCGGGGCGAAGGCACCGTGCCGTTGGGGTTTAGGTCGACGGTGCCGTTGCGGGGGCTGTCGACCGAGGTGATCGTCAGCGGATCGCCGTCGAGGTCGGTGTCGTTCGGGTCGACGACGTCGACCGTGCTGAGCGTCAGCGGTGTGTCCTCGACTGCGCCGAGCGTGTCGTCCACCGCCACCGGCGTGCCGTTGGCCGGGGCGACGTTGACCGTCACCGTCGCGGTGTCCCTACCGCCGTTGCCGTCTTCGATGGTGTAGGTGAAGTTCGCCGGCCCGGAGTAGTTCGTCGGCCGGGTGAAGGTCACCGTTCCGTTGGGGTTTAGGTCGACGGTGCCGTTGCGGTCGCCGTCGACCGACGTGATGGTCAGCGGATCGCCGTCCAGGTCCGTGTCGTTCGGGTCGACGACGTCGACGGTGCTGAGCGTCGCGGCGTGTCCTGATTGGGTCGAGCGTGTCATCCACCGCGACCGGCGTCGTCGTTGGCGGCGACGTTGACCGTCACCGTCGCGGTGTCGGACCGCCGTTGCCGTCTTCGATGGTGTAGGTGAACGTCTCGCCGGCCCGGAGCAGTGCGGCGTCGGGGTAAGGTCACCGTGCCGTCGGGGTTCATCGAGGCCGTGCCGCCCTGCGGGCGCTGTCGACCGCCGTGATGGTCAGCGGATCGGCGTCCGGATCGCTGTCGTTCGGGCGAGGACGTCGACCGTGCTAGCGTCAGCGGCGTGTCCTGACGGGGCCGAGCTGTCGTCCACCGCCACCGGCGCGGCGCGTCGTTGACCGGGGCGACGTTCACCGTCACGGTCGCGGTGTCCGTACCGCCGTTGCCGTCTTCGATGGTGTAGGTGAAGCTCGCCGGCCCGGAGTAGTTCGGCGCCGGGGTGAAGGTCACCGTGCCGTCGGGGTTCAGGTCGACCGTGCCGTTGCGGGCGCCGCCGACCGAGGTGATGGTCAGCGTATCGCCGTCCAGATCCGTGTCGTTCGGGTCGACGATGTCGACCGTGCTGAGCGTCAGCGGCGTGTCCTCGACCGCGCCGAGCGTGTCATCGACCGCCTCCGGCGCGTCGTTGGCCGGGGCGACGTTGACCGTCACCGTCGCCGTGTCCGAACCGCCGTTGCCGTCTTCGATGGTGTAGGTGAAGCTCGCCGGCCCGGAGTAGTTCGGCGCCGGGGTCAAGGTCACCGTGCCGTCGGGGTTGAGGTCGACCGTGCCGTTGCGGGCGCCGCCGACCGAGGTGATGGTCAGCGTATCGCCGTCCAGATCCGTGTCGTTCGGGTCGACGATGTCGACCGTGCTGAGCGTCAGCGGCGTGTCCTCGACCGCGCCGAGCGTGTCATCGACCGCCTCCGGCGCGTCGTTGGCCGGGGCGACGTTGACCGTCACCGTCGCCGTGTCCGAACCGCCGTTGCCGTCTTCGATGGTGTAGGTGAAGCTCGCCGGCCCGGAGTAGTTCGGCGCCGGGGTGAAGGTCACCGTGCCGTCGGGGTTCAGGTCGACCGTGCCGTTGCGGGCGCCGCCGACCGAGGTGATGGTCAGCGTATCGCCGTCCAGATCCGTGTCGTTCGGGTCGACGATGTCGACCGTGCTGAGCGTCAGCGGCGTGTCCTCGACCGCGCCGAGCGTGTCATCGACCGCCTCCGGCGCGTCGTTGGCCGGGGCGACGTTGACCGCACCGTCGCCGTGTCCGAACCGCCGTTGCCGTCTTCGATGGTGTAGGTGAAGCTCGCCGGCCCGGAGTAGTTCGGCGCCGGGGTGAAGGTCACCGTGCCGTCGGGGTTCAGGTCGACCGTGCCGTTGCTGGCGCCGCCGACCGAGGTGATGGTCAGCGTATCGCCGTCCAGATCCGTGTCAGTTCGGGTCGACGATGTCGACCGTGCTGAGCGTCAGCGGCGTGTCCTCGACCGCGCCGAGCGTGTCATCGACCGCCTCCGGCGCGTCGTTGGCCGGGGCGACGTTGACCGTCACCGTCGCCGTGTCCGAACCGCCGTTGCCGTCGTCGATGGGTGTAGGTGAAGCTCGCCGGCCCGGAGTAGTTCGGCGCCGGGGTGAAGGTCACCGTGCCGTCGGGGTTCAGGTCGACCGTGCCGTTGCCGGCGCCGCCGACCGAGGTGATGGTCAGCGTATCGCCGTCCAGATCCGTGTCGTTCGGGTCGACGATGTCGACCGTGCTGAGCGTCAGCGGCGTGTCCTCGACCGCGCCGGCGTGTCATCGACCGCCTCCGGCGCGTCGTTGACCGGGGTGACGTTGATCGTCACCGTCGCCGTGTCCGAACCGCCGTTGCCGTCGTCGATGGTGTAGGTGAAGCTCGCCGGCCCGTAGTAGTTCGGCGCCGGGGTGAAGGTCACCGTGCCGTCGGGGTTCAGG
Source organism: uncultured Gammaproteobacteria bacterium (assembly GCA_963765415.1). Lineage (GTDB taxonomy): Bacteria > Pseudomonadota > Gammaproteobacteria > Chromatiales > Chromatiaceae > CAVXWS01. The sequence goes on from CAVXWS010000025.1 coordinate 3,098, forward strand.
TCGACCGTGCCGTTGCGGGCGCCGCCGACCGAGGTGATGGTCAGCGTATCGCCGTCCAGATCCGTGTCGTTCGGGTCGACGATGCTCGACCGTGCTGAGCGTCAGCGGCGTGTCCTCGACCGCGCCGAGCGTGTCATCGACCGCCTCCGGCGCGTCGTTGGCCGGGGCGACGTTGACCGTCACCGTCGCCGTGTCCGAACCGCCGTTGCCGTCGTCGATGGTGTAGGTGAAGCTCGCCGGCCCGGAGTAGTTCGGCGCCGGGGTGAAGGTCACCGTGCCGTCGGGGTTCAGGTCGACCGTGCCGTTGCGGGCGCCGCCGACCGAGGTGATGGTCAGCGTATCGCCGTCCAGATCCGTGTCGTTCGGGTCGACGATGTCGACCGTGCTGAGCGTCAGCGGCGTGTCCTCGACCGCGCCGAGCGTGTCATCGACCGCCTCCGGCGCGTCGTTGACCGGGGCGACGTTGACCGTCACCGTCGCCGTGTCCGAACCGCCGTTGCCGTCGTCGATGGTGTAGGTGAAGCTCGCCGGCCCGGAGTAGTTCGGCGCCGGGGTGAAGGTCACCGTGCCGTCGGGGTTCAGGTCGACCGTGCCGTTGCGGGCGCCGCCGACCGAGGTGATGGTCAGCGTATCGCCGTCCAGGTCCGTGTCGTTCGGGTCGACGATGTCGACCGTGCTGAGCGTCAGCGGCGTGTCCTCGACCGCGTCGAGCGTGTCATCGACCGCCTCCGGCGCGTCGTTGGCCGGGGCGACGTTGACCGTCACCGTCGCCGTGTCCGAACCGCCGTTGCCGTCGTCGATGGTGTAGGTGAGCTCGCTGGCCCGGAGTAGTTCGGCGCCGGGGTGAAGGTCACCGTGCCGTCGGGGTTCAGGTCGACCGTGCCGTTGCTGGCGCCGCCGACCGAGGTGATGGTCAGCGTATCGCCGTCCAGATCCGTGTCGTTCGGGTCGACGATGTCGACCGTGCTGAGCGTCAGCGGCGTGTCCTCGACCGCGCCGAGCGTGTCATCGACCGCCTCCGGCGCGTCGTTGGCCGGGGCGACGTTGACCGTCACCGTCGCCGTGTCCGAACCGCCGTTGCCGTCGTCGATGGTGTAGGTGAAGCTCGCCGGCCCGGAGTAGTTCGGCGCCGGGGTGAAGGTCACCGTGCCGTCGGGGTTCAGGTCGACCGTGCCGTTGCTGGCGCCGCCGACCGAGGTGATGGTCAGCGTATCGCCGTCCAGATCCGTGTCGTTCGGGTCGACGATGTCGACCGTGCTGAGCGTCAGCGGCGTGTCCTCGACCGCGCCGAGCGTGTCATCGACCGCCTCCGGCGCGTCGTTGGCCGGGCGACGTTGACCGTCACCGTCGCCGTGTCCGAACCGCCGTTGCCGTCGTCGATGGTGTAGGTGAAGCTCGCCGGCCCGGAGTAGTTCGGCGCCGGGGTGAAGGTCACCGTGCCGTCGGGGTTCGAGGTCGACCGTGCCGTTGCTGGCGCCGCCGACCGAGGTGATGGTCAGCGTATCGCCGTCCAGATCCGTGTCGTTCGGGTCGACGATGTCGACCGTGCTGAGCGTCAGCGGCGTGTCCTCGACCGCGCCGAGCGTGTCATCGACCGCCTCCGGCGCGTCGTTGGCCGGGGCGACGTTGACCGTCACCGTCGCCGTGTCCGAACCGCCGTTGCCGTCGTCGATGGTGTAGGTGAAGCTCGCCGGCCCGGAGTAGTTCGGCGCCGGGGTGAAGGTCACCGTGCCGTCGGGGTTCAGGTCGACCGTGCCGTTGCTGGCGCCGCCGACCGAGGTGATGGTCAGCGTATCGCCGTCCAGATCCGTGTCGTTCGGGTCGACGATGTCGACCGTGCTGAGCGTCAGCGGCGTGTCCTCGACCGCGCCGAGCGTGTCATCGACCGCCTCCGGCGCGTCGTTGGCCGGGGCGACGTTGACCGTCACCGTCGCCGTGTCCGAACCGCCGTTGCCGTCGTCGATGGTGTAGGTGAAGCTCGCCGGCCCGGAGTAGTTCGGCGCCGGGGTGAAGGTCACCGTGCCGTCGGGGTTCAGGTCGACCGTGCCGTTGCTGGCGCCGCCGACCGAGGTGATGGTCAGCGTATCGCCGTCCAGATCCGTGTCGTTCGGGTCGACGATGTCGACCGTGCTGAGCGTCAGCGGCGTGTCCTCGACCGCGCCGAGCGTGTCATCGACCGCCTCCGGCGCGTCGTTGGCCGGGGCGACGTTGACCGTCACCGTCGCCGTGTCCGAACCGCCGTTGCCGTCGTCGATGGTGTAGGTGAAGCTCGCCGGCCCGGAGTAGTTCGGCGCCGGGGTGAAGGTCACCGTGCCGTCGGGGTTCAGGTCGACCGTGCCGTTGCTGGCGCCGCCGACCGAGGTGATGGTCAGCGTATCGCCGTCCAGATCCGTGTCGTTCGGGTCGACGATGTCGACCGTGCTGAGCGTCAGCGGCGTGTCCTCGACCGCGCCGAGCGTGTCATCGACCGCCTCCGGCGCGTCGTTGGCCGGGGCGACGTTGACCGTCACCGTCGCCGTGTCCGAACCGCCGTTGCCGTCGTCGATGGTGTAGGTGAAGCTCGCCGGCCCGGAGTAGTTCGGCGCCGGGGTGAAGGTCACCGTGCCGTCGGGGTTCAGGTCGACCGTGCCGTTGCTGGCGCCGCCGACCGAGGTGATGGTCAGCGTATCGCCGTCCAGATCCGTGTCGTTCGGGTCGACGATGTCGACCGTGCTGAGCGTCAGCGGCGTGTCCTCGACCGCGCCGAGCGTGTCATCGACCGCCTCCGGCGCGTCGTTGGCCGGGGCGACGTTGACCGTCACCGTCGCCGTGTCCGAACCGCCGTTGCCGTCGTCGATGGTGTAGGTGAAGCTCGCCGGCCCGGAGTAGTTCGGCGCCGGGGTGAAGGTCACCGTGCCGTCGGGGTTCAGGTCGACCGTGCCGTTGCTGGCGCCGCCGACCGAGGTGATGGTCAGCGTATCGCCGTCCAGATCCGTGTCGTTCGGGTCGACGATGTCGACCGTGCTGAGCGTCAGCGGCGTGTCCTCGACCGCGCCGAGCGTGTCATCGACCGCCTCCGGCGCGTCGTTGGCCGGGGCGACGTTGACCGTCACCGTCGCCGTGTCCGAACCGCCGTTGCCGTCGTCGATGGTGTAGGTGAAGCTCGCCGGCCCGGAGTAGTTCGGCGCCGGGGTGAAGGTCACCGTGCCGTCGGGGTTCAGGTCGACCGTGCCGTTGCTGGCGCCGCCGACCGAGGTGATGGTCAGCGTATCGCCGTCCAGATCCGTGTCGTTCGGGTCGACGATGTCGACCGTGCTGAGCGTCAGCGGCGTGTCCTCGACCGCGCCGAGCGTGTCATCGACCGCCTCCGGCGCGTCGTTGGCCGGGGCGACGTTGACCGTCACCGTCGCCGTGTCCGAACCGCCGTTGCCGTCGTCGATGGTGTAGGTGAAGCTCGCCGGCCCGGAGTAGTTCGGCGCCGGGGTGAAGGTCACCGTGCCGTCGGGGTTCAGGTCGACCGTGCCGTTGCTGGCGCCGCCGACCGAGGTGATGGTCAGCGTATCGCCGTCCAGATCCGTGTCGTTCGGGTCGACGATGTCGACCGTGCTGAGCGTCAGCGGCGTGTCCTCGACCGCGCCGAGCGTGTCATCGACCGCCTCCGGCGCGTCGTTGGCCGGGGCGACGTTGACCGTCACCGTCGCCGTGTCCGAACCGCCGTTGCCGTCGTCGATGGTGTAGGTGAAGCTCGCCGGCCCGGAGTAGTTCGGCGCCGGGGTGAAGGTCACCGTGCCGTCGGGGTTCAGGTCGACCGTGCCGTTGCTGGCGCCGCCGACCGAGGTGATGGTCAGCGTATCGCCGTCCAGATCCGTGTCGTTCGGGTCGACGATGTCGACCGTGCTGAGCGTCAGCGGCGTGTCCTCGACCGCGCCGAGCGTGTCATCGACCGCCTCCGGCGCGTCGTTGGCCGGGGCGACGTTGACCGTCACCGTCGCCGTGTCCGAACCGCCGTTGCCGTCGTCGATGGTGTAGGTGAAGCTCGCCGGCCCGGAGTAGTTCGGCGCCGGGGTGAAGGTCACCGTGCCGTCGGGGTTCAGGTCGACCGTGCCGTTGCTGGCGCCGCCGACCGAGGTGATGGTCAGCGTATCGCCGTCCAGATCCGTGTCGTTCGGGTCGACGATGTCGACCGTGCTGAGCGTCAGCGGCGTGTCCTCGACCGCGCCGAGCGTGTCATCGACCGCCTCCGGCGCGTCGTTGGCCGGGGCGACGTTGACCGTCACCGTCGCCGTGTCCGAACCGCCGTTGCCGTCGTCGATGGTGTAGGTGAAGCTCGCCGGCCCGGAGTAGTTCGGCGCCGGGGTGAAGGTCACCGTGCCGTCGGGGTTCAGGTCGACCGTGCCGTTGCTGGCGCCGCCGACCGAGGTGATGGTCAGCGTATCGCCGTCCAGATCCGTGTCGTTCGGGTCGACGATGTCGACCGTGCTGAGCGTCAGCGGCGTGTCCTCGACCGCGCCGAGCGTGTCATCGACCGCCTCCGGCGCGTCGTTGGCCGGGGCGACGTTGACCGTCACCGTCGCCGTGTCCGAACCGCCGTTGCCGTCGTCGATGGTGTAGGTGAAGCTCGCCGGCCCGGAGTAGTTCGGCGCCGGGGTGAAGGTCACCGTGCCGTCGGGGTTCAGGTCGACCGTGCCGTTGCTGGCGCCGCCGACCGAGGTGATGGTCAGCGTATCGCCGTCCAGATCCGTGTCGTTCGGGTCGACGATGTCGACCGTGCTGAGCGTCAGCGGCGTGTCCTCGACCGCGCCGAGCGTGTCATCGACCGCCTCCGGCGCGTCGTTGGCCGGGGCGACGTTGACCGTCACCGTCGCCGTGTCCGAACCGCCGTTGCCGTCGTCGATGGTGTAGGTGAAGCTCGCCGGCCCGGAGTAGTTCGGCGCCGGGGTGAAGGTCACCGTGCCGTCGGGGTTCAGGTCGACCGTGCCGTTGCTGGCGCCGCCGACCGAGGTGATGGTCAGCGTATCGCCGTCCAGATCCGTGTCGTTCGGGTCGACGATGTCGACCGTGCTGAGCGTCAGCGGCGTGTCCTCGACCGCGCCGAGCGTGTCATCGACCGCCTCCGGCGCGTCGTTGGCCGGACCGGTACCGAGCACGATCACGCTGGGGTCTACCGTTATCGCCACGGTCGCATTAGCCGCGCCGCCCCGGCCATCATTTATTTCATAGCTGATGGTATCGGACCCGATAAAACCGGAATTAGGAATATAGGTAAGGGTACCGTTCGGATTGACGGTGACCGTGCCGTTGTCGGCGGTGGCCGAGGTGACGCGGATCGCATCACTGTCGGGGTCAGAGTCATTATCCAACACCGCGATGGTTACGGGTATATCCACCTCGGTGCTGGCGCTATCGTTCTCGGCGACCGGAGGCGCGTTTTGCCCCGATGAACCGCCAGTTCCGCCAACGGGATTGAACTGTTCGCCGCCGAATACCGGAAGCTCGTCTTGTGGCTCTTCGGGTCCTATCGTATCGAATCCGGCCGTTACGTTTCCTTCGCGGCCGGTTCGGTCGATCGCCATACCTTGATCAATCGACGAACTCGCGGCACCCGATGAGCCTGCGGCCGGCGCCGGCGCGATATCGCCCGGATCTTCCCCGCGGGCGATCGCTTGTTGCATCTCGCTGACGGTGATGCGCGACTCTAAGGCCAGGGCGCCGATGTCGTTGTCGAAGACCTCGGCATCGAGATAGCCCTCAGCGTTGCGGCCGAGGTCGAAACGGCTGCCGTCGTTCATGGCGACGACGATGGTGCTGAGCCCGATGGTCTTGATCAGGTCGCCCACATAGATCGTGTCGCCGCTGAACAGACGACGCTCGATACCGTCGACACCAATCGCGACGACTGTTCCCGTTGCCGACGTTACTTCGCCGACCGGTTGCAGAGTACCACCCGTTGAACCCATTACCGTTGCCATAGAAATTCTTCCGATTGAGGATCTTCGACGCAGGGAGGATCGGCCGGGCCAGGGTCAATCTGAATTGAACCTTGGTACTAGTGTCTTGAGGACTAGCGAGGAAAAACGATCTAAAGCCCTCTAACCCGCGCGGGTCGAGGGATATGTACTGGCGGGTGTCGACTGCAGCGCCAACGCAAGTTGGGTGCGCGAACTAAGCCCAGTCTTGCGGAAGACCGCATTCAGATGCGCTTTTACGGTACGCTCGGAGATCCCGAGCTGAGTCGCTATGACCTTGTTGCTCAGGCCATTGGCGACCAGTTCCGAGATCTCCCGCTCACGCTCGGTCAGCTGTGGGAAAACTCCGCCTTCAGCCCACCTCTCGGGCGCTTGCGCCTGTCTTTGGTGTTGGCCTAGGAGGTGTTGCATGACCTGGGTTCCGGCCCAGATCTCGCCGAGCTCCACGGTGCTCTGCACCAGGGCAAGCAAATCCGCGGCGATCAAGCGATTGCAGTAGCCGCGCACCCCGGCACCGATCAGTCTCAATCCTTCGGCCGGGTCGGGCACCGATGTCATGGCAATCAACCCAACGGATGGAAATTGTCCGACGAGCCTATTCAGAGTATCGGCGCCGCCGGGAAGAGTCGCCAGATCGACGTAGGCCAGGTCAATGTTGCCTTCTGTGAATCGCTGTGTCAGCGTCGACAGCGACGCCGAGCGATAGAGCGCAAGCGGATCCTCGAACGCGCTCGCCCAGCGTTCGAGCAGCGATTCATCCAGACTGTGGAGCAGTATCGACACGATCAGCGTTCCCGCAAGGCGTTTGCCTGGGCGCGAAATATCGGCTTCAACAGATAGGACAACACGGTCTTCTTCCCGGTTAATATATCCACATCCGCCGTCATTCCTGGGATGATCGGCAGGCTTTCACCGTCACGCTCCAGCTCGGTTTGCTTGGTACGCACGCGTACCAGGTAATAGGGCTCGTCGCGTTCGTTCATAAAGGTATCGGCGCTGATATGCTCGACCTTAGCCTCCAGCCCGCCATAGATGGCGAAGTCGTACGCGCTCAGCTTGACCTTGGCGCCGAGGTCGGGACGAACGAAGGCGATGTCACGCGGACTGAGCCTGGCCTCGACCAGCAGTGAATCGTCCAGCGGCACGATCTCGATCAGATCCATACCCGGCTGCACCACCCCGCCGACGGTGTTGATCAACAGCTTGTTCACCACCCCCTTGACCGGCGCCCGCACCGCGGTTCGTTCGACCCGATCCTCCAGGGCCTCGTTGCCGGCGGTCAAAGTACCGAGTTCGGCACGCACCTCGTTGAGTTCGGCCCGCGCCTCCTGGCGGCGCTGCAGTGCCAACTCGCCGATCTTGCTCTGAACCTCCGACAGCTCGGATTCCAACCGCGGGACCGCCGATTGAGTCTCCTCCAGTTCGCCGCGCAAGTCGTTCACCTGCCGGCGCAAACGCAACACCTCCACCTCCGAGATCGCCCCCTGAGCCACAAGGGGCCGGGTGAGCTGCAGTTCCTCGCGGGTCAAAGCCAGACTCTGGGCTATCTTGCGAGCCTTGGCCTCGAACTCGCTGACCTGGTGCCTGCGCTGCACGAGTTGCTCGTTGAGCACCGCCATACCGGCGGCCAGCTGCTGGCGGCGGTCCTGAAAGAGCCGCTGTTCCTGGCGGGCCACCTCGGGCGCCTCCTTGATCACGGCCGGGGTAAATTTCGGCGGCTGTTCACTGCCCTCGGCCTCCGCCTTGAGTCGGGCCGCCTTGGCCGCGAGACTGAGTACGCGCACCCGACTCTCTTTCAGCGACGAGCCAAAACGGGTGTCGTCGATTCGCAGCAGTACATCTCCCGGCTCGACTACGTCGCCCTCGCGAACCAATAGAGCCGCGACGATGCCGCCCTCGAGATTCTGCACGATCTGGATCTGATGCGAGGGGATCACCTTGCCGGAGCCCTTGACGACCTCGTCGATCTCGGCAAAGTAGGCCCAAGTCAAGGCCACGACGATACTCAGAAAGACGACCCAGATCAGCGCCTGACGCCCCGGGCTGCGCTCGGCAAGAATTGCCGCGCTGGCATCCGCCGCATAGTCGAGATCGGTCTGGGGAACGGCCGAAAGATGGCTCTTCGGCTTCGGCGCCGGCATCTCCACGACCTGTTCAGCGGAGGTCAGGACCGGGCGAGTCATTGCATCTTGATCCTGCCGGAGCGCAGCGCCTCGACCACCTGATCCTTGGGTCCGTCGGCGGCCACCCGGCCGTTGTCCATGACGACGATGCGATCGACCAGCTCGAGCAGCGAGGCTCGGTGCGTGACCAGCACCAGGGTCTTGCCCGGCATCGCCTCGTGCAGGCCGCGTTTGATCAGGTCCTCGGTGCCGCTGTCCATCGCCCCGGTGGGTTCGTCGAGCAACAGCACCGGGGCATCCAGCAGCAGCGCCCGCGCCAACGCAACCGACTGCCGCTGGCCGCCGGACAGCCAGTTGCCGCCTTCGCCGACCGGCATGTCGAAGCCCATCGGATGGCGGTTGACGAACTCAGTCACCCCGGCCAGACGTGCGGCACGCAGGATCGCCTCGTCGTCGGCGTTGGGGATGCCCATGATCAGATTCTCGCGCACGCTGCCGAAGAACAGCTCGGCCTGCTGGGTGACGTAGGCAACGTTCGAGCGCAGATCGGCCGGGTCGTACTGGCGGATATCGGCACCGTCGATCCGCACCGCCCCCTCGGAGGCCTCGAACAGTCCGCAGATCAACTTGTGCAAGGTGGTCTTACCCGAACCGATACGGCCAATCACCGCGACCTTCTCTCCCTCCTTGATGCGGAAACTGACCCGGTCCAGTGCGTGAAAGTCCTGATTCGGGTAGTTGAAACTGACATTGTCGAAATCGATGTCGCCGTGGATCACAGGCCGGGTGACGAACACCTTGCCCGGCGGGCGCTCGATCGGCAGCTGCATGATCTCGCTGACGCTCTGGTAGGCGGCATAGGCCTGATTGAAGCGGGTCGCCAATCCCGCCAGCTGAGCCATGGGCGAGACCGCGCGGCTGGAGAGGATAACCACGCCGATCAACGCCCCCATGCTGAGCTCGCCGGCGGTGATCAGATAGGTGCCGAACACCACCACCGCGACGGTGACCATTTGTTGCGAGACCTGGGCCAGGTTCGCCGCCGAGGCCGACAACAGGCGCGAGTGCGCACTCGACTGAGCGATGCTCGCCACCGCCTCTTCCCACACCCGCTGCGCGCGCCCCTCGCTGCCGAGCAACTTGACCGCCTCGATCCCGTTGAGGCTTTCGACCAGGACGGCGTTCTTTTTTGACGAGGCGATGAAGCTCTGCTGCGCCGCGCGGCGCAAAGCCGGTTGAATGGCGAAGCCGTAGGCAAACAACAGGGGCACGACGACCAACGGAACCACCACCAGCGGCCCACCGATCAGATAGATGACGACGAAGAACAAAACCGCGAAGGGCAGATCGACCAGAGTGGTGATGGTCGCCGAGGTGAAAAAATCGCGAATGCTGTCGAACTCGCGCAGATTGCCGGCGAACGCGCCGACCGAGGCTGGCCGGACATTCAGTCGCATCCCCAGCACCCGTTCGAAAAGCCGCGCCGAGAGCACCACGTCGCTCTTGCGCCCGGCCAGATCGATGAAGTAGCCGCGCAGGGTGCGCAGCAGAAAATCAAACAGGTACACCATGGTAACGCCGACGGCGAGCACCCACAGCGTCTCGAGCGCATTGTTCGGCACTACCCGATCGTAGACGTTCATCACGAACAGGGGCGAGGCCAGAGCGAACACATTGATCAACAGTGAGGCGACCAGTACGTCGCGGTACAGTCGCCAGGACTCGAACAGAGTGCCCCAGAACCAGTGTCCGTGACGCTCGCCGCGCACCGGCGGCGTCCGCTCGTCATAACGGTGGCCGGGACGCAGAAAGACCGCGTAGCCCGAGTAGCCCGCCTGCAGCTCGGCCAGGCCGAGATCGATCTCGCCATCACCGCTTTCCGGCTGCAACACCCTGACCCGCTCGCCGGCAATCGGCTCGATCAGGACACAGCTCTGGTTGTCATGCAGCAGAAGGATGGCCGGCACCGACAATGCCGTGATTCGCGACAGAGGACGCTTGACCACCCTTGCGCTCATCCCCAGCCGGCGGGCTGCGCGCGGCAGCATCGCGGGCGTCAAAACGCTTTGCTCCATGGGCAGACCCGCCCGCGCCGCGTGGGGCGAGGCGGCGATGCCGTGCAGACGCGCGACCGCCAGCAGACTGTCCAGCAGAAAGTCGCTGCCGTCTTCATGCGTCGCGGCGTGGACCGGCTCTTCCAGCTGCAGACCTTGCATCAATTCTCCGATCGACCGAACCAACTTCTGATCAAGTTATCGGCACCTCGGCCGAATCTGGAGAACACAGCCTCCGTGCGAATCTTGATCCCAGGGATATGGTCTACGTCACGCGCAACACCGAGGGCGAGGTGATCTCGATCTCTTCCGACCCCAACACACCGGGTGCAGTGGCCGCCGCTGCAGACGATCCGGGCGTGCAGGAATTCCTGGCCAGTTCGGATCTGGAGATGGTGCGGGTAATCGAAGATGTGATCGATCTGCTGGTCGATCAACAGATGATTCGATTCACTGACCTGCCGGCATCGGCGCAGAAGAAATTACTCAGTCGCAAGACGCTGCGGTCGAAACTCAGCGGCATCGGACCCCTGGTCGGCGGCGATGACGATGTGATCTGACCTATTTCTCGGGGCCGCAAACAAAAAAAGCCCCGCCATCGCTGGCGGGGCTTTTTATTTGAGCGAAATGCTCGAGCGATGAGGCGTCTTACATCATGCCGCCCATACCGCCCATACCGCCCATACCGCCCATGTCGCCCATGCCGGCTCCGGCACCGGCGTCGTCTTCCTTCGGCTCTTCGGCCACCATGGCCTCGGTGGTGATCATCAGACCGGCGACCGATGCGGCGTTCTGCAGCGCGGAGCGGGTGACCTTGGTAGGATCGAGGATACCCATCTCGACCATGTCGCCATACTCACCGGTGGCGGCGTTGTAACCGAAGTTACCCTTACCGTCGGCGACCTTGTTCAGGACCACGGACTGCTCGTCACCGGCATTGGCGACGATCTGACGCAGCGGCTCTTCCATGGCGCGCCGGCCGATGGTGATACCGACATCCTGGTCGTGGTTGGCGCCTCTCAGCTCACCAAGGGACTGCAGGGCTCGGACCAGGGCAACACCACCGCCGGGGACGATGCCTTCCTCGACGGCCGCACGAGTCGCATGCAGTGCGTCTTCGACGCGGGCCTTCTTCTCCTTCATCTCGACTTCGGTGGCCGCACCCACTTTGATCAGGGCAACACCGCCGGCCAGCTTGGCCAGGCGCTCCTGCAGCTTCTCCTTGTCGTAGTCGGAGGTGGTGTCTTCCGTCTGCTGGCGGATCTGCTCACAACGGGCCTTGATGTCGCCCTCGGTGCCGGCACCGTCGATGATGGTGGTCTCTTCTTTGGTCACCAGGATCTTCCGGGCGGTCCCTAGCTCGTTCAGCGTGGTCTTCTCCAGCGACAGACCGACTTCCTCGGAGATCACGGTCGCTCCGGTGAGAATGGCGATGTCTTGCAACATGGCCTTGCGACGATCGCCAAAGCCCGGCGCCTTGACCGCCGCCACCTTGACGATGCCGCGAATGGTGTTCACCACCAGGGTCGCCAGCGCCTCGCCCTCGACGTCCTCGGCGATGATCAACAGCGGCTTTCCGGCCTTCGCAACAGACTCCAGGGCGGGCAGCAGATCGCGGATGTTGGTGATCTTCTTGTCGTGCAGCAGGATGTACGGGTCTTCGAGTTCGGCCGCCATCGACTGTTGGTTGTTGACGAAGTACGGCGACAGGTAGCCGCGGTCGAACTGCATACCCTCGACCACATCGAGTTCGTTCTCCAGACCGGAGCCCTCTTCGACGGTGATGACGCCTTCCTTGCCGACCTTCTCCATCGCCTCGGCGATGATGTCCCCGATGTTCGTGTCGGAGTTGGCGGAGATGGTGCCGACCTGGGCGATGGCCTTGTTATCGGTACAGGGCTTGGACATGTTCTTCAACTGCTCAACGGCGGCGGTAACGGACTGTTCCATGCCGCGCTTGAGATCCATCGGGTTCATGCCGGCGGCGACCGCCTTCAGACCCTCGCGGACCATCGCCTGGGCCAGCACGGTGGCCGTGGTGGTGCCGTCGCCGGCAACGTCGGAGGTCTGCGAAGCGACCTCTTTCACCATCTGCGCGCCCATGTTCTCGAACTTGTCGGAGAGCTCGATCTCCTTGGCCACGGACACACCGTCTTTGGTGATGGTCGGGGCGCCGAAGGATTTTTCCAGAACGACGTTTCGACCCTTCGGGCCCAGGGTGACTCTTACGGCGTTGGCAAGAATGTTGACGCCGCGCAGCATGCGCTGGCGTGCATCATCGGAAAAACAGACTTCTTTTGCGGTCATGTGATTATGACTCCTTAGTAATTCAGTGCAATCGGTTGGATGTGGATGGAAGCCGGCGCGGGCGGCGCTCTTAGCCTACGATCACACCCATGATGTCTTCCTCGCGCATCACGAGCAGATCCTCACCGCCGATCTTCACCTCGGTGCCCGAGTACTTGCCGAACAGAACCTTGTCGCCGACCTTGACGTCCAGGGCGCGGGTCTCGCCGCTGTCCAGCAGCTTGCCGTTACCAACGGCCAAGATCTCACCCTGCACGGGCTTTTCGGTAGCGTTGTCGGGCAGCACGATGCCTCCGGGGCTGGTGCGCTCTTCTTCCATACGGCGAACGACTACACGGTCGTGCAGCGGACGAATGTTCATATCTCGCAATCTCCTTAGATTTGGATGTTGGTACAGATCAGACCAGGGATTACCTGTTAGCACTCCCCGTTTGTGAGTGCTAATAGTAGGTCCGAATCGATGGAAGTCAAGGGTCGGGCGGATCCCTTCCACATCGGCTGCCGGCCGAACACCCGAACGCCGATCCGCTTCCCTCGACAACCGACCTCCGGGCGACTCAAGCCCGCGTCAGCAGATCAAACAGCGAGCGGTCATCGAGTGCCGGATCCCGCACGAGCATCCGGGCTACCTGCTCAGCCCGCATATTGCATGAGGGGATCGGAATTTCCGGGGAATCTGGCTAAGCCGCTTGCTCGATCGGCCGATGAGGCATAGCCGCAGCTATGGCTCGAGGGGGATAGGGCGAGAGGCAACGCCGGATTTTTCAGAAAACCGATCAGGAAAAGACGTACCGTCGACGCCAGTGACCTCAACGAACTCCAAGACCCGTGATTGGTGCCATAAAACCTCAGCACGGTGTCACGGCGCACTGCAATATTCGGGTTAGGCTCAGCGTTTGGCGCTTGACTGAGCACCTTGCGGCCGATGGGCATAGGCGGGTTCGCTGACCAGTCGCTGGTCGATGAGGGCGGCACCGAGAGTAAAGTGGTACAGGTCCTGGAACCGTGTGGACTTCAGTCCCAGGGCCCGGTGCACCGCATCGTCGAAGTAGCACCCGATCCCCGTCCCCTGCAAGCCTGCGGCCTCCGCCTCCAGATAGAGCGCCTGCCCCAGGATGCCCGCCTCCCAGAAGCGTCGGCGATATAACCAGGGGCGGCCGGCGATATCGTCAAAGCGGGCGAGCATCGCGAGCGAGAAGGCGGAGTCTGCGGCGATATCCTGGTGGCAGGAGACGGTCTTGGCGAAGTCGCGCAGGTCAACATGCGCGAGCAGTGCCAGGGGCAGGTGGTCCGGGCAACCGGGAACTTGCGCCCAGAGCCAGTCGGGTCGCAGTTCGGCCCGCAAGACGGCCTGCTCGGCCGGGTCCCGTACCAGGGTGTAGATCCCCTCAGCCAGCCCCTCCACGCGATGCACGAACAATACCGGATGAACTTGGGGCGGAGTCGCGAGCAGCGACCAGGGCGGCTCCCCCTTGCGCGGCAGCAGCGCGTCGAGCAGCCGGAAGAAGGACGGGGCACTGAGTCCGGTGACGCCATCGAAGGCCTGAGCGGAGCGACGCCGCCGGATCAGACCGGAGACGGCCTCCTCGGACACCGGCTCGCGCGCCGGCAGGGTTGGCAGAGTCCAGGCGCGCAGAGATTCACTGACCGGGGCCTCGGTCGCGTTGGCCACACTGACGATCTCGGGCCAGTCCCGATGACCCCGGCTTAGCGCATTGGCGGTACCGCTCCAGGTCGCGCCGGCCATTGTGTCGAGAACGGCCTCCGCCGCAGGGGGCTCGCCCGGTCCGATCCACAGCAGGGCCTCGGGGGCCTCCGGCTCGGCCGCCAGAAAGTCCGTTTCGCGATCCACCCCGGTGAGCGCGGCAATCTGCGCATCGCTCCAGGTCGTCAGCAACTGTACCGGCCAGCCGAGCGCGGCGGCCGCATAGGCGAGCGCCGCCTGGGCGTGGCCGCAGTCATGCTGGCAGTAGCGGAAGGCGCGCACGCCGTACTTCCAGGCCTCGCGCCAATGGATGCCGGTCAAGGCCAGCAGGACCCCGCGCGGCCAGGCCAGCGGCGCCGCAGCGCGCCGCTCCAGGCAGTGCTTTTCGGGCTGATAGTGGTAGACGCCTGCCGACAGCCCCGGCAATTCGGGACTGATCAGATAGCCCTCGGTGGGATGCAAATTGCCGCTGGAAGGATTGCAACGCAGGGCCCAACGGCTGCCGGCATGGGACTTCCAGGCCGAGAGCCCGAGCGAGAGTTGCAGGAGATGAGCCAGTGTATCGAGCTCGAACACCTGGACAGGCACCCGGTCGGGCCGAAACAGGTCATCCCAGCGCGCGGGCAGTTCGCCCGCGAGCAGGGGCAGTTCCACCTGGTCGGCCGCGGCAAAGCGGCGGAAGGGATCGGGCTGCGTGGCCCAGTCCAATCGGCCCGGCCCCGGGGCGTAGCGGTCCAACTGGTGCTTGGAGCGTTCGTGGTAAGCGAGCACCGGGTTCATGGTCAGCTCCTAGTGGGCCAAGACCGGGAACGACACGAAGTCTCGGTCTTGGGCAATCCCAGGAGCCTGCCACTTCGACCGCCGCTGGTCTAAAAGGATAATACAGAAAGCACCTCACCCATGGGTCCGCGGGTGGCTTGGGTAAAGCCCGATCTCTCTTCGGCTCGGCAGGACCGGTTTCCCGATCTACTCTTGGGGGGTCGTGCGCAACCTGGAACGGATAAATCACCGCCATGAAGAGGAAAGAAGAGAAGAAGACCAAGGGCAAAAAGTCAAAGAAGTCAAAGAAGTTTAAGAAATCGGAGCTGAAGAAGCCGGCACCACGCCGGGAGAAAAAGGTCAAAGAGTCCGTCAAGGCGCTGCGGAAAGAGATCCGACGCCTCAACCGGGAGCTGCAGGAAAAAGGCGATCTAATCAGAGCGCTGTCGGGCCGACAGGAAACGGCAGAGCCGTCGGCCCCGGTGGACGAGGGCATTACAAGCCTACAGAGCGACTGGCCGGACAACGGCTCGATCACTGACCGCAAGAAGACGTGGGAACGGCACCAGTACCTGTGTGCGCGTTACGAACACCACCTGGAGACGGGCTGCGACAAGCGCCAGGCAAGGGCGGGCGCCGACAGGGACCTGAGAGTTCGATACGGTGAGGACGCCGGCTACACCGCAGAACAGCTCGAGGCGATTCTCTCTTGAGTGAGAGATCGCCCAAGCGCCTTATCGCCCGATCCACGTCCTCCCCTGACCTTCAACTCCCCGGTTGCGAGGGATAGGCCGCGAGACAATCACGCGGCTCTCAGATCGACATCCTGCAGCGGCAGGCGGCGGATGCGCTTGCCGGTGGCGGCGAAGATCGCGTTCAGCACCGCCGGCGCCGCGACGGCGATGGTCGGCTCGCCGACGCCGCCCCAGAAGCCGCCCGAGGGCATGACGATGGTCTCGACCTCGCGGCATCTCGGCGATCAGCATCGACGGGTAGGTGTCGAAGTTCTGCTGCTCGACGCGGCCGTCCTTGACGGTGCATTCGCCGTACAGCAGCGCCGACAGGCCGAAGACGAACGAGCCCTCGACCTGGGCCTCGATCTGCTGCGGGTTGACCGCGTAGCCGGGATCGGTGGCGGCGACGATGCGGTGGATCTTCAGCCGGCCGCCGGCATCGACCGAGACCTCGGCGCAGGCGGCGACATAGCTGCCGAAGGCCTTGCACACCGCCAGGCCGCGATGCACGCCCGCGCGGCGCCGGCTTGCCCCAGCCGACCCGCTCCGCCACCGCGTTCAGCACCGCCAGGTTCTTCGGGTGCTCCGCCATCAGCTTGCGCCGGAACGTCGAGCGGGTCCTTGCCCGCGGCGTGCGCCAGTTCGTCGATGAAAGCACTCCATGTAGATGGCGTTCTGGTTGATGTTGACGCCGCGCCAGAAGCCCGGCGGCACCGGCGGGTTGCGCATCGCGTGGTCGACCAGCAGGTTCGGGCACCGTGTAGCTGATGGCATGATCGCCCTCGGGCAGCAGGCCCTGGAAGGTGACCATGTCGGCGCCGTCCTGTGAGCCGCTGCGGCCGCACCGACGGCCAGGATCGACTGCCCGGAGATGCGCACGTGCAGGCCGACCAGGTCGCCCTTGTCGTCCAGCCCGCCGACCAGCCTGGCCTGGGTGATCGGGTGGTAGGCGCCGTGCTGCATGTCCTCTTCGCGCGTCCACAGCAGCTTGACCGGCGTGCCCGGCAGCTGCTTGGCGATCGCGACCGCCTGCGTGACGAAGTCGTGAAGCGCCGCGCCGGCCGAAGCCGCCGCCGAGGTGGATCTTGTAGACCTCGCACTGCGACGGCGGCAGACCGGCCGCCTCGGCCGCGGCCTCCAGCGCCGCCTCGCCGTTCTGCGTCGGGCACCAGACCTCGCAGCGCTCGGCGGTCCAGCGCGCGGTCGCGTTCATCGGCTCCATGGTGGCGTGGTTCTGGAACGGATAGCCGTAGACCGCCTCGACCGTCTTCGCGGCCCCCTTCAGCGCGGCCTCGACATCACCGGCCTGGTTGCCGACGAAGGCCTCTTCGGCGCTCAGGCCTTCGTCCAGCATCTGCGCGATCGAGGCGCTGCTGATCGCGGCATTCGGGCCCTCGTCCCAGGTGACCGGCAGCGCGTCCAGCGCGGTCTTGGCCTGCCACCAGGTGTCGGCGACCACCGCGACGGCGTTGTCGTCGACCCGCACCACGGCGCGCACGCCGGGCATCTTGCGGACCTTGGCGTCATCGAAGCCGGCGAGCGTGCCGCCGAACACCGGGCAGGCCTTGATCGCGGCATTGAGCATGCCGGGCAGCTGCAGGTCGGCGCCGAAGACCTGCTTGCCGGTCAGCTTGTCGAGCGTGTCCAGGCGCGTGACCGGCTTGCCGACGAGCTTCCAGTCCTTCGGGTCCTTGAGCTCGACCTCCGCGGCGGCACCAGCTGCGCCGCGGCCGCGGCCACCTTGCCGTAGGTCGTCGTGCGCCCGGTCGGCCGGTGGGTGATGACGCTCGCGGCACGCTGCACTCCTCGACCGGCACCCCCCAGGCGTCGGCCGCCGCCTCGATCAGCATCACCCGCGCCACCGCGCCGCCCTCGCGCACGTAGTGGTGGCTGTCGCGGATGCCCCGGCTGCCGCCGGTGGAGAAGCTGCCCCAGACCCGGTTGCGGGCCAGGTTCTGCCCCGGGGTCGGGTACTCGGTGGTGACCTTGGACCAGTCGCACTCGAGCTCCTCGGCGACCAGCTGGGCGAGGCCGGTGAGCGTGCCCTGGCCCATCTCGGAGCGGGCGATGCGGATGATCACCGTGTCGTCCGGCTCGATCACCACCCAGGCGTTGACCTCTCGGACAGGCTCGGCCGCCCGCGCCCGGCCGCCGCCAAAGGGCAGGTACAGGCCGAGCGACAGGCCGGCCCCGGCCGCGGCCGTACCGATGAGGAATCGGCGGCGCGAAATACTGACTCGTTGGGTGGTCATCAGCGCTTCCCCCGTTTGCCGAGTTCGGCGGCAAGGTGAATCCCGCGGCGCACGCGGTTGAAGGTGCCGCAGCGGCAGATGTTGGTCAGATCGGCGTCGATGTCGGCGTCGGTCGGATTCGGATTGCCGTCGAGCAGCGCGGCGGCGGCCATGATCATGCCCGGCTGACAGTAGCCGCATTGCGGCACGTCCAGCTCGGCCCAGGCCTGCTGCACCGGGTGACTGCCGTCGGCCGACAGCCCCTCGATGGTGACCATCTCCTGTTCGCGCTCAGCGAGCCCACCGGGATGACGCAGGAGCGCACCGCCCGGCCGTCGATGTGCACCGTGCAGGCGCCGCACAGGCCGATGCCGCAGCCGTACTTGGTGCCGGTCAGTCCGAGCTGCTCGCGCAGCACCCACAGCAGCGGGGTCGCGCCGTCGACGTCGATGTCGACGGGTTTGCCGTTTACGCTCAGTCTGGCCATTTGCGGGTGTTCCTCCAGTTGAAGGGTTCAGCACGTTGACTCATCGTGAAGACGCCGCGCCGCGGCCCGGGCTGGACGGCGCAGCCGCAGGATTGGCGAGGGAATCGTCACCCCTTGATCTCGCCCCGAGTATAGACACCGGCTCGAGCGCCGGCCGGGGCGCGGCGACCTCCGGTCCCGCAGCCGACTTCCGGCGGCCAGCCCGGGTCACCGGCACCCCTCGTCCGGGTTTGGTATCCTCGAGGCGTATGACCAGCGGGAAAGGCAGACACGCAACTCGGCAGTCTCTTTGGCGTTTCCTGTTGACCGCTCTGCTGTCCCTGCTCGCCGCCTGCGGTGAACAACAGACCGAGACACAACCCGGTCTGTCCGTGCTGGCGATCTGGGCGCATGCGGGACAGGCGGCGGAACGCCTCACCCTGGAGCAGCAGGTGGCCCGCTTCAACAAATCACAGTCGGACGTCGAGGTCCAGCTTACTTTCATACCGGAGCGAACATACGACGCCCAGGTTCAGGCCGCCGCGGTCGCCGGCGACCTGCCCGACGTGCTCGAGTTCGACGGGCCGTTTCTCTACAACTATGTCTGGCAGGGACGGCTGCTGCCCCTGGATGACCTGATCGACGCCAAGGTGCAGCGCGACCTGTTGCCGTCCGTTCTTGAGCAGGGAAGCTATCGCGGCCGGGTCTATGGCGTCGGCACCTTCGATTCCGGTCTGGGGCTGTATGCACGACGCAGCGCCCTGGACGCTGCCGGAATTCACATTCCGACGGGTCCGGAAAATGCCTGGACGGAAGACGAGTTCGCCGCGGTCCTGGCGAGCCTGGCCGAGCGCGACCCCGACGGCAGGGTGCTGGACCTCAAGCTCAACTATTCCGGCGAGTGGTTCACCTATGCCTTCTCGCCGTTGTTGAATTCGGCCGGCGGCGATCTGATCGATCGCAGCAGCTACCAGTCGGCCCGCCATGTGCTCAACGGACCGCCCTCCGTCGCGGCGATGACGGCACTGCAGAACTGGTTTGCCGACGGCTATGTGGACCCCAACCTGGACGATGCCGCCTTTAGCAGTGGCCGGGTCGCACTGTCCTGGGCCGGTCATTGGGAGTATCCCCGTTACGCCGAGACCTTCGGCGACGATCTGCTGCTGTTGCCGCTGCCGGATCTCGGCCGCGGCTCACGCACCGGGCAGGGTTCGTGGGTGTGGGGAATCACCCGGAACTGCAAAGATCCGCCGGCCGCCGGCCGGTGGCTGGAGTTCCTGCTCCAGCCCGAGGAGGTGCTTGAGATGGCAACGGTCAATGGCGCGGTCCCCGCCACTCGGGCGGCGGTCCAACGCTCGCCGCTGTACGGCGAAAACGGTCCGTTGCGGCTGTTCGCCCGGCAGCTGCTCGGCGGCTTCTCCGTACCCCGGCCGCAGACGCCGGCCTATCCGGTGATCACCTCCGTCTTCCAGGAGGCATTTGTCGAGATCCGTAACGGCGGCGATGTGCAGACCGCATTGGACGAGGCGGTTGCCGAGATCGACCGGGACATCGGCGACAACAAGGGCTACCCGCCGCTCGACTGAGCGGCGGCGATGCGCGCAAACGTGGCGACGAACAAAGAGCATTGGCGCGAGCGGCGAGCCCTGACGGCCGCACTGATGACCGCACCGGCGCTGTTCGGACTGCTGCTGTTCGTCGTCGTGCCCTTTCTGCTCGCGGTGGCGCTCGGCTTCAGCAATCTGCGGCTCGGCTCGCCGCTGCCGCTCGAATGGCTCGGCCTCGAACAGTACCGGAGGATCTTCGCCGACCCCTCGTTCGCTCGGGCTCTGTGGAACAACCTGTTGTTCGCGCTCGTGGTCGTGCCTTCGCAGACGATTCTGGCGCTGGCGTTGGCGCTGCTGCTGAATCGTCGCCTGCGCGGTATCGCGCTGTTTCGCACCCTGTTCTTCATGCCGGTGGTCTTTCCCCTGTCGCTGGTGGCCGTGGTCTGGGTGTTGATCTTCGCCCCCGGGCCGAACGGCATGCTGAATGCCTTCCTGAAGCTGCTGAGCCTCGGCGCCTGGACACCGCAGGATTTTCTCCACGACGCCCGCTTTGCCCTGCCGGCCATCATGCTGACCTCGCTCTGGCAGGGGGTAGGCTTCCAGATGATCATCGTTCTCGCCGGCCTGCAGGCCATCCCCGCCGAACTCTACGAGGCGGCGGCGATCGACGGCGCCGATCGCCGGCAATGCTTCTGGCATGTCACCTTGCCGCAGCTGCGCAACACGCTGATCTTCGTCGTGCTGGTGACCAGCATCCTGGCCTTCCGGCTGTTCGACCAGGTGCAGATCATGACCCAGGGCGGCCCGCACGATGCGACCACCACCGTCATGTTCGAGACCGTGCAGGCCGCCTTCTCCCGCCAGCAGGTGGGGCGCGCCGCCGCCATGAGCGTGGTGCTGTTCCTGGTCGTCCTTTTGATCTCCTGGCTGCAGCGCCGCCTGGCCCGACATGAGCGGGAGGCGACATGAGACCGCGCCTCGCCTCCGCCCTGTTGTACCTGGTCCTGCTGTCGCTGGCCCTGCTGTTCCTCAGCCCCATCGGATTCATGCTGGCCGGCAGCCTGAAGCCCGACGCGCGCGTCCTGCTCGAGGCCGGCGACTGGCGGGCCTTCTGGCCTTCGGGCGGTTCGCTGGACAACTACATCGATGTCTTCAGACGCGTCGACTTCTTGCTCTTCCTGTGGAACTCGCTGCTCATCAACAGCGTCATCGTCGGCGCCGGACTGGTGGTGAACGCGCTGGCAGGCTATGCCTTCGCCCGCCTGCCCTGGCCCGGTCGCGATCGGCTGTTCGCCCTGGTGCTGGCGGTCATGATCCTCCCCATCGAGGCGATCGCCGTGCCCCTGTTCTACCTGGTCTCGCTGGCGGGCTGGCGCGACACCTATCTGGTGCAGACCGTGCCGTTCATCGCCAACGCCTTCTCGATCTATCTCTTCTACACCTATTTTCTCGGCCTGCCGCGCGAGCTGGAGGAGGCGGCGCAGGTCGACGGCGCCGGCGTGCTGCGGACCTTCTTCAGCATCGTCGCGCCGAACGCCAAACCGGCGTTTGCCAGCGTTGCCATACTGACCTTCCTGACCCAATGGGGGGCCTTCCTCTGGCCGCTGATGGTCACCAGCGGCGAGACCGTACGGCCGCTGCCGCTGGCGATCGCGACCTTCCACAGCCTGCCGCCGCTGCAGTGGGGCGACATCTTCGCCTTCGGGGTGATGATGGTGCTGCCGATCTTGCTGGTCTTCGTGCTGTTCCAGGGCTGGTTCGTTCGCGGCGTGGCGGCCACCGGGATCAAGGGCTGAGCGATGGCCGCCGTCGAATATCTTCGAGTCGACAAGACCTACCCGGACGGCACCCGTGCTTTGAGCGATCTGAACCTGTCGGTGGCCGACGGCGAAATGCTGGTTTTGGTCGGACCGTCGGGATGCGGCAAGTCGACCGCCCTGCGTCTGCTGGCCGGCCTGGACCCCGTCACGCAGGGTGAGATTCGAATCGGCGGCGATTGCGTGAACAGACTGTCACCCCAGCAACGCGACGTCGCACTGGTGTTCCAGAACTATGCCCTGTACCCGCACATGACGGTACGCCGCAATCTCGAGTTCCCGCTGCGGATGAAAAAACTGACCAGGGCGGAGATCCGTGCGCGGAT
The DNA here is from genome assembly GCA_963765415.1 of uncultured Gammaproteobacteria bacterium. Classification (GTDB taxonomy): domain Bacteria; phylum Pseudomonadota; class Gammaproteobacteria; order Chromatiales; family Chromatiaceae; genus CAVXWS01. The sequence continues at coordinate 25,112 of CAVXWS010000025.1, forward strand.
CGGAGAGACCGCGGCGCTGCTCGGCCTGACCGAACTCATGGAACGCCAGCCGCGGCAACTCTCCGGCGGTCAGCGCCAGCGGGTCGCCATGGGCCGCGCGATGGTCCGCCAGCCACGGGCATTCCTGATGGACGAGCCGCTGTCGAACCTCGATGCCAGACTGCGCACCCAGATCCGCGCCGAGATCGCCAAGCTGCAGAGACGCCTCGGAACCACGACGATCTATGTCACTCACGACCAGGTCGAGGCCATGACCCTCGGCGACCGCATCGCGGTTCTCGACGCCGGCCGGCTGCAGCAGGTCGGTGCGTCGCAAGAGCTTTACGATCACCCGACCAATACCTTCGTCGCCGGCTTCCTGGGCAATCCGGGCATGAACATCATCCCAGCCAGGCTGAGCGCGGACGACGAGGCCCTGCAGCTCGGCCACCATGCGTGTCGAATCCCGATCGAACGGCTGCCCGCGGGTCCGCGCAGTCTGGCCCGGCATCTCCAGTCGCCGATCCTGCTCGGCCTGCGCCCGGAGGCGTTTTCGTATCGATCGGCCCTGAACTTCGAGGTGAGGGTCGAAACCGTCGAACCCTTGGGCCACGAACGCCTGGTCTACTGTCGACCCGCGGCGGCCATGGCGGCTCCGGACCAGACCCTCTTGGTGGCGCGCCTGGCCGGACCACGGACCGAGTCGATCGGGCAGATCATCGAAATCGGCTTCGACGTCCATCAGTTGCACTTCTTCACCGAACAAGGTGATGCGATCGTCTGAAGGCCATCGTGGCGGACCCTGGACCCGTCACGGACGGGATCGGTGCGGGCAGAGACTTCGTCCCAGTGGCGTCTCATGCACATTGCACCGGAATCGGGCCTGACCGCTGAGCAGCGAAACCCGCCGGTCGCCGGGCTAAGGATTGGCGTTTGTCCCCGCCGCCCTTTGTCGATCAAAGGTGCGCAACGCGCCGCGTACCCAACTGCTCCAGCAGGGCCAGCAGCTCGCCGGCGGGCATCGGACGGCCGTAGAGATATCCCTGCACCTGATCGCAGCCCTGCGCCTTCAAGAACTCCGCCTGCTCCGGAGTTTCCACGCCTTCGGCCACCACGGTCAGCTTGAGACTGTGAGCCATGGCGATGATCGTCGTGGCGATGGAGGCATCGCTTTCGGCCGCGGGCAGGTTGGCAACGAAGGAACGATCGATCTTGACCGTGTCGACGGGAAAACGCTGCAGATAGCTGAGCGACGAGTAGCCGGTGCCGAAGTCGTCGATGGAGAAACTGACGCCCTCCCCGCGCAGGGCATCCATCGCCAGTTGAGTCGTCTCGGTACCGTGCATGAAGACGCTTTCGGTGATCTCGAGATCCAGCGCCACGCCGTCGAGATCGGCGTTCCGCAGGGCTGCGAAGACCATCTCCGGCATGTGGCCGCGGCGGAACTGGCAGGCCGACAGGTTCACCGCGACCGTCATCCAGGGGTAGCCCGAGTTGCGCCAGGCACGGGCCTGACGGCACGCCTCGCCCATCACCCATTCGCCGAGCGGGATGATCAGCCCGGTCTCCTCGGCCAGCGGCACGAACTGCGCGGGCGATATCGCGCCCAACTCTTCGTGCTGCCAGCGCAACAGCGCCTCGGCCCCGATCACCCGGCCGCTGGCAAGATCCAGCTTGGGCTGGTAATGCAGCTCCAGCTCTTCGCGCTCCAGGGCCTTGCGCAACCGGTTCTCCAGAGACAGACGACGGTGGGAGCTGTCGTCCATCTCGGAGGTCCAGTACTGGTAGTTGTTGCGGCCCTTCTCCTTCGCCCGATACATGGAGACGTCGGCGTTGCGCATCAGTTCGGTGTTGTCTTTGCCGTCATCCGGGTAGATGGTGATCCCGACGCTGGTCGTTACGTAGAGTTCATGCCCGTGACACAGGATGGGCTCGGCCAGGGTATCGAGAATCTTGCGCGCCACGCGTCCGGCGTCCTCCGGTTCGTTGACGCTGCGCAGCAGCACCATGAACTCGTCGCCACCGAAGCGAGCTACCGTATCCTCGCTGCGCACGCATTGGGTCAGACGCCTGCCGATTTCGACCAGCAACTGATCACCCACGGCATGGCCGAGAGAGTCGTTGATCACCTTGAAGCGGTCCAGATCCAGGAACAACAGCGCCAGCCGGTTGCCGTCATCCCTCGCCGTCGATATCGCGGCGCTCAGGCGGTCGTTGATCAGCGCTCGGTTGGGCAATCCGGTGAGCGCGTCGTGATATGCCTGCCGGGTCATCTTCTCCGCCGCATTTTCGGCACTGTCCTTGGCCTGACGCAGACCTTTGTTCGCCGCCTCCAATTCACCGGTCCGCGCGGCCACCACCTCCTCGAGCCGTTCCCGATGATGGCGAAGCTCGTCGTCGCGGGTCTGGATCTCCCCCAGCATCTCATTGAAGCTTGCGATCAGACGCCCGATCTCGTCACGCCCGGCGCTCTCGGCTCGCAGTTCGTAGTTCTTTTTCCGGGAGATCCGCTCGGCCGTCCCGGTAAGGGCGAGCAGCGGGTCGGTGATCGTGCGCTGCATCAGCCCGCCCACGGCGAAGGCGGTCAGCAAGGCAAGCACCATGACCGCGCCGGCTATCCCCAGGTAGGCGGTGAGGCGATCGATGAGGCGCGGGATCAGATCCGAGCGCAGATACACCTCTCCCAGGTGTTCGCCGTCCTGGGTGATCGGGCGAACGACGTCGAGATGATCGCTGAACACGCTGTCCCGATGGATGTGGTCGTGGCGCAGTTCGAAATCAAACGTGTGCAGTTCGAGATCCGTACGAAGGTAGTATCCAAGCAAGTTACCGGTCTTGCCGGTGACGGCCGCGAATTGGATGTGGGGATGGCCGTCGAGGAAACCCAGGGTCTCATGTACCGCCTTTGGGTCCTGGAACAGTACCGCCGCCGCCGAATTCGCACTGGTGATCTCGGCCAGGATCTCCAGGTCGTTCGAGGCGGTGCGGCGCAGCGTGAGGAGGTCGTTCGCGGTGAAGGCGACCGCCGCCAGCAGCAGTGCGGTACCGGTCGCGATCATGATGATCAGGGTGAGTTTGCGGCGGATCGGCAGGTCGCGCAGAGGGGTCATCAGGGCAGCTTCCCGCTATACACCCGGCGTGCCAGCCGCAGGAGTTTGGAGCTGATCCTGATACCGTGCCGTTTCGCCGTGTCGACATTGATCTCGAAGCGGACCTTGCCCTCGCTGAGGACCAACCCGATGGTGCCGCCCTGCTCGACGAACTCCTCGCCTTCGCTGACGGTCACCACGGGCAGCTCGCCGAGGCGAGCGAGGATCTCCGGTATCTCACCGAGGAAAGAGCGGGGAACGAAGACGACATGGCAGTCTTGCAGTGAACCTGGGTCCGCATCACGGTGAACGATCAGAGTCCGTTCGCTGGCCTGTTTGCCCTCGATGTCGGCGAGGGCGGCCCCGAACGGATCGCCACCCAGGACACAGAGTCTCAGCTCGGATTGACCGTCCTCGGGCCAATGGATAAAACGGGTGAAGTTGAACAGCATCGCCGCCTTCACCCGGTACTCCAGGGAGCTGGTCTCCGGCGCAGTCTCGGCGAACGACCCCAGGGCCGCGGTGAACAGCAGTACACCGCAGATGGCCGCGCCGAGACGCAGCCAGGACCGGGGTTTGCGACGACTGCAGCCTCCTAGAAATGCCATCCCAGACTCACGTGAACGCTGCGCTCCACTTCCGTCTCCTGGGTCTGGATGAAGTCCGGGGGAAACTCCGGGTGATGGTCATCCAGGAGGTTGCGTCCCGCCAGCGACAGCTCGAGGCTTTCGCCCACCCGCCAGCCCAGGCGCATGTCCAGACCCCAATACGACGGCACCTTCCCCGATGCCGTGCGGATCGAGTCGGTGTAGCGCAGGACGGTATCCCATTCGAGGTCGGGGCCGAGATTGACCAGCGACGAGAATCGGGCCTGATGCCGGGGGCTCGAGCCTTCGACGCTCTCCGAGAGCGTGTCGCGGCTGCCGTCGGCGCGCTGCAGGTCGAGCTTGAGGTAGCTGTAACTGCCGTGCAGGCGCCAGATGTCGCTGGCCTGCCACTCGGCCACAGCCTCGAAGCCGTAGGTCTCGCCCTCGAGGCGATTGTCGAACGGCAGGCCCAGCACCGGTGGCGGCGGGATATCCGGGTCGAAACTGCGCAGGTCGCTGTAATCGTTGTAGAAGGCGGCGACGTCCAGGGATACGCGCCGGGAGCCCTGCCAGCGATAACCGAGTTCGTAGGCCCACAGGCGCTCCGAGTCGAAATCCCGGTTGCCTTGGAGTACCCAGGGTACGCCCGAGGGCGGACCCGAGGGCAGCACGCGAAGCTGCACGTCGTGCTCGCCCCGCGAGGGTGTGCGTACCGCCCGAGAGAGGGCCGCCCAGAGGGTGTGCCCCGGCCCCGCGAGCCACGACAGGCGCGCATTCGGCTGGTACTCGACACCGGTGAAATCGTTGTGCTCGAGCTTGGTTCCGACGGTGAGAAACAGGGTATCGGGAACCAGGGCGTTTTCCAGCTGCGCGAAGCCGCTGAAGAGGTCGACCGAGCGCGAGGACGGACTGAGGCAGAAGACGTCGTTGCAGTCGGTGTCGTCGTGTGTGCGGCGGTAGCCCAGCCCCCAGACCACGCGGTTGCGCTCATCGAATGCCAGGTCGTGCTGCATCTCGATGTCGAGGATGTTCCTGTCCTCGTTCAGCACCCGGCCGTCTCTGGAGACGTGGTCGAGGTAGGCCTGGAGCATGAATGCCGAGCCGTCACCCAGCCCTCGCCGCCAACGCGCCAGCAGGTTGGCGCCGCGCAGATCCGCGTCGTCGCTGAGTGTCTCCTGCGCAGGCGGCGGATCGACGGGAATGGTCAGCCGCTGTCCGGACTCGCCCCGGTAATAGTCCCCCTGGATCGTCACCTGATCGGCCTCGCCCTCCCAGTCGCTGCGAAACCCCGCCTGGCCGAGCGACCCGTCGTCCTGCGGGTCCGGGGCGTGGCCCTCGTCGGTGCTGCGATACTTGGCATAGGCCCGATACCAGGCCCCGGGCGCGAGACGGCCGCCGTGGCGGACCGTGGCAATGCCGCGGTCCTCGGTCCCGGCGATCAGCGAGACCCGGCCGCCCTGCGTCTGCCGAGCCGGCTTGGTGATGATATTGATGACCCCGTTGACCGCGTTGGCGCCCCACAGCGTCCCGCCGGGGCCGCGAATGACCTCGATGCGCTCGATGTCCTCCAGGGGCAGGTCCTGCATGTCCCAGTACACTCCGGCGAACAGCGGGGTGTAGACCGTCCGGCCATCGATCAGGACCAGCAGTTGGTTGGCGAAGCGGCTGTTGAAGCCGCGCGCGCTGATCGCCCATTTGTTGGCGTCGATGCGGGCCACATGCAGCCCGGGCACCATGCGCAGCGCGTCGGGAATATTGGTCACGCCCCAGCGCCGGATCTGCTCCGGGGTGATGACGAACACCGCCGCGGCGGCCTCGGAACGTTTCTCGCGACGCTTCGACACCGAGGTCACCTCGACGTCCATGAGGTCTTCCAGGCTCAGCCGAGTCAGGTCTTCGACGAGCGGAACTTCAGCGACGGCCGGGCTCGGGCCCAACAGCAGCGCCAGCATCGCGGCAATTGTGGGTTTGCTGTACGTCGAGGCCAGCATACGGATGGTCGCCAAGAGCGGACGCCCGCCGGGACTCAGCCTGTCTGGTTTCGATCGCATCCGCTCTCCTCAAGACCGCGGCAAGCTTGTGCCGGCGGCGGTTCAAGCCATTTATCGGATCGAACATCCTGAACTTAAAGTGACGCGGCGCTCCGGTCCGGATTTTGCTTCAGGGCGGACACCGAGTCGTGGGTCATGTCGGACTTAGCCGTTTGGAGCGACCAATCCGCCGGGGGCGGATTGGTACCGCTTGGCTGGCCCCGAAGGGGTGAAGGAAAGGATGCCCATGGTCGAATTCGTGGGCGCGAATCAAATGTGTTTATCGAGCGAGGAGATTAGCCGGGTCTATTCGGCGAGTTCGATTCGATAAGTGCAGTTGACCGCTCCCCATGGATTTGCCGCCAAACAGCGCTGAGTCCGACAGTTGCTGCTAGGTGGATCGATTGCCGCTGGTCCGGCAGGGTCCGGGAAACCGCCCTGCGTGACCATGCATCTCGATCGATTTTCCGAGAGATCCGGCCTGGCCGCTCGAGCGGTCCCGCAGGCGCGACCCGGAATTAGCACTCGCAAGCTCAAGCTGCTGATAACTAAAGAATATTCCTTGACGGCCGCCGGTCTACTCATAGTAGATTCGGAAGCGAGTGAGTGACCGGAGGCGCAGCATGAGCAACACCCCACCCCACACTCAGATCCTGCAGGAGCAGCGGCTCGAGTGCTTTTTTCATCGAGCGCTGCACGATGCGGCACGTCGACAACGCCTGGAGGCCGGGGCGGCGACTCTGCATTACCTCACCCATTTGCTGACCGACTACGCCCGCAGCGAGCAGCTTTTCGACTACACCGAGAACGGCCTGCAGATCCGTCCCCTGGCGCTGCTGTACGACGAGGCCATCAATGCCCGCTCGGTGCGCGAACGTCGGCTGTGGCTGCAACGCCTGGGCGATCTGGCGCTGTTCGTCTCCGCGCTGTTCGCCGGACGCCTGAGCCGCCGCTACACCGATCTCGATTATTGCGTCGCCATGGGCGGCAACGCCTACGGCTATCTGCGCGAGACGGGCGCGGACAGCAGCCGCGACCGCGCGCTCGGCGAGATCTTCGGCGAGTTGTCGCTGCGCTTCGTCCACTTCGTCGATCTGCTCGCCGAGGTCGGTGGAAATGAGCCGAACGGCCTGGTGCCGGCGGGGTTGCACGCTCGAGTATCACGGCGAATGAATTAGCCGATGTCGCTGAACGCGATTCAGGCCGAGTTGGAGCAGATCTACGACCTGCCCACCCGACTGCGGGTGGAGAACTTCCTGATCACCGATACTGCGGCCGCCCGCGACCTGGCCGGCGCCGACCTGGCGCCGGAGACCCTGCTGCTGCGCCAGTCCGCCGACGGTCTGGATCTCGGCCTGTTCATCGCCCCCGAGGTGCTCGAACGGCTGCAGGGCCGCGAGCACGACGGCACCTGGAATCATCGCACGCTGGAGGACTTCTGGCTGGCGCTCGAGGGGGTGAGTCATTTTCTCGCCGTGGTCTGGCGCGCCGAACGCGACCGCTGCACCACGGCCCTGGAGATGGAGACCCAGGCGGAGATCGACAAGTTCGTCCTGACCGCGGCCCGTCTCGCCGCCAGTCACGGGCGCGTACCGCTGCGCTCGCTGCAGCGCATCCTGTTTCGCCAGACCCGAATTCGGGCCAGCCTGAACCTTTGTCTGCAGCGCCGCTATCGCGGCGCCAACGCGCTGGCCGAGACCTTCTGCGCCACCCTCTACCGGCGCCACCGCCTGCCGCACGGCCTCGATCGACTGCCGATAAGCCTGTTACAGGAACTGCGCCGCTTCTATCGCCTTGACTGGCCGGGAAAACTCGCGCACATCGGCCGCCTGTCCTGAACGCCCCACTGCGCGCTCAATCCTCGCGGCGATACTCGCCCTCGATGTAGCCCCTGGGCGGGCTCGCCTGCTCGGGTCGCGCCCCCGCCTGAAGCGCGCCGCGGCGGCGAAGAAAAGCGAGGATCAGCCGCCGCCGCACCGGTGGGATCAGGATGAGAAAACCAAAGGCGTCGGTGATAAAACCCGGCAGCAGCAGGAGCAGGCCGGTGACCAACAAGACCGCGCCCTCCACCAGCTCCAGCGCCGGGGCCTCGCCGGCATCGAGCATGCGCTGCACCCGAAACAACACCGACAGGCCCTGGTAGCGCACCAGCCAGCCGCCGAGCACGGCGGTGAAAATGCTCAGAAGAATTGTCGGCAGTGCACCGATCCCCGAACCGACCTCGATCAGCACGTACAGCTCGACCAGCGGCGCGCCGACGAACAGCATCAAAAAGACCAACAGACCAGGCATGGGACTCCGGAAAGACAGGTGCTATAACACCTACGAATCCTACGACATTGCGCTCGCGCCGGGAAATATCAAGCCGTAGGAGCAGTTATGGCTTACCCCGGGGATCAGATTTCGCTATCTTTGCGCGGGTGCCCGACCCGATTCTCCTTGTTTTCTGCACCTGCCCCGACGACGGTACGGCCGAACGGCTGGCCGAGGCGCTGGTCACAAACGGTAACGCGGCCTGTGTCAACATCGGCCCGGCCCTGAGCTCGGTCTACAGCTGGCTTGGCGAGTTAACCGTCAGCGACGAGGTGCTGATGTTGATTAAAACAGCCGAGTCGGCCTATCCGGGCTTGGAGTCCGCGCTCCAGGAACTGCATCCGTACGATGTGCCCGAGATCCTCGCCGTCCCGGTCACACGAGGCCTTCCCGGCTATCTCGAATGGGTAAGAGAATGCACCAGCAACCGATAAAAACACTGCTCATTCTGCTGCTCGCGGCGCTCGTGCTCTGGGCGGCGCCGGGTGTCGCCGAAGACGAATTTCTCGCACCGGATGAGGCGTTTGCCATCTCGGCCACCCATACTAAGGATGGCAAATTGCGGGTGCATTGGCGCGTGGCCGACGGCTACTACCTGTATCGCAGCAAGTTCCGCTTCGAATCGGATACCCCGGGCGTCGAACTGGGCCGGTCGGAGATGCCCGACTCGCTGACCAAACAGGATCCGATCTTCGGCGAGGTACAGATCTATCGCGATTCGGTGGCCATACCGGTGCAGATCGCCAATCGTCCGCACGGTGCGCAGATGCTGACCCTCAAGGCCCGTTCCCAGGGCTGCGCCGACGCCGGCATCTGCTATCCGCCTCACACCCAGACGGTGCTGGTGGCGCTCGTCGACCAAGCCGACGGCCCGCTGGCGGTCGACCCGCGTTCGGTCGCCGAGATGCAGGAGGTCATCGCCAACAGGATCGGCAGCCCGGCGGGCGGCAGCGCCCTGGACGACATCGAAACGATCGACCGGATCGAACCCGGTGCCCTATCGGCGGTCACCGCCGGTGCCGTGTTAGCCGACGCCGCAGCCAGCGATCCGCTGGCCGAACTGGGTGCCCTCGGCGAAGAACTGGGACTGCCGGACGACGACATCCTGCCGCCGGAGCAGGCCTTTCAGGTGTCAGCCGACGTGATCGACGGTGAAACCGTGCGCCTGTCCTGGCAGGTCGCACCGGGGACCTATCTCTATGAGGACAAGGTCGAGATCCGCGTCGACGGGCGCGATCTCAGCGCCGGCGAATTCCAACTGCCGAAGGCCAAGATCAAACGCGACTCGGTCAAGCCGGACGGCAGCTTCGGTGACGTCGCCGTCTACGAGCAGTCGTTCGAGGTCCAGGTGCCGATCCGGCGCGGCGGCACCGAGCCTGCCGACCTGTCCATAGACGTCAAGTACCAGGGCTGTGCCGAGCGCGGGATATGCTATCCGCCGCAGAGCAAGCAGTTCAGTCTGTCGCTTCCCGCGGTGTCGGCGGCCACGGTCGCCGCCGCGACCGAATCCGCAGTCAGACAGACCGCCAAGGCCGTGCCGGCAGCGACGGCGGCGGCCAGCGCCGACGCTCAACCGGTGGCCGAGCAGGACCAGATCGCCGACATGCTGCGCGGCGGCAACACCTGGGTGATCATCGGCAGCTTCTTCATCATCGGCCTGCTGCTGGCCTTCACCCCGTGCGTCTTCCCGATGATACCGATCCTTTCCGGCATCATCGCCGGCCAGGGGAGCAAGATCACCACCCGCAAGGCCTTCATGCTGTCGCTGGTCTATGTCCTGGCAATGGCGGTGACCTACACGGTCGCCGGGGTGCTGGCGGGCATGTTCGGCTCCAACCTGCAGGCGGCGTTCCAGAACCCCTGGATTCTCGGCGTCTTCGCCGCTGTGTTCGTCGCCCTGGCCATGTCCATGTTCGGTTTCTACGAGCTACAGCTACCTTCCACCTGGCAGAGCAAGCTGTCCGAGATCAGCAACCAACAGGAGGGCGGCACCCTGACGGGCGCGGCCATCATGGGTCTGCTCTCGGCATTGATCGTCGGTCCCTGCGTCGCGCCACCCCTGGCCGGGGCCTTGATCTACATCGGCCAGAGCGGCGACGCCGTGCTCGGCGGTCTGGCCCTGTTTGCCATGAGCCTGGGCATGGGCGCGCCGCTGATCGCCATCGGCACCTCGGCCGGCAAGCTGCTGCCGCGCGCCGGCGCCTGGATGGACGCGGTCAAGGCGGTGTTCGGCGTGCTGATGCTCGGCGTCGCCATCTATCTGCTCGAGCGGGTCATCCCGGAGAGCCTCGCCATGCTGCTGTGGGGCGGGCTGTTGATCATGTCCGGGGTCTATCTGGGCGCTACCCAGCAACTGGCGGTCGAGGCCTCGGGCTGGGCAAAGCTCTGGAAGGGACTGGGCCTGGTGTTGCTCGTCTACGGCATCCTGTTCCTGGTCGGTGCAGCCGCCGGCGGCAGGGACACGCTGCAGCCGCTGCGCGGCGTGGCGGTCGGCGGCGGGGCCGCGGCCGAGAAACACCTGAGCTTCAAACGCATCAAGACGATCGCCGACCTTCAGGCCGAGGTCCGCTCGGCCAGCGCCGCCGGCAAGCCGGTGATGCTCGACTTCTACGCCGACTGGTGCGTTTACTGCAAGGAGATGGAGAAGAACACCTTCCCGGATGCCGACGTACAGGCGGCCCTGGCCAAGTTCGTCCTGCTGCAGGCCGACGTGACGGCGAACGACGACGCCGACAAGGCGCTGCAGGCCCACGTCGGGATTCCGGCTCCTCCGGCCATGCTGTTCTGGAACGCCGCCGGCGAAGAGCAACGCAACTATCGACTGCTGGGCTATAAGGGCCCAACCGAGTTCGCCGAGCACGTCAGGAAAGCCGTACCGTGAAGCCTTTCACGATTATCAAGCTCGCCCTGGCCGGGGCCATCATCGGCACGCTGGCCGGGTTCGGCTGGCAACAATGGCAGAACCATCAGTACAGCAATGGCGGCGGCACCAATGCCGGCCATACGGTGAAGGCGGTACCGGATTTCAGCTATCCGGATCTGGACGGTCGCGAGCGCCGATCCAACGAGTGGCTGGGCAAGGTCATGGTGATCAACTTCTGGGCGACCTGGTGTCCGCCGTGCCGCGAGGAAACTCCCTTGTTCGTCGAGTTGCAGGACCGCTATCGCGAGCAGGGTGTGCAATTCGTCGGCATCGCCATCGATGACCCCGAGCCGACCCAGGATTTCGTCGACACCTACGGCGTGAACTACCCGGTGCTGATGGGCGATGCCGCGGCCATCGAACTGTCGAAGCGTCTCGGCAATCGTTTTCAGGGGCTGCCATACACGGTCGTCGCCCGGCACGATGGACGCATCGCCTCGCGCTTCAGCGGCGGCGCCAACCGCGCCGACCTGGAGCCCCTGCTGGACGAACTGACCAAGCAATCTAAACCTTGAGATTACTAGACAAATTCCGAAAGTTAGCCGACAATTCCGCGAAGATTCACGTTAGATCGCTGCATATTGCCGGCATTCGATGCCTGCACCGCCGCGGTGCATGAGCATTCCTCGGGGAGACTATGGCGCGGATTCTGGTACTCAACGGAGCGAATCTCAATCTGCTCGGGTCCCGGGAACCGCAGGTCTACGGCCGCCTGACGCTGGCCGAGATCGAGCAAGACCTGACTCGCAAGGCCGCAGAACTCGATCATGAGCTGGCATTTCGACAGAGCAATGCCGAGTCTCAGCTGATCGACTGGATTCACGCCGCGGGCCAGGACGGAACGGCCTTCATCCTGTTCAACCCAGGGGCCTTTACCCACACCAGTGTCGCCCTGCGTGACGCCCTGCTCGGCGTCGCCATCCCGTTTCTCGAGGTGCACCTGTCGAACGTGTACGCCCGCGAGGCATTTCGCCACCAGTCCTACCTGTCCGACATCGCCGTCGGCGTGATCAGCGGGCTCGGTGCCCACGGTTACGAACTGGCATTGCAGGCCGCCGCACGGCGCCTCGATGCCGCGGATGAATCACCACGGTGAGCCCGAATGGATATTCGCAAAGTCAAGAAACTGATCGAGCTGCTGGAAGAATCCGACGTCGCGGAGATCGAGATTCACGAAGGCGAGGAGTCGGTCCGCATCAGCCGCAACGGCAGCGCGCCGGTCAGCCATGCGGCGCCCATGCCGGTCGGCGCCCGCCGCCCGCGACCCGGTCGTCAAGCCCCGGTCCCGGTCGACGAACCCGCCGAGGAGCAGTACCGACAGGCCACATCGTGCGGCGCACCGATGGTCGGCACCTTCTACCGCGCCTCCTCGCCCGGGCGCCAAGTCCTTCGTCGAAGTCGGCCAGACAGGTCAACGCCGGCGACACCCTGTGCATCATCGAGGCGATGAAGATCCTGAACCAGATCGAGGCCGACAAGGCCGGCAAGGTGATCAAGGCCATCCTGGTCGAGAACGGCCAGCCGGTGGAGTACGGCCAGCCGCTGTTCGTCATCGTCCTGAGCTAGCCGTCATGTTCGAGAAAGATCCTCATCGCCAACCGCGGCGAGATCGCCCTGCGCATCCAGCGCGCCTGCCGCGAGCTGGGCATCAAGACGGTCGCCGTCCACTCCGAGGCCGACCGCGACGCTCAAGCACGTGCAGCTCGCCGACGAGTCGGTCTGCATCGGCCCGGCCGCGTCCGCCGACAGCTACCTGAACATGCCGGCGATCATCAGCGCCGCCGAGGTCACCGACGCCGAGGCCATCCACCCGGGCTACGGCTTCCTGTCCGAGAACGCCGATTTCGCCGAGCGGGTGGAGCACAGCGGCTTCGTCTTCATCGGCCCGACGCGCCGAGACCATCCGCCTGATGGGCGACAAGGTCTCCGCCATCGCAGGCCATGAAGAAGGCCGGCGTGCCCTGCGTGCCCGGCTCCGACGGCGCCGCTGCCGACGACGACAAGGAACGCATCCATGCGCATGGCCGCGCGAGATCGGCTACCCGGTCATCATCAAGGCCGCCGGCGGCGGCGGCGGCCGCGGCATGCGCGTGGTGCACACCGAGGCGGCGCTGCTCAACGCCGTCTCGCTGACCACAGGCCGAGGCCGAGGCCGCCTTCGGCAACGACACGGTCTACATGGAGAAATTCCTCGAGAACCCGCGCCACATCGAGATCCAGGTGCTGGCCGACAGCCACGGCAACGCCATCCACCTGGGCGAGCGCGACTGCTCGATGCAGCGCCGCCACCAGAAGGTGATCGAGGAGGCGCCCGCCCCCGGGCATCACCGACGAAGCTGCGCGCGAAGATCGGCGAGCGCTGCGCCGAGGCCTGCCGCAAGATCGGCTACCGCGGCGCCGGCACCTTCGAGTTCCTGTACGAGAACGGCGAGTTCTACTTCATCGAGATGAACACCCGGGTGCAGGTCGAGCACCCGGTCACCGAGATGATCACCGGCATCGACATCGTGCAAGGAGCAGATCCGCATCGCCGCCGGCGAGCCGCTGTCGCTACACGCCAGAACGACATCGCAGTTGCGCGGCCACGCCATCGAGTGCCGCATCAACGCCGAGGACCCGGACACCTTCATGCCCATCGCCCGGCCGCATCACCCAGCTGCACATCCGCCCGGCGGGCCCGGCATCCGCGTCGACATCGCACGTCTACAACGGCTACTCGCGTGCCGCCGTACTACGACTCGATGATCGGCAAGCTGATCGCCCACGGCGACGACGCGCGAGGTCGGCCATCGCGCGCATGCGCACCGCCCTGTCGGAAATGGTCATCGACGGCATCAAGACCAACATCCCGCTGCACCGAGGACATCATGAAGGACGCCGCCTTCATCGCCGGCGGCACCAACATCCACTATCTCGAGAAGAAGCTCGGGCTGTAGATCGCAGCACCGCCCCATGCCCTGGCTGCAGGCCCATCTGACCGTCGATAAACGCCAGGCCCCGCTGGTCGAACTGCTGTTCGAGGACCTCGGCGCGCTGTCGGTCAGCCTGCTCGATGCGGCCGACGAAGCTATGCTCGAACCCGCCCCCGGCGAGCAGCCGCTGTGGACCCACACCCGGGTCAGCGGGCTGTTCGAGGCCGGCACCGACGCCGACGAACTGCGCAGCCGGATCAACCAGGTCTTGAACGACGAGCTGTCGCGACAGCTCGAACTGGAGGTGCTCGAAGACCGGGCGTGGGAGCGGGTCTGGCTGGAGCACTTCCAACCGATGCGTTTTGGCGAGCGACTGTGGGTCTGTCCGCACGGCCGGGCCCTGGACGCCGACAACGCGGTCGACGTCCGCCTCGACCCAGGGCTCGCCTTCGGCACCGGCACCCACCCGACCACCGCGCTGTGCCTCGCCTGGCTGGACCGGGCCGAACTGAGCGGCCTGCGGGTGGTCGACTTCGGCTGCGGCTCGGGCATACTCGCCATCGCCGCCGTCAAGCTCGGCGCCGCCGAGGTGATCGCGGTCGACCACGACCCACAGGCGGTACTGGCCACCCGGGACAACGCCGAGCGCAACCAGATCGCAGAGCGCATCCGGGTACTGCACAGCAGCGAATTCGAGCCCGTTCCGGCCGACCTGGTGCTGGCGAACATTCTCAGTAACGTCCTGATCGAGTTGGCACCTCGGCTCAGCGCCCTGCTCCGTCCGGCCGGCCGGCTCGTGCTCAGCGGAATACTCGCCGAGCAGGCCGCAACGGTCGCCAAGGCCTTCCCGCCCACGATAGACTTTCGTTCACCGCAGTCCCGTGACGGCTGGGTGTTGCTCGCCGGGACCCGTCAACCAGCCTGACCAACGGGGTAGCCGTGTCGCTCGACCGACCGAATCCATTCGTGCAGAGTCGTTGCCCGAACTGCGACACGCTGTACCACATCGATGAAGAGACCCTCGCCGAGGCCGAAGGGCAGGCGCGCTGCTTCCGTTGCGGCACGATTTTCTATGCCCTGGCTCAGCAGGCCGAAGAACAGACGACGCCGGGCGACGAGGAAGCGGAGATCGGAACCGAACTGGAGCTGACCCGACTGGTCGAGAGTCTCGAGCAGAAGGAACCGGAGCCGAAGCGCGAGTCGGTGCCGATCATGCTCGCCGCGGCCGAGATGCGCAGCGCCCAGCGGGCCGAGAAAAAGACCTTCGAGCCCGTGGCCGAGCCCGGCACGCCGCCCGCGCCCTCCGCCGCCGATTCGATGACGGCGACGGTGGCCGAGGCGGAGGAGGCGCCGAAGCTCGAGCCCTGGCCGACGACGCCGCCACCGTTCGAGATACCCGACGATCTGCCCGAGCTGGAGCCGACCGAGGAGCCGGCGGCGGCCGCAATCGAACAGCGGCATGGCGCCGGGCGGCTTTTCTCCGGTCTGCTCAAGCTGCTGCTGGTGCTGGTCCTGGTGCTCGCCGGTCTGACCCAGTGGCTGTGGTTTCAGCCGCAGCTGCTGCACCCGATCCGACCTTACTATGCGCAACTGCAGGACTGGTGCCGACAACTGGATTGCCCGGTGCGGCTGCCGCCGCTGCCGGTGCAGCAATCGCTGGAGTCATTCGCCGTTCTGCAACGCGAGATCGGCCCCGCCCCGGAGCAATCCAACGCGCTGCGGGTCAGCCTGGCCTTCGTCAACGGCGCCGACTTCCCTCAGCCCTACCCGGATGTCCTGCTCACCTTGAGCGACATCAGCGGTGCAACCGTCGCCGAGCGCCGCCTGACGCCCGACGAATATCTCGGCCCCGATGACGATCCGGGCGGCCTGATGGACCCGCAGGAGGTAATCAGTTTCGACCTGCTGACCGAGGATCCGGGCGAAAGCGCGACCGGCTTCAAGTTGAAGTTCCTGTGAATAAGAGTTTGATAAGGTGTGCCGGAAATTCCGCGCGCGCGTATACCGGCCATCGGAATCCTGCCTTTAATCAATCACTCGCCGGCGCTTATTGGCAGTGAATCAAGCAATTAGGGCTTCCCCTGATTCGCAAACTGACACTTGAACACCGGTCAGTTAGGGGTAACATCCCTCCCCCTCTCCGGCCCCGAGCTAATAACGAGGACAACCGCAAGCGATGCGCATCGGTCCCTACCTGCTGGCGAACAATCTATTGCTTGCCCCCATGGCCGGGGTCACCGATCGCCCGTTTCGCCAATTGTGCCGCCGCCTGGGCGCGGGCCTGGCGGTGTCCGAGATGGTCAGCAGCGACGCCAGTCTGTGGGGCACGCGCAAGAGCGTACGGCGGCTCGAGCACCACGGTGAATCGGGCCCGATCTCGGTGCAGATCGTCGGCGCCGACCCCCGGCAGATGGCCGAGGCGGCGCGCGCCAACGTCGACCATGGCGCCCAGATGATCGATATCAACATGGGCTGTCCGGCGAAGAAGGTTTGCAGGGTCGCCGCCGGCTCGGCTCTGCTGCGCGACGAGGTCCTGGTCGGACGCATCCTCGAGGCGGTGGTCGCGGCGGTGGATATCCCGGTGACCTTGAAGATCCGCACCGGCTGGTCCCCGGAACACCGCAACGGCGTGCAGATTGCACGCCTCGCCGAACGCAGCGGCATCCAGGCCCTGGCCGTGCACGGTCGCACCCGCGCCTGCGCCTACACCGGCGAGGCCGAGTACGACACCATCCGCGCGATCAAGGCCGAGGCCGGCATCCCGATCATCGCCAACGGCGACATCGACTCGCCCGAGAAGGCCCGCCGGGTGCTCGAGGCGACCGGTGCCGACGGACTGATGTTCGGCCGTGCCGCCCGGGGGCGGCCATGGATCTTCCGCCAGGTCGAGCACTATCTGCGCACCGGCGAGCACCTGCCCGCCCCGGGTCCGGCCGAGGTCCGGGCCCTGCTGCTCGAGCACCTGGACATGCTTTATCAGTTTTACGGCGCCGAACACGGCGTCAAGGTGGCGCGCAAGCATATCGGCTGGTACTGCAAGGCCCACCCGGGCAGCGACTCCTTCCGCCAGGCCGTTTTCCGTATCGAAAACGCCAAACGACAACGACAGCGGGTCAGCGATTATTTCAACGCACTGACCGGGCAGACTTCCGGCGCACAACAACGACGAGTCGCATAAACAATGATCATGACCCATCAAGCGGTACGCAGGGCACCAAAGGAAACGATGAATGTCGCCAAGAGCACCGCTAGAGAACCCCTGGCCGCTTGTGTCAGGGAGGCGGTCGACACCTACTTCGATCAACTCAACGGCCATGCGCCGAACAACCTGCACGCCCTGGTGCTGGCCGAGGTCGAGCGCCCGCTGTTCGAATGCGTGATGCGCCAGACCGGCGGCAATCAGACCCGCGCCGCCGAGGCACTGGGCATCAGCCGCAGCACGCTGCGGAAGAAACTGGCGGTCTACGAGATCGCCTGACCGCTCAGGCGGCCAGGGCCGAGGGCCAAACCGCTACAATGATGTGTCAGCCGAACACACCATAGCTCTGGGGACCAGCATGAAGCACATCACTCGCGCGCTGCTCAGCGTATCCGACAAGACCGGCATCTTGGACTTCGCCCAGGGCCTCGCCGCCGCCGGTATCGAAATCCTTTCGACCGGCGGTACCGCCGCGCTGCTGCGGGACGGCGGGGTGGCGGTGATCGAGGTCAGCGATTACACCGGCTTTCCCGAGATGATGGACGGCCGGGTCAAGACCCTGCACCCGAAGGTCCACGGCGGCATCCTCGGTCGGCGCGGAACCGACGACGGGGTGATGGAGGAGCACGGCATCGGTCGAATCGACCTGGTTGTGGTCAACCTCTATCCCTTTACCCAGACCATCGCCAAACCCGACTGCAGTCTCGAAGACGCGATCGAAAACATCGACATCGGCGGCCCGACCATGCTGCGCGCCGCAGCCAAGAACCATCGCGACGTCGCCGTGGTGGTCGACCCGGCCGACTATGCCGGTGTCCTCGCCGAGATCGCCGCAAACGAGCAGGCACTGTCCGACGACAGCCGCTTCCAGCTGGCGGTCAAGACCTTCGAACACACCGCCAGCTACGACGGGGCGATCGCCAACTACCTCGGTGCGATCGACCCCGAGGGCGGCACCCGGGTCTTCCCCAACACCATCAATCTGCAGTTCCACCACACTCAGGCGATGCGCTACGGCGAGAACCCCCACCAGCGCGCCGCCTTCTACGTTGAACCCATGCCCGAGGCCTGCGTCGCCAGCGCGCTGCAGCTTCAGGGCAAGGAACTGTCCTACAACAACATCGCCGACACCGACGCAGCGCTGGAGTGCGTCAAGCAGTTCGACGAACAGCCGGCCTGCGTCATCGTCAAGCACGCCAATCCCTGCGGCGTGGCCTATGGCGACACCCTGTTGCAGGCCTATGAACGCGCCTTCGCCACCGATCCGGAATCGGCCTTCGGCGGCATCATCGCCTTCAACCGCGAGCTCGATGCAGAGACCGCCCAGGCGATCGTCGACCAGCAGTTCGTCGAGGTCATCATCGCCCCGGCGGTCAGGCTCGAGGCTGCCGCGGCGATCGCGGCCAAGAAGAACGTCCGGCTGCTGGAATGCGGACCCTGGCCGGCCGAACCGAACCGCCGGCTCGACTTCAAGCGGGTCAACGGCGGTCTGCTGGTCCAGGACGCCGACCTGGCGCTGATCGACGAACTCAAGGTCGTCACCGAACGCGCCCCGACCGAAGAGGAGATGCGCGACCTGCTGTTCACCTGGCGGGTGGCCAAGTTCGTCAAGTCCAACGCCATCGTCTACGGCCGCGACGGCCTGACCATCGGCGTCGGTGCCGGTCAGATGAGCCGGATCAACTCGGCGCGGATTGCCGCCATCAAGGCCGAGCAGGCAGGGCTAGAGGTCAAGGGCTCGGTCATGGCCTCAGACGCCTTCTTCCCGTTCCGCGACGGCATCGACAACGCCGCCGAGGCGGGCATAGGCGCGGTGATCCAACCGGGCGGGTCGATGCGCGACGAGGAGGTGATCGCCGCAGCCAATGAACACGGCATGGCCATGGTATTCACCGGCATGCGACACTTCCGCCACTGAGCCAGTTTTTTTGGGGAGCTGCGGATGCGCATCCATCCGACCGCGATCGTCGAGGCCGGAGCCCGTATGCACCCGAGCGTGCGTCTGGGCCCGTATACCATCATCGAGTCCGGCGCCGAGATCGGCGAGGGCTGCGTCGTAGAGAGCCAGGTTCGGATCTATGGCGAGACTCGCATGGGCAGTCACAACCGGGTCTGCCACGGCGCGACCATCGGCTCGGAGCCACAGGACCTGGGCTATACCCAGGAACGTGCGAAGCCGCTGCGTATCGGCAATCACAATCACTTCAAGGAAGGGGTCAACATCAGCCATGGCATGAAGGAAGACCACGGCACTGTGATTGGCAGCCGTAACTATTTCATGGTCCACAGCCATGTCGACCACGACTGCGTGATCGGGGATCACAACATCTTCGCCAACAACGCCGTGCTCGGCGGCCATGTTCAGCTCGGCGACCATGTGTTTCTGTCCGGACACACCGCGGTCCACCAGTTCTGCCGGATCGGCTCCTACGCCATCGTCGCCGGCGTCAGCGGCGTCGCGCAGGACGTACCACCGTTCGCCCTGGTCGACGGTCACCGCGCCGAGATGGTCGGCCTCAACGTGGTCGGCCTGCGCCGCGGCGGCTTCGATCAGGAGCAGCGCGATGCCATCAAGCAGGCCTATCGCCTGATCTATCGCTCGGGGTTGACGCTCCCGCACGCGGTGGTGCAGCTCGAGGACGACGAACCCACCGACCAGGTGCGCGCTATCGTCGAGTTCATCAAGGGCAGCAAGCGGGGACTGGTCTCGCACCGCCGACGGGTCTCCGAACAGGAATCGGATTGACCACCTGGGATCGCAAACGCGTCGGCGGCAAGCCCGACCCCCAGCCCGCGAAAGGCCTTAGAATGCGCCCAGGAAACTCCAGCAGGCATACATACTTTGGATAGGCCCATGAAAACTCTGATCATTGGTAGCGGCGGTCGCGAACACGCGCTCGCCTGGAAGCTCGCCCAATCCCCCCTGGTCGAGATGGTTTATGTCGCCCCCGGCAACGCCGGCACGGCGAGCGAGCCGGAGATGGAGAACGTTGCGATCGACGCCGCAGACATCGATGCGCTGAAACGTTTCGCCCTGCAGCATGAGATCGGTCTGACCATCGTCGGCCCGGAGGCGCCACTGGTCGCGGGCCTCGTCGATCAATTCCAGGCGGCCGGTCTGAAGTGCTTCGGCCCGAGCCGCCGCGCGGCCCAACTGGAGGGCTCGAAATCCTTCGCCAAGGACTTCCTCGCCCGACACGAGATACCGACGGCGGACTATGCGGTGTTCACCGAGGTCGAACCGGCGCTGCTCTATCTGCGCGAACGAGGCGCGCCGATCGTCGTGAAAGCCGACGGCCTCGCCGCCGGCAAGGGCGTAATCGTCGCACAATCCCTGGAACAGGCCGAGACGGCGGTACGCGACATGCTCGCCGGTAACGCCTTCGGTGAGGCCGGGCACCGGGTGGTGATCGAGGAATGCCTGCTCGGAGAGGAGGCGAGCTTCATCGTCATGGTCGACGGCAAGCATGTCCTGCCGATGGCCACCAGCCAGGACCACAAACCCATCGGTGAAGGCGACACGGGGCCCAACACCGGCGGCATGGGCGCCTACTCGCCCGCCCCGGTGGTCACGGAGACGGTCTATCAACGGATCATGGACGAGGTGATCCTCCCCACCGTGCGCGGCATGGCCGCCGAGGGTCAACCGTATACCGGCTTCCTCTACGCCGGCCTGATGATCGACTCGAACGGCACGCCGAAGGTCATTGAATACAACTGCCGCTTCGGCGACCCCGAGACCCAACCGATCATGCTGCGCATGCAGTCGGATCTGGCCGAGCACTGCCTGGCGGCACTCGAGGGCAAACTCGACGAGGAGACCGCCAGTTGGGACCCCCGCCCGGCACTGGGTGTGGTGCTCGCCGTAGACGGCTATCCGGGCAGCTACGAGAAGGGCGAGGCCATCCGTGGCCTGAAGGCGGCCGAAGGAGAAGATCTGAAGGTCTTTCACGCCGGCACCGCCGAACAGGACGGCGAGGTGGTCACCGCCGGCGGCCGGGTGCTGTGCGTTACCGCCCTCGGCGACAGCGTCGGCCAGGCCCAGCAACGGGCCTATCAGTTGATCCGAAAGATCTACTGGGAAGGCATGAACTACCGCAAAGACATCGGCTTCCGCGCCACTGGCCGCGAACAGGCGACGAAGACGAACTGAGCCGTGTTGCCGATCAGCCGCTGCGACAGCGCCGGGTTTCGAATCGTCCTCGGCATCGCGCTGCTGCTGATCACCTGGCAGTCGCTGGTACCCAAACCCATACCCGCCGCCGAGCTGGTCAGCGACAAATTGCTGCATGCGCTCGCCTTCCTCGTTCTCGGCTTTCTTGCCGACGCCGGGTGGCCCGATCGGCCGTTCGACCGGTACAAGTTCGTGCCTCTGGGTCTGTACGGGGTCGGCATCGAGGCCATTCAATCGCTCCTACCCGGACGCATGGCTTCGCTGGGCGACCTGCTTGCCGACGGATTCGGATTGCTGGTTTACGGACTGATCGCCTGGTTGATCGGCCGTCGAATGGCCGACAAGACGAAGACTATGAGTTGAGCTGGCTCGGCATACCCAGGACGATGCACCCATCCGTCCTATCCATTCGACGCCTACTCGGCCCATAGGATTGTGATGGCGCAGAACACGCACCCGCCGATCGGGAACAATCTCTCTGCTCAGTCATCCGCTCCTGCGGCATCATGGCGCTGCGATTTCGATTGCTCTTCGGCCTTCTTGACCCGGATCCTGCGACCGTCCAGATCCATGCCGTTGAGAACCTTCATCGCCGCCTTGGCATCACCCGGCTTGGGCATTTCCACGAAGCCGAAACCCTTGGAGCTTCGGGTCTTTGCGTCAAGCACCAGGGTGCAGGACTGCACGACCCCATGGCGCTCGAATATGGCCCGAAGCTCGGCCTCGGTGGTCGTACGGGCAAGATTGCGAATCAGCAGTTTCATGGGATGAGCGCATGCGTATTGAGCGTCGAAACTATACAGCCTCGTCACCGCCTGTTCACTCCCATAGGGACTGCCCGAGCCAGCCCCCGATGCGGACCGCACGGCATCAAAATGCGCACGACGACGGCCGTTGCGAGTCCGTACGCCGGGGTTAAACTATCCCTCATACCGCGAGACTCGTCCCGATCCTGCCCATGGCCGATTGCTGCACCAACGCCGCCTGTGAAGTCGAGAAGCTGCGCCAGCGCCAGTCGGCGACGCTGAAGATGGTCCTGGCGATCAATGCCGTCATGTTCGCCGTCGAGATCACCGCCGGGCTGCTGGCCGACTCGACCGCCCTGCTGGCCGACTCGCTCGACATGCTCGGCGACGCGCTGGCCTATACCTTCAGCCTCTACGTGGTGGCACGCAACGACGCCTGGAAGTCGGGCGCAGCCCTGCTCAAGGGCGGCATCATGGCGGCCTTCGGCCTGTTCGTGCTCGGTCAGGCGATCTATCGGCTGATCTCGCCCGAGACCCCGGTGTACGAGACGATGGGCCTGATCGGACTGCTCGCCCTGACCGCCAACGCAAGCTGCTTGGCACTGCTCTGGCAGCACCGCGGCGAGGACGTCAACATGCGCTCGGTCTGGCTGTGTTCGCGCAACGACATCATCTCCAACGTCGCGGTGCTGTTCGCCGCGCTCGGGGTGTGGCTGTCGGCCTCGCACTGGCCGGACGTCATGGTCGGCCTGGGGATCGCCATTCTGTTTCTGCGATCGGCCCTGCAGGTGTTCCGGGACGCGCTGCAGACCTATCGGACCCATCAGCAGTCCCAGACCTGAACCTGTGTCGTCACTCCGAATCTCCCCAGATTTCACAGTGCTGGTACGGTGCCCGGCAACCGCTAGACTTCGGGCGACGACCTAGGGGAGAGTCCGCCATGCTCTGGAAGCAACGTAAGACCCTGATGCCCTCGACCGACGAGGCCCTGCCCGGCCGGGCCGAGGCCATGCCGGTGCCGGAAAAACACTTCACCCTCGGCACGCCGCTGAAGCCGCCCTTTCCGGAACACCTGCACCAGGCGGTGTTCGGCCTGGGCTGTTTCTGGGGCGCGGAGCGCAAGTTCTGGCAGCTCGACGGGGTCTACACCACGGCCGTCGGCTATGCCGCGGGCCACACCCCCAACCCCAGCTACGACGAGGTCTGCAGCGGCATGACCGGGCACAACGAGGTGGTGCTGGTGGTGTTCGACCCGGCCAAGGTCGGCTACGAGGAACTGCTCCAGACCTTCTGGGAGGCGCACGACCCGAGCCAGGGTATGCGCCAGGGCAACGATGTCGGCACCCAGTACCGCTCGGGCATCTATGTGTACGGCGAGGAACAGGAGCAAGCCGCAAAAGCCAGTCTTGAGCGCTACCAGGCCGCCCTGCGCGGCCGGGGATACCAGGCGATCACGACCGAAGTGCTGACGGCGCCGGAGTTCTACTACGCCGAGGCCTACCACCAGCAATATCTGGCAAAGAACCCGAGTGGTTACTGTGGCCTGGGTGGCACCGGAGTGAGCTGTCCTTCGTCGTCGGCTCCGACCTGAGTCCGGCGTTCGCGGCGATATCGGTTGGCACCCATCGGGGTTCGGGCCGGGACAGGCGCCAACGGCCTTTTCGCTTCCGAGGCGCAAGGTCGTATGCAGGTTGGGTTACGGTCCTAACCCTACCCAAGAGCCGAGACACTCAGTGCCGCGTATCCGGGTCGATCGGCATGGCACCCGCGGCAAACAGGTGCTCGGCATCCACCCGATCGAACCGATACTCGCGATTGCAGAACTCACAGTGCGCCAGCACTTCACCCTGCTCGGCGATGATGTCATCGACCTCGACCCGACCCATGGCACGCAGGGCCGACTCGATCCGCTCGGCCGAGCACTGACAGCGAAAAGCGACCGGCTCGGGCTCGTAGAGCCGCACTCGCTCCTCGTGAAACAGCCGACGCAGCAGTTCCACCGCGGGCAGACCCAGCAACTCGGCGTCGGTGACGGTTTCGGCCAGGATGCCGATCCGGTTCCAGTCCTCATCGGCGCCGTGTTCACTGGGCATGCGTTGCAGCAGCAGGCCGGCGGCGCGCTCGCCGTCGGTGGCCAGAAACAATCGGGTGGCGATCTGCTCGGACTGCTGGAAATAACCCTCCAAGGCGCTGGCGAGATTCGCCCCGCTCAGGCCGACCACGCCCTGATAACGTTCGCTGCCCCGGTCGGCGCTCAGCACCAGTCGGCCGCTGCCGAATACCTCGGCCAGTTCGGCGTCGGGGACTTCAGCACGCCAATGCGCCATACCCCGCAGCGTACGTTCGTTGGTCGCCTGGGCGACCAGGGTGCCGAGCGGACCATCCCCGTGGATCTGCAGGATCAGCGAGCCTTTGAATTTGATAGTGCCGGACAATAACAACACCGAGGCCAGGGCCTGGCCGAGTTGTTTTCCCACCGGCGGCGGATAATCGTGCCGATCGACAACGGCGCGCCAGCTCGCCGCCAGTTGCACCAGCTCGCCGCGCACACCGAGTTGCTCGAAGGTGAAACGAAACAACTGATCTTGGTCATGCATACCGACCCGACTCCCCGATCCCCGCCAGACGACCGAAGGGCCGCCACTTACCGGACCCTCATTCTAGCGTGCGCCGTGCCTCAGGGCCGGTCCCTGTAAAAAGGGCCGAGACCAATGAGTAAGCACTCACAAAGGGGACGCGGGGCCGGCTTAGCGGTGCGAGCCATGATCGCCCCCGTGCTGACCAAGCCCGAGATCGAGTCGCTGCTCGATCCCCTCATGCAACATGCGGGTTGGACATCCACGGCCGGAAGCACCTATAGGTAAGTAGATTGAACCGCATCGCTCACCACCGATGCGCATCGCTGCGCTCAGCGGCATCCTATGCTCGAATCGATACGCGAGGTGAACCGGTTTGTCCAAGATTCTCTACTACGTCCACGACCCCATGTGCAGCTGGTGCTGGGGATTCGCGCCGGTCTTACGGGAGCTGTCAAGACGTCTGCCGGCGCCTGTCGAAATCCGGCGCCTGCTCGGCGGGCTGGCGCCGGACACCGACGAGCCCATGCCCGCGGCGCTGCGCGAGCAACTGCAGGCGACCTGGCGGCGCATTCAGAAACGCATCCCGGGCACCGAGTTCAACTTCGCCTTCTGGAGCGACTGTGCGCCAAGACGGGCGACCTACCCGGCCTGCCGCGCGGTGATCGCCGCACGGGCGCAGGGCCCAGAGTACGACACAGGCATGACCGAGGCGATCCAACGCGCCTATTACACCCAGGCGCTCAACCCCTCCGACGACGATACCCTGATTCGACTGGCCGGCGAACTGGGACTGAAAATCGATGCCTTCGCTCAGGCCCTTGCCGATCCCGCCACCGCGCGCGAGTTGCAGAGCGAGATCGACCAGGCCCGCACTCTGGGGGCACACAGCTTCCCGTCGCTGGTGCTGGAAGTCGCGCGATCGCGTTGGCGGATCCCGGTCGACTACACAGACTGCGGGCCGATGCTGGAGCTGATTGAGTCGCTCGCCGACGAGGTTTGAACCCAGCCCGCATGCAATATGCGGACTGGGGCCCCACTCAGTCGGTAAAGATCTCGGCAAAGAAGTTCTGCATCCGCGCCCAGGATCGCCGGTCGGCGATCGGGTCGTATTTCAGATTGGCCATACCGTGACTGTCGGCCCCGGGATTGGTGAAGGCATGCCGGGCGCCGCCGTAGACATCCATCTCCCAGTCGACGCCGGCCTCGCTCAGGGCCTGCTTGAACTCGGTGATCCGTTCGGCCGGGACGAAGGCATCGGCATCACCGTGCGCCACCAGCACCCGGGCCTTGACCCTGGCGGCCTGCTCCGGGGCCGCCGGCGGCAGCGAGCCATGGAAGCTGACCACGCCGTCGAGATCGGCGCCGGTGTAGGCCAGTTGCATCACGGTGGCGCCGCCGAAGCAGTAACCGATCGCGGCCATACGCTCGGCATCGACCAATGCATCGGCCTTGAGTTGCGCCAGACCGAGCAGCGCCCGCTGCTGCCAGCCATCGACATTGGCGGTGATCTGCTTCATCCAGCCGCTGGCGTCGCCGGCATGGTCGGTAACCTTGTTGCCGCCGTACATGTCCGCGGCAAAGGCAACGAAGCCAAGCTCCGCCAGCAGCTGTGCGCGTTCTTTGACGTAGTCGTTCAGCCCCCACCACTCGTGCATCACCAGCACGCCGGGGCGCTTGCCGTCGATGGCGTCGTCCCAGTACAGATGGCCGGTCAGCTTGACGCCGCCGTCCTGATAATCGACCACCCGGGACTGGACCTCGGCCTGTACCGGCGAGGCCAGGGCAAACAGTACAAACAGACCGATAGACAAAGCTTTCATTCGACACACTCCTGGACTGAATGATGGGAGAAACTCGGTTCGAATCGACGGCGGCTCAAGCGTCTCGTATCGCCTGCCAACTCGGATGTTCGACAAGCATAGTCAAAGCCTGAACCAACAGGGTCTTGCCCGGCTCCATACGATGCCAGGTCGAGGCACCAGAGGGATGCGGCAGCGGAATGCAGTCGAATTCGACGCCCCCGCGTTCGAGCCGATACTGTCGGCCGATCACGTCCTTGAGCTTGTCGACGGCGAGGAACTGGGTGATGGCCAGCTTGCCGACCGGGATCATCAGACGCGGGCGAAGCAGCTGCAGCTCGGCATCCAGCCAACGGCGGCAGTTGTCGATCTCCTCCGTATCCGGCACCCGGTCGCCGCCGCGCGCCTGCTTGCCGGGAAAGCAGCGACAGACTGCCGCCATGTAAACCCGTTGCCGAAAGGTCTGCTCATCGAGACCGATCGATTCGAACCATTTGAACAAAGTCTTGCCGGCGGTCCAGGCGAACGGGCGGCCGAGTTCCCCTTCGCGCTCGCCCGGCGCCTGGCCGACCAGCAGTACGGACGAGGCCAAGGGCTGGCCGGTGACGACCGGGCCGATCATGCGCGCACAGGCGCGACAGTCTCGCAGCTGCGCCTGATGAATCTTCAGTTTTCGATCAAGGGTCGTCACGGATCGCGGACACGGGTTACATTGGGGCCCGTCCTCCAATCCGATACAAACAAAGTAGAGGGACTGGCAATGGAGATTTTGCTTGGCCTGGGGATCGGTACCCTGGTTTTACTGGCTCTTTTATGGCTGGCGCCCATTATCCTGATTGCGCTGTCGGAAAGAACCTCGGGATTCGAGAAGTTTTTCTGGATCTTCCTGGTCCTGTTCTTTTCCTGGTTTTCCTGGATCCTGTATCTGTTGATCGCCCCTGTGAGCACGGAGGAGACACGAACATGAGAGCGGTGCTGATGACCCAAACCGGCGAACCCGAGGTGCTGCACCTGAGCTCGCTGCCCGAACCGCAGATCCGTGCGCCCGGGCAGATCAAGGTCCGGCTGCGCGCCGCCGGCGTCAACCCGGTCGACACCAAGCTGCGCGGCCACGGGCTGTTCTTCGGCGCCGAGCCGCCGGCCATCCTGGGCTGCGACGGCGCCGGCGAGGTGATTGAACTGGGCGCAGCGGCCAGTCGATTCGAAGTCGGTGACCGGGTCTGGTTCTGTCACGGCGGCCTGGGACGCGAACCGGGCAACTACGCCGAGTTCGCCGTGCTCGACGAGGACTTCGCCGAACACATGCCGGCCAGCGTCGACTTCGAGCACGCCGGGGCCGCGCCGCTGGTGCTGATCACCGCGTGGGAGGCGCTGTTCGACCGCGGCCGACTGCAGGAAGATCAGATCGTGCTGATCCATGCCGGCGGCGGCGGGGTCGGCCATGTCGCGGTGCAGATGGCCAAGATCCGCGGGGCCAAGGTGATCGCCACCGCCAGCCGCAACAAACTCGAGTTCGTCCGCTCACTCGGCGCCGACACGGTGATCGATTATCAAGATCAGGATCTGGTCGAGGCGGTCAACGAGCTGACCGAGGGACGCGGCGCCGATCTGGTGTTCGATACCGTCGGCCCGGCGGTGTTCGAACAAAGCATCCCGGCGGTCGCCCACTACGGCACCCTGGTGACCGTTCTCGATCCGGGCTCCGGGGTCGATCTCAGCGAGGCCAGGGTGCGCAACCTGAGCATCGCCTTCACCCTGATGCTGACCCCGGCGCTGCGCGACCTGCCCGAGGCCCGCGCCCATCAGGGCGAGATACTGCGCGTGTGCGGCGCCTGGATGGACGAGGACCGGTTGCGGATCCAGATCGGCGGCAGCTTCCCGCTGGAACATGCGGCCGAGGCGCATCGCAAGGTCGAGGCGGGGCATGTGCGGGGGAAGTTGGTGTTGGTGCCGTAGGGAATCGCTTCGGCGATACGCTTGTGCGCGAACCGGGGTGATTTTGTGCCGCTTCGCGGCGGATTTATCAGGCGCGACAAGCCCCGTCAAAAACAACCGCCGCGAAGCGGCACAAGACCCTTCAAGAAAACTCCGCGAGACTCAGCAGGGAGAACCCAAGAGCAACGCCCAAGAAAGAACATTCGATCCCCAAACGCCATCGAAGCCAATGACCAACCCCACCCGCAACCCCTAACAAACCGTTGACCCTACTCGTCTGCCTCCTGTCCGACACCCACGGCGCGCTGGCCGATCCGATCGCCGAACTGGTGCGCGGTTGTGACATCGCGGTACACGCCGGCGACATCGGCAATGCCGCGGTGCTGCGGGGTCTGGAACCACGCAGCGGCAAGATCGTCGCGGTCCTCGGCAACAACGACGTCGCGAGCAAATGGCCGGCGACCGATCGCGCGCTGCTGCAGGATCTGCCGACCACGGCCGAACTGGAACTGCCCGGCGGCGTCCTGTGCATCGAACACGGTCACCGGGTCAATCCGGTCGCGGTCCGTCATACCAAGCTGCGTCAGCGCCATCCGCAGGCGCGGGCAATCCTGTACGGCCACAGCCATCGCTTGAACTGCGATCTGGAGGCCACACCCTGGGTGCTCAATCCCGGCGCAGCCGGGCGCAGTCGCACCTTCGGCGGACCGTCCTGTCTGGTGCTGCACGCCGGTCGGCGCGACTGGCGACTGGAGGAGCATCGCTTCGGCCGGTGAGGTGGGTGGGAGAGAAGGTGCCCCCTCCGATGTCGCGTTGGACTCGGCACCGCCGCGGCGAGGGCGCCGCTTCCCCAATGTTGGAGACCTGGCCGGCTCAGCACATAGGGCGGTGAGTAACACGAACCGCATCGATCGCGCGCCGATATTCAAAATTGACTCGATCGATGCGGTTCCTGCGTCTCCACATCCTATGGGCGGATTCGACGACATTGACGCTCCAGGGTGGAGCCCGCACCCCCGATCCGGGGCATGTCCCATCGCTGCTCGACCTCATGACCGCGGTTGGCCATCGCACCCGGCGAGAAGGAGAGACTAGACCTACCTGACGTATTCGGCGAGCTCATCCCGAATGAATCGAGCCGCCTGCGACAAGGCGTCCCGAGCGGCCAGGTCGTCGGCAAAGGTCCGCACATGCGGCGGCCGGAAATCGAACCCGCGTCCGACGCCCGGGTAGACCACCAGCCTGGCGTCCTTGCCGGCCGCCCGCAGAGACCGGACCGCGGTCTCGATGGAACGACGGCGCTGGTATTGCTCCTGATCACCGATAAAGATCAGGACGGGGATTCCCAATTGATCGACCTCGGTCGCGTAGCGGTAGACCTGCATCGGCTCCGGGGCATTGGGATCCTGCAGGTGCGGATACCAGGAGACGTAACAGGCGATGCCGTCCTTCTGCCGGCCGTGGGCGGTCACGGCCTTCAAGGCCAGGTAACCGCCCCGGGTTTGCGAGGCAATGCAGGCCCGGCGGGTGCTCACACCCGGCAGCGCCAGCAGGACGTCGACGCCAGCCGCCGTGTCGGTCTCGACGGCATAGTCATGCTCGATAGGCAGTGGCTCGATGAAACGACCACTGAACACGTCCGGCGCCAGCACCACGAAACCACGCGCCGCCAGTCGCTCGACCTGCGCCTGGATCAACTGATCCAGGCCACGGCGGCCGTGCTGATAGAGCACGGCCGGATAGGCTTGTTCATCGGCGGGGCGAGCGATCATCGCCGGCACTTTGATCTCGTCGTTCTCATACTCGATCCAACGGACGACGACCGGGTGATTGCTCGGCGCCGGTATCCGGCCCTCGTCCCACCAGGCGCTGTCCCACCACCAACTGCCGGGGCCGATCGGGTTGTCCATCGGTTGGTATCCCGGACTGGCCGCCTGCGCGTTGCCGAGCGCCAGTAATGAGATCAGTGCCGGAACCAAGTAGCGCTTCATCGATTATCTCCGTCCTCACGCGTCAAACCAGGGGTAGCGAATCCAGGCAACACGGGATTCGACGCCCATCCCGGGTTGCTCGAAACCATGGAAACACTCGGGAACACTCCGCGCACAGCGTCGTCGAGCGTGATCGATGCTGTAACGCCGAAATTGTAGTTTACTCACCTTCCCCATCTCGCCCGGTAGCCCCGGGCATCGAGATGAACAAACGGGCCGTGTGCGGCGTTCGCCTTGTAGGCGGCAAGTCCGCCCGTCAACCTCTGCCACCACGAGGCGGTGCTCCAGCTCTCGAACAGGTCGTACAGATGGTCGGCATCGGCCTTGCTGATCCGGCCGTCGCCGTTGAGATCGTCCATCACCCCGTCGCGCGGGGCGACGTCGATGAAGATGTCGGCGGCGCCGCCGTAGAGGTGGCGTGAGGAGCTGGTGCGATTTCCGATGGCCCGGTTATACCAGGGGGTGCGATAGCCGCTCATGACCTCGAACGAATCGGTCCGGATGCCCGCTTGGTTGACCCGCCCCAGCACCCGCTCCAACTTGAGCAACAGCTCGGGGCGCAGCACCAGATATTTGGGCCAGCCCGACGCCTGCTTGCAAAGGAATTGCCCCAGGGTGAAGTGCGGCGAGACCCGGGTCCCGGCCAGTTCCGGCGTCACCTCGACGAAGCCCTCGGGGGCCCGGTAAACCAGCAATCCGCGAAACGGGTTCTTGGAATATTCACCGATCAGGTAGTCCCCGAGCATGCCGTCCCTGACCTCGCTGGCCGGGCGCAGGACAAAGACGTTCAGCTTCATGCGCTCCTTGCCGCTGCTCAGCACGAGCGGATACAGACCGACCTCGGCCGGCGCGGTCCAGACCCAGCCGTCACGGCTGGTCTGATGCCGGCCGCCGGCGGCCTCGAGTCGCAGCCGGGTCGCCGAACGCAGTTCGATCCGCTCGCCCGGCAGCACGAATAGAGCGAACTCCCGATGGCGCAGCTCGAGCCCCTTGACCTCGACGCGGAAGCCGAGTTCGCCCGGATCAAAGGCCTCGCCCGCCACGGCCGGGGCGTTGGCCGCCAGACACAGACTCAGCCACAGGGCGAGCAGGCCCGGTCCGCGCACCGATGCGGTCATTTCATCCGGCCCCCCGGGGCCGGTGCGGCGAGTCCGAGTGCGGCGACCAACCGGGCATCACGCGCATAGATGTCGTTGATCAGCCGCAGCCCGCCATCGGGCTCGGACACGGCGGTGAGATACAGGATGTGCACCGGCACTTTGACCGCGAGATTCACCCGGGTCTCGCGTCCGGTGGCGAGCTCGGCGTCGATCTTCGCCCGCGACCAGCCCGAAGTCTGCGCCAGCACCCATTCGCTCAACCCGAGCGCGTCCGACACCCGCACGCAGCCCGAGGAGAAGGCCCGTTCCGTGCGCGAGAACAGCTCGCGCGAGGGCGTGTCGTGCAGATAGACATTGTGCTTGTTGGGAAACATCAGCTTGACCTGTCCCAGGGCGTTGAGCGGCCCCGGGCGCTGGCGCAGGCGGAAGGGAAAATCTCCGACGCTGTACTCGGCCCAACGGATACTGCCAGGGTCGACCAGGCCGCCGCGGCGGTCCAGCACCTCGAAGCCGAGGCGCTCGACCGAGGCCGGATCCTTCTTGAACGCCGGCAGCTTGTCCTGGCGGGCGAGGCTCGGCGGGGTCTCCCACCAGGGGTTGAGCACCAGGTAGGCGATCCGGTCAGAGAACACCGGGGTCTGACGATAGGTACGACCGACGATCACGTCGTAACCGCGCACGATCTTGCCCTGCTCGCGGGTCTCGAGGCGAAAGTCGGCGATATTGACCCGCACGTGGCGCTCGCCGAGGTCCTCCGGCAACCAGCGCCATCGCTCCATGTTGACCCGGATCTGATCGATGCGATCGGCCGGTCGTTTGTTCAGCTCGCGCAGTGTGACGGCCCCGACCACGCCGTCGGCCTCGATCCCGATGCGCCGCTGAAAGGCGGCCACCGCGCTCTCGAGCTCGGTATCGAAGCGCTGCAAGGGTTCGCCGCCGGCGGCCAGCAGACCGGTTGCCCGCAATCGCTCGCGCAGGGCCGCAACCCGCGGCCCGGTATTACCGAGCTTGAGCGCCGGCCCGGCCTCGATCGGCTGCCAGCCGCCTTCGCGGGCGGCCTGCCGGTACATCGCCAGCGCCTCCTTGAGCACCGCATAGCCGGGGTCCCTGGGGGCCAACTCGGCAAGACTGGCCTCGATGCGCCGCTCGGCCAGGGCCCGCTCCAGGTGGCGGACCAGGTCGCGCTCGCGCCGGCTGGCGGTCCAGTCCGGCTCGATCGAGACCGGGTCGAGCCGCCCGCCGATCAGATGCGCAGCGAGCGTCAGATAGGTATCGGTGGCGAGCAACTCCGTGGCCAGGGCGTCCCGCTCGCTCGAAGAGCGGCCCAGGGCCGCGGCATGATAGTCGGTCGGGTCGAGCCCGTGGGCGGCGACCTGATCGACGGCGACAGCCAGTTGCTCGAGCAAAGGTGCCGCCTCCGGCCCGCTCCAGGCCGGACGGTAGGCGCGCTCAGCATAGAAGCGCCGCAGCGCGACCCAGGCGCGGATCCCTTCTCCCCCGACGACCGGGGCCGGCCGCTCCCCCGCCGTGCCCAGCGTCTGCTGCAACCGGCCCGCCAAGACGGCCTGCTCGGCCGAGGCCGGGAAGAACCCCGCGGCGCCGAACAGGAGAACGACACAGAGAAGAGCGGTCGGGAACGGACGTGGATACGCCATCAAGGGTACCTGCGGCTTGTCCTTGGGTCTGCGGACGGTCACTTGCCCGTGAGTGCCCGGCGCTTACTTTGCCTCGCGCGGCCCGCGCAGGTGCACGGGTGCGGTGACCCGCCGCCGGCGCAGCCGCAGGTTGAGCATCTCGACCGCCAGCGAGAATGCGATGGCGAAGTACAGATAACCCTTGGGGATGTGGAAGCCCAGGCCCTCGGCGGTCAGCGCGGTGCCGATCAGGACCAGGAAGCTGAGCGCCAGCATCTTCACCGTCGGGTGGCGTTCGACGAAATCACCGATCGGCCGCGCCGCCCAGAGCATGACGCCGATGGCGATGACGATCGCCGCGATCATCACCTCGACCTGCTCGGCCAGGCCGACCGCGGTGATCACCGAGTCGAGCGAAAAGATGATGTCGATCACCCCGATCTGCGCCACCACGCCCCAGAAGGCGGCCGAGGCCTTGCCCGGGCCTTCGTGGGTCTCCGGGCCTTCGAGCGAATCGTGGATCTCCAGCGAGGCCTTGGCGATCAGGAACAGTCCACCACCGAGCAGAATCAGGTCACGGCCGGAGACCGGGTGTTCGAAGACGTGGAACCAGGGCTGGGTCAGGCGCATCACCCAGGTGATGGACAACAGCAGCAGGATGCGCGTCACCAGGGCCGCGCCCAGTCCAAGTCGCCGGGCGCGCTCGCGCTGCGCCTCGGGCAGACGGCTGGCCATCAGGGCGATGAAGATGATGTTGTCGATGCCGAGTACGATCTCGAGCACGGTGAGGGTCAACAGGGCGATCCAGGCGTTGGGATCCAGCAGCAGTTCGATCATGGCCATCCAGAAATTGACGAAACGCGAGGCCGATTATCCAACAGCAAAGGCCTGACGGGCGAACTCAATTCGCCGCTGGACCGGGGCGGCGGCCAGATCCTGCTGCTCGACCCGGTGCAGCCGCGGCAGCAGCCCGGCGCGGTTGGCGATCTGGATGTTCAGCCCGGGGCGGGCGTTGAGCTCCAGCACCAGCGGTCCAAGCTGAGCGTCGAGTACCAGATCGACCCCGACGTAGCCCAGCCCGGTCAACTCCCAGCAGCGCGCGGCGATCTCCAGCAGCCGCTGCCAGTGCGGGATCTGCACCCCGACCACCGACTCGCCGGTGTCCGGGTGTTCATCGAGGACCGCGTTGCGCCACACTCCGCTCAAGGTCCGCCCGGTGCCGAGATCGATCCCCGCCCCTATCGCCCCCTGGTGCAGATTGGCCTTGCCGTCGGACATTCGGGTCGGCAGGCGCACCATGGCCATCACCGGCACGCCGCGAAACACGACGATGCGGATGTCCGGCACGCCTTGGAAGGCGACGGCGCTGAACACCGGATCGAATTGCACGCGGTACTCGATCAGGGCCTTGTCCGGGTGCCCGCCGAGACTGAAGAGCCCGGCGAGGATGTTCGAGACATGGTGCTCCAGGCTCTGCTCGTCGATCAGCTGGCCGTTGGCCTTGCGGTACAGGCCCTTGCTGCGACCGTCGATCACCAGGATGCCGTCACCGCCGGAACCCTCGGCCGGTTTGACGACAAAGCTCGCGTGCTTGCCGAGCAGCGCCGGCAGTTCGCGGATCTGGTGTTCGATCTCGATCACCCCGTACAGCTCCGGTACGGCGATGCCGGCGGCGAGCGCCAGGCGCTTGGTCTTTAGCTTGTCGTCGACCAGCGGATACAGGCTGCGCCGGTTGTGCATCAGCGTGTAGTTGGCGTTGCGCCCGTTCAGGCCCAGCACTCCGGCGGCACGCAGCGCGCGCCAGGTCTGCCACCAGTTCATCGCCGCAGCGGCTGCGCCAGGGCCCGGAAACGGCCGAGCTCGAGCAGCCGATAGCCGGAGTAACGGCCGAGCAGCAGGCTCAGCGCGAGCACCACCAACAGCAGCTCGGGAAAGGTAAACGCCAGGTGCTCGGCGATCGGATTGAACATCACCAGATAGGCCGCCACCGCGGTCAGCAGGCTGCCCAGGCCCTGGCTCAGCGCCTCCTGCGCGCCGCGCTCGTCCCAGACGATGGACATGCGTTCGATGGTCATGGCGATAATCACCATCGGGAACAGGGCCACCGACAGGCCGCGCTGCAGATCCAGCTTGTGGCTGACGATGCTGATCAGGGCCATCAGAATGACCACGATAGTCAACACCGCCGCCAGTCGCGGCACCACCAGCAGGCGCAGGTGCTCCAGATAGAAGCGCACCGCCAACCCCAGACCGACCAGCATCGTGAACAGGACCATGCCCCAGACCAGCTGGGTCTCGCGGAAGGCCAGAGCAATCAACACCGGCATGAAGGTGCCGAAGGTGCGCACCCCGACCATGTTGCGCAGGATGACCAGCAGCAGGGCCCCGAGCGGGATCATCAGCAAGACGCGGTAGACCTGCTGGGTCTCGATCGGCAGCGCCAGCAGGGAATAGTCGATCAGGGCGCTGCTCCACTGGCGCGATTGGGCGACGGCCTGATCCAGGGCCGGTTCCTGGAGACCCCGTGCGGACCAGACCACGCGCGGGTTGGCGACGCCCTCGGGCGCCAGCATGGGTTGGTCGCCGGCACCGAGCAGCAGGAAGTGCTCGGGCATGCCGGGCTCACCGGTGATCGGATCGTAGCCGCGCCAGGCCTCGTCGACGTACAGCCGCAGCCAGGGTTGCGGACGGATCTGCAGCGCCGATTCGCCCAAACGGATGCCGTGCACCACACGCGCGGCGATACCGTCCAGCGCCAACAGCCGGGCGACCACCTGCAGCCGTTCCACCGGGCCGGCGCTTGGCGCCAACAGAACCTGGGTCGCCTCGTGGTCACTCGTCCCCTGAGTCAGCTGCAGCAGCTGAACCACTTGGCTGTTCAGGTCCGAGGACCGGACCTTGGCCAGGTCCAGCAGTTCCCCGGCCGCGGTCAGCTGCGCGTCGATCCAGTGGATCGCCAGCGGCGCCGGTGGTGTGACCGCCGTACCGGACGACGTGGCCGGCGCCTTGGCGCTCTGCACCACCGCGCGATAGTACAGGGTCTGCGGCCCGGTGACCTGACGCCGGGTCCAGACCGCGATGCGGGCGGGCCCGGTGGTGCGGGTGCTCAGCCCGAATCCGCGCGAGATGAACTGCTCCTCCTGCACCGCCAGCCCCGGCGAACGCCGCGGAAGGCCCAGCTCGATGCGCGCCGGCTCGCCACGGCCCTCGAAACTGACCCGCGCCTCGACGTCCCAGCGATCGGCCGTCGCGCGCTCGGTCAGCGGAAAACCCAGCACCCAGGCCTTGTAGGCGAACAGGCCCAGGCCGAGTGCGGCCAACAGGCCGGCGAGCAGATA
This sequence comes from uncultured Gammaproteobacteria bacterium, assembly GCA_963765415.1. Lineage (GTDB taxonomy): Bacteria > Pseudomonadota > Gammaproteobacteria > Chromatiales > Chromatiaceae > CAVXWS01. Next base: position 61,440 of record CAVXWS010000025.1, read on the forward strand.
GAGATGGCGGTTATTCATGGCGAGGAAGCTCACAACTCGGCGGCGCCCTGTAACTGGACGCGGAATCGATCAGTACGCCCTGGCTGAGGAAGCTGCGACCGATCAGCAGTGGAAACTTGAACTTACCGCGGTCGGCCAGATTGACCTCGACCTGGCGCGCCAGCCCTCCGACGCACAGCGTCAGTTCGATCACCGGGCGCAGGTGATCGGCGCGGCGGCCAGGGCCCTGGTCGCTGCTGCCGCCCGCGCCCTGCTCGCCGGCGGCCCGACGCTTGATGCGCGCGACCCGAACCACCGGCCGCTCGATCTCGACCTGCTCACCCTCGCGATTGCGCAGGGTAAAGCGCACCCAGCGTCGGCCGTCGCGCTCGAACTCTTGCACACCGGCGGCATGCAAAGACGAATGGTCGGCGCCGCTGTCGAGCTTGGCGTGGACATCGATACCGGCCTCCATGAGCCGCACTTGCTCTACCCAGCCGGCGATAGTCGGCTCGGCCGACACACGGGGCAGAACCAGACAAAGCAGCAGGATCCATCGCAGTCGCAATGACATCATGACCTCCTCGCGCACGGCGCTACAGGACCTTCACCCATCAGGAACCCGCCAATACGGGGAACAACTGGCGCAGACCATTGGCGATCACCTCGACCGCGATCGCCGTCAGGATCAGGCCGAACACCCGGTTGAGGATATTCAGACCGGTGTCGCCCAGGCGCCGGGCGATCGGCTCGGCGGAACGCAGCACCAGCCAGAGCAGCAGGCAGACCAGCACAATGACGCCGATCACCCCCAACCAGTGGAAGGGGGCGCTGGAGCGGTGCATGCCGATGATCACCGTGCTGATCGCCCCCGGGCCGGCGAGCAAAGGGATCGCCAGCGGTACGACCGCCACCGAGGCGCGACTCGAGATATCCCCGGTCTCCTGCGGGGTCGCCCGCATCCGCCCGACCTCCGCCTGCAGCATGGCGAGCGCCATCAGAAACAGGACGATGCCGCCGCCGACCCGAAACGACCCCAGGCTGGTGCCCATCCAGGCCAGCAGGGTCTCGCCGCTCAGTGCCGAGACCAGCAGCACCCCGGCGACCGTCAGGGTCGCGATCCGCACCACCCGACGCCGATCCTCGGACCGATACCCCGGGGTCAGCGAGAGGAGAAAAGGCACCGCCATGAACGGGTCGACGATCACCAACAGGGCGGTCAACAGCCGAGTGTACTCGGTCCAGTGTTCCATGGCAGCGGTCCCAAGAACCCCGAGCGGTCGATTCGAGATCGGCTCAGCGCTGGCCCAGATACTCGAACAGGGTCGCCTCCCAGGCAGGGTCCTGGAGACGTTCGAGCAAGGCGCGGTTGATCGGTTCGCGCAAGGGGCTGCCGCTCGGCAGCGCGAAACCGTAGTCCTGCCGCTCGAAACTGCCGGGCAGCACCGCCAGTTGTTCACCGAACTGCTGGCGGACCCGGTAGCGTAGGATCGGCGCGTCGTAGACCACGGCATCGACGGCGCCGTCGACGAGCAGTTGCAAGGCCTGATCGACGTCGGCGACGGCGCGGAATCGGTGTCGATGCGAGTTGAGATAATCGGCACTGGTGCTGTTGGCGACGGTCGCCAGATTGGCCCGGCCGAGGTCTTCTTCGCCCTTCACCTTGCCGCCGAGTTCGCCGACGGTCAACGCCGTGGCGATCGCGGCGGTGAAGGACGAGATGATGATCACGCTGGCGAACATCCAGACGACGGCCACCGCCCGTCCGCCAAAGGTCGTCGGGGCCTTGTCACCGTAACCGACCGTGGTCATGGTGACCGCCGACCACCACAGGCCGGAACCGATGCCCTCGATCGGCTTGCCGCCGAACTGTGCATTGCGCCGGCGCTCGAGGAACCAGACCAGTACGCCGATGGCGAGCAGCAGACCGAGCAGGGCGGCGATCACCTTCAGGAACTGGCCGGAAAACAACCGCTCGGTAACCGCCAGCCAACCCCCGCCGCCGGCACGGTTCACGGCAATACCAAGGCCGGAAGACAGGAAGGGATGACTGAAATCCATCTGCGCCTCGCGCTCGCTGGTGATGGTCAGGGCGGCCGCCGCGACATCGACCTCAGCGTTGGCCATGGCATCCAGCATCGCCTTCAGATCGGCCTCGCGGTACTCGCTTTCGACGCCGAGTTGCCCGGCGATCTGGCGCCACAGATCGATGCTGAGCCCGCGCCAGCTGCCGTCGGCCTCGTGGATGGCGAACGGCGGGACATCGCGAGTGACCACCCGGAGCGGCTCCGCCAGAACTGCACCGGCTGTGGCGATAAACAGGCTCATCGCCGCCAACATCGGTCGAAAAAATCTGCACCTCATCAAAACCTCCCGTCTCTGCGTCCACGACATCCGGCTAACCCTAACAGACCGGGTACCGCAGGCCAGGGTCACAACACCCGCGACGGCCGGGGTTCGATGACCCCTGGGGGTTCACCACGGCGAGGTTGATCCGGATCGGGGTCGACGCGCTGGAGGACCTCTTGTTCCGCTCGTAGAGCCGGCTGTGAGACGGGTTCAGCCGGGAACGCCCCGCTCTTCGCCGGCCTCGCGCAGCAGGGTCTCCAGCTGGACGAAGGCCGGCGGCGCCGAACCTTCCTTGTCCCGACCGAAGTACAGGGTGCGATGCGGGAAGGGGATCTCGATCCCGTGCTCGTCGAAGCGCTTTTTGACCAGGCGGTTGAAGGCCCGGCCGACCTGCCATTGCTTGATCGGCAGGGTCTTGATCCGGCCCTTGACCATGATCGCCGAGTCGCCGAAGGCGTCCAGCCCGAAGACCTCGAGTGGCTCCAGGATCAGCGGGCCGATCTCGGCATCGGCGCGCAGCTCCTCGCCGATGCGCTTCAGCAGGGCGATGACGGCATCGACGTCCTCGCGGTAGGCGACGCCGAGGTCGAAGACGTAGAAGGAGAAATCCCGGGTCAGGTTACTGACCCCCTCGATGCTGCTGAACGGGATGGTGTGGACGGTACCGGTCAGATCGCGCAGCCGCACGGTGCGGATGGACAGGGCCTCGACCACCCCGGCCTTGTCGCCGAGCTTGACCACGTCGCCGACCGACATCAGGTCCTGGAACAGGATGAACACGCCGGTGATCACGTCCTGCACCAGGCGCTGCGCACCGAAGCCGATCGCCAGCCCGACCACCCCGGCCCCGGCCAGCAGCGGGGCGATATTGATGCCGAGTTCGGACAGCACCATCAGGGTCGACACCAGGATCAGCACGACCATCAGGGCGTTGCGCGCCACGGTCAGCAGGGTGCGCGTCCGCGCCGAGCGGGCGCGGGTGTCGCCCTGCGGGTCGACGGCGGCGAGATAGCGCTCGATCGTCCCGCTCGCCAGCTCCCACAGGAACAGTGCGACCAGCAGGATCAGCAGGATGTTGAGCAGGGCCCCCACCAGGACCCGGCCCGAGCCCTCGGTGACCCAGGTCAGGGCATCGACGCCCCAGGCATTGGCGATCAGCAGGGCAGCGAGGCCGACGAGCAGGAACTTGATGATCTTGCGCAGCATCGGGAAATAGCGGTTGAGGCGCTGCTCCAAGCCGGGCAGACGGGTGCGCAGGTCCTCGGACAGCCACAGGCCGCGTTCGAACAGGCGATCCGTTGCCCGCAGCAACAGCAGGGTGGCGGCGAAGATCGCCAGTGTCATCAGGGTCGCCTTGAGGACGAACTGGGCGCCGTTTTCGATCTGCAAGGCCCAGATGGCATAGGCGATCAGCAGATACAGCCCGCCCGCCAGATGCCAGACCCGCCCCAGTCCGCGCCGCAGCGAGGACAGCCGCCGCGGCTCGTCGATCGCGTCTTCCCTCCCGCCGCTGATGGCACGACCGACGTCTTCTCGATTCTGCGCGATCAGCACCAGCAACAGCCCGAGAATGATCAGACCGAGCAGACGCAGCAAGGTCTGATAGATACCGAAATCGAGTCCGAGCAACAACGCGGCCTGCAGCCCGACGAAGCCGTAGACGGCGATCACCGACAGGCGCTGCACCCAGTGCTGGCCGTACTGGGCGGTCTCGTCGTCGAACCGCCATAGTCGCAGTTGCGGGCTCTCCGGTGCGAGCAGGAACGCCGAGACGGCCAGGATCAGACGCGACAGGATCGAGGCATTGATCAGCGCCACCGCCACCAGGCGCGTCTCCTGGCGCGGATCGACCAGGGTCAGGGCTAAGTACGCCACCAGGGCGAAGACCAGGATCGGCAGCAGGTCGACGATCAGCTGCGCGCTCAGACGCAGCAACCGGGCCGTCACGGCATATTCCGCCGCCCCCTGAACGCGCCGCTTGAGGCCGCGGGTCAGCCAGCTCGCCACGCCGGCAGCGAGAAAGCCGGTCCCCAGCACGACCAGCAGGCGCCCCCCGACCAGCAGCCAGCGCTGCCGAACCTCGGCATCGCGCAGCGTCGTCGACCACTCCCGCAGCAGGCGCGGCGACTGCCCGACGGCGTCGAGCAGCGCGCTCGCCGATCCGGTCAACCCGGCGACCCGGGCCGCCAGCAGTTCGAGGGCCTCGGCGGCCGCCGTCTTGACGCTGACCCGCTCGGCCGCGGCCTTCTGCTGCTCGAGCTGCAACAGGGTGCGCAGGGATGCGATCAACTCATCGCGCTGCTGCGGGTCCTCGAGCCTGCCGAGCAGGGTTTCGAGAGACTCGCCGCTGAGCGCCGGGTCTTGCGGCGCCGCGTCGGCGGCGGCGTGCGCGACCGACAGGACGCCGAGCAGCGCCATTGACCACAGGATCGGGAAAATACGACTCAGAAAACGCACGGGACACCTATCGGGGGTAACAGCGACACACGCGCTCAGGGTCGCAAAGATGCGGCCAGGGGTGCAAGGGAGGGCGGTTGAATCCGGCCTGCGAGTCCCGTTCGAGCGTATCGGGCCAAACTGGTTTCGAGCCGTGATCAGCGGCGGCCCGCCAGTTCGACCCGGACCTTGCGCACGGCGCTTTCGGACGGCTCTTCGACCGTGAACCGGTAGCCGGATTCGACGATCGACTCGCCGACCTCGGGCAGACGGTCGAGATAGCGCAGCGTGACCCCGGCGATGGTGGTCATGCGCGGGTCCTGGATGCCGGTCATATTGGTCGCCGCCGCGACACGGATGATCTCGTTGCCGCAGAGGATGGGGATGATCGAGCAGCGACTGCAGGATCGCGACCCGCGGATGGCGTTCGCGCCGCAGACGCTGCAGATCCAGGCGCGACAGTGACAACAAGGCGGTCTCGGAACCGGAGAAAAAGGCCGAGGGGACCATCAACAGCACCTGGACGCCCAGTCGCAGCAGCATCTCCGGCTCGTTCAGGAGCAACGTATCGACGGCCAGGAACTGACCGACACCACTCGTTCAAGACGTGAATTGCTGCCGCAGGGCGTCCACGATGCGCATTTCTAAATCAGGGCCGTTGGCCGTATGCTGGGTTCATAACATAACCGCCGGCGGCTCGTGCGCGCGGCGATCCATGCCAACCAAGGCGGGAGGGCATACGGCATGGCCAGACTATCCTTCTATGGCGCCGCCGGTGAGGTCACCGGCTCCTGTCATCTCCTCAACACCGGGCAGTCGACCATCCTGCTCGAGTGCGGTCTGCACCAGGGCAACCGCGAGAACGAGGAGCGCAACGGGGCGCCCTTTCGGTTCCAGCCGGACTCGCTCACCGCTGTGGTGCTGTCGCACGGCCACCTCGACCACTCCGGGCGACTGCCACGGCTGGTGAAGGACGGCTACCGCGGACCGATCTACTGCACCCGCCAGACCCGCGACCTGTTGCGGATCATGTTGCGCGACGCGGCCTTTCTGCAGCTGCGCGATGTCGAGTGGGAGAACAAACGCCGGCAGCGCGCCGGGCGCGAGCTGCTCGAACCGCTCTACACTCAGGAGGACGTCGACCGGACGCTGCGCCAGTGCGTAGCGGTCGACCTCAACGATTCGACCGAGGTCGCCCCGGATGTCGCCCTGCGCTTCTACGATGCCGGCCATATCATCGGCTCGGCCACGGTCGAACTCACCCTGAGCGAATCGGGCGCGAGCAGGCGGCTGGTCTTCTCCGGCGACATCGGCAACCCCAACACCTTGCTGATGGCCGACCCGCAGGTCCCCGAATCGGCCGATTGGGTGCTCATGGAGAGCACCTACGGCGATCGCGATCACAAGCCCATCGAAGATACCCAGGAAGAGCTGGCGCAGATCCTTCAGGAGGCCCATCGCGCCGGCGGCAATGTACTGATCCCGGCCTTTGCCGTCGGCCGAACCCAGGAGGTCCTGTTTCACCTGGCGATGCTGCGCCGCGCCGGCCGCCTGCCGCAGCAGGCGGTCTATCTCGACAGCCCGATGGCGATCGAGGTCTCGGCCCTGTACCTGAGCAATCTGCACGCCCTGAACCGCAGCGACATCGATCGCCTGACCGACAACGGCGAGGCCTCGCTGATGGAGGTGCTGGAGTTCGTCCGGCCGAGCCGCACCACCGAGGACTCAATGGCGCTGAACCGCATCCACGGCGGGGCGATCATCGTCGCCGGCAGCGGCATGTGCACCGGCGGTCGCATCCGCCATCACCTGAAATACAATCTGTGGCGACGCGAGACCCACCTGGTGATCGTCGGTTTTCAGGCCCACGGTACGCTCGGGCGCAGGATCGTCGACGGTGCCGAGCGGGTCCGCATCCTCGGCAACGAGATCGCGGTGCGCGCCCAGGTCCACACCCTCGGCGGCTACTCGGCCCACGCCGGTCGCAGTCAGCTGCTCGACTGGGCCGGGCGGATCGGCGGCAAACCTCAGTTCTTCCTGGTCCACGGCGAGGACCCGGCTCTGGCCGCACTGGCGCAGGGGCTGCAGGAGCGGCTCGGCGCAAGGGTCGTCGTTCCGACCGCGGGGCAGACGCTGGAATTGGCCTAGGACGGCCACAGTCGCCGCCGGTCACGGCCGGGCTTCACGGTCGGCATCGGATTGCGGCGTCTTGCGGCGGGCGGCGAGCGGACGAAACAGCCGGCCCTCCGCGCGCAGGAAGCGAATGAAGAACTCGAACAGGATCAACCGGGTCGTCTGGACGAACACCACCAGGCCCTCGACCAGGATGATCAGACCATGACCCAGCACCAGGGCCAGGATCTGCAGGGCCGGCGTCTCGATCATGCCGGTCAGCCCGATAAGGGTCTTCGACAGTGCCGCGTGGGCGATGGCGAAAGCGCCGACGCGCAGGAAGGACAGGGTATTGAGCGCCAACTCCACCGCGCTCATCAGCAATCGACCGAGGCCGCGCAGCAGGCAGCCGCGATAAGCGCCGTCGCAGGTGGCGAACAGGCCGATGACATACAGGCCCGTGGCCAAGCCCGTCAGAAACCAAGCCTGGCGCAAGAATACACCGGCCAGGGCACTTACATAGAGGAGCAGGACGGCACCGTCCAGCCACAGCCACTGGCGCAGCTCGCCGCGCCAGTGGGCCTCGAGCCCGGACAGCGCCAGTCCCAACAGGTTGATGCCGGCACCGAGGCCAAGAGATGCCAGTAGCACCAATTCGGGTCGGTCGAGCGGGTAATGCCACAAGGCCGGAATTACTTGATGTGAGCCGAATGTCTCGCCGAACAGCACGCCGAAGCCTGCCGCCGCCAGTCCGCAGGGCACGAGGAAACTCAGGGTCGGGTAACGACGCGAGAACACCAGGCCGAGCACGGCGATCACCAGGCCATGACCGACATCCGGAAACATCAGACCAAACAAGACCGGCACCATGAAGCTCAACAACCCAGCCGGATCGAATTCCGCCGGCCCCGGCGTCCCAAGCATGTTGACGAACAGGCGAAACGGCCGCGTCCATCGTGAACGGCTGATCGAGACCGGCGGCGGACGACTGAGATAATCCGGCCGGAACAGCAGCACCGCATCGATTCGCGCGCGACGCAGCGCCTGCTGCAGCAGTTCCGGCTTATCCGCCGTGGTCCAGCCGGTGACATGGCAATAGCGCCGGTCGGCGGTCAGGGTAAAGGTATGATCGAGGTACCAACGCAAGGCCGCCGCTTCATCAAGGGCCGCGCTCAGGCGAGGTTCGGTCCGATTCGTCTGCAGTTCGGATTTCAGACTCTGCACCTGATCGACCAGACCCGCCATGCGATCGGCGATCCGCGCGACTCGTCCCGACCAATTGCCCACCAGCCAGGCAGGGAGCTCCAACTCCTCGCAATGGCGCCATCGAGCCAGTAGCTCGAGCGCCTCGCGGCCTTCCGGCAGGCAAACGATGACATGGAACTCGCTGCTGCGACCCCGATAGATATGCGAGACGCCGTCGGCTTCCTCGGCGTCCTCTGTCTCGCTCGGGGGACAAGCCAGGATCCGCTTTTCCAGAAACTCACTCCGGTGGCCGAACCCGATCAGGGCGTCCGCCTCGTCACCCATGAGCTCGAGGCACTCGCGCAACAAATCCAGATTACGAAGTTCGCGCTCCCGCGACTTGAGTCTTCGACCGAGCCGCAACTGCCGCGCCAGACCGTTGCGCAGGCACGCGAGCGCAACCCGGGCAATCGCTTCCGGTTCTTCGTTGACCGTCAAGTGACGGGCGTCCGGCGCCGGGAGGAATCCCGAATAGCGCGCGCCCAAGCGTTCGATCTCGTCAACCGTCTGTCGTAACTCGCGGGTATTCAGCAACGGCGCGCTGACAATGTCTCGGTCGAGCTCGACCTGACCTGTTGCCGCCAGGGTCTCCAGCGCATAGACCGTCTGGTCACGCGGTACGTAGGTCTCGAACCAATGGGCGGGCTTGGGGTGAAGGCTCACTGCCCCAGCAGAGTGGTCTTTTGAATAACTCCACTCTACGCGGTTCGGTGCACGGATACTGGTAATTCGACGCTGCGTTTCAAGGTCGATGAGAATCCCTTAAGAATGGAACAGACCTCGATAGCGCGGGCGCCGGGCCGTCAGCAGTTACCCTGATCGGCGCGGCACCGAGTCCCCCGGGGTGTTGCACTCATCCGCGCTTGCAACGCCCCAACCCCAGCACGCCCATCAAGGCGCTGCCGAACAACCAAACCGCAGGTGGAATGGGTACGATGTTGGGGCTGAAGGCGATGTTGTAGAACTCATCGAGCACGAAGGTATTGGCGCCCATCTCCAGATCAAACGCCGTTTGGTCGAAGCCGATTTCCGGAGTGTTGACGCACGCCGGATCACCCGACGTGGGTGTACAGTAAGAAACATAGACGCTTGTCACGGCAGGCGTGACGTCGGCGGGCTGGGAATCGTGAGGCAACAATGACAGCGCGGGGGCGAGCAGCACGTAGGTAATGAAGAAATGCTGTTTGATTTTGAACATCGCCGGATCGCCTTTAGCAACGCTACCTGCCTGAGTAGCTCATCACTATTCGACGCCGAGTCTCGCCTTTCGTCTGCTGGCTGACCCGGTGTTTTTAGGGCCCCGGATTTGTTGCGCGTCAAGGAAACCTGGGGACGTGACGGTCGAAGTTCTTCACCGCGCCTAACGAGCGAATCCGTCATCAGCCAGGCGTCAAACTGCCCAACGGAGGGCTATTTTGTCCCGCGTCTCCGTAGCTGGCCGTTTGACCGCCGATACGCTGGCATCGAGCGCAGGGCCCGCTACTGATCCTTTGGTTTTGCCCGGTTGCTGCCACGCCGCCCTGACGCGCTGCACCTGCCAAGCACATCCATTGCGTGCGGCTCTTGGGCCCGGAATTCGTGCCTGCACGAAACTCCCCGGAGCGGGCGCTCAGGTCGTGGAGCAATAAACACCAAGAAAGACAGCCTGAGAAACGGGCAAGGAGCTCAACCGCTGAAGGTACCCTAACCGCTCTGGAGGAATCTCTCGTCCTTTCCGGTTGGGCCAAGCTCGGCGCCGCCAACAAATATCAGCCCTCCCCCCAAGCTTAATATCCGGAGAAGGTTTTCCCGGACAAGATTCAAGCCGCCCGGCACTGGGAGGTCTTGGCTCAGAACGAGGCCGTGCTGATCGCCAAGAATCTGTCGGCCGGTTCTTCGTGTCCGCCGAGTCTCGGTCTGTGAGCCGCGTTCCACCCAAAGATCGACGGATTCCTGACGTCCGCAGCACAACCCCAGCTTGGCGCAGTCTGTCGGGTATTTGCGACAAAACCGAGCGAAGCCTTGCCCCGAAAGATTCGTAACCCTCTGTTTTTTCTAATTGTAAGGATCCTGGCACGAGTCTTGTATATAAGTTATTCACAATGTTCTGGAATTTTGATACTTCGCGTGTCGCCGTCAGCAATGAGGCCGGCGATATCCGAATTGAAAGACGGGCGTCGCTCAATCCGGTGCGTGGCCAACTGAGTTCCGGCCCGGCTTGATGGCGCCCGACAAAGAGGAGCTGTAGAAGTGTTGCCAATGTTAATTGCGCTGAGCGTCGCCTCGGCATTCGGACTGATGGCGCATGCCGTCTACGGGACTGACGGGCTGATCGATCAGGCGTGGATCGACGTCGTCTTCTGGGCGATCATCTCGACCGGCGCGGGGGTCTGGTTGCTGCAGGTTTTCAGCAGCTGCCTGGCCTGCCGCCTGGTCCGCCTGGTGCGCGCCGCCTCGATCGCTCCAGGAGCTTGCAGAGACTGCGCCTGACACCTGGCCTCGTTCTACACTCCGGAAACCTGTGCCGGTAGTCGAGATGAGCGGCGCTCGGGATCAATCCAGAAAAGCCCGCTGCAGCCGCCGCAGTTCCTCGAGCTCTTCGAGCAGGTCCAGCGCCAGTGCGACCCCGGGCAGGTTGACCCGCAGGTCGCGCTGCAGGTGCAGGGCGCGTTCGATGCGGACCAGTTCCGTGCTGCGAAAACGCCAGCTGACCGGCTCGCGGCCGCGCGGGTCGAGGATGCCCTCGGCGACCATCTCGATCGCCTGCTCGGCGGTCAGTCCGCAACTGCGGCACAGCTCACCGAGGGTGATCTCGACCCGCTCGTCGATCACGATGCCGGTCACACTGTCTCGCTCCTCAGCCACCAGTTATACCTCCAGGGCCGCGCGCGGGTTCAGCGGCAGCTCCTTCTCCATACGCTCGTAGAAATCCTTCGAGGCCTGGGAATCCGCCACTGGGGTAACGATCTTCAGCACCACGAACTGATCGCCGGCCGGCTTGCCGGGAAGTCCGCGGCCCTTGAGGCGCAGCTTGGCGCCGCTCTGAGATCCGGCCGGAACACGCAGATCGACCGCGCCGCCCAGGGTCGGCACCTTGACTGCGCGCCCGAGCGCCGCCTCCCATGGTGTGATCGGCAGATCGAGATAGATGTCGCGCTTGACCGCCCGATACAGGCGATGCGGCTGGAAGCTGATCTGCAGGTACAGGTCGCCGTTCGGCCCGCCGCCGATCCCGGCGTTGCCCTGCCCGGCCAGACGGATTCGCTGACCCTCGGTCACCCCGACCGGGATCTTGACCTTGAGTTGGCGCTGCTTCTCACGCACATGGCCGTTGGCGTCCCATTCGGGCGCACTCAGCGTCAGCGACCTGACCGCGCCGTGGAAGGCGTCCTCGAGATCGACCAGGATCTGCGCGTGCTGATCCTGACCGCGGGCGCGATAACCGCTGCCTGCGGCGCGGCCGTGGTCGCGCGAGCGGCCGAACAGCGACTCGAAGAACTCGCTGAACGCGGCGTCGTTGGTGAAGCCCCCACCGTGGAACTCGAAACCCGGCTCGTAATCGGGCGGCGGATGAAACTCCTGACCGGCCTTCCAGTCCTTGCCGAACTGGTCGTAGGCGCTGCGCTTTTCCGGGTCCTTCAAGACCTCGTAGGCCTCCTGCACGTCCTTGAAATGCGCCTCGGCATTGTCCTCCTTGCTGACGTCCGGGTGGTACTTGCGCGCCATGCGACGATATGCCCGCTTGATCTCGTCCTGCGTGGCATCGCGTTTCAGGCCCAGGGTCTGATAGTAGTCCTTGAATTCCATAGTGCGTGCTTACAACGGCCGCTCGGTTTGCGACGTATGGCCAAAACATGCTGGTGAATGCGGGAATTTCAAGGTGCCGACACCGATTCGATGATTCAGCTGGCAGGCGCAGGCGCAGCATGTCGATCGTGTGGCAGGATCCCGCAAATACAGCCGGCCGCAAGGACTCGGTATTATCGCCACGCGAGCGACGCGATTCGTTTTACTCATGTCATCCTATACGACACGAGCCATAGGATGTACTGAGCGCAGCGATGCGCGTCGATCGCGTCGACCCCCTCTTTTTCGCGGTTAGGGATACCGTGGCAACGGTGGAGCCGGGCTCGAAACCTCAACTGGCCTCGCGCCACTCCACACCACTGTCGGTGTCGTGGCACACCTCCGGCTCGGGTTCCGACACCTTCATCGTTACCAGTTCCTCGGCGCTGATCGGATGGATGGCGATGGTGTTGTCGAAATCCGCCTTGGTCGCGCCCATTTTCACCGCCACGGCGAAGCCCTGCAGCATCTCGTCGACGTTGTCGCCGATCAGGTGAATGCCGACGACTCGCTGCTCCTCGCCGGCGCAGACCAGCTTCATCGCGGTGGTGACGCCGTGCGCGGACAGGGCGTGTCGCATCGGCGTGAAGTCGGTCTTGTAGACCGTGACCTCGATCGTACCGCTCGCGCGCCTGCGGCTCGGTCAGTCCGACCGTGCCGATCGGCGGGTGGGCGAACACCACGCTCGGGATGTTGTCGTAGTCGACCTTGCTCTCCGGCTGGCCGTCGAACAGGCGGGCGGCCAGGCGCCGGCCGGCGGCGATCGCCACCGGCGTCAGCGGGGTGCGCCCGGTGATGTCGCCGATCGCGTAGATGCCGGGCACATTGGTGTTCTGGTACTCGTCGGTCGGCACGATGCCGTTGGCGCGCATCTCGACGCCGGCCGCCTCGAGGTCCAGCTCACGGGTGTTCGGCGCACGGCCGACCGCCCAGATCACGCTGTCGAAACCGTCCAGGCGCTCACCGTCGCGCGGCGTCCAGCGCGATGCCCGGCGCCGGTCTCGGCCAGCCCGGCGACCTGGAAGCTCATGCGCAGCTCGATGCCCTGCTTGCGCATCTCGTCCATCAGCACCTCGCTGATCATGTCGTCGAAGGTCTCGAGCACGCGCGCCTCGAGCGCGACCACGGTGACCTCGCGAACCGAGTGCGCGCAGCACGCCGGCCAGTTCCACGCCGATGTAGCCGGCACCGATGATCGCGACCCTGCGCGGCTGCTCGGCCAGCTCGAAGAAGCCGTCCGAGGTGATGCCGAGCTCGGCGCCCGGCACCGGCGGCACGATCGGCCGGCCGCCGGTGGCGATGACGATGTGGTCGGCGCTGTAGCGCCGACCGTTCGACCTCGACCGTGCGTGGCATCGACGAAGCGCGCACGTCCCGTCGATGCGGGTGATGCCGCTGTCGACCACGTAGCCGTCCCAGTAGTCGTTGATCTTGCCGATGTAGTCCTGGCGGCCCGCGACCAGCTTCTGCCAGTCGGTCGCGCCGCGCTGGGCCGGGATACCGAAGTCGTTGGCATCGTCGACCGCGTGTGCCAGGTTGGCCGCGTACCACATGACCTTCTTCGGCACGCAGCCGTTGTTGACGCAGGTGCCGCCCATCTTGCCGGCCTCGATGACGGCGACGCGCTTACCGTACTGGGCGGCCTTCTCGGCGACGGCCAGGCCACCGCTGCCGCCGCCGATGGCGATCAGGTCGAAATGTGTGCTCATGTTGCTACTCCAGAATATGTCTATCCGGAGGAATCTCCCGCCGAGGTTTCTCTGCCGGTAGCAGGACGGTCGGCGCGAACCGCTCGACGCGACAGACGCGGTTCGTGTACTCACTCGTCATGGTGCTCGGTCTGAGATCAGGCCGCGGCCTTCTCTCGCTGGCCGAGGTATTCCTCCAGCTCGTCCGAACCGCCGATGTGTTCACCGTTGATGAACACCTGCGGCACCATGGACGCGCCGGCGACCGCGCGCAGCGTCACCTCGCTGTAGTCGCGGTTCAGCACCAGCTCGTCGAACTGGATGCCGGCGTCGCGCAGCATGCCTTTGGCGCGGACGCAGAACGGGCAGCCCTCGCGGGTGAAGACGGTCACGTCGAGCGGCTTGTCGGCGTTCGGCGCGATGTAGGCGAGCATGGTGTCGGCGTCGGAGACCTCGAACGGGTCGCCCGGCACGTCCGGCTCGATGAACATCTTCTCGATCACGCCGTCCTTGCACCAGCATCGAGTAGCGCCAGGAGCGCTCGCCGAAGCCGAGGTCCTCCTTCGGCACCAGCATGCCCATGCCGCGGCTGAAGTCGCCGTTGCCGTCGGGCAGGAAGGTGACGTTGGTCGGCCTTCTGCTCGGCGCTGCCACTCGTTCATGACGAAGGCGTCGTTGACCGAGACGCAGACGATCTCGTCGACGCCGTGGCGCTTGAGCGCCGGGGCGAGCTGGTTGTAGCGCGGCACGTGGGTCGACGAGCAGGTCGGGGTGAAGGCGCCGGGCAGGGCGAACACCACCACGGTCTTGCCCTTGAAGACCTCGTCGCTGCTGACATCGACCCACTCGTGGTCGCGGCGGGTGCGGAAGGTGACGTTCGGGACGGCTTGGCCTTCGCGGTTCTGCAGATTCATTTGTTTGACTCCTGACAGGTTTGAGAATGACTGTGGGCGAAGTATCGGGAGACGGCCCCTATCCGTGAAATCGTTTATATCGAGCACATCGATCGTTTTCTCCTATCGTTATAGACAGGGTTCCGGTGAACTCGCAAACCGCACCCGTCGAACCACCGGCGAAAGCAGGATCGACCGACGGTACTGGCCGGGTGTTCCCGCCCGACCGCGTTTCAGGCGCTCAGTGGAACTCGAGGACCTGGACAAGTGCGTGCAAAAGCTGTTGCGCAAGCACCCGCAGCCGATCGAGATCCGCCGCTTCAATCTGACCGTCTGGTTGGGCGACTGCGAGGCGGCCGAGCTGAGGCCGCTGGCGCGCAGCCTGTTCGAGGCCTTCCGCGTGCCCCTGCTCAAGGTGGAACTGCGCCGCGGCGATCACTGGCGCATCGGCAAGCTGCGCACCTTCGGCCTGAACACCCTGGAGAAGGCGCATCGCGAGCCCTTCTTCCGCGCCCTGGAGCAGCATCTGAGTCGTCGCTGGCAACAACCCCGCGGCAAGCGCAGCGGCCGCTACGATCTGGCCATACTCCACGACCCGGATGACCCCATGCCACCGTCGAACCGGCGGGCCCTGGCGGCCTTCTTGCGCGCCGCCCGTAGCGAAAGCCTGGACGCCGAGCTGATCACTCCCAAGGATTTCGGCCGCATCGCCGAGTTCGACGCCCTGTTCATCCGCGATACCACTAACGTCAATCACCACACCTATCGTTTCGCCCGCAAGGCCAGCGCCGAGGGCCTGGTGGTGATCGACGATCCCGACTCCATATTGCGCTGTACCAACAAGGTCTACCTGGCCGAACTGCTCGGCCGGCACCGCATCCCCACCCCGCGCAGCATCATCGTCGCCCAGGACAAAGCGGAACTGAATCGAGCCGAACAGGAACTGGGTTATCCGCTGATCCTGAAGCGCCCCGACGGGGCCTTCTCCAAGGGGGTGTTCAAGGTCGCCGACCGGGCGGCGCTCGAGAAACGCGCCGCCGAGTTGTTCGCCGATTCGGAGCTGTTGCTCGCCCAGGCCTACGCCTACACGCCGTTCGACTGGCGCATCGGCGTGCTCAACGACCAGGCGCTTTACGCCTGCCGTTACCACATGTCGAGCGGTCACTGGCAGATCATCGACCACTCGGCCAAGGGCAAACCGCGCGAGGGCGATGCCGACACCTTGGCTGTCGAACAAGTCCCTGCCAAGGTAATCAAGACCGCGCTGCGCGCCGCCCGGCAGATCGGCGACGGCCTGTACGGGGTCGATCTGAAGGAGACCGAACAGGGCGTGCTCGTGATCGAGGTCAACGACAACCCGAGCCTCGACGCCGGGGTGGAAGATCAGGTCCTGGGCGAGGCGCTTTATCGCAGCATCATGGCGGAGTTCGTGCGGCGGCTGGAACTGCGGCACCGGTAGTGCGGCAGCGCCGTTCCCTGCGGGAGCGGCGCCGCGTGGCGAAGACCCGCTCCTCCCAACGCAGCTTCGAGCCCCAGGTGGACAGTGCCCGCTCCAGCGGCCGACCCACGAACTGAATCGCCGCCAGCACCGCGAGCGCGCCCCGGCCGGGCGAGCTCAACGCGGACAGCTCGATACGGGCCGCCAGCCACTGACAGGCAAGACCGATCAACCCGACCGAGGCCAGGCGGATAACGACGGGTTCGCTCGGTTGTAGAGTCTCGGCGTTGCGACCGAGGCGACCTAAACCGGGCGCCCGCTTCGTTTCGGTCTATTTCCTGGACTGGGCGCGAAATACACCATTGTCATCGAGTATGGCCACCCATAGACTCCCGCCGCGAGAGAAAAGTCATCTCAATAGATTCCCGTATATAGACGGATAACAACGCGTCCCGGAAACATCGGGAAACCATCAACGCTTTTGCACACAGGAGACACACCCATGTCCATGGTCAGTGAGTTCAAAGAGTTCGCCATGCGCGGCAATGTCGTCGACATGGCGGTCGGCATCATCATCGGCGGTGCCTTCGGCACCATCGTCAAGAGTCTGGTCGAGGACGTCATCATGCCGCCGATCGGCTTGCTGCTCGGCGGGGTCGACTTCAGCGACTTCTTCATCACCTTGAAAGAGGGGGCGGCCGCCGGTCCCTACGCCACGATCGCCGCCGCCAAAGAGGCCGGGGCGGTCACACTCAGCTACGGCATGTTCATCAATGCCGTGATCAGCTTCCTGATCGTCGCCTTCGCCGTGTTCATGCTGATCAAGGGCTTGAACTCGATGAAGCGCAAGGAAGAGGAGAAGCCCGCCGCCCCGGCCGAGCCAGCGGAGGACGTACTGTTACTGCGCGAGATCCGCGACAGCCTGAAGCAGGGCTGAGTTCGGTCGACCGCTGGGGCAAGCTCCAGCGGTTCCCCCGTCGTCTGGAAAGAAGGCAATCCTCAGGCGGCCTGCTAGAGAGACGTGAAGACGCTGGCACCGGGTACTCGAATTGCCGGTCGAAGGTAGAATGGCAGAATGGTTTCCGTCTAGGTATCGGCAAGTGGCTGCAATCAGGGGGCTCGACACCTCGGTGGACTCGCCGACCGCCATCGGTTCGGCCAACGAGCAGGAGATCCTCGAGCGGCTGGAGCAACGCCTGGGCCGCGTCCATGCCCGCCAGCGGCTGGGCATCGAATCCGAGTTCGACCCTCAGGTCTTTGGCCGCGGCCTGAACTTCTTTCACCCGGAGAACTGGTATTCGTTCCACGCCCTGATCGATTACGGCCTGCGTCTGTCCGGGCTGTACTGGCGCGGCCGACGCAACACCCTGGATATCCGCGTGCGCGACAACGAGGTCCTGATCGCGGGTCTGCCGAAGGCATTCGACGGCTTTCGCATCCTGCACATGAGCGACCTGCACGCCGACCTGAACCCACCGGCGATGAGTGCCCTGGCCGAGCGCGTCGCCGGCCTGGAGTACGACCTCTGTGTCCTCACCGGCGACTACCGGGCCCAGACCTTCGGGCCCTTCGACGCCGCCTTGAGCCAGATGGCCGGGCTGTCCACACAGTTGTCACAACCGGTCTACGGCGTGTTCGGCAATCATGACAGCATTCGAATGCTGCCCGGCCTGGAGTCGCTCGGGATCCGGATGCTGCTCAACGAGCAGGTCGAGTTGCGGCGAGGCGATCAATCGATCTATCTGGCCGGCATCGACGATGCCCACTACTACCGCGTCGACAACGTCGAGAAGGCCGCGGCGAACCTGCCGGCGACGGCGACCTCCATCCTGCTCTCCCATACGCCGGAGATCTATCGCCAGGCGGCCCATGCCGGCTTCGACCTGATGTTGTGCGGGCATACCCACGGCGGCCAGATCTGCCTGCCGGGCGGCATACCCGTGACCCTCGATTCGAAATGCCCGCGCTACATGGGCTCGGGCGCGTGGCGCTACCGGGGCATGCACGGATACACCTCGACCGGGGCCGGGACCTGCATCGTCCCGGTACGGCTGAACTGCCCGCCGGAGATCGCCTTGCACCGACTGCGCAGCGCTTAACCGCCGGCGATAGTCCCGGTGGATCGGGGGCTCAAAAGGGATGGCGTCCCACACCCAGACGATACGTCAGCTGCGAGATCAACAGATCCGCCAGCATGAAGCCGAGCGTCAACCCCAGCACCTGCCCCCAGGACAGCCCGAGCAACGGCTGGCACACCAGCAGGGGCAACAGCGACTCCGGGATCTGATCCAGCCCCAGAGCCATGGCGCCGGAGGGCAATCCCAGCCGGCGCTTGACGAAGCTCGAGCCAACATCACCGAGCATGGCGAAGCCGCCGACCAGCAGACCGATCCAACCGGACAGCCCCAGGACGAGTGCGGCCAGGGTCGTACTCAGTGCGGCGCCCGCCGCCCCGGCGATGGTCTTCGAGGCCCCGAACAGCCGCTGCCCGTCGGCCAGCACCCGACCGCCATCGAGACCCTGTGCGCAGCGTTTGCCCAACAGCGCGCGCACCACGACCGGGGCGCCGTTGGCAACGACCAGCAGAAGAAGCAGCGAGAACTCGATCATCATGGCGGTCGCGTGGCCGGCCTGTCCGGTTGCGAATATCTTCTGATCATACCGGGCCGGGGGCGCCAGCCCGAAGACAAAGGTCAACGGGACGATGGGCTCACTCCGGCTCCGACACCTCCGGCAGATGCCGCGTGTAGGCGGCGGCGACAAAAGACAAAAGCCCGAGCAGGAGCAGCAGCGCCTGCGGCCCGTACAGGTCGCCGAGCAGACCGATCACCCCCGCTCCCAGCATGGCGACCCCGATCACGGTGTTCGATACCGCGACATAGGCCGCCCGCGTCTCGCTGCTCGCCATGTCGACCAGATAGACCTTGCGTCCGAGCCTGGCGCCCGAATGCAGGATGGTCAGCAGCAGAATCACCCCAGCCCACAAATAGGGCTCGCCAAGCATCGGCAGCTCGGCCTCGGCCAGCGCCCAGACCAGCAGCGCCAGCACGCCATGCGCTCCGGCGGCGATGGCCATGACGCTGCGGCTGGACCGATCGCCCATCTTGCCCCAGAACGGCGAACTCAGCGCCGCGCCGATCCCGGTCGCGACGATCATGCCGCCCAGGCTGTCCAGCCCGCCGCCGGTGAAATCCTGAGCCAGAAGAATATAGAAAGGCTGCCCGAGAGCGACCGCCAGGAGCAGCAGGCGGGCGACGACGAAGCGCCTGAAGGGCACGTCGGTACGCAGCAGGGCAAGGCTCTCCAGGGCGACGCTCAGGGCATTGCCGCCGCCCTCGGTCGCACCGGCCTCCTCCCGGATCAGGGCGAAGCTCGCCGCCGCCAGCAGCCACAGCCCCGCCGCCGCGCCGAGCAGAATGGTAAATACACCGATCCCGACGGCCGACAGATCGATCAGACCCAGGGCCAGACCGATGCCGAGCACCGCCAGGCCGCCCAAGCTGGCGCTCCAGCCCATCAGTACGCCGCGGCGGCTCTTCGACACCGTCTTGCCGAGCACGTCCTTGGCCGAGACCGAACACAAGCCGCGCGCCAGACTGAACACGGCCAGCAGCCCGACGATGACCCACCCGGCCGCTGCACCCTGCAACTCGGTGACCGACAAGGCCATCACCGCCAGCGCCGCCGCACTCAACCCCGCACCGAGCAGCCAGACCCCCTTGCGCCGCGGCAGACCGCGCACCAGCGCAGCTACGGCCAGTTGCGGCAGCAGTGCGCCCGCCTCGCGGATCGGTACCAGCAGGCCGGTGAAGAACACCGGCGCGCCGAGCGACCCGAGCAGCCAGGGCAGGATCAGCTTGGCCGAGGCGATCTCGTCGGCGATCTTGTTCAACAGATTCGCCAGCAGGTAGGCGAAGAAATTGCGCGGCTGGTGGTGACAGGCGGCGTCCGGGATGTCCTTGCAGACCCGGGCGTCCTCATCGCCGGTGACCAGGTCGTAGAGGTTGTCCAGTGCCCCGGCACGGGCGGGCTCGGTGGTCGTCATGGCTTTCTCTTGGAAGTTAAATCTGGCAGTAAGTACTCGCTACCAAGGAACATACTCGACCTCTCTCACCGGGAGAATGTTGAGGTGAGGGGATCAGGCCGACCCATACGGCGATGGTCGGCAGCCAGGGTCCGGGCGACAAACACCGCGACGGCGAGATAGGCGTCGCTCAAAGTCGGCGGCACGGCCGGCCAGGCCCTGGGGATCGCGGTTACCTCCAGCGCCAATGCGGCCACGGCAAGGCCAAGGCACCAACGCGGATCTGGGTCGCCATCCATCGACTCGATTTGGCGGTGTGTGGCGGCAATCAAGGTGAACATGGACTTGGCGGCGTGGGCCAGGGGTTTTCCAAAATCTAATCCCAGCCCTATAATTGCTCCAATCGTTTGTTAATATTCATTCAATAGCTACAAGCTATCGACACAAAGAATCGCCCATGAACCTTCGTGATCTCCGGTATTTCATCGCCGTCGCCGACACCGAACACTTCGGCAAGGCCGCGGCGCGCTGTTTTGTCAGCCAGCCGACCCTCTCCGGGCAGATCAAGAAGCTCGAGAGCGAACTCGGCATCGCCCTGTTCGAGCGGACCAACAAATCGGTCGCCCTGACCCCGATCGGCCAGGAGCTGCTCGGCCACGCCCGGCGGGCGATCGAGGAGGCCGATGCCATGGGCGACATCGCCAAGCTCTACACCGACCCGCTGGCCGGGCCGCTGCGCCTGGGCGCCATCCCGACCATCAGTCCCTATCTGATGCCGCTGATTCTGGCGCCGCTGCGCAGCCAGCACCCGAAGCTGCGCCTGGTGCTGTCCGAGGAGATCACCGAGATGTTGCTCAAGCGCCTGCACGACCATGAGATCGACGCTGCCCTGATTGCGACTCCGGTCGACAATACCGCCCTCGAGGAGCGGCCGCTATTCGACGAGCCCTTCTGGCTGGCCCACCCGGTCGGCCACGAGCTGTACGACAAGGACGAGATCAGCCGTGAGGACCTGGACAACACCGAGCTGCTGCTGCTCTCCGACGGACACTGCCTGGCCCAGCAGGTGATGGAGGTCTGTCACATCGCCGAGCGTCGGCAGGCCGGGGAGATGGCCGACCTGCGTGCCTCAAGCCTCGAGACCTTGCTGCACCTGGTCGGCGCGGGTTTCGGCTGCACCCTGGTCCCGGCGCTGGCCGTGCGCGGCGCCTGGATGACCGACACGGGGGTCGTCGCACGGCGGCTGACCCTGCCGGATGCGTTTCGCAAGGTTCGAATCGTATGGCGTCGCTCCTACCCCCGCCGGGCGGCGGTCAACGCCATCGTCGACACCATCCTCGCCCATCTGCCGAACACGGTGAAGAAACTGGCTGACGCGGCGTGAAGAGTAGGCGTAGAAAACTCGGTCAACCGCTGCGACACGAAGGCACGGAGCCTGGGCGAGTCCCTATGGAACAGCGTGCCGGCAGCCGGCTCAGCGTCTTCGAGTCAGCTGCATAGGATGCGATGACGACGGAATCGCATCGATCGCGCCGTCCTTGTCTCGGTCTCTGTATATCCATCTATCCGCCCAGATCATTCCAGTAATAACGACCCATCGCTCGGTTCAAAAAGCTAGTATGAAACCCAACTCCAGCCGAACCCCTTTCATGTCCGAAGCAAGCCCGCCGCAATCAACGCCCGACAACGCCCCCTCGCCGGAAGACAACCTGATCGCCTGCCCGGAGTGCGACCTGCTGTATCGCAAGCGACCGCTGCCACACGGCAGCATCGCCCGCTGCGAACGCTGCAACTCGGTGCTGTACCGCGCGGAGACACTCGCCCTGGACCGTCCCCTGGCGCTGGCGTTGACCGCGCTGATGCTGCTGATGCTGGCCAACGCCTTCCCGATTCTGGTGGTCGAATTTTCCGGCCGGCGTGAGGCCGGGACCTTCGTCTCGGCGGTCGAACAGCTCTGGCGGGCCGGACTCTGGCCGCTGGCGCTGCTGGTTTTCGTCACCAGCATCCTGGCACCCTTCCTGCAGATCGCCGGCCTGCTGACGGTGCTCGTTCTGGTGCTGGCCGGTCGCGTCCGGCCCTGGACCGCCCGGCTGTATCGCTACACCCGGCTGCTGTCGCCGTGGTCGATGCTCGAGATCTACCTGCTCGCCCTGCTGGTGGCCCTGGTCAAGCTGCGAGACATCGTCGAACTGTCGCCGGGGATTGCCTTCTTCGCCTTCTCCCTGCTGATCCTGGTGCTGCCGGCGACCCAAGCGGCGCTCGAACGCACCGACATCTGGGATCGCCTGGGGAATCCGACGCGGCCGGACCGACCGTTGCCGAGTGCGACGCCGGCGGGGCTGGGCGTATGAATCCGGTCGAGACCGCCTTCGGTCCGACCGCGGCGGAGGCCGGCCTGATCGCCTGCCACGACTGCGGCCTGCTCAGCCGCCGGCCGGAGCGCGAACAGGCTCTGGCCTGCCCTCGCTGCGGCGCGCGGCTGCACCTGCGCAAGCCGGACGCCCTGAACCGCACCTGGGCCTGGATGCTGGCCGCGTGCATTCTTTACATCCCGGCCAACACCCTGCCGATCATGACCGTCACCACCCTCGGTCGCGACGAACCGAGCACCATCCTCGGTGGGATTATTCTGCTGTGGAAGCTGGACATGTGGCCGCTGGCGCTCCTGGTGTTCGTCGCGAGCTTCCTGGTGCCGATGGCCAAGCTGGCAGTGCTGGCCCTGTTGCTGGTCACGGTGCGACGGCGCTCCCGTTGGGCACAGCGGCACCGCGCCCTGCTGTACCGGCTGACCGAGATCGTCGGCCGCTGGTCGATGCTCGATGTCTTCGTCGTCGCCATCCTCGGCGCCCTGGTCGCCTTCGGCAATCTGGCGACCATCCACGGCGGCCCGGGGGCGACCGCCTTTGGTGCGGTGGTGGTGCTGACCATGCTGGCGGCGCAGAGCTTCGACCCGCGCCTGATCTGGGATCGAGGCCGCCACCCCGGGAAGCGCCGAACATGGCTGACCCGGACACCCAGGCACAGGCGGCCGAACCCAAGGTCGTATCCCGCCGCTGGCGCTTCTCGCCGATCTGGCTGGTGCCGCTGATCGCCGCCCTGATCGGCGCCTGGGTCGCCTGGAAGAGCTGGTCGGAGACCGGTCCGAGCATCACTATCCGCTTCAGCCACGCCGAGGGCCTGGAGCCGGACAAGACCCCGATTCGTTACAAGAACCTGAAGATGGGCGTGGTGCGCTCGATCGAGCTGGCGCCCGACCTGCAGGAGGTCATCGTCCATGCCGAGATGAACGCCGGGGTCGGCCGCTTCCTGCGCCAGGACAGCCGCTTCTGGATCGTTCAGCCGCACCTCGGCGTCGATCAGATCTCCGGTCTGCAGACCCTGATTTCGGGCGTCTACATCGGCATGGACATCGGCCGCAGCGAGGAGACCCGACGCAGCTTCGTCGGCCTGGACCGCGAGCCCGCGGTCGAGATCAACGCCCCCGGAGGCTATTTCCAACTGCACGCCGGCGGTCGGCGCGGGTTGAGCAACAACTCACCGGTGATGTACCGGCAGATCCCGGTCGGCCGGGTGGTCGATACCAACCTGACCGACGACGGCGAGGCCGTCGACGTGCGGATCTTCGTCGAGGCGCCCTACGACCGGCTGGTCAACACCAATACCCTGTTCTGGAACGCCAGCGGACTGTCGGCCGAACTGACCGGCGAGGGCCTCGCCCTGCGCCTGGAGTCGCTCGCCAGCCTGATCAGCGGCGGCATCGGTTTCGGCCCGGCCGAGGGCCTGCCGGCGGGCGAGGCGGTCGCGTCCGGGCATCGCTTCTTGCTCGCCGAGAACCGCGCCGAGGCGCAGCAGAACCGCTACACCCAACGCGAGCGCTTCCAGCTGTTGTTCGCCGGCTCGGTGCGCGGCCTGCGCGAAGGCGCCAGTGTCGAATTGAACGGCATCCCGATCGGCAAGGTGCTCGACGTCCACCTCGAACTCGATACCGACACCCTGCAGTTCCGCACCCCGGTGAGCATCGAGCTGACCGTCGACCGCATCGCCGTGCTCGGCTCGGGCGGCGGCGACAAGGACCGCAGCGAAGACCGCAACCGGGTCTTGAGCCGCATGGTCAAGCGCGGCCTGCGCGCCCGCCTGCAGACCGGCAACCTGCTCACCGGCAGCCGCTATGTCGAGCTGGTGATGCTGCCCGAGGCCGAGCCGGCGACCGTCGATCTGAGCGGCCCGCAGCCCCGCCTGCCGACCGTGCCCGCGGAACTGGACGAACTCTCGCAACGTCTCAGCGAGGTGCTGCGGCGGATCGAGGGGCTGCCGATCGAGGCGATCGGCGCCAATCTCGAACAGACCTTAGCCGGCACCGAACGATTGGCCAACTCACCGGAAATCGCCACCCTTCTGGCCGAGTGGGCCAAGGCCGGGCGGACCTTGTCCGGAACCCTGCGGACGCTCGATCCAAAGCTCGCGCCGCTGGCGACGGATACCCTTGCCATGCTGGCCGACGTGCGTCGCGCGGCCAACACCTTCAACGCGGCGATGACCGGGGTCGAACAGATCGCCGGGGCCAACAGCGCCACCCAGCAGGACCTGCGCAAAGCGCTGAAAGAGGTTGCCACCGCGGCGCGCGCCCTGCGCAGCTTCGCCGAGTATCTGGAACGCCACCCCGATGCCCTGCTCAGGGGCAAGTAGAACCGACAGGAGCCCGCCCATGCCCTCGATCCATCGTCTCTTCGCGCTGACCGCCGCGGTGTTGCTCGGCGGCTGCGTCACCCCGACCGGACCGGCCCGCTACTACACGCTGAGCCTGCCGCCGCTGCAGGCCGAGACGCAACCGGGCGCCCGACTCGACGGCCGACTCCTGATCGGCCCGGTCGAGGTCGCCGACCACCTCGACCGCACCCAGCTGGTGACCCGCAGCGGGGCCAATCGCCTGCAGTTCAACGAGCTCGATCAATGGGGCGGCTCGCTGGCCGGACAGGTCGAACAGGTGCTGCTGTATCACCTGGCCAACCGCCTCGGCCGCGACGCGGTGCTGGCCTATCCGGCCGAGGCCGACCGGCCGGGCGACCGGCGGCTGCGGGTCCGGGTCCTGGAGCTCAGCGCCGATGCCCGGCGGCGCGCCAGGCTCAGCCTGTTCTGGCAGGCCAGCGGCGGCGAGCGAGCGGACCGGCACGGGCTGGAGTACTTCGAACAGGGCGTCAACGAGAACGGCCTCGACGACGTCGTTGCCGCCTACGATGCCCTGCTGGCGGAGGCCGCAGACCGTATCGCCGAGCGACTGCGCCCCCGTGACTGAACGCTCGCTACCGGGCCCGCACGTTTCCGGTGCTCGCCGTGCTGGTCTCGGCCGTGGCGCCTCAGGCGTCCGGCGCTAAGCTGGCCGACTCGAGCTGCACGCCGACCGGCCCACGCTCGATCCAGGTCTCGAACACCGCATCGCCACGACGCACCCGCAGCGGGACCAGTTCGTCCCGGGCCCCGGCGGTGGTCGCCTCGCGCAGGTCGGTGAAATCGAAGATCGGCTCACCGCCGTAGCTCTCGATGATGTCGCCGCTGGCCAGGCCGGAGCGTTCGGCGGGCGAGCCCTGGATAACCGAGCCGATCTGCACCCGATTGGACTCGCCGGTCTGGTAGAGGTAGCGATCGTAGCTCTCGGCGCCGACCTCGCTCCGCAGGTCGACACGATCGCCATTGAGCCCCCGAAGTTCGGTGAAATAGCGGTCGGTCCGAAACCAGCCTTCACGGATCGCCCGGTCCTGCAGCTCGAGACGCGCCATCGCCTGCTCCGACTGGCGCCAGACGATGTCGTCGGCGTCCGGCTCCGGTACGCCCGAGGCGACCAGGGCGGCCCGGCGATTCTGCGGGGTGTCGGTCGGCATCACCGGTCGCTCCTTACCGCCCGCGGCCTCGTCCGTCGCGCTGTCCGACGCCGTGCGGTCAAAGCGCTCCAGGCTGCCGACACGTTGACCGAGCTCGTTGAACCGACGCTCCAGGCTGGCCCAGCGCGCGAGCATCACCTGCATCTGCTGCTCGAGGCTCATCGGGCCGATGTCGACGCTCTGCACAGACTCAGGGTCGGACGACAACTCGAGCGTCGTGGCCGGCAGAGTGACGATCGCGTCCTCGCGCACCGGGTCGGACGCCGCCGGCATCGCAGGCGGGGTCGCCGCCGGCCGGTCCGAGAGCGCTTCGATCCGAGCGGCCTCGTCGCGACCGTCTTTCTGCCCGAAGACCAGGCCGCCGACCGACAGCCCGAGGACGAAGGCGAGCACGGTGAGTAGGAGTTGTTGGCGCATGGTCGAAGGTCCGTAAGAGATCAACGACCGTTTCGTCAAACCTGACGGCAATTGGTTCCGGGCGCCAACCCCGCCGGGAACCCGACTATGGCCCGATTCCCCAGGCACACGCGCCTGGCTACTTGGCCAGCAGGCGGTCGAGCTGGTTGGCGAAGGCCTGACGGTCGGCAAGGCTGAACGTCGGCGGGCCGCCGGTGTCGACGCCGCTGCTGCGCAGGGTGTCCATGAAGTCGCGCATGTTCAGGCGTTCGCGGATATTGTTCTCGGTGTAGAGTTCACCGCGCGGGTTCAGGGCCAGGGCGTCCTTCTCGACGACCTCCGCGGCCAGCGGGATGTCGGCGGTAATCACCAGATCGCCCGCCCGACCACCCGCTGCACGATGTGGTTATCGGCGACGTCGAAGCCGGCGAGCCACCTGGATCGATCGGATATGGCGGGAGCGCGGCACATCGATGCGGTTGATTGGCGACCAGGGTCACCGGGACACCCACCCGCTCGGCGGCGCGAAACAGGATTTCCTTGATCACCTTGGGGCAGGCGTCGGCATCGACCCAGATCTGCATTGAACCCTTCGACGGACTAGCGCGTGGTGGAAACGAAGCTCTCGATTATACGGGGCGAATCGCGGCGAGGCGCCGCTCCCACAAATCCAGCGGGCCGCCTGCCCTGTGGGAGGCGCGCCCCCGCGCCGATGGGGTGACCTGGGGCCTAAGAAAAGCCACCGCCGGTCGGGCATCTCGTGTACCATGCGCGGTCTTCCGGGTGCCTGACCGGTTAGCACCCTTTGCGACCTCACGGTCGCCGGAAAAACTCTTGAGCCGTTTGCCCCCTCTCCCTAATCAGGCCGGGCCTCCCGCTTACACAAGAATTCCCTTATCCAGCCCGGACCGGCTCCCGCCAGCAAATGCTGCCGCAGGGAGGGCAAGACTGGAGTAAATACCCCAATGTCATTCGATACCCTCGGCCTGTCGGCCGAACTCCTGCGCGCCGTCGGCGAGCAGGGCTACACCGAACCCACCCCCATCCAGCGCAAGGCGATCCCCGTCATCCTGGAGGGCAGCGACGTGCTGGCCGGCGCCCAGACCGGCACCGGCAAGACCGCCGGCTTCACCCTGCCGCTGCTGCAGCGGCTGAGCACGAACGCCCGCCAAGAACGGTCGCCGCCCGGTGCGCGCCCTGGTGCTCACCCCGACCCGCGAGCTGGCCGCCCAGGTCGGCGAGAGCGTGCAGACCTACGGCCGCCACCTGCCGCTGCACTCGGCGGTGATCTTCGGCGGCGTCAACATCAACCCGCAGATCGAGACGCTGCGCCGCGGCGTCGACATCCTGGTCGCCACGCCGGGCCGCCTGCTCGACCACGTCGGCCAGCAGACCGTCGACCTGTCGCAGGTCGAGATCCTGGTGCTCGACGAGGCCGACCGCATGCTCGACATGGGCTTCATCCACGACATCCGCAAGGTGCTCGCGCTGCTGCCGCCGAACGCGCCAGAACCTGCTGTTCTCGGCCACCTTCTCCGACGAGATCAAGCAGCTCGCCGACCGCCTGCTGAACAGCCCGCGAACTGATCGAGGTCGCGCGCCGCAACACCACCGCCGAGCGGATCGCGCAGGTGGTTCACCCGGTGGACAAGCGGCCGCAAGCGCGAGCTGCTGCGCGCACCTGATCGGCGCGCAGCAACTGGCGCCAGGTGCTGGTCTTCACCCGCACCAAGCACGGCGCCAACCGCCTGGCCCAGCAGCTCGAGCAAGGACGGCATCACCGCCGCCGCCATCCACGGCAACAAGAGCCAGGGCGCGCGCACCCGGGCGCTGGCCGACTTCAAGAGCGGCGAGGTGCGGGTGCTGGTGGCCACCGACATCGCCGCGCGCGGCCTCGACATCGACCAGCTGCCGCACGTCGTCAACTTCGAGCTGCCCAACGTGCCCGAGGACTACGTGCACCGCATCGGCCGCACCGGCCGCGCCGGCAACGACGGCGAGGCGATGTCGCTGGTGTGCGTCGACGAGCACAGGCTGCTGCGCGACATCGAACGGCTGCTGAAGCGCACGATCCCCAAGGTGGTTCTGGACGGTTACAAGCCGGACCCGAGCATCAAGGCCGAGCCGATTCAGAACGGCCGCGGCGGTAATGGTCGCTCCCAGGCCCGGCGACCGAGCGAAGGGCGCGGCAGGCCAACGGCCAGATCCTCGGGCAACGGCAACCGTGGCAACTCGGGATCGGAGCGCCGCGACGACAAGCCGGCATCCGCCAATGCCAACCACCGCAACCCGCGCCGTAAGCCCACTGACGCCCAAGCCAAGCCGCAGCAACGCCACCCGCGCTCCGGCCGGGGTCAGGGAGCTTCGCGCGCAACCGGAGGGCGTTCGCGCAACTCCTGATCGCGAGGGTCTATTCCTCGCTGTTCAGACCCGACCGCTCGAACCTCGGTCCGAAAATCCGGCGCAGGCTAAACTCCGGGCAAGTGATTCACCTGCCTGGAGAGGCCCGAGATGCCGAAGCGACCGATCGACAACGAACGCCTGGACCAGGCCGTGGCCGATGCCCGCCATGCCCGCGACCAACGCGAGCAGAGCTACCGCGAACAGGCCCTGAAGCTCTACCCCTGGGTCTGCGGCCGCTGCGGCCGCAGCTTCGATCGCAGCAATCTGCGCGAGTTGACCGTCCACCACCGCGACCACAATCACGACAACAACCCCACCGACGGCAGCAACTGGGAGCTGCTGTGTCTGTACTGTCACGACAACGAGCACCAGCGCTACGAGGAACACATGGCTGCCGGTGGCAAAGGGACCGGGCAGGACAGCGGCACACAGACCACTCACCGCCCGTTCGAGGCGCTGCAGTCGCTGCTCAAAGGCGACGACTGAACCCGCAGATTGCATGAGGGGATCGAATTTTCTGGGAAATCCGGCTAAGCAGCAACGTCTCCGCCTGCCGAAATCGGGCGAAGTTGGTAGGTGAGCTCGTCACCGTGCGCGGCTCGTCGAGGCGTGGCAGCGCAAGAAATCCGCAGATCGCGCCGTCAATCAGGCTCTGAATCAAGGCGGCGAAGGAGGTTCAGCCCGAGGGGTTGGACCCACCGGCATTGCGCTTCAATTCATCCATGTTGGGGCAGAACTCGACCGCTTCGGGCTGCACCGACGGCTCCTTTTCCAACAGGTCGTCACAGCGCTCGGTGGCATCGCAATCGCCGCAGCGTCGCATCTGCTGTTCGATGTCCGCCACCCGTTCCACGTGCAGATAACGGTTGCGGTCGGCACCCAGTCCGTCAAGCATCTTGCCAAGCCGCAGCGCCTCAACACGCTCGGCGAGCAGGCGCCGCCGTTCATGCCCCTTCTTGAGATTGCGCAGGATGGCAACCGGCAGACCGATCGCGAGCACCGCCAGCATGGCGGCGAGTACCCCACTGATGACGATACTGAGAATGCCCATGCAACCGACTCCTGACCGACCTGCGATCGCCTGCCGCGGCAGCGACCCGGCGATTGATACAGGTCCGGCCGCAAAGATAGAAGGTTATTCGAACATACCGAGGTCTTACTTGTTCGTTCGGAATGCGCCGACGTCGATGCCTGCGGCGCGTGCCAAACGACCTCGTCCCGTAAGTCTAGCCTAGTCGGCCATGGGTGCTGCGCCCTGAGGGAACAAAAAGCACGAGTCCCTGAGCCGCTTCCAGCCGGGCGACCCGCCCCCAGGAAATCAGCGATCGTGCGTGGCTCGCACCACCTGGGCAAGTTCCTCTTCGACCTGCTCGTCGACGTGGATATCCTCACCGTACAACGTGCCTGCCTCGGGGTCGTTGAAGACTGCAAGATCGAGCTTGCCCTCGGCCTTGGCGACGATGGTGGTCACGGCCGCATCGCCGGAGACGTTGACCGCCGTGCGGATCATGTCCATCAACCGGTCGACGCCGAGAATCAGACCGATGCCCTCGACCGGCAGGCCGACCTGGGCGAACACCATCGACAACATGATCAGGCCGACGCCCGGGACTCCGGCGGTGCCGATGGACGCCAGTACCGCCATGAGAATGACCGTCAGATAGCCCGTCAGACCGAGGTCGACGCCGTAGACATTGGCAATGAACACGGTCGCCACCCCCTGCATGATCGCCGTGCCGTCCATGTTGATCGTGGCACCGAACGGAACCGTAAACGAGGCGACCGAGTTGTCCGCCCCCAGCCGGTCGGTGACCGTTCTCAGGGTCACCGGAATGGTGGCGTTGGAACTGGCGGTACTGAAGGCGAAGACCTGAACGTTGCGGATCTTGCGGATGAACATCGCCGGACTCAGGCCCGAAAACAGCTTCAACACCAGCATCAGGGTGACGAACAGATGGATCATCAGGGCGCTGACGAGCACCAGCACATAGCCCGCCAGCTGCCCCAGCAGCTCCATACCCAGATCGGCGATCGCGCGGGCGATCAGGGCGAACACCGCGTAGGGCGCCACCGCCATGACGATGGTGACCATCTTCATCATGATCTCGTTGGCGATCTCGGCGCCCTCGATGAAGCTGACCGCCTTGCGCCCGACCATCAGCATGCTGACGCCGACCAGGACGGAGAAGAAGATCACCGGCAGCATTGCGCCGTTGGCCATGGCGCTGATCGGGTTGGCCGGGACGATGTTGATGAATACGTCGCTCAACGCCGGCGCCTCCTTGCCGCTGAACGCCACGTCGGCGACGCGATTCATCCCCTCGCCGATTCCGGCGAAAGCGGCAATGCTTATGGCCACTGCAATGGCGATCGCCGTGGTCAGCATGTAGAGCGCGAACGACTTGGTACCGACGCGCCCGAGCGCCTTCAGATTGCCGATGCCGCACACGCCGCAGATCAACGAGAAAAACACCAGCGGCACCACCAGCATCTTCAGCGCATTGACGAACATCTTGCCGATGACGTAGAAAAATCCGTCGACCAGATACATCTGGATCACGCCGCCAGGGGCGTTCAGCCCCGTCAGATTCAGCAGCAGCCCGACGGCTATTCCCAGCGCCATGCCTAACAGCACCTTCATCGTCAGGCTCATGCTTTTTTCATTGGCCATGAAGAACTCCCCTGGGCGTTACGTTTCGGCAGCCGATCTTCGGACAGACCGGCGTCTCATTCATGAAAGTTTACGCAGCCTGACTGCCGAGGGCGAATACTGGCCCTCGTCTCGGCGGGCCTCGATCGGACCCTGCTGGCGTTCAGCGCTTGAAGAATCCGCAGCTGTGCAGAAAACCCAGCATGTGTTCCCGCCTCTTGCCCTGGATCGCATCGGCGGTGGCATGGCTCCAGTCGGTCGTCTTCAGGTTGCTGCCGCGGGATCGGTAATAATCGGCCATGCGGGCATCGTAAGCGGCGATCTCTTCGTTCCCCGGTTCGCGGTACTCGTCCTGGTGCAACACCATCTCCGTCGGCAATCGCGGCTTGACCGGGTTGCGCTGCGCCGGCCAACCCAGACACATGCCGAACACCGGGGTGACCAGGTCGGGCAGCCTCAGTTGCTCGACCACCACCTGCGGATCGTTGCGAATGCCGCCGATGAACACCCCGCCCAGACCGACCGACTCGGCGGCCAGCAGCACGTTCTGCGCCAGCAGGGCCACGTCGACCACGGCCTGGATGCCGTGCTCGGTCCAGCCCTCCAGCTCGCCGCGACCAGTACGCCGCGAAGCCGCATCGACGCGGCGCAGGTCGGCGCAATACACCAGAAACTCCGCGGCCTGTTCGATCCACCGCTGCCCGCCGGCGGCCTGGGCGATGGCGGTGCGGGCCTCGACCCGTGTCACCCGCACGATCGAATAGGCCTGGATGAAACTGGAGGTGGCGGCGGCCTGGCCGGCGCGAATCAGGGTGCTCAGCAACTCGGCGGAGATGGGTTCGTCGGTGTAGCTGCGGACCGAGGCGTGTCGGAGTTGTTGTTCGATGACGGCGGAGGTGAGGTGTTCACTCATACGGCTGCGCTCGACGGTCTCCGGTGACGGCGCCAGTCCCAGACGAAGACCGCGGCAAATATCGCCAGTCCGGTCCAATGCGCCAGGTCGAGATTGGGATACAGCATGGCCACGGCCAGCACACCGAGCAGCAGACGCATTGGCCAGCCGTGGTCGGTCTCCAGGTGACCCTGAAAGGCGGCGGCGAAGGCGTACAGGCCCACCAGGGCGAAGGCGAAGATGTTCAGCGCGACCGGCCAGTCGCCGTAGCAGCAAAGGCGTGTAGGCGAACAGCAGCGGCACGATGTACAGGCCCTTGGCCAGCTTCCAGGCGGTGAAGCCGGTGCGGATCTGCGAGGTGCCGGCGATCGCGGCGGCGGCAAGGCGGTCAGGCACACCGGCGGGGTGACGTTGGAGTCCTGGCTGAGCCAGAAGATGATCATGTGCGCCGACAGCAGGATGGCGGTCAGCAGCGCCGGGGTCAGCAACTGGTCGTACAGACCGGTCACCAGCGACGGGTCGATCGCACGCAGGGCGTCGAGGATCGCCTGCGCCTCGGCCGTCGGCCATGGGCTGGCCGAGCAGCGGCGAGCATGTCCGGCGCGGCGAGCATCATCATGGCCGTGGCCGCCTCGGGCAGAGCGGTGCCGGCGGCCAGCGACTGCGACCAGCTGGGCCTCGGCGATCAGGTTGTAGAGCGCCGGCGCCGACAGGGTGGCCAGCACGATGTAGGCGGCGGTCACCGGCAGGCCCATGCCCAGCACCAGCGAGGCCAGGGCGACCAGCACCAATGGCCATCAGCAGGCTGCCGCCGGCCCATTGCTGGATCATCAGCGAGAAGGTGTTGCCGATGCCGGTCATGGCGATGACGTTGACGATCAGACCGACGGCCACCAGCAGCAGGCCGGTGGTGATCATGTTGCGGCTGCCGAGCGCCAGGGCATCGATGATCGCCTCGAGGCCCATGCGCCGCGGCGTCAGCCAGCTGGCGCCGACCACGCGCGAGGATGGCGATGCCGGCGGCGTAGGTCGGCGTGAAGCCGGACACCAGCAGCGCGATCAGCACGCTGATCGGCAGGATGAACACCACCCCGCCCTCGCGCAGGATCTGCACGAAGGGCTTGCTCTCGCCTTGTTCCTGAGTCGTGAATCCGAGGCGCTTGGCCTCGATCCGCACGAAGAAGGCGACGGACAGGAAGTACAGCAGCGCCGGCAGGAAGGCGACCAGCGACGATGTGCGTGTAGGGGATCTGCGTGTAGCTGGCCATGACGAAGGCGCCGGCGCCCATGATCGGCGGCATCAACTGGCCGCCGGTGGACGCCGCCGCCTCCACCCCGGCGGCGAACTGCGCGGGAAAGCCGGCCCGCTTCATCATCGGGATGGTGATGACGCCGGTCGAGACCGTGTTGGCGATCGCCGAGCCGGAGATGGTGCCGGTCAGCCCGGAGGCGATCACCGCCACCAGCCCGGGCCCGCCGATCACGCGCCCGGCCACGGCGCGGGACATGGCGATGACGAAGTCGCCGGCGCCGGAGCGCACCAGGAAGGCGCCGAACAGGATGAACATGAAGACGAAGGTGACCGAGATCTGGGCGATGCTGCCGAACAGCGCGTCGTCGCCGTAGATGCTGCGGAACAGCAGGGTCTCCAGCGACAGGCCGGCGAAGCGGAAGATGTTGTCGATCTAGTCGCCCCACCAGGCTGACGTAGGTGAGCGAGATCACGATCAGGATCGGGATGACCAGGCCGGTGGTGCGGCGGGTCAACTCGATGGCGCCGAGGATGGTGACCAGCGCCAGGCCCATCTCCCAGTCGGTCATGTTCACGCCGCGGGCATAGATCGCGTCTTCGGCCATCACGACCAGAACGGCCGCGCCCAACACGACCGTGCCGAACAGCAGGTCGGCGATCAGCATCACGCGCGAACTGCGCAGCGCGGCTCGTTCGAGCGGCGGGTAGAGCAGCACGCACATCGATGCCCAGGCCGACATAGTGCAGCGTCGCCTGCCACTGGGTGGAGAACCAGGTGGTGTAGTTCATCACCAGGTGCAGCAGCGCCACGGCGACACCGATCCAGTAGACCGCGTGGGTGACGAAGGGCTGTTGGCGCAGACCGGCGTGCAGCGCCTGGCCCGCTGTCGCCGGCGGCAGTCTGGGGGAGGGTTGTCCGTCATGCAATCGCGGACCGGCCGCCCGAAGGCGGCCGGTCGACATGACTCTACTTGGCGATCAGATGGGCCGGGATGTTCAGGCCGGCTTCCTCGTAGTAGCGCGCGGCACCGGGGTGCAGCGGCATCGGCAGACCGGCGATCGCCTTGTCCAGCGCCATGGCCTTGGTGGCCTTGTGGATGGACTGCAGGAAGCCCAGGTTCTCGTAGATCGTCTTGGTGATCTGATAGACGTCTTCCTCCGACACGTCGGCGCGCACCGCGAGGAAGTTGGGCTGGGCGATGGTGTTGACGTCCCGGTCCTGGCCGGGATAGGTGCCGGCCGCGATCCGATACGGCGTCCACAGTTCCAGGCCGCCGTCGGCCTGCTTGGCCTGCTCCGGGGTGAAGTCGAGCAGGGTGACGTCCTCGCCCCTGGCCGCGAACAGCTTGGTCACCGCGCCCACCGGCACCCCGGCCGGCGTGCCGATCAGATCGGCCTTGCCGTCCTGCAGCGCCGCGGCCAGCGCGCCGTAGCCGCCGTAGAACAGCTCGAACTGCTTGTCGATGTCGACGCCCAGGTTGGCGAAGATGGTCTTGCTCGAACCCAGCGAGCCGGAGTTCTTCTTGCCGAACCCCGCGACACTGGCGATGCCCGGCCACGTCGGCGATGGTGCCGGTCTTGGCGTATTCGGACTTGACCACGAAGTGCTCGACGTTCTGCCACAGCATGGACACCGAGCGCAGATCCTTCTGCGGACCCTCCTTCTCGAGCGGGCCGGTGCCTTTCCAGGCATAGGAGCCGTACAGGCCCTGCAGAATGGCGAACTGGGTCTCGTTGTCGCGCAGCAGCTTGATGTTCTCGCCGGAGCCGGCCGAGTTGATCGCGGACATGTTGATCTTCTGCGTCGGCTGCAGCTTGACCTTGACCAGGGTCGACAGGGCCACGCCGACCGGATAGTAGGTACCGCCGGTGCTGGCGGTGGCCAACAGGTAGTCGCCGGCGGCGTGGACCTGGGCGCCGAGACCGATCGTCACCCAGGCACAGGCGGCGGCGAGCACTTTCGTCAAGCCTTTCATCATCTCGAGTTCCTCCCCGTACGTCGGGGTTGTGGGGGTTGGAGTCGTCACTTAATCAATACCTGGATAAAGGTAGCAGACCCGCTCAAAGGGGAAAAACCGCGCCAGGCTCAGGGATGGAGCGCAAACCCGGCATCCCGGTCAAGATTGCGCTGCGGGCGACTCGTCCATCGGCATTCCTGCGGGAGCGGTGCAGTTGAGAGGTCTACAGCGGACCAAGACCCGCCGTGCCTGATAACCTTTCCTGATGCTCGCGATCATATTCGACATCGTCGCACCCGTCTTCCTGGTCATCGCGGCGGGCTACCTGGCGGTGCGGTATGGGCTGTTGGGCAACGATAAGATCGACGGCCTGATGAAGTTTGCCATTCAGTTTGCCGTGCCATGTTTGTTGTTCCGCGCGACCTCAACCATGGACCTCGAGTCGGCTTACGATTGGCGTCTCATGAGCGCCTTCTACCTCGGCGCTACGATCAGCTTTTCCATAGCGACGCTATTGGCCTGGCGCCTGTTTGGCCGAACGCCCGGTGAGGCAGTCGCAGTGGGTTTCGGCGCGCTGTTCTCGAATCTCGTACTGCTGGGCTTACCCATCTCCGAGCGCGCCTGGGGTCCCGAAACGGCGGCAATGGCGACGGCTTATGCAATCGTCTCGATTCATGCGCCCTTTTGTTATTTGCTCGGTATCACGAGCATGGAGTTACTGCGCGCCGACGGACGCTCTGTGCCCGAGACCGCGAAAGTGGTCCTGCGAGCGATGTTTCGTAACAGCCTGATGATCGGCATCGGTCTGGGCTTCCTCGTCAACCTCAGCGGCCTGCCATTGCCGATGGCGATGACCTCGTCGGTAGACATCATGGCCCGCGCGGCGCTGCCTGTTGCCCTGTTCGGTCTCGGCGGCACACTGACGCGCTATTCGTTGAAGACCTCGATCGGCGAGGCCAGCAGCATCTCAGGGATATCACTGCTGCTCCACCCAGGGATCAGTTTCGCTGTTTGCCGCTTTCTGAACGTACCGGGCGAACTGACCGGCGCGGTAGTCTTGATGGCCGCCATGGCTCCCGGCGTAAACAGCTACCTGTTCGCCAGCATGTACGACAGGGCACAAGGCACCGCAGCCAGCTCCGTCTTGTTGGGAACCGCGGTGTCGGTTTTGAGTGTCAGCACCTGGCTGTGGGTATTGCGAATCACTTGAGAAGCTCAGTCATGCTCGACCCGTACCCCTGATCTCGATATCCGGGACAGGTCCGGAGCATCAGGGGATAGATGCATTGACCGACATCACGGTCACGCCGGGCGCCCGGTTTAGGATGACGCAACGTTCGTCTTGTCGACTGCCGGCAACGTCAGCGTGGCGGGACGTCCAGCGGAGGATTGGGATGAGTGAGATAAGCGGGGGGTGCCCTCGATTCCTGACCGGTCGCCGCCCAATAGCCAGTGCCTGCCGACCTGGTCGGTGATGTCGTTGGCACCGCGCACCAAGGCGTGGCTATCGGAGATCAATCCAGGCAACTCATCGGCGCTCCTTTGTATGTTGGCGGCAATGCTGTCGGCGCGACGGGTGAAGGCCTTCGTCGCGAAGCTCGTAGACCCGATCGGTCTGTGGGAAGTCTCGCGACCGAGGTCGTCATGACCGCGCCGAATCCGCAGTCTTGTCGGTAGCGGTTGATCGTGGAAACGACGCACTGGCGCTGCAATTGATCCATGCCTTCAAGTATGGCGTCGACGAGCAACCGCTGTGGTCGCATGATCAGCGCGCGTCCCAGGTTGACCAGCCGAGTCTGTATCATCCCCAGTTCGTCCACCTCCGAAGAGTTGAAGACGCGACAGCTGATCTGCGCACGCTGGGAGGCGTCCGCCTGACCGGTATCGGCCTTTAAACCGGGAAGTATCGAGAGAGGGGCGCCGATGCTTGCATCGATGCACCGCCTCTGAAACTGATTACGCCTCGCATGGGGAACGTTCCATCGGGATGTCGGTCACTCCGTGAGGGCCGCACGTGCTCGGACGGAATCCGGCGAAGGCCAACCCGTCGGGTATAAAGCCTGGTCCACCGGTCCGCTTACCGGCCGCCCCTCACCCTCAACGATTGACGAGAGAGCCGACCGATGCTGCAATTTCGGGCAACCCTGCTGGTGCTGGTCTGCGTCGCGGTCGCGATCGTCGCCTTCAACCTGTTCCGCTCCCCCGACCAGAGCCAGGCGGTGTTACTGCCACTTTTGCAGCGCCAGGGTCAGTGGCCGCACCAACACCTGATGCAGCTGCCGCCGGAGCGACGGGCCTGGGTGCTCGGTCAGATCATCGAGTCCTCCGGACACCGTTGTGAACCCTTCTCCACCGAGTTCGAGGGACTGCGCGAGGATCTGGAACACCCGGTGGCCTACCATTTTGTGACCTGCGTCAGTCGCGAAACCTTCCTGGTCGCCCTGGTCGCCGACGAGGCCGGGACCACACAGGTGCTCGACTGTCGCAAAGCGCACGCACGCAAGCTGGATTGCGCCCGTGACTGGGCCCGCATGCCGGACCCGCTGTTGTAGAAGAGCTCAGGCGTTCTCGCCGGCTGACGCGTCCGGTACGGCACGACGAAGTCACCCCGCTCTTGCGGCCTTACTCGACCGTTACGCTCTTCGCCAGGTTTCGCGGCTGATCGACGTCGGTCCCTTTGAGCACGGCAACGTGGTAGGCCAGCAGCTGCAGCGGGACGCTGTAGACGATCGGCGCGGTGCGGGACAGATATCGGCCAGGGTGAGGTTCTGGAATCTGTCCAGATCGATGTTGATCTTTTGGTCGCTGAACAGGAACAGCTCGCCGCCGCGGGCGCGCACCTCCTGCAGGTTGGACAGGACCTTCTCCAGCAGCGGGTCGTCGGGCAGGGCGCAGACCACCGGCATATCGGTCGTCGACCAGGGCCAGCGGGCCGTGCTTGAGTTCGCCGGCGGGATAGGCCTCGGCGTGGATGTAGGAGATCTCCTTGAGCTTCAGCGCCCCCTCCATGGCGATCGGGTAGAAGGTGCCGCGGCCCAGGAACAGGGCGTTGTCCTTGTCGGCGAAGCGATTGGCCATGCTCGCGCGATGGCATCGACTGAGTTGCAGCACCACCTCGACCTGGCGCGGCAGGGCATGCAGTTCGTCGACCAGCTCGCCGTCTTCCGCGTCCGGGTCCATGCCGCGGCGCCGCGCCAGGGCGAGCGTCAGCAGGCGCAGTGCCACCAGCTGGGTGGTGAAGGCCTTGGTGGAGGCGACGCCGATCTCGGGCCCGGCGCGGGTCATCAGCGCGACATCGGATTCGCGCACCAGCGAGCTTTCCGGGCACGTTGCAGATGACCAGGCTGCCCAGGTAGCCCATCTGCTTGGCGCGCGCGCAGCGCCGCCAGCGTGTCGGCGGTCTCGCCCGACTGCGAGATGGTGACGAACAGGGTGTCGTCCGGCACGACCACGCGGCCGGTAGCGATATTCGCTGGCGACCTCGACGCTGCACGGGACGCCGACCTCCTCCAGCCAGTAGCGCGCGACCAGCCCGGCATGATAGCTGGTGCCGCAGGCGATGATATGCACGCAGCGGGTCCGATCGAGCAGGGCCCTGGTCGTCGTGGCCGAAGCTCTCCTCCAGCAGGCGCCCCTTGTGAGATGCGGCCCTCCAGCGTCTCGGCGATCACCGCCGGCTGCTCGAAGATCTCCTTGAGCATGTAGTGCGGTAGGGGCCTTTGTCGGCGGTGGCGGCGGACTAGTGCGGATTCGGTGACCGGCCGATCAACCGCGCTGATCGTCCGCATCGAACACCTCGATGCCGATCGCGGCGGATCTCGGCGAGGTCGCCTTCCTCGAGAAAGATGAAGCGCTGGGTGACCGGCAGCAGGGCGAACACGTCGGAGGCGATAAAATTCTCGCCCACCCCCAGCCGATCACCAAGGGGCTGCCGGCACGCGTGACCACCATGCGATCGGGATCATCCGGATTGATCACCGCCAGGGCATAGGCGCCGACCAGGCGATCGTGCGGCCTTGCGCACGGCCTGGAGCAGGTCCGGGCGTGCTCGGTCAGGAGGCTGGCGAGCAGATGGGCGATGACCTCGGTGTCGGTCTCCGAGCTGAAGGCGATAGCCTTTTTGTTCCAGCTCGGCGCGCAGCTCGGCATGGTTCTCGATGATGCCGTTGTGGACGATCGCGACCTGCTCGCCGCTCATGTGCGGATGGGCGTTGCGCTCGGCGGGCATGCCGTGGGTCGCCCAGCGCGTGTGGGCGATGCCGAGCTCGCCGCTCGATCTCGGTCTGTTCGAGCAGCTGCTGCAGGGCGCTGACCTTGCCGACCGAACGGATGCGCTGCAGACGCGCGTCCTGGCATACGGCAATACCGGCGGAGTCGTAGCCGCGGTATTCGAGCCGCCGCAGATCCTTCCATGAGAATCGGGACGACGTCCCGTTGGGCAATCGCGCCGACGATACCGCACATGCTTGCTCTCTCCCTCAGGTCTCCGTGGGGCCGGCCTTGGGTTTCTTGACCGGACGCTGCCAACCGTCGATGGTGATCTGGCGCGCTCGGGTCAGGGTCAGCTTGTCCGCCGGCGCCGATTTGGTGATCACCGAGCCGGCACCGATGGTCGCCCCGGCCTCGACCTCGACCGGTGCGACCAGCGCGGTGTTCGAGCCGATGAAGGCACGGTCACCGATCAGAGTCTGGTGCTTGTTGGCACCGTCGTAGTTGCAGGTGATGGTTCCGGCGCCGACGTTGACGCCCGCGCCGATCTGCGCGTCGCCGATATAGCTGAGGTGGTTGACCTTGGAGCCGGGACCGATCTCGGATTTCTTGATCTCCACGAAGTTGCCGACATGCGCCGCGCCGCGCAGAACGCGTTCCCGGCCGCAACCGGCTGAACGGCCCGATACGGCTGTCGGCGCCGATCTCGGCGTCCTCGAGGACGCAGTTCTCGAGGATCTCGACATTGTCGCCGACGGTGACGTCGCGCAGCACCGAGTTGGCGCCGATGCGGACATTGTCGCCCAGCACGACTTCGTCCTTCGATGATCACGTTGACGTCGATCGACGACGTCCGCGCCGTGCGCGCAGCGTACCGCGCACGTCGAAGCGCGCCGGATCGGCAAGGTGACACGCCGGCTCGGCATCAGCTCCTCCGCCCGCGCTCGCTGATAGGCCCGCTCCAGGGCGGCGAGCTGCACGCGATTGTTGACGCCCTCTGCCTCGACCGCCTCGCTCCGGCTGCACCGACGTGCACCTGGACCCCGTCGGCGACGGCCATGGCGATGATGTCGGTCAGGTAGTACTCGCCCTGAGAGTTGTCGTTGGACAAGCGCCCCAGCCAGCCGCGCAGCTGCGCGGCACCGATGAGCATGATGCCGGTGTTGATCTCGCGTATCCCGAGCTCGTCGGGTGTGGCGTCCTTCTGCTCGACGATCCGCACTACGCGGCCGGTGTCGTCGCGAACGATGCGCCCGTAGCCGGTCGGGTCGTCCAGGGTGACCGTCAGCAGTCCAAACTCCTCTTCGGTCTGGTCGAGCAGACGCCGGAGGGTCCGGGGCGAAATCAGCGGCACGTCGCCGTACAGGACCAGCACCTGGTCTACCCCGTCGAGATACGGCAGCGCCTGCTGCACCGCGTGGCCGGTGCCGAGTTGCTCGGCCTGCTCCGCCCAGTCGATCAGCGGATCCGCAAAGACCTCGCGTACCTGCTCGCCGCCGTGACCGTAGACCACGACGATCCGTTCCGCAGCCAGCGCGTGCGCGGTGTCGATCACGTGACCGAGCAGGGGCTTGGCCGGCCAAGGGGTGCAGCACCTTGGGCAGCCTCGACTTCATGCGGGTGCCCTGCCCGGCGGCGAGAATCACGACACCAAGTTTCATGCGATATCTCGATCCTATTCAAGTCGACCCGGCGCCGTAAAACGGCAGCCGGATGCGTTGCGGCGGCGATCAGTTGATCGAACAGGCGTCCGAGCCGCCGCCGTGAATCCCCGAGGTCAACTCCTCGCCCGGCTGGGCGGCGCGGACCTCCATGATGTGCACGCGGACAAGCAGATTCCTGCCGGCCAGAGGATGATTACCGTCGATGCTCAACTGGCCGTTCTCGATCCGGGTCACGGAAAAGGTCTTGGCCTCTCCTGCGTCGTTCTGCATCCGCAACTCGGCACCGACCTGACGAATCCCCGGTGGCACGTTCTCGAGGTCGTCGGTAAGGGTCAGGGCCGGGTCATGCGCACCGAAACCCTGCTCCGGAGGCACCTGGATCTCGACGCTCTGACCGGCGCCCTGACCGCGTATGGCGGAATCCATCCCGCCGATCAGCTCCGTATCACTGCCATAGACGAATCCCACCGGGAGATCGCGCTGCTCGAGAATGTTGCCGTCGGCATCGCTGATCGAATAGGTCAGCGACACGTATTTGCCATTCTGAACCACTTCCTCCGTCATAGTCTGAAACCTGTTCAACCGACTACCGGCATGTCCGGAGCCGGGGCCATGACGGGCGGTCCAGACGACTCGCATCGCGCGTGTCCTCGGGCGCCGGAGGGAACACACCCGGTCTGTTTGCGACAACAAAAAAACGGCCTCGCCGAATAATTCGGCGAGGCCGCGATATTGTACCCATCCCGAGTCGTGGTCAGGACTGTCTGGTCTTGCGCAAGCGGGCGATTGCCCGCAACTGGGCCACCGCTTCGACCAGTTCGGCCTGTGCCTTGGCCAGTTCCATCTCCGAGGTCTGGTTGGCCAGCGCATCTTCCGCCCGGCGTTTCGCCTCTTCGGCGGCGGCCTCATCCAGGTCGACTGCACGGACCCCGGTATCGGCCAGAATGGTCACCTTGAACGGTTGGACCTCGATCATGCCGCCGGAGACGTAGAAATGCTCCATTTCCTTACCGTCACCCGGATCGACCCGAACATCGCCGGCCTTGAGGCGGCTGACCAGCGGCGCATGACGTGGTGCGATACCGATCTCGCCCATCACCGCCGGTGCGTAGATCATCTCGCCCTGGCCGGAGAACAGGTGTCCTTCCGCACTGACCACATCGACGTGTACCTTCATCGCCATGGAATTCTCCCAGCCGCTCAGGCTGCCTTGTCTTTCTCGGCGTTCGCGACCACTTCTTCGATGCCGCCGCACATATAGAAGGCCTGCTCCGGCAGGTGATCGTATTCACCGGCGAGGATCGCCTTGAAGCTGGCGATGGTGTCCTTCAGCGACACGTATTTACCCGGCGCACCGGTGAACACCTCGGCGACGAAGAACGGCTGCGACAGGAAGCGCTGAATCTTCCGCGCCCGGGCGACGACCAGCTTGTCCTCTTCGGAAAGTTCGTCCATACCGAGAATGGCGATGATGTCTTTCAGTTCCTTGTAGCGCTGCAGCACGCCCTGCACGCCGCGGGCCACATCGTAGTGCTCCTGACCGACGACGTGCGGGTCGAGGATCCGTGAGGTCGAATCGAGCGGGTCCACCGCCGGGTAGATGCCCAGCTCGGCGATCTGCCGCGACAATACCAAGGTCGCATCCAGGTGGGCGAAGGTGGTCGCCGGAGACGGGTCGGTCAAGTCGTCGGCCGGTACGTAGACCGCCTGGAATGAGGTGATGGAACCGGTCTTGGTCGAGGTGATGCGTTCCTGCAGTACGCCCATCTCCTCCGCCAGGGTCGGCTGATAACCCACCGCCGAGGGCATCCGGCCCGAGCAGTGCCGAGACCTCGGTGCCGGCCAGGGTGTAACGGTAGATGTTGTCGACGAACAGCAGGACGTCGCGGCCTTCGTCACGGAAGTACTCGGCCATGGTCAGCCCGGTCAGGGCGACGCGCAGGCGGGTGCCCGGTGGCTCGTTCATCTGGCCGTAGACCAGGGCCACCTTGTCGAGAACGCCGCCTTCCCGCATCTCGTGGTAGAAGTCGTTGCCTTCGCGAGTGCGCTCGCCCACGCCGGCGAACACCGAGAAGCCCGAGTGCTCCACCGCGATGTTGCGGATCAGCTCCATCAGGGTCACGGTCTTGCCCACGCCGGCGCCGCCGAACAGTCCGACCTTACCGCCCTTGACGATCGGCATGATCAGGTCGATGACCTTGATACCGGTCTCGAGGATCTCGGTACTCGAGGCCTGATCTTCCAGTTTCGGCGCAATCGCGGTGGATCGGCATGCGCTCATCGGTCGGGATCTCCCCGACGTCATCGACAGGCCGACCGAGCACGTCCATGATCCGACCCAGGGTCGCCTGGCCAACCGGGACGGAGATGGGGGCGCCCGTGCCGGAGACCTCCACACCACGCTTCAGGCCATCGGTCGAGCCCATGGCAATGGTCCGAACGACACCGTCGCCCAATTGCTGCTGTACTTCGAGGGTCAGATCCATCGACTCGATCTTCAACGCATCGTAGACCTGCGGCATGTCATCCGCGGGGAACTGCACGTCCACCACGGCGCCGATGACTTCCACCACTTTACCCGTGCTCATTGGCAAATCCTCATAAGTCTCAAATTGCTGTCGCGTGATCGGCGCCGCGTGACAGCGCATCGACTCCGCAAATTCGTTTAGCTCGCGACGGCCGCTGCACCGCCGACGATCTCGGAGATCTCCTGGGTGATCGCCGCCTGCCGCGCCTTGTTGTAGACCAGCTGCAGCTCGTCGATGATGTCCCCGGCATTGTCCGAGGCCGACTTCATCGCCACCATCCGCGCCGACTGCTCACAGGCGCCGTTTTCGACCACGGCCTGATAGACCAGTGATTCGATGTAGCGGGTCAGCAGATCGTCGAGCACGTCTTTGGCTTCGGGCTCGTAGATGTAGTCCCAATGGTGACGCAGCTGCTTCGGCCTCGTCGGCCTGGGGCAGCGGAATCAGCGTGCGCACGGTCGGCTGTTGCGTCATGGTGTTGACGAAGCGGTTGTAGGCGATGCGGATCTCGTCGATCTCACCGTTTGCATAGGCGTCCAGCATGACCTTGACGGTACCGATCAGGTCTTCTACATGCGGCGCGTCGCCCAGATGGGTGACCTGGGCGACCACGTTGCCGCCGACCCGACGGAAAAAACCCAGCGCCTTGTTGCCTATGGTGCAGAACTCGCACCTCGACGCCGTTCTCACGCTGGCCCTTGATCTCCTTGATCAGCGATCGGAACAGGTTGTTGTTCAAACCGCCGCACAGACCGCGGTCGGAGGAGATGATGATGTAGCCGACGCGCTTGACCTCGCGTTTGACCATGAAGGGGTGCCGGTACTCGCCGGTGCGCATAGGCGACGTGCCCGATCACCGCAGCCATCTTTTCCGCATACGGCCGCGAGGCCGCCATTCGATCCTGCGCCTTGCGCATCTTCGAGGCCGCAACCATCTCCATCGCCTTGGTGATCTTTTGCGTGTTCTTGATCGAGGCGATCTTGGTCCGTATTTCTTTTGCGCCTGCCATAGTCTGCTCGCGTTCGCTTGGATTCGCCGCTGAATTCGGCCGAATTGGCGGGTTACGCTGCGCTAACCCGCCCTACATGATTACAAGGATTACCAGGTGTTGTTTTCCTTGAAGTCTTTGACGGCCTCGTGGAAGGCCTGGGCGGTCTCGTCGTTC
The DNA here is from genome assembly GCA_963765415.1 of uncultured Gammaproteobacteria bacterium. GTDB lineage: Bacteria > Pseudomonadota > Gammaproteobacteria > Chromatiales > Chromatiaceae > CAVXWS01. The sequence continues at coordinate 106,423 of CAVXWS010000025.1, forward strand.
CAGTCGCGGGTCGCCATTGATCTGGTCCAACAGATCGCTCTTGCTCGGCCCGCATATAGGCGTGCAGCGCGGCCTCGAAATCGACGATCTTGTTGACTTCGACGTCGTCCAGATAGCCCTCGTTGGCGGCAAACAGCGATAACGGCCATTTCGGCAACGCGACAGCGGCGAGTACTGCTCCTGCTTCATCAGTTCGGTGACCCGTTGACCGCGCTCGAGCTGCTTGCGGGTGGCCTCGTCGAGGTCCGATGCGAACTGCGAGAAGGCCGCCAGTTCGCGGTACTGCGCCAACGCCAGTCGAACGCCGCCACCGAGCTTCTTGATGATCTTGGTCTGAGCCGCGCCGCCCACCCGGGATACCGACAGACCGGCGTTGATGGCCGGTCGGATACCGGCGTTGAACAGATCCGACTCGAGGAAGATCTGGCCGTCGGTGATCGAGATGACGTTGGTCGGAACGAAGGCCGAGACGTCACCGGCCTGGGTCTCGATGATCGGCAGGGCGGTCAGCGAGCCGGTCTTGCCTTTCACCGCACCGTCGGTGAACTTCTCGACGTAGGTCTCGTTGACCCGTGCGGCACGCTCGAGCAGCCGGGAGTGCAGATAGAAGACGTCACCCGGATAGGCCTCTCGACCCGGCGGACGACGCAGCAGCAAAGAGACCTGGCGGTAGGCCCAGGCCTGCTTGGTCAGATCGTCATAGATGATCAGGGCATCTTCGCCGCGGTCGCGGAAGTACTCGCCCATGGTGCAGCCGGCGTAGGGCGCGATGAACTGCATCGCGGCCGAATCGGCGGCCGGCGCCGCAACGATGATGGTGTGTTCCATGGCGCCGTGCTCTTCGAGCTTGCGCACCACGCCGGCGATGGTCGAGTTCTTCTGGCCCATCGCGACGTAGATACACTTAAGGTCCGTTGCCCTTCTGGTTGATGATGGTGTCGATCGCGATCGCCGATCTTGCCGGTCTGGCGGTCGCCGATGATCAGCTCGCGCTGGCCGCGACCGATCGGCACCATGGCGTCGATCGCCTTCAGACCGGTCTGCACCGGCTGATCGACCGACTTACGGGCGATGACGCCGGGGGCGACCTTTTCGATCGGGGACGTGACCGCAGCCTCGATCGGGCCCTTGCCGTCCAGCGGTTGGCCGAGCGCGTCGACGACCCGACCGAGCAGCTCCGGACCGATCGGCACTTCCAGGACGCGACCGGTGCACTTGACCGAGTCGCCCTCAGTGATGTGTTTGTAGTCACCCAGAACCACCGCACCGACCGAGTCGCGCTCCAGGTTCAGCGCCAGCCCGTAGGTGTCGCCGGGAAACTCCAGCATTTCGTAGGACATGACGTCGGCCAGACCGTGAATACGGACGATGCCGTCGGTGACGCTGACGACCGTGCCTTCGGTATGAGCCTCGGTCGCCAGATCGAATTTTTCGATCTTGCTCTTGATCAGCTCACTGATTTCTGACGGATTGAGTTGCATAGCTTTTACCCCTTGGGGAGGGTGATGGATTCTTTCGGAAATCGGCCGCGGTCGACCTTGTCGCTCAACTTGCGCATATCCGGGCTCAGGACCCCAACGCGCTGACGAGCTGTTTAAGCTGGCCACTGACCGAGCCGTCGATGACCAGGTCGCCGGCGCGCACACGCACGCCGCCGATCAGCTCGGGGTCATGTTCACTGCTGATGCGAATGTCGCGACCGAGCTTGCGTTTCAGGGCGTCGGCCAGGGCCTGTTCCTCGGCCGGTTCGATCGGGAAGGCGCTGGTCACGATGACGTCGACCGCTCCCTCCTGCTCGCTTTTCAGGGTCTCGAACAGCGCAGCGATCTCCGGCAGTATCGCGGCTCGACCGTTCTTGGCAAGAAGCTTGACCAGATTCCGGCCTTCTTCGTTCAGGCGGTCACCACCGATGTCGATCAACAATTCAGCAAGCTGGTGGCGGCTGAGCTGGGGAGTGGCGGTGAGTCCCGCCATGGCCGGATCCTGGACGACCGTGCTGAGTAGCCCGAGAGTTTCCGACCAGAGATCCAGACTTCCGGATTCGAGCGCGCGGTCGAATACCGCTTCGGCGTAGGGTCGGGCGATGGTTGTGGATTCACCGGACATGGCCTTGCCTTAGATTTGGTTGGCGACAGCGTCGACGATGTCTTTGTGCGCGTCGGCGTCGATCTCTTTGCGCAGGATCTTTTCTGCGCCGACCATCGCGAGCATTGCCACCTTGGCGCGCAGCTCTTCGCGTGCCTTGTTGGCCTCCTGCTCGATTTCGACCTGAGCCGCATGCAGCAGGCGCTCGCCCTCGACACGGGCCGTGCCTTTCGACTCTTCGACGATCTCGGCAGCCCGATTTTCAGCCCGGGCAACGATTTCCGCTGCCTGCTTCTTGGCCTCGTGCAATCTTTCCGTCGCGCGATCTTGCGCCAGTTTCTGTTCGTGATGGCCACGCTCGGCGGCGGCCAGTCCGTCGGCGATCTTCGCCTTGCGATCTTCCAGCGCCTTGGCGATCGGCGGCCAGACAAACTTCATGGTGAACCATACGAACACCACGAAAGACAGCAGTTGACCGATTAGGGTCGCATTGATGTTCATGCCAGTACCTCGTTACGGACGAGATGAAACGAATCGGGTTGCGTTGCAGATCCCGATCAACCGGCGAGTGCGAACAGAACGTACATCCCCAGACCAACCGCGATCATCGGCACGGCGTCGGTCAGACCCATGACGATGAAGAACTGGGTGCGCAGCATGGGGATCAGTTCCGGCTGCCGCGCCGCGCCTTCGAGGAAGCGACCACCCAGAACCCCGATACCGACCGCGGCACCGACAGCGCCCAGGCCCATCATGATTGCGGCGGCGATAACCAGCAGAGCATTTGCCATTTCCATCAGTATCTCCCGAGAGAAAGTTAGTGAGAAGTGTTTGTGAAGCGAAATCAGTGGTGTTCGCTGTGCGCCATATCCAGGTAGACGACCGTCAGCGTCATGAAGATGAACGCCTGCAGCGTGATGATCAGGATGTGGAAGATCGCCCAACCGAGCTGCAGTACACCACCGAAGATACCGAGGATGGTGCCGGCCCCGTACATGAGCGCGATCAGGATGAAGATCATCTCTCCGGCGTACATGTTGCCGAACAGACGCAGCGACAGCGAAACGGGTTTGGCGAGCAGGTTGACGCCTTCGAGGAAGAGGTTGATGACCCAGAACAGGGGTTTCAGCAGCGCGTTGTCGGTCTGAAAGGGCATGCCGGTCAGTTCGCGAACGAAGCCGCCGACGCCCTTGATCTTGATGCTGTAGTAGATGATCAGCGCGAACACGCCCATGGCCATGCCGAAGGTCGCGTTCGGGTCGGTGGTCGATACGACCTTCATGTAGACGTGATGCGGATCCGCGCCGAACCACGAGGCGATCCAGCCGGTCAGACCGGGGATCACGTCGACCGGGACCAGGTCCATCAGGTTCATCAGGAACATCCAGATGAATATGGTCAGCGCCAAGGGGGCGACCATCGGGTTCTTGTGGCTGAAAGAGCCGCGAACATTGTCGTCGACGAACTCGATGATCCACTCGACGAAGTTCTGCAGACCGCCCGGGACGCCGGCGGTCGCGGTCTTGGCGGCCTTGTTGAAGAAATACAGGAAGAACACGCCGAGGGCGATCGACCAGAACATGGTGTCCAGGTGGATGGCCCAGAACCCCATCTCCTTGGCCTCTTCGGCGCTGTGGGCGATCGTCCAGCCGTGATCGGGAACCTTGCCGAAGGTGAGATTGGTCAGGTGATGTGTGATGTATTCGCCGGACGTAATCGTTTCGGATGAGGCCATCTTGTTCTCGAACTCTATTCTGATAAGTCTCTAGCCGGCTCAACGAGCCAGCATGGGAGGCAATACCTGAACCAGCAAAAAGGCGCCGAACAATGCCACCAGATTAACTGGTTTCACCCAGACAAAAACCATCGCAAACGCGAGAGCGATAAACAACAGTTTAAACAATTCGGCGCCGTAGAAGCGAAACACCAAGTTGCCCGGCTCCTGCGCTTGGTAACGACCGAACACCCAGGCCGCGAACAAGGCATTGGCGAAGGTCGCGATCGCACCCCCCAACAGGGCCGACAGGCCGGCCAGCCAACTGAAGATCGAGGCAGCGACGCCGACTGCGAGGGTCACGGCCGTCTGGATCAGCAGAATCCGTTTGGCGCGACGCACATCGAGATTTTGCGAGGCATTCACAGCCTGATCCCGGGCGCCCGAACCGTTAAAGCGGGCGCAGTATAAGTTGGCGAGGATATAAGGTCAAACAATCGAACGATAAAAAATCAAGACGAAGGACCTCTCATTTAATGTGTTCCAGGATCCCTTCCAGTTCGTCGAGATTGTTGTAGCTGATCACCAGCTTGCCCTTTCCGCCCGGTTTCTGCTGAAGGGCAACCTTAGCACCCAGTTTATCGGTCAGTTCCCCGATCAACCGGCGCACGTCCGGATCCTCCTCGACCGGGATATCGTGGCTCGGGCGCCTGACCGCACCCTCGTTCTCGGCCAGACGCCTCACCAGCGCCTCGGTCTCGCGCACCGACAGGCCCTTGCGCGCCACCTGAGCGGCGGCCTCGCTCTGCACATCGCCCTTCAGCCCGAGCAGGGCCCGGGCGTGGCCCATCTCCAGGTCGCCGCGATCGACCAGGGCCTTGACGTCGGCATTCAGCTCCAACAGACGGATCAGATTGGTCACCGTGGTGCGGGACTTGCCGACCGCCTGGGCGACCTGCTGGTGCGTCAGGCCGAACTCGTCGAGCAGCCGATGCAGGGCGGTCGCCTCTTCCAGGGGATTGAGATCGTCGCGCTGTATGTTCTCGATCAGCGCCATGGCCATCGCGGCCTGATCGTCGACCTCGCGCACCACCGCCGGGATCTGGTCCAGGCCGGCCAGTTGCGCCGCCCGCCAGCGGCGCTCGCCGGCGATCAGCTCGAACTTGCCGCCGGCTACGGTACGCACCACCACCGGTTGCACCACCCCTTGGGCGGCGATCGAGTCGGCCAGTTCGCGCAGCCGGTCTTCGTCGAACCGGCGACGCGGCTGGTAGCGACCGCGCTGAATCAGATCGACCGGGATGGATGCGTATGGCCCTTTCGAGGCCGGCGAGACGGCGTCGTTGGCCGCCGAATCCTCGTCGTCCGAATCCGCCGCGGAGGAACCACCGAGCAGAGCGTCGAGGCCACGCCCGAGGCTGCGTTTTTTCGCCATGTTCACTGAACCGAAACCGAGGGTTGAGGCTGATGGCGCCTCGCCATCTCGGCGGCCAGGGCCATGTAGCTGACCGCGCCGCGCGAAGATTTATCATACAGCAACACCGGTTGACCGTGACTCGGCGCCTCGGCGACCCGCACGTTGCGCGGGATAATGGTGCGGAAGACCTTGTCGCCGAAGTGTGTGATCAGTTGCGCCGAGACCTCGTTGGCCAGATTGTTGCGCGGGTCGTGCATGGTGCGCAGGATGCCTTCGATGCCGAGCCGCGGATTCCGCGCCGAACGGACCTGCTCGATGGTGCCGAGCAGCGCCGACAACCCCTCCAGCGCGTAGTACTCGGTCTGGATCGGGATCAGCACCCCGTCGGCGGCGACCAGGGCGTTGAGGGTGAGCATGTTCAGTGACGGCGGGCAATCGATCAGGATGTAATCGTAGTCGCCGATCACCGGCTCGAGCGCCAGCGTCAGTCGCCTCTCCTTCTTCGGCGCGTTCATCAGCGCCACCTCGGCGGCGGTCAGATCGGCATTGGCCGGCACCACATCGAACTGGCCCTCGGCGCTCGGTTGCAATGCCCGGGCGATGGGCGCCTCGCCCATCACAACATCGTAGCTGGAAAGCTCGAGGCTGTACTTATCGATACCGCAGCCCATGCTGGCGTTACCCTGCGGGTCGATGTCGAACAGCAGGACGCGTTTGCGAATACCCGCCAGGGCCGAGGCGAGATTCACTGCGGTGGTGGTCTTACCCACACCGCCTTTCTGATTGGCGACGGTAATGATGCGTCCCATGAATCTCTATTAACGCGCGGTCGGTGAAGTGAATCGGGCCGGGGTGACGATGATAGCCGGCAACTTGGCGGGGGGGTAGGGCCAGACTCGTGAACGCGGCGCCTACGCGCCGGGTTCGGCCGCGGCCGGCGGCGTGATCAGCACCAGCTGCCGCAGCGCCGGCTCGCCAGGGACCTCGAGCGGCACCCGCTCGATCCTCAGCGGCTCGTCGAGCGCCTTGAGCTGCGCGAGCTCGGCATCGATCGCCGCCGACTTCATCGCCAGCCAGGAGCCCCGCGGCGACAGCACGCTGCGGGTGCTGCGCACGAACTCGGCCAGCGAGCCGAAGGCGCGCGCGGTGATGGTGTCGAAACCCGCCTCGCCGCGCAACGACTCGATTCGCGCCTGGCGCACCTCGACATGGCTTAAACCGAGTGCCAGCTTGACCTGCTGCACAAAGCGAGTCTTCTTGCCGTTCGAATCCAGCAGGGTGAACTGCCAGTCCGGACGGGCGATCGCCAGGGGGATGCCCGGCAGGCCGGCGCCGGTGCCCACGTCCAGCACCCGCGGGCCGCGCACCCAGGGCAGGATCGCCAGGCAGTCGAGCAGGTGGCGTGAGACCATCCGCCGCGGGTCACGGACCGCGGTCAGGTTGTAGGTCCGGTTCCATTTCAACAGCAGGGCGAGATAGGCGGTCAGTTGCTCCAAGGCCCCTCCCGGCAGCTCGATGGCCATCGTCCGCAGCCCGGATTCCAGTTGCCGCCGCCAGAGATCTTGCCGGGTGTCGTTCACGTCTTGGAGTTACCGTTCGTTGCCGACTGCTACCATCGAGGGATCGCCGTCGACGAGGTCAAAGCGAGATGATCAAAGTATACGGAGTCGCCACCTCCCGCGCCTTCCGCCCGCTGTGGATGCTGGAGGAACTCGGGCTGCACTACGAGCATGAGCCGATCGACTTCCGCGACCACGGCACCGAGGCGCCCGAGTACCTGCGGATCAACCCCAACGGCCGCCTCCCGACCCTGCGCGACGGGGAACTGACCCTGTACGAATCCATGGCGATCAATCTGTACCTGGCCTCGCGTTACGGCCGCGAGGCCGGCCTGTGGCCGGGCACCCCGGAAGGCGAGGGCCTGGCCTATCAGTGGTCTTTCTGGGTCATGACCGAGGTCGAACACCCGCTGCTGACCGTGCTCATGCACACCCGCGTGCTGCCCGAGGACAAGCGCGATCCGCAGCGCGCCAGACGGAACGCCGGGCTGCTGAAGCGGCCGATCGGCATCCTCGATCAGGCGCTCGAGGGCAGAGAGTACCTGGTCGAAGACCGCTTCACCGTCGCCGACCTGAACGTCGCCGCCGTGCTCAGCTGGGCCAAGCCGGCACAGTTCGCGCTCGAGAACTACCCGAACCTCGAGGCCTGGCTCGACCGCTGCCTGGCTCGGCCGGCGTCGAAGACCGCCCGGCGGAAATAGCACGGCCAAGGCCTACGACGATGCGGCAACCGAGTGCTCTGCTCTTCACGCTCCTTTGCGCCGTGACCTGGCTCGGCAGCGGTAACGCCGAAATGGTCATTCAGCTCAAGGACGGCCGCGAGCATCGCCTGCCGATCGAGCCGGAGCAGATCCGCTCGATCGAGTTCAGCGCCGGAACCACTGCCCGGCCCGCAACGTCCGCGCAAGACCGTGCTCGAGCCGGGGAACCGATCCGCGTCGGACCGAACCGGGCGGTCAAGACGCCGAGCGCCGCCGCTCGGCTGGCGGTCGATGGCAGCATCGTCGAGATCGACGCCGGCGACTACCTCGGCGATGTCGCGGTCTGGCCGCAGAGCGACCTCACCCTGCGTGGGGTCGGCGGGCTGGCGCACCTGCGGGCCGGCGGCCGCTCGGCCGAAGGCAAGGCGATCTGGGTGCTGCGCGGGAGTCATGTCACGGTGGAGAACATCGAGTTCTCGGGCTGCCGGGTGCCGGACCTGAACGGCGCCGGGATCCGCTTCGAGGGCGATAATCTGACCCTGCGCAACACCCGCTTTCACGACAATGAGATGGGCATACTGACCGCGCCCCGGCCGGCCAGCGAGATCCTGATCGAAAACAGCGAATTCACCCGCAATGTCGTCGACACCGAGCGCACCGGACGACTGGGGCACAATATCTACATCGGCCGCAGCAAGCGCTTCACCCTGCGCGCCAGCCATGTCCACGACGCTCACGTCGGTCATAACGTCAAGACCCGCGCGCGCGAGAACCTGATCCTCTACAACCGCATCGAGGACGCCGAACTCGGCTCGAGCTACCTGATCGACCTGGCCGAGGGCGGGCAGGCATACGTCATCGGCAACCTTCTGCGCCAGGGCCCCAACAATGACAATCGCACCCTGGTCTCGTTCGGTCCCGAGAGCGCCGAGAAGACAGACCCCGGGCATGCCCTGTACCTGGTCAACAACACCGCGGTCAACGACGATCAGGAAGGCGCCCTGGTGAACAACCACACCAACAACCCCGCGCGGCTGATCAACAACCTGTTCGTCGGCCCGGGCCTACTGGCCATCGGCGCCGCAGAATTGCGCAGCAATCTTCAGACCGATCGGCCCGAGCTGCGCGACCGCACGGCGCTGGATTACGGCCTGACCACCCGCTCGCCGGCGATCAACCGGGGCGAGGAGCCCAGCGGCACACCGGCCGGCGTGCCGCTGGACGCGCTGCAGGAATACATCCACCCCTTGGGCCTGCGGCGGCGGGAGACCGTCGGGCGAATCGACGTCGGCGCCTACGAGTTCCGACTTGAATAAGCCCGGGCCCATGGGACCCGGCCATGTGAAGGCGCCCGCTCGCGGCGAGGGCGCCTGACCGATGCCGAATCGCGGCGAGGGCGCCGCACAACTTTCAAACCCCCAGCAACAGATTCCGTCCACCCAGCCACAGCACCCAGACCAGCACCGTCAGCCAGTGGACCAGCACCGGCACCCAGAGCGAGCGCGACAGGATGTAGCCCAGGCTGCAGGTCAACCCGAGCAGGGCCACGATCAGCAGGAACATCGGGTCGAGAAACAACTCCCGTGCGCCCGGGTTGATGGTCAGGGCATTGAACGGGTGCCACAGGACGAAGGCGACGGTGCTTAGCAGGGTCGCACCGACGATGGCCTTCAGACCGCGACCGCCGATCGCGTTCGGGATCAGCACGCCGCGGAAAAAGGCCTCTTCCAGCAGGGCGGGAAAGACGAAAAGCGTCAGCGGCAGATACAGCCGCGTCGCGCCGGTCAGAGTCTGATGATCGAGCAGGCCGGTTGAACGACCGATCAGGTAGGCCAGCGCGGCATAGACCAGGGTCATACCCAGCCACCAGGGCCAGGCCCGGGTCGGAGGGTTTCGCGCCCCGACAAGCAGGTTGGCCCGCAGGTAGTCGAGCATCGACGACACGCGGCGGATCCGGCCGTCAGGCCGAGCGCTTCTTCAGATGCACCAGCAGCAGCGATACCGCCGCCGGCGTCACCCCGGGGATGCGCCCGGCCTGGCCGAGGGTCGCGGGGCGATGGCGGGCGAGCTTCTCGCGAACCTCGGAGGACAGACCGCGGACATTGCCGTAATCGATACCCTCGGGCAGGGTCAACGCCTCGTTGTGCCGGGCGCGGTCGATCTCATCCTTCTGCCGGTCGATGTAGCCGGCGTATTTGGCCTGGATCTCGACCTGCTCGGCGACCCTGGCATCGGCGACGCCGGGGCCGACCCCGGGCAGCTGTGTTACCGAGGCGTAGCTCGCCTGCGGCCGGGCGAGCAGGTCGAGCGCCCTCGCCTCCTTGCGCAGTTCGTCGCCGATCAGTCGTTCGGCTTGCCCGGCATCGACCTGGTTCGGGCGCACCCAGCATTCGCGCAGGCGCTGTTGCTCGCGCTCGATCGCCTCGCGTTTCTCGCTGAACACCTGCCAGCGCTCGTCGTCGACCAGGCCCAGCTCGCGGCCGCTGCTCGGTCAGGCGCAGGTCGGCGTTGTCCTCGCGCAGCAGCAGCCGGTACTCGGCGCGGCGAGGTGAACATGCGGTAGGGCTCGGTCGTGCCCCGGGTGATCAGGTCGTCGACCAGCACGCCGAGGTAGGCCTCGTCGCGGCGCGGGCACCAGGGCGCCTCGCCGCGCACCTGCAGCGCCGCGTTGAGCCCGGCCAGCAGGCCCTGGGCGGCGGCCTCCTCGTAGCCGGTGGTGCCGTTGATCTGGCCGGCGAAGAACAGCCCGTCGATGAACCTGGTCTCCAGCGATCGGCGCAGGTCGCGCGGATCGAAGAAGTCGTACTCGATGGCGTAACCCGGGCGCGTGATGCGGGCGTGCTCGAAGCCCGGCATCGAGCGCACCAGCTCCAGCTGCACGTCGAACGGCAGGCTGGTGGAGATGCCGTTGGGATAGACCTCGTTGCTGTCCAGCCCCTCGGGCTCGACGAAGATCTGGTGCGAGTCCTTGTCGGCGAAGCGCACCACCTTGTCCTCGATCGACGGGCAGTAGCGCGGCCCGACGCCCTCGATGACGCCGGTGTACATCGGCGAGCGCGACAGGCCGCCGCGGATGATCTCGTGGGTGCGCGCGTTGGTGCGGGTGATGTGGCAGCTGACCTGGCGCGGGATGCTCGCTCGGCTCGGCCGAGAAAGGAGAACACCGGCAGCGGGTTGTCGCCCGGCTGCTCCTCCAGCACCGAGTAGTCGATGCGTGCGGCCGTCGATGCGCGGCGGCGTGCCGGTCTTCAGCCGCTCCACGTCGAAGCGGCAGCTCGCGCAGCCGCCGCGCCAGGGCGTTGGCCGGCGGATCGCCGGCGCGGCCGCCCTGCGTAGTTGCTCCAGGCCGATGTGGATGCGCCCGCCGAGGAAGGTGCCGACCGTCAGCACCACCGCTGCGGCGCGGAACTCGCAGCCCCATCTGGGTGACCACGCCGGCCACCCGCTCGCCCTCGACGATCAGGTCGTCGACCGCCTGCTGGAACAGCTCCAGGTCGGCCTGGTTCTCCAGCGCGTGCGCGCACCGCGGCCTTGTAGAGCACGCCGGTCGGCCTGGGCGCGGGTGGCGCGCACCGCCGGACCCTTGCGGGCGTTGAGGATGCGGAACTGGATGCCGCCGCGGTCGGCGGCCCGCGCCATCAGCCCGCCCAGCGCGTCGATCTCCTTGACCAGGTGCCCCTTGCCGATGCCGCCGATGGCCGGGTTGCAGCTCATCTGCCCCAGGGTCTCGATGTTGTGGGTCAGCAGCAGCGTGCGCGCGCCCATGCGCGCCGCGGCCAGCGCCGCCTCGGTGCCGGCGTGACCGCCGCCGACGACGATCACCTGATAGCTTTCGGGGTGAAACATGGTCTGATCCGGGTGCTTCGATCGAAAAGTAATGAAGCCTCTGATTTTAGCCGATTTTTTCCAGATCAAGCAGGCCGGGAATCGAGGGAAATATTCGCCGGGGCCCTCCGGTCTCTTCTCGCATGAGCAAAAAGACCCTGTTTTACCTGCTGCTCGTACCCCTCGGGGTGTGGGCGCTGGCCACGACCGGCGGGCGCGCCACGCCGCTCGATCCCGCCAGGCCCCTGCCCGCCTTCCACACTCAGGAGGCGCAGGACTGGCTCAACTCGCCGCCGCTGCGCATCGAGGAGCTGCGCGGCCAGGTCATCCTGATCGACTTCTGGACCTTCGACTGTTGGAACTGCTATCGATCCTTTCCCTGGCTGAAAGCCCTGGAGGCTCGGCTGGAAGACGAGGATTTCCGGGTGATCGGCGTGCACTCGCCGGAGTTCTCCCACGAGAAGATCCGCGCCAATGTGGAGTCGAAGGTGAAGGAGTTCGGCCTGACCCACCCGGTGGTGATCGACAATGACTTCCGCTACTGGCGGGCTTTCGACAACCGTTACTGGCCTGCGTTCTACCTGGTCGACAAACAGGGCCGGGTGCGCCACCGCTTCGTCGGCGAGACCCACGAGGGCGATCGGCGCGCCCAAGCCATCGAGCGGGAGATTCGCGCGCTGCTGGCGGAGTAAGTCTAAGCTGTGGGAGGCGCGCCTCGCGCCGATTCGGCTTTTGTTCAGGCACCTTCGCGGCGAGGGCGCCGCTCCCACAATGCATCGCGCGCCCCGCGCCGATGCGGACTTGATTGAGGCACCTTCGCGGCGAGGGCGCCGCTCCCACAATGCATCGCCCCTATTCAGGGTCACGATTTACAAAAGCCCGCCGATACAGCGCTGGTACCCAAGCCAGGGACCTGCCTAGAATGAGACCGATGGAGACCCGCCCGAAGACCGCTTCTTTCGAACCCGAACTGCACCTGCAGCAGATCCTGACGGCGGCCGGCGACATCCTGCTGGGCAAACCGGAGGCGATCCGTCTCGGTCTGACCTGTCTGATCGCGGGCGGCCACCTGTTGATCGAAGACCTGCCAGGGGTCGGCAAGACCACCCTCGCCCATCTGCTCGCCCGACTGCTCGGGCTCGACTACCAGCGCATCCAGTTCACCAGCGACCTGCTGCCGGCCGATGTCATCGGCGTGTCGATCTACGATCGCGACGAGGGCCGATTTCACTTCCACACCGGGCCGGTGTTCGCTCAGCTGGTGCTGGCGGACGAGATCAACCGGGCCACGCCGAAGACCCAGAGCGCGCTGCTCGAGGCGATGGAGGAGCGCCAGGTCACGGTCGACGCCGAGACGCACAAGCTGCCGGTGCCCTTTTTCGTCATCGCCACCCAGAACCCGGCCCATCAGGTCGGCACCTTCCCGCTGCCGGAGTCGCAGCTCGACCGCTTTCTGATGCGCGTCAGCCTCGGCTACCCGGATCGTGCCGCCGAGCGCCGTTTGCTGGCGGGGCGCGACCGGCGCGAGCTGATCGAGGAGATCCAGCCGGTCACCGACCCGGAAGAGCTGTTGCGCGCCCACAAGTTGCTCGACCGGGTCCACGTCGCCGACGCCCTGCTCGACTACGTCCAGGCGCTGCTGGCCGAATCGCGCCGCGGCGATCACTTCGTCCAGGGATTGTCACCGCGCGCCGGTCTGGCCCTGCTGCGGGCCGCCCGGGCCTGGGCCCTGATCGACGGCCGCTACCAGGTGATCCCCGAGGACGTGCAGGCCGTGCTGGTGCCGGTGGTCGCCCACCGCCTGCGCCCGGCCGCCGGCCTGGACGACGGTGAACAGACCGCGCAGCGCCTGCTCGAAGCGGTCGACATCCCCTGACCCAACCGGGTGTCGGTATGGCGGCGCAGTTTCTGACCTCCTGGATGCGCGTGACTCGGCCCGGCACCGACGGGGGAATGCGGGTCGAACCGCGGCGGATCTACATCCTGCCGACCCCCTACGGACTGGTCTTCGGCCTGCTGCTGCTCGTCACCCTGATCGGTGCGGTCAACTACAGCAGCAACCCGGGCTTTCTGGTTACTTTTCTGCTCGCCGGGATGGGCGCCAACACCATCTTTCTGACCTGGCGAAACCTGCTGCGGCTGCGGCTGCGCTACGAGGGCTGCGAACCGGTGTTCGCCGGCGAGGACGCCCGGTTCCGCTTCCAGCTGGACAATGATCGGGGCACCGATCGACCCGCCGTGCAGCTCGGCTGGGAAGGACAGATGCCGGTCGCGCTCGACCTGCCGCCACAGAGCGCCACCTCGGTCGCGCTGCGCCTGGCCGCACCCCGGCGCGGCCGACTCCGGGCCGGGCGCCTGACGCTCTCCAGCCGCTACCCGCTCGGGCTGTTCAACGCCTGGTGTTATCTCGACAGCGATGCCGAGTGTCTGGTCTATCCCCGGCCCTCGGCGTCCTGGACGCCACCGCCCGGCGCCAGCGAGCGCGGCCAGCAGGACGGCGAGCACGGCCGCGGCATCGACGACTTCGTCGGCCTGCGTAACTACCGGGTTGGCGATTCACCGAAACACATTCACTGGCGGGCCTTGGCGCGCGGTCAGGGCCTGCTGACCAAGGAATTCGGCGGCGAGCAGGCGCAGCGACTGTGGCTGAGCTGGGAACAGGCCCCGGGGACGAGCGAAGAAGAGCGTCTCAGCCACCTGTGCCGGGCCCTGCTCGATGCCGAGAACAGCGGTGCTCATTACGGCCTGGCGCTGCCGGCCGAAGAGATCGAGCCGGATCGCGGCCGGGCGCACCTCGAGCAGTGCCTGCGCGCCCTCGCCTTGTTCGGTGAGCCCGCATGAAGGACGCCCTGGCGCAACGGCCGGTCTCCGGCGTGGTGCTGGTCGGGCTGATCCTGCTGCTCGCCCTGGCGGTGTTTCCGCACCTGTGGAACCTGAGCGTCTGGGTGGTGCTGTTCTTCTTTCTCATGGCAGCGATCCGGGTACTGGCAATGCTGCGCCCGAGCTGGCTGCCGGGTCGCCTGTTGCTGGTCAGTCTGACCGCGATCGGGCTGATCAATGTCTTCTTTCATGCCTCGCTCGACGGTCGCGGCGGGGGGGTATCGCTGCTGATCGCCATGCTCGGCCTGAAGCTGCTCGAGATCCGCAGCCGGCGCGACGTCTATGTCGCGGTGTTTCTCGGCTACTTCACCGTGGTCACCCAGTTCCTGTTCGCCCAGGGACTGGGCCTGACCTTCTTCATGAGCCTGATCGTGCTCGGTCTGACCGGGGTGCTGGTGGCGATGAACCGGGTCCAACCGGCCGCCGGCCTGGGCATCAGCTCCGCAATGAGCGACGCCGGACGGCTGCTGCTGATCTCGGTGCCGGCGATGTTGATCATGTTCGTCCTGTTCCCGCGCATGCAGGGTCCGTTGTGGGGCCTGGGCCTGCAGCAGAATCGGGCGATCACGGGCATTACCGACCGCCTGCGCCCAGGCAGCATCAGCAATCTCAGCCAATCCCGCGCGGTGGCGTTTCGCGCCCGCTTCGAAGACGGCGTGCCGCCGATCCCGGACCGTCGCTACTGGCGCGGCCCGGTGCTTTGGGTCACCGACGGAACCGAATGGGTCCGCGGACCACAGCGCCACGAACCGCCGGCGGCGCCGATCGACGCCCGTCAGGGCATCGATTACGAGGTCACCCTGGAGCCGAGCCGCCAGCGCTGGCTGTTCGCCCTCGACCTGCCCGGTCTGGCGCCGCCGAGCAGTCGCCTGAGCCCGGACCTGTACCTGCTCGCCGATGAGCCGGTGGAGGAGCGATTCACCTACCGCACGGTCTCGCACCTGAGCTATCGCACCGGGCCCTTGAGCGACGAGGAGTTCGTGCTCGGCCTGCAACTGCCGCCGAACATCTCCACCCGGATGCGCAACCTGGTCGACCACTGGCGCCTGGACAGCCCCCGTGACCAGGATCTGGTGGCCGCGGCGCTGCGCTATTTTCGCGAGCAGCCGTTCGTCTACACCCTGCGCCCGCCGCTGCTCGGCGCCAACCCGGCCGACGAGTTCCTGTTCGAGGCGCGCAGCGGCTTCTGCAGCCACTATGCGACCAGCTTCGTCCTGCTGATGCGCCTGGCCGGCATCCCGGCACGGGTGATCAGCGGCTACCAGGGCGGCGAGCTGAACCCGCACGGCGGCCACCTGATCGTCCGCCAGTCCGACGCCCACGCCTGGGCCGAGGTCTGGCTGGAGGGCATAGGCTGGCACCGGGTCGACCCGACCGCCGCGGTCGCACCGCAGCGGGTGCAGATGGGGATCGATCCGGACCTGGCGCTCGACACCGGCGACCCGGTGATCTTCGAGATCGACAACAAGGGTCTGGTCGCCAACCTGATTCGCCAGACCGGCTGGCTGGTCGACGCCGCCCATCTCGGCTGGCACCGCTGGGTGATCGGCTACAGCCAGGACCGCCAGCAGGACCTGCTCGATCGGCTCGGGCTGGGGTTTCTCGAGGGCTACCGGTTGGCGCTGGCGACGGTGATCGGGACCGGGTTGGCGCTGTTGCTGGGGGCGCTTCTGCTCAAGCTGCGCGGCCGGATTAGGCCCGATCCGGTGCAGACCGCTTACCAACGGTTAAAGAGAAAACTGGCCGACAAAGGCCTTGAAATTCCTGGCTGGTTCGGTCCGCGCAGACTCGGCCTGCGCGCTCGAGAAGCGTTTCCCAGACAAGCCGGCCGCATCGATGAGACGGTGGCTCTGTATATCTCTCTGCGCTATGGGCGCAACGAGAACCCCGTCCATACCAAGCGACTTCAAAGATTGGTGCGGAGCCTGAGATTGGAGTGAGTCACAGATCCAGTGTCGTGCGCCATTCCGGTTGGAACTCAGTGTTGAATCACCGGGATCGGCAAGCGCTCCTGCAAATGGGGTAGGGTACATCAGGCGTTAAGCCGTCACGCACCGTGTACCCGTGGATGCGGTGCAGTAAGCTTCGCTATTGCACCTTATCGCACTGTTGCGTCGTGTGATTCGGCGGCTTAGTCTCCGTTAGATTGCTACTGCTCGGCCTATCGTGATGCTCCCCGCCGGATCCTGGCGGCGCGCTTTGATCAGCCCATCACATCCGTCGGTGACCGTACAAAATTTACAACTACGAGGGATTTTTCGGTTCTATCTCGGTCCGGTTCTACGGCCGCGTCTCCCCATATCTAGCGGTTACTATGCTACTCAGTCCACAAGATCGGCGCTCTGACACGGTTACGGTCGAGCCAAAGTTAGCCCCGATCCGAGATTATTCTCTCGCCGCCACAAATATTGTCAATAAATTTTACAACTCTGGTTGTTTCTTCTAATGGTGACTAGCCACAATATACAACCGATTGATTTGATTACAGTATTTTATTCTGGCCTGAATAATGCCAAGTCGTGTGGCGGAGAGAGGTCGGTCATCGCATACGATGACGGATCGACAAACTTTTAAGATGCGCACGAGGAGTGTCATGAAAAATAAAATCTTACTGGCAGGTGTCTTGGCCATCGCTTCTACTGGCGCCCAGGCAGCGTTTATCTCCGGGGGTAGTTTTACCAATCCCGAAGAGATCACCGAAATAAATCAGACCGGGACCTTGGATCTGTTCGATTCGGCCCTGGGAACGCTGATCTAAGGCGACGCTGACGCTGGAGGGCTATGCGACGTCGACCATCGATCCTGACGAACGACGCGTCGGCGGAACTCAGCTCGTAAGCGCCGATGGGCCGGTGACCTGTACTTCAGCGAGAGCAGGCATCGCCGATCTGGGAATCGCCGATCCGGCCATGACCCTGAACCTGGACTACACCGGCGGGGTCCGTTGAGTCTGGCATCCGGCAGCTACGCAGTCCTTCGGTCCGGTCCAGGATGCACAACAGGTCATCATCATGAAGGACGCCGATGCCTCGGTCTTCGCCCAAGCCGGCGGCGGACAGTTCACCATCAGCTGTTCAAGTGACTCCGGGCTGACTCTTAGGCGGCGGTGGCGGCAACGTCACAGCCGATCAGACGACGACGGCCGGCTGCGGGGCCAAGCATCGACTACGAGTTCGAAGAGCGCGTAGATGTGCCGTCTCCGGCCCCCCTGACGCTGATGGCCGTCGGTTTGATCGGTCTGGCAGGCCTGCGTCGCTTAGCTAAGTAACCCGCTGCCAAGCTCCAAACCTCAACACGGAAAAAAGCCCCGGTTTACCGGGGCTTTTTTTGTTTTACTAGGTTAGAGCGTCGCTATCGACAATGCCACAGAATCGATGAATCGGCGAAAAGTTATCTCCGCGTGAGAACCAACGATCGATTTATTGCGAACTTCAGCAGGCCGTCTTCTATGTCAAAAGAAAAACCCAGCGCGCAAAGTTCACGCGCGTGCGACGTGTCCACCAATCGGTCGTAATCGCTATCG
>CAVXWS010000026.1:0-12976 GCA_963765415.1 uncultured Gammaproteobacteria bacterium
GTACAGAGCTTACGAAGAACGGGCGGCTAATGGCTCCTTCCTGATATTGCACCTGCCTGTCGTGAGACTTCGGCTCACCGGCAGGTCATGACACAAAGCGGCCTGTCAAAAAAGACAGAAAGCCACAGCGATCACGAACGGGTTTTGGAGCCGGCAGCATAGCTGCCCTCCGCGAACTCCCAGTCAACGGCCTCGAAGAGCGGCTTCGCGCCGCTAACCAGCGGGTGGCGATCTGGCAGCTGCCGCGGTGCCGCGGGCTTCCGCCGAGGTCTCTGGTCCGGAGGTCTCGGTAGGGAACGGGCCTGCTTAGGCAGGGCTCTGTCGCGCGTCCACTCGAGCGGATCTCCCGGACGCTGGCGTTATGACTGCTATGCGTCATGTCCTGTCGTTGGCAGGGCGGTTCGCGAGCGGCAGGTGTACATCAGGTAGGAGTCGTTCGCGGCAGGTTCGCCGCCGGTTCTTTCCCGTTCAGGTCGAAGGGTCGCAACGTGGCTCACAGCCGCCGGTCAGAGGGCGGCCGTTCACGGGCGGTTCATGGCGCATTGCCGCCGGTCATTGACTCCAGGCGGCGGTCCGGAATCGACCCACTGCCGTCATTCACCTCATCGGACCGAGCGGTAGCAGTTCCGCAACAGCGGACCTTAGCTGCGTGCTGTAGTTGGGTTGAAACCAGCCAACTCCGGCCATTCACAGTCGAGCAACGAACGGCGACGTCCCCCAATTCTGCCTTGCGCAAACGAGCGTTAGCGGCAAGGCGTGTATGCAGACAAAAAACCTCCCGCACGCCGGGCCGACCCGGCGTTCGAGAGACTGTAGCTTCGGAACCGTTGTCGCTTACTTGTCGAACTCAATCTCTATGCCGCCCAAAGAGAGGGCGAGTTGCGCGCCGGAACTGTCGGTAGCCGTAGCCTGGATTACGACCCCTTTGCTGTTTTCAATCGTGCTGACACCACCACCCTTGTTGCCGGCCGTCGCACCCGCCGTGCCCCCACCATAGATGCCGGGGAAATCCTCGAGACTTTTCAGTTCGTAGACCTTACCGGTACCCTTCACGCTGCGATAACCAATGCCGCCTACACTTCCGGATTTGACTTTCAGCGGATAGCTCTTGCCCTGATAATGCAATGCACCGGTACCCCAGCTGGCACCTGCAATGAGTTTGACCGAGGTAACGTCAAAATCCATCGTGGCGCTGGGTGTCATCTTGCTGTAGTCGGTAAATTTATTGTCGCCTTCGTGACTATCGGCATAAGCGGTGATCGACGCTATAAGCGCCAATCCCAGAATTGTCATCAAGGCGGCCAGTTTGTTCAGTCGTACCATCATGATTTCCTCGAAATTGTTTACCAGTGATGCGATAAAAATACGGAATTCACCCCCGACCACGGCTTGTGACGGGGATGCCCCGCATTGTGCCACTCATACCGGGACGGGCGATACACCAGAATCAGAGTAAATCGTGTTCAATGATCGCTGATAGCCAGACCCAAATCTGATTCCCGCCTCGTTCTCGATGACTCCTTCGAGTCGCTTTCAACAGAGCCGGCGACCGTCCGCAAGGTGTCGGACAAGGTGTCGTTCTCGGTCTATTGCACCGCACAAACCAGTGGTCCGCTATGCGCTTGAACCTGCCGGTCGGTTCGTGACTACGAAGGGCAGTTCATGGTCGACGGCCGCCCGCCATCAGAACTAATCGACGGTCCGCAATGCGTCATGACTTGTCGGTCACCAGATGCTCTGCGACCGGCAGCTACAGCTAATTCAAACAGCGGTCATTCGAGCTGCGTTCTCGACGCTGACTGCACTGAACGGCTGCTCCCGGCATGGGACCAGCCCGTCAGCCTCCGGTTTTTGGCGGGCGGCTTAGTCCGCATTGCAGTCGGTCATAGAGACCAGACAGCGATTCGGAAACGGCCCTACAGCTGCCTATCCGACAGCATCCGCTTTAAGGCTGCTATGCTGCTGCCAAGGCTGGCAGCTCGTTCGGTCGCCTTGTGTCCCCTTTACTCGCTTTGATATCTGTTCCTTTGTCCTCGGGCGTCACCTGATGAGATCAATGAGTTATCCGGATCCAAGCCCAAATATGCGACGGGGTTGCGGAAGGAATATCGGACTCACGTGGGATATCCTTATAACCAGGTGGCAGCCGCATCTGCCGGAAGAAAGCAGGCGCCCGCATGAACGATCCCACGGCACAGGACCCTAGCTACATTCAGGACACTATCCTGCAGGTGCTTGAGCGAAACCGGCTCGCTGTGCTGGCTACCCAGCGTAACGGTCAGCCTCACGCCAGCCTGATTGCCTTCACGCCGTTAGAGGGCCTGCGGTTCCTGGCCTTTGCGACGTATCGTGACACACTCAAGTACGAGAGCATCCGGCAGGACCCAAGGGTGGCGATGCTCGTGGAGGACCGAGAGAGCCGGCCCGTGCACTTAGGTCAGCGGCTCGTCCTTACAGCACTCGGTGAAGCGATAGAGACTCCTGAAGAGGAGCGACACGCGCATATCGCGAAGCACTTGTCGCGGCAGCCTGACCTTGAGAATTTCCTCAACTCGCCGGATTGCGAGTTCATACGCGTGGCCGTTCGCGCCTATCAGGTGGTGGGCGGAATTGACGATGTACGGTGGTACGAAGTCGGAGAGCCCGCTGCCACCTGACTGGCGGGCTGCTTGGGTGTCACGGGTCTGCACGAGGGATCGCTGCGGGAATCGAAACAACCCCGGTCTTAGTCGGCGGCGTCCGGCGACTGTCCGAAGAACCGCGTGAAGTTCTAAACCGCTCGGACATAGGCGGTCTGGGTCTTAGGGCCAAGCTTGCGCAGCGTCATGTCGTCGATCATGCGTTGACGCAGCGGGCTGATGGTTTGAGGGATCTGAGTCATCGCAGGGCTCCTGTGTCAGAACGAGGCGGATTGCCTTATTCCTCAACATAGGAAACAGCCCTTCAGATCCGGCGACCCACCGAAATCGGATCAGAGAACCCCTACCGCGGGTATCGGTTTAGTCCGTTGGCCGACTGCCGTCGCTTCGTCGGTTGATGCCCAGAGACAGCAATGCGTCATGGCTTGTCGTTGACCAGACGCACCGGCAGCGACAGCTAATTCAAACAGCGGTCATTGGCCCCGGGATTATCGCCTCGACTTCACTGAACGGATGCTTCAGGCAGGGGTCCAGCCGGTCAACCTCTGCACGGTGGCGGACGGCTTAGTCCGCAAAGCGGACATGTCATTCGCAGCTGCGAGCAGAAAATACTGGCCGAGCCTTTTCCTGGGACGGTGGCTCAAGGGGATCCTGGTGTTCTCGAAGGAACTCAGCAGATTATGAGGGAGAGGGTTGGGAATGCCCACGGGGAGCAGGCAGTTGAGTGCTTGTGGGAGAAGTGAGTGGGTCACTTCGATTTTCGCGGCGGTTGAGTTCTTCTACTAAAAGACGGTCTCGGTCCTGTCTTTCATAGGCGGTGAGGCAATCCAGGACGACGGTTTTTTACTCGGGGATCTGAGCAGGGTCAGCAGAGCTGATCACCTATACTGGACCGATGGAAGCGGATACAGAACTTTTTTTCGCGCTGGCCGAGGCCTTGGGGATCGGCTCTGCTGATTGGCATAGAACGAGAGCAGCAGGCGCACAGGTCCGGCAAGGAGGCGTCAGCTGGTGTTCGAACCTTTACCCTGGCTTCGCTTGTCGGTGCGCTCAGCATGCTGGCGGGCGGTGTGCCGCTTCTGGCGGTCGCCGTAGTAATCGTCGGCGTCGTCCGAGTCGCCTGGATCGTGGTGCGTGGCGACCAGACCGCCGGCTCTGACTACAAGTCTTGCTCTGGTTGCGGCCGTGCTCTTGGGTGCCCTCGCCATCGAAACGGCAACAATGGCAGCAGGTGTTGCTGTACTTATCGCCTCGCTGCTGGCCGCACGCGAGGTGTTGCATAATTTCAGCCGGACTGTGTTGACGGCGGTCGAGTTGCGCGATGGATTGATCCTCGGTGTCTCGATTCTCGTTATCCTGCCGGCGCTGCCCAACCTCGACGTCGGTCCCGGTGGCGCATTGAATCCGCGCAACCTGTTCATCATCATCGTGCTCATCATGTCGATTGGTGCTGCAGGGCATATCGCGACACGGGTCGTCGGTGCCCGCCTCGGTTTGCCACTCAGCGGATTCCTGTCGGGATTCGTGTCGAGCACGGCCACGATCGCTGCGTTGGGTCGGCGTGCCGGAGACAAGCCGGACGAGGTGCGCAGCGCTTCCGCTGGCGCGGCGTTGTCGTCTGTATCGTCGCTGATGCAGATCGGGATCATTCTGTTCGCGCTGAGCCCTGCGATGTTTGCCGCCGGTGTGCCGGTCCTGCTCGGGGCCGGGTTGGCAGCGGCACTCTACGGCGCGGCGACTTTCCTGCTGTCGATGCACGGCGACAACAAGCCCGAGGCGCTGGAATTACCGTCTCAGGTGTTTTCGGTCAAAGGTGCTATCAAGTTCATGTTGATCGTGGCGTCGGTGATGCTCGTCTCGGCGATTCTCAGCGAACGGTTTGGCAGTGGTGCAGTACTTCCCGCCGTGGCGCTCGCCGGTCTGGTGAGCACCAATTCCGCGGCCGTTGCGCTTGCCTCGCTTGTGGCGGCCGGACAAATGCCCGCTATCGATGGCGCCCTGCCCTTGGCTGCCGCGCTGAGCGCCAACACGGCCGTCAGGCTCTGGATATCCCTGCGAGCCAGCGAGGCGTCCTATCGCTGGAGCGTTTCCGGTAGCCTCGTGATTCAACTGGCGGCGCTCTGGGTCAGCTGGTGGCTGGGCGGCTTCATCCTGGCCTGGTTCGCGATCTGGACCAGCGGTTGCGTCAGCATCCCCGACTTACTGATTGCCGGTGAGGCCTGCGAATGCCAGCAAGCGACGCGTCACCATCGAAGGCCCGCACCTCTCAAAGACCGCATGGAACGATAAGGGGCGCAGCCCGATTAGGGGGCTTCGAAGTTGTCGGCGACATCATCGACAGCCCTCGTCCGCCCCTCTTCAACTCCGCAAAAAACGCATGAAAACCACGCCGAGCAACACTTCTGTACGAACCTTTTCCTGAGACGATGGCTCAAGGGGAGGGTGTCCTGGTGTTTGCGAAAGATTCCAGCGGATTATGATCAGATTGAGCCGTCCATTCTGCAGCGGAGCAACCCGCTTGCGACTACTCTTGATCCCTCGTGATTATCTGGTCAGCGACATCGTCCATGTTCGTCGCGTGGACGTCCGGTTGACGATACAGGGGGTGATAGGGTGCACCGGAACGGTCAATGTACGCCGCAAGCATTCCCAGCAGATAAGGCGCCATGTGTATCCCAATCGTGCGCAGCGACAAGGCGCAGATCTTCGATCGGCCGGTTCAAGCGCTCAGCGACAAACGCATAGACCCTGGGATCAGGCTTGAAACTCCCGGTGGTTTCAACTGAGACGATCTCGTCGAAGTACTCGCTCAGGCCTGCCTTGTTGATCTGAGTGCTTACCAGGTTGAGCGATGAGTTGGTGAAAGCGACCGTGCGGTAACCGGCAGAACGAAGCCGGGCCAACGCCGATCTGACGTCCCCATGAGGAGGCAAGCTGGCAAAACTGCCCAGAATGTCGGTACGAGCTTCTTCAACGAGTTCGACCTTCAAGCGCGCCGCAATTGCATCGAGCATGGTGCCGGCTAATGTCGCAAATTGCGCCTTGGTGGCCGTCAATGCGCAGACAGTTGATGTGTGCAGCAGCATTGAGAACCAGGTGGCCGTTACAGACTCGTCTCCAAAAGCGGCCTTGAACTTCGGCTTGAGATAACTGAGGTCGAGAACCGTTTCATTGATGTCAAACAAGATGGTGTCGCGCGACATGGCCGGTGGCCCCCTTAGTCGTTGCTGTTGCGTAACCGTCCGTCGAAGGTTACGTGCTGGTGTTTCCGCAGGATTTCAGGCGGATTGAAGACTATATCGTTAAATGTAGAGACAAACGCCGAGGTGGTGGTGACGATGGCCCCGATGGCAAGCGACTGATGGAGTTTCATGTCAGACCCTCAGAAATGTCAGTTTTTGCAGCGTCTCGCAATCTCGGTACGCCTAGGTCAAGCCTCGGACCCGGTGGCGGAGAATCGCCACCGGATTCTTGAGGAATTCGATGCATGGTGACCCCTTGGCCGGACAGATCTGCACGAATCGAAAAACGCGCGGTTTTTTCGAACCTTGATGGTGCGATTTTCGATATTCGCCCCCTGTAAAAGCCCTTGGTATCGGTCCAAACTCTGTGCACGGGACGGGTAAAAGGCACACCCCGTACCAACGGGCAGCGAGTCGCGCGCCGTCAACGCATCAATCGAGAGACACACAGGAGGACCGACATGAAGACACTCAATATCGCCGCTGCCATGGCTTTGCTCAGCCTGCCGCTCGCTGCGACCGCGGGTGGCGGATACACCAGTGGCGTGGTCAATGCCGGCCAGGACGCCTGGTATCAGGAGGCCATGTATGAGCCCTGCATGAACGGTGACGTATCCGCCAGCGGCATGTTCAGTTCCCAGCTTTCGGAAGACAAGGCGGTGGCTCGCATGAGCGTCACCTACGTCAGCGATTTGTGATTTGCTTCCACCGATCCTTTTCTCCGCGATCCAGGGGGCGGCTGCTGCTGATTCCCCGGAACTCGCAGTCGATGGCAATGGCCTGGCGGTCTGCTGGCGCAGATCGCCAAGGATAAGTCCTATGCCACTCTCGGCGTTCTGGCACGATGGGAGCTTGGGGGGAGAAGACCAACGGCTGATGTTCTGATCGTTGGATGAAACACGGCGAATCATTCCGGGCTCCAGATAATGTCGGCATGCGTTTGAGTGTCGCAACCTGGCAAGCCAGGCGCTGATACAAACGCCGGCTGAGCCTCGATCACCTTTGTCGGGGGTATTCGGCGGAACCCGCAGTAAGCCTGGTGTTGAAAGTACGCCCAAAGCCTTCAATTGTTCAATTAGAGGACGAGCTCGGTCGAGCCAACCGCAAACAAGGACGTTCGTACCGACCTGATACCAGCGGAGCGTACGCGATGCACGATGTCTATTTCTGGTTTGCTTTCTTCGGTGCACCCCTGTTCGTGATTGCGATGACGGTGTATGTCTTCCGGCCTTCGGCACGCGAAAAATACCGTGAAGCGAAGAAGCTGCCTTTCGCGGAAGCCAGGCAATCGGATCACCTAACACCCTGAAGTGCCGTGTCTTGTGTCGGGCACGGGTGCGGCATCGGACAACGAGTTCAACCTGGAGGCCCGGCCGTGGATCAGGTGCCCTGTTCTCGAGCATCCGTCCGTGTAGGGGCTCGGGATCCGGAGAAGTCAATCGTCCAGGACTTGTTGATACCGATGCCGTTCACAGCACCGGCGCCAGCAGTCTCGCGAGACGTATCATAAGTTGAAACACCCAGCTAAGGTCTTCGTTCTGGTCGTTGTCTACCAACTCGCTCCGGGCGAAATCGCGTTCGAGCATGCGCGCGACTTCTCCGTTGAAGTCATGATCGGCGATCACGGCTGTGATCTCGAAGTTGAGCCGAAACGACCGGTTGTCGAAGTTTGCAGTGCCGACGGTGGCAATATCGTCGTCAACCAGCACCACCTTCTGGTGAAGAAATCCCGGCGAATAACGATAGACATCGACGCCCTTGCTGCCGATCTCCTGCAAGTATGAATAGCCGGCAAGTTGCACCAGCCAGTTGTCGCTTTTTGCCGGTAACAGGATGCGCACGTTGACGCCTCGAAGCGCGGCCAGCTGCAACGCGCTGACGATCGCCTCATCCGGCACGAAATAGGGGCTTACGATCCATACCCTGTGGCGTGCTCGATTGATCAGATGGGTGAAGAACAATCCGCAGGTTTCGAGGGCGTCCGCCGGGCTGCTCGGCAGAATCAGTACTTGCCGGTCTGCTCCTGTGGCGACCGTCGACTGCCAGGATAGCTTCGGTATCTCGCCTGTTGCATCGTACCAATCCTCGATAAAGCTGAACTGCAGCTTGGCGGCGGCCGGTCCGGAGATCATGACGTGCGTGTCGCGCCAGGGGCTGAGTCTCGAATGCCGACCCAGGTACTCATCCCCGACATTCAAACCACCGAGAAAACCGACCTTTCCGTCGACGACGACGATCTTGCGATGATTGCGGAAGTTCAGCTGTATACGACGGGTCAGTCGACCGGCGACGCCGAATTCGGCGATCTTCGCCCCGGCACGCCGGAGTTCGGCAAGATAGTCGTCCAGCCCCCGGCTGCCGACGCCGTCGTACATCAAGAGCACGATGACGCCTTCGGCGAGCCTGGCGAGCAATCGCCGGTGCAGCTCTCTGCCGATCTTGTCGTCTCGGATGAGGTAGTACTGCACCAGTACGTACTCAGAAGCGGCGTCGATCTCGCGAAACAATGCCTCGAAGGTGGCGTCACCGTCGATCAGGAGTCGGGCATCGTTACCACCCACGAACGGGAACTTGGCGAGTCGGGAGAGCGGTTGGAGGCGTGCGTTCTCGATCGCGCTCCTGGCCTTCAGACCGATTTCGGCTCTTTCTTCCAGGTCCGCCAATGCGGGTGCGAGTGCTTTGTTCACCGCGCGTCTTGCCGCTATGTTCCGTTCGAACCGGCGTCGTCCGAAAATCAGGTACAGCGGCACGGCGAGCAAAGGAAAGGTCACCAGAGAAACCGCCCAGGCAATGGCCCCTTGTGAGGTGCGCGCGGTCATGACCGCCCGTCCCGCCATCACGAAACCAGCGATTTCAACCGCCAGATAGGAAAAGACCAGCCATTCGAATCCGTGCATGTCACGCCCGTTCACGCAAGCTGCTGCGCCGTTCCACGCCCGGGTCGTTGGCGGGACCCTGCCCGAGATTGATGGTATTTCGTTGAGTCAAGCGTGGAATCTGGTGTCATCGAGAGTATTTGCAGGATTATGAATCAGCGGGCAGGGGATGCCCATCACGGTTCATCCGTCTGGTTGCGCATGGCGTCGATTCAACTCGGCTGCGAGGCAGCGTGCGGTTGAATTGGCGTCAGTCGAGTTGCTCTGCGGTACGCAAGGAATCCATAGGGTATCGCAAGCCCGTTGATGTATGCCTGGGCTGCTGCACTGATACGAGACACCCTCGGTGTCCCTTGTTGTGCGACAGGTACGCGGTTTGTCCTGCCCGGAGGAGTTGCGAGGAAATCGCGTCGAATTCCATCGGGGGAGGAGCCGGTTCGAGACGTCAGGAATCGGCAAGTGCTGGGAAATACTCGAGGTGCGCCGGGCGGTCGCACCGCGCTTGCGCCAGGCCGACCCAAGGCATCAGCCGGCAAACCGGTCTTTCGTCAAGACGCCTGCTTGCCCCCGTCCTGGGTTGGCGCCGAATCATCGGCGTACCAGGGTGTGTTGACGCAGATATGCTTTGCATCAAACAGAAAGGCATAGACGAGATGTGGCTCACTCGGCACGTCGATCTCGTCCTTGTCGCCAGCGTATTTCTCAGCCATCAAGGCCCGTTGGTCTCCGGGCAGGTCATAGAGATCGACGAGCCGCATCCCCCATTCATCGAAGAGTCGGGCGGTTGTCGGTTCGAACGTGATCAACTCCACCTGCCTGTGGCGTTTGTCCGCGCTGATCAGTCCAAACAGCCTGGTGACATCAGCCGCCGAGCCCTCCAGCACCTGTATGAAGACGTTCCCGGCCAAGACAAGCAGGCCGGTTATCCCGTTTGCCGAATTGTTTCCGGATGCGGTGTCTTCGAGTTCACGCAGGGTCTCGTTCGAGACGATTTCGGCAACAGCGATGCTCTTGTAGATCAATCTGCACAATGTCATAGGTCTTACTTCTCAATGCCCTCGCCAAGAAGCAGCCGGCAACCCGAAAACCGCTCCCTGGAGTCGACGGGCGACGCCGTCCAACAGTCGAGAAACCTCAGATTTTACCCAGATTCATGAATTTAGCAGCATTCGCGAACCCATGCCCCAGGCCGGCGGCGGGGCGGGTGTCGCCGTCGGTGGGCGATCGTCATCGATTTTGTGGAAGAACGTCGACGAATTCTGCCTGACTTTCCTTGCACGGGCTGGCTGGGCATCCCTATCCGCCGATCCTATCTGTTTCTCGATAGTCTCGAGAAGACTCGCCGAACACGTAGCCAAGTCAAACCGGTTGGTGCCCAATCTTCACCCAGATCACAGTCGGCTGGTCAACGAACGGGTGATGCTTACTCATGTGCGGACTGCGCAACCAGCATCCCGAGGGATAGCTGCCGAACTCGTCCTTGAACTCCCCTGAGAGCACCAGGATCTCTTCACCGCCGAAGTGGGTATGGGGTTGAAATCGTTCGCCTGCCGGCCATTTAACCAGCGCCACGTGCTCGCCGCGAAAGTCGTGTAAAGGCATGACCTCGAGACCTCCCAGCCCAGGTAGCCAGTCGGCCGACCGGGTGTCGGTTCGAACTGTCCGGGTATCTTCGGGATCAAACTGATCCAGTTTCACGAACAGATCGCAGCCTTCACGACTGAACGGCGAGTGCCCCGACCCCGGTGGATTTCTGATGTAGGTACCCGGGCCATAGTCACCGTGTTCGTCGGAGAACACTCCGTCAAGTACGAGGATCTCTTCGCCGAGCGGGTGCTCATGGCGGGGAAAGCTAGAGCCTGCCTCAAATCGAACGATGCTCGTGGTATGGCCATATTCTGCCGCTTCGCGTTCCAGCGGTTTGCGCCAGACTTTGCCGCTCGGGCTGACGATCCAGTCCTGCCGCGCGGTTTCAACGACAATGCGCTGCTTGAAGTCCATGTTTAGCACAGGTGAATCCAGTGGGTTGGCCATTGCTTGCGTTTCTGTCATCGCTCAGTCCTCGAATCCAATGTGCCACCCGTGACTGGCGTGGCCCCGATCGTCTGCCTTTCGCATTACCAACATGGTCTTACGTCCGTGGTTTGCGTCGTCGATGGCGGCACTTTAGTAGAATGCTCGATTATGAAAAACCGGCTAAAAATAAATAGACTGTTGCGTTAATCGTAACAAAAGCCTCTTCAGGCCCGACCGGTGCGAGGTGATGCGTGGGGATGACAGAGCGGTCTTTGTTGAAGAGAGCCTGGCGGATGGTGAACTGGTGAAAGTACTGCAAGACCATGAGCGCGAACCGCTGACCTTGTTCGCCTCTATCCTTCGCGCCAGCATGCTCCAGCGAAGACGCGAGCGTTGTTGGATTGTTTGCGGGATCAACTGGGAGGCAAAGAACAATGAAGCGACCGCAAGACGAGGTCTTCTTCGTGGGCCGCTTGGATACCTTGGATGGAGCAAGATCGGGCGTGTGCACTTTGGCGTTGTCATTACGAAATGCTTGATGGGTCCGGGCAGGTTCTTCGAGCGTCCCGGGCACCCAGGTCATTGATACGGCGCATTTCATCATCGCTGAGCTCAAAAGCGGGACAGGATTGTAACTCTCTTCGATTTTCACGGCGGTCGGAAGCAAATTGCCTGGGGTCGGCCAGCGCGGGGGACCAACCGTAACGGCTTTCAGCCTGCCGCATCCTGGATCAGACAGCAGCAGGCAAGTCAGCTATATTCGGCGTTGCCATGGCGAGTGGTAAAAGCCCAGGGGGATTACGCGGTTTGACGCTTTGGCCGAAGGTCCGCGATGACGCACGGGCCGGTTACACTCGAGCAGGTGCGGGTTTTGGCAGGCGGACGCCCCAGAGACCCAAACGGCACTTCCCGGGAGAACTCCATCGAAGCCGCTGGGTGTGACGGCGACACCAGAGAGCCATGACGACAGCCAGTACACCAACCGCCGCCGCCTTGATCCGATCGCCGTATCTCGCAGATGCGGCTCGCAGAGTCGTGCGACTGGTGCTTCTGCTGGTCTTCCTGGTCATCTGCATGCCCGCTCTCGGGGCCGGGCCTCGGGCTCCGGTGGTCGTTGCCCTCCCCAGCCTGCAGGCGGTTGTCGAGGAGGTGCCGGTCAGCGGGACGGTCAGCTCGCCGCGTGTCGCGCGCCTCTCCCCGGAGGTGGCCGGGTTGGTGGCGCAGTACCGGGTCGACGCCGGTGATCGAGTCAATGCAGGAGACACCCTGCTGACCCTCGATGCGACGTTCGCGCGTCTGGCGCTCGACGGCGCCGCTGCGGCCACGGAGCTCGCCAGCGAGGAACTGGCCGATGCACGACGTCGCCTGGCCGACGCCGAGCGCCTGGTCAAGTCGCGCGGTATCGCCGAGACCGAGGTCGAGGCACGGCGCTCCGAGGTGCGTGCGGATGCCGCGACGCTGAAGCTGCGCGAGGCCGAGCAACGACGAGAACAGGAGCGCGTCACCGGCACTCCTGGCGGCGCCGTTCGCCGGCGTGATAAGCCGAAAGCTCAGCGAGATCGGCGAATGGGTTTCGCCGGGCGACCCGTCGTGGAACTGGTCGCCGACCGTGGGCTGCGTATCGACTTGCCGATACCGCAGCGTTACTTTTCACGCATCGACACCAACACCCGTGTCGAGGTGCGCTTCGCCAGCCTGGCCGCGCAACCGGTCGGTGCGCGCATCGGCGAGATCATCCCGGTCAGTGACCCGAGTGCGCGGACCTTCGTCGTGCGCGTGTATCCGGAGCAGGAGGACCTGCCGCTGATACCGGGCATGTCGGCCAGCGGCATGCTGGCGCTGGCGACCGGGGATGAGAGTCTGGTCGTGTCGCGGGATGCGCTGTTGCGGCACCCGGATGGACGCACCACGCTGTGGGTGGTCGAGGGTGACGGCGAACGAGCTCAGCGTCAGCGAACGCCTGGTACGCACCGGGCTGGCGTTCGACGGCCAGGTCGTCGTGCGCAGCGGTCTGGATGCCGACCAGCGCGTCGTCGTCGAGGGCAACGAGGCCCTGCAGCAGGGACAGGGCGTCACGCTCCGGGCGGTGCGCTGATGTTCGAACGAATTATCCGTCGTGGCACGCTGACGACCGTCGCGGTGCTGATCATCTGCGTGATCGGGGCGGTTGCCGCGATCCGCATCTCGGTGCAGATGATCCCGG
>CAVXWS010000027.1:0-17188 GCA_963765415.1 uncultured Gammaproteobacteria bacterium
TCGCCAGCCCTGTCCCTCGGGGTGGGACCGGGGACGTGGTCCTCTAAGTCGAAGACGACAGTCGGCTTTGCGTCATGACCTGGCAGTGGGCAGACAGTCCGCGACCGGCAGCTCCCTCAGATAGCGGTCATTGGCGCTGCGTTCTTGCCTCAACATCACTGAACGGCCGCTCCGGTTTCGGACCTGCCGATCAGCCCGCATCTCAGCCATCCGACGAGCTGAAGGTTAACGACTCGGTGCCAGGAACAACAGGGTTTGTGCGTATGACGCTGGTGAACGCCGGAAACGCGAGACTCCGATGGTCCGGATTAGGTAGGACTGCCGAGCGACGGCAATTTATAAGGCGAATAGAGTTTCAATCAATTCACGATCCCGTCAAAACCATTCTACCCCTGCATAAACCCTTTCGAGCTGCAATATCTCAACAGAATCCGGGAGAACTTAATTTCCTTGCCCAAAAACAGGTCTGGGTTGATTGAAGCCTATAACATTAGAACTTCGGTCTAATCTAATAGTGAAAGGCAGTCGCCTTGAATGGAGGTTAACGATGAAACGCAAGTACTTACAACTTGCGACCGTGGCGCTGACGTCCATGCTCATCGCCGCACCAGTTGCAGCGTACGATCTTGGAGAAGCCGAAGGTTACGCACGGATGTTCGCATCGGTGCAAGGGCCGAAGGCTGGCAAACACCTCCACATGATCAAGCCTGATCAGTTCGTCAACGAGGTGCGTGCCGGCAAAGAGTATGTCACGGTCGATATCCGGACCCCGGGTGAAACCAGGTTCTTTACCAGCAACCTGCCCGGTCATTTGGTGATACCGCTGAATGAGCTTTTCACACACGACCAACTCGCCAGGCTGCCCGTCGATAAACCTATCGTTGTGCTGTGTAAATCCGGCACTCGGGCAACGGCAGCCGCGACGGCGCTTCGGGACGTTGGGTTCAGTGAGACTTATGTTCTGAAAGGCGGACTCAAGTCGCTTATTGGTTATCTTGGTCCAAAAGAGGCTAATCAACCGCTTGGACCAACTACTGCCGCTCGTTGAGGAGAGAGCTGAGAAGAGACCGGCTCCGTCATTCCCACGGGGCCGATCTCTCTGCGCGAAAGGCTTCAAGCGTGTCGCTACCTCATGAAGGATTTTGGGACGTCCGAGTCCCCAAAATCGATTCGCCTACGCGACAGCCCATATTGCCCCGGCCGCCCTCGGCTTTGGCTTCCTGCATCCGACCCCGGTGGTCCAGACTCTTGGGCTCGTAGATTTCAAACAGGGTCTGCAGGATGGGCTTGAGCCGAGCCGCCGGAAGCGACAGCCAACCGTCGCGGATATCGAGCGAGTCCCGGTCATTAGAACAACGTTCCTTCAGCTGCCCCATCAGGACCAGATCATCGGCCAGCAGAAAGCCGGGAGGCGCGGAAAAAGAAAGTGAAGCGGAAATGAAACGCCACGTATCGCCATAGCGCCCGTCGTCGAGAACCCGGGCCACTTGGAGCCGCAGCCGAATCCCCTGCTTCCCTTCCCCGGGCGCTTGCAGGATATAGACAAGACGGCGTCCCGCGGATGCTCCTTGTCCGGACAAGGTGTTCGCCGTGCCCGTATTCCCCGCCAGATGCACCGAGCGATCGTCTTCCAGAACCTTGAGCAGTACCGCCGTCGCATG
The DNA here is from genome assembly GCA_963765415.1 of uncultured Gammaproteobacteria bacterium. Taxonomy (GTDB): domain Bacteria; phylum Pseudomonadota; class Gammaproteobacteria; order Chromatiales; family Chromatiaceae; genus CAVXWS01. Next base: position 1,662 of record CAVXWS010000027.1, read on the forward strand.
GTGACACATCCTGCGCTGGGGACAATTGCACTCCGCCTTTATCGACACCCCCTGATCGCCTTTCGTCTCGATCCGGATATAGACCCGCGGCGGGGGCGCCTCGATGGTGCGAATCAGGGCCGTTAACAGGGCTCCGCCACGAGCGACATTGGGCTGGCCCATCCCTCCACGTTCGAGCAATGGTCTCGACTGGCGAAGCACATCGGGATCGAAGGCTTTTTCGAGGTCTTTGGCGGCATACAGCATGGTGTGGGGTGATCGCGATCGGGCCGGCATTCTGGTGATCAACGGGGCCCAAATCAATGGCGAAGCGCCGGATCTCCGCCCCGCGGAGAGGGTGACAGCTGTCGACCTCACCGCATGGCGACCTCGAACCCCTTCCGTGTTACTGTCCCGGTGGAGGATCACGGGACCGCCTGACGCCCAGGGAAGCGGCCTGTTCACCAACCCACCCATGGAAGGGAACCCGATATGAAAGACACCGTTCAGCAGCATCTGCAACACCACTTTGGCTTTCGGCGAACTCCGACCCGGCCAGGAACAGGTGATCGAGCATCTCCTCGCCGGCGAGTCGGCGGCCGCCGTCTTCCCCACTGGTGGCGGCAAGTCCCTCTGTTACCAGTTGCCCGCGCTCATGCTTCCCGGTGTCACCCTGGTGGTATCGCCCCTGATCGCCTTGATGAAGGACCAGATCGATGCGCTCACGGCCAGGGGCATCAATGCCCGGCGGCTCGATTCCAGCCTCGGCATCGAGGAGTACCGTGACGTCATGGCGCAACTCAGAGACGGAACCCTGCGTCTGCTCTATGTGGCGCCGGAGCGCTTCAACAATGAACGCTTCCGCGAGAGCCTGCGGCACATCCGGATCTCCCTGTTCGCGGTGGACGAGGCCCACTGCATCTCCGAGTGGGGGCACAACTTCCGTCCCGACTATCTCAAGCTCGCGGGATTCGCCCGCGAATTCGGCGCCGAACGGGTGCTGGCGCTGACCGCCACCGCCACACCACCCGTGCTGGATGACATCTGCCGCCTGTTCGATATCAAGCCCCAATGCGCCACCCGTACCGGCTTCTATCGGGCCAATCTCGGCATCGACACCCTGGTGGTGGATGCGGGTGATCGTGATCAAATCCTGCTGGACGGCCTCCGGAGTCAGCCAAGTGGCCCGGCCATCGTCTATGTCACCCTGCAACGGACCGCCGAGGAGGTGGCGCAGCGGCTGGCCGATGCGGGCCTGCCCGCCCGCGCCTATCACGCCGGTCTGAAGGACGAGGTGCGCAGCGCCACACAGGAATGGTTCATGGCGGCGGATCGTGCCATCGTGGTCGCAACCATCGCCTTTGGCATGGGTGTGGACAAGGCCGATATCCGCGCGGTCTACCACTACAACCTGCCCAAGAGCCTGGAGAACTACTCCCAGGAGATCGGCCGCGCCGGGCGTGACGGGCGGCCTGCCCTGTGCCGCATGCTGGTCTGTCCCGACGACCTCAACGTATTGGAAAACTTCATCTACGGCGACAGCCCCGATGAGTCGCCGATTCGGGAGCTGATCGAGAGGCTGTTCAATCAGGGCGACGACTTCGACGTAAGCCTCTATGGCCTCTCCACGGAAACGGACATTCGCCCACTGGTGCTACGCACCCTGCTCACCTATCTTGAACTGGAGGGCTATCTGCAGGGCGGCACGCCCTTCTACGCGGACTACAGCTTCAAACCCCTGCAATGCTCGAGCGAGATCCTGGGCCGCTTCGAAGGCGAGAGGCGGACCTTCCTGGCGGGTATTTTTCGCCACGCCGTCAAGGGCCGAACCTGGTTCAAACTGGACATCGGCCAGACCGCCGTCACGCTTGGCAGTTCGCGCGAGCGTATCATCAGCGCCCTCGATTGGTTGGCGCAACAGGGGCTGCTGGAGGTAAAGGCTGCCGGCATCCGTCACCGCTACCGCGTGTTGCAGCGACCCCGTTCGATCGAGTCCCTGGGCGTGGAACTGCACCACGCATACTCAAGCGCGAACAGGCCGAACTTCAACGCCTGCAACAGGTATTGGACCTGGTCTCCCTGGACGGCTGCCAGACCAATGCCCTGGCCGCCCACTTCGGTGAACAACGGCAACGGCCCTGTGGCCACTGCAGCTGGTGCAAGAAGGGGGTCAGCAGGGTCCCGCCGCGACAGACGACCGAGATCGACGACGATTTCTGGCAGCAGGTCGAGACGCTGAAAGATGAACAGGCGGCAATGCTGGCCAATCCCCGACGACTGACCCGCCTGCTCTGTGGCATCACATCGCCCGGACTGAGCCGTGGCAAGATGACAGGGCACGACCTGTTTGGCCGCCTGGAGCGGATACCCTTTGCAGAGGTGCTACGCAAAGCGGAGCAAGATATGGCTAAGAACCGGGGTGCGTCCGAGTGAAGTCGGTTCATGGAGGAGGCGGTTTTACGCGACCGAACCTCAGTGCCATAGTCGACCCAAACCCCGACTTTTGGGAACTAGCTCATCTGCAGGATGACCATGATCTCAGGCGGGTGCGTCAATCCCTGAATCCGGATATCGCGAAACCGATCGATTTTCAGCACGCCTGACTGCGCGATTTCAGACACCTACCGGCGCCGGACACTCTTCGCCGACTGCCGTTGATGACGATATTTCTCCCCGCTCCAGTCCAAAACATATCAGCCGGCATATTGCATGAGGGGATCGGAGTTTCCGGGAAATCTGGCTAAGCAGCTTGGCCGATCGGCCGACGAGGCATAGCCGTCGCTATGGGTGAGCCGGGACCGTCTGTCCGGGGGACAGACGCAGCCTGGCGAACGGGCATGCCAGGGATGGCATGCCCTGGACCAGCGCACGCAGCGGGAACGCGAAGCGCGATGGGAGGGGGCGTCGCTCCCGGCGTCCTGCCTCCGGCGACACTTGCGCCTCCGTGCGCGTCGTCGGGCGAGAGGCAACGCCAGATCTTTCAGAAAACCGATCAGGACAAAACGTATCCTTGACGACAAAAGTCCGTACGGGCCGATAGTCGGTAATTCATGCAGTAAAGTTTCAGCTGTGTGTCCGCCCTCGGGCAGTATGCGGGCCAGGAGTCTCGATCACGCCAATTACTCTGCAAAGGAAAGGTCAGCAGCCGCCGCATCGATAGAACGCAAGGCTCTCCGCCTCAGACTTGGACAGGCCAGCGATCGAACGGCTGTTTTTCCAGCTGCATACTGCCTTCATCGTCTTTGTAGATATTGATCCAGGCTTGCCAATTCTTATCATCGATTTCCGGGTAGTCGAGCCGGTAATGACTACAGCGACTCTCTTTACGCATCAGCGATGCTTTTAATTTCATCTCTGCACTGATAATCATATTCGCGGTTTCATGAGCCAGCCTGAGTTCGTGCATATCGGCGGCCCTGAGCATCGGCATATGGTGATCCCTGAGCTCTTCGACATAGGCAAGCGCAGCCTTTAACAGGCTCTCTTTCTTGATGTACAAAACAAAATTGGGGATCATGATGCCTTGCAGAGTTTGCGTTACCCAGGCAGGGCCAAAACCGGCCTTTCGTTTCAAAGGCGCCAGCATCTCCTCTTCGACCTGCTTCAATTTCGCTGCCGAAATAACCGGCTATACTCAAGCCCTGGCTATATCTTGCTGCAGCCTCTCCGGCCACAGCACCCTGAACCGCAGATCCGGCCAGCGATGAGCCTATCTGCGTGTAGATGGCGCCTGCCATGTATGATCCCAAAGCATCACCGGCGGCATAAAGCCCCGGGATATTGGATTCACACTGATCGTTGATCGGTACAAGCCCTTCCGATTTGTGGATCGCCATGCCGGCAGAAGAACCACCGACAGGCGTTCCCCGCATTCCTGGCGGACCACCGTGCTTACCTGGTTCGCCTCCTCGCCCAGGACCGGGCGGCGGACGCCCATCAGGCGGCCCGCCTGCCATGATGCCGCCTCCTGGAGGTGGTGGCGGCCGGTGAGGCCGATCAAATCCCTGCGGTCTGTACGGCCCGCCATCCAGTTTTTCACTTTCATATCGGGAGGACCGGCTTGAAGAGGGTTGCCGTTCATGTAGGCGATATAGTTCATCTCGACACCAAGGTCGTGATGCACCTCTACGCCCGTCACCCCCGGTTTTCGCTCAAACATGCCATGCCAGCCGTCGAAGCAGGCGGCTGCATTTTCCGCCTGCCCAGGATGACCATCGTTCCATTCCTTGCCGGTCACCTTGGCGCCAATGTTGTAGGCCATCACGGTGCCATCGTGGGTCAGGTCGCAGATCGGAAAGCCATTGGGCTTAAAGCCGCCGGCACCGGTACACAAAATGATGCTCTTGGCGGCAATGATCACCACCTGCTCTTCATCCAGACTGAAACCGGCGGCACCGGCGATCTTTCCCTCTTCCTTGATCAGGTGCGTGATCATGACGCGCTCGATCAGAGGGATCTTTCTTTCGACGATCGGTTTGCTAAAGGCCTTGTTGTAAAGCGGGGAGTCGAAAAAGCCCCATTCACGAAGTTCGTTGACCCTGGCCAGGGAATGCTCGGCCATCTGCCGGGTATAGACCGGGTTGTTGGTGCCCAATGCAGACCGCGATACCTCGTCGACGAATTCATCAAGCGACATCTGTGCGTTGTTCTCGTCGAACGCGAAGATCCCCTTGGCAAAGGGTGTTTGCCCCGATGACCCCAGGCGCCCCTTGGACGCGATCATCACCCTGGCCCCGGCATCGTGCGCCTTGACCGCGGCAAAAAGACCCGCCATGCCACCGCCGATCACCAGCACATCCGTTTGATAATCTTTTCTGCCGACGTCTTCGGGATCAAGGACTACGATATTTTCGTCCCAGCCCGGCTCCATGCCCATTGCAGCGAGTGTTGCCAATCCCGGCCACACCACCCGTCAGTGTCAGAAACTGGCGACGTGATAGGCCATGCTTTTCCTGTTCGATGGTCATTGTTTCGCACCTGAAGCGTCTCTGACCTGTTCGGCGTATTGCTTTATCAGAAGGGCCGAACCCGTCAAGGCCAGCAGAATGATGAATACTGAAATGAGCTTGTCCGTGTGACGCCCCAGTTCGATGGCATGCCAGGATGCGACGACGATGAACAGGATGGACAGAATCCCATGAAATCGCTTCCATGTCCGGTAACTCAAATGCAACTTGTCTCTGAACAACGAGGTGACGCCAATCAGGAGCATCAGGCCCCAGGCAGTCAAACCCAGAATGACACCTCGACTCTCGAAGGTCGTCAAAATGGTGATCAGCGCATCTATGGGCGAAACACCGGCCTCGAAGAACCTCGGCAGCACGATCAGAAACGGGTGAACCAGAAATACACCCACGACCGAATATCCGATGAACTTGTGAACAGCCAACACCCTGCTGAACTTGAAGGCACTGATGAAGTATTGGTTGCTTCTCGCCAGATAAAACTGACCCAGCATCAGTGAAAACGCGACGACAGTGAGCAGGGAGATTGATTCTTTCAACAACGAGCGCCTGGGAGAATCGCCCAGACTGAGGAACATGATCGGCAAGCCAACGAAAACCAGGATCGCGCCGACAGAATGATACGTTCTGATATCGGTCTTCATGGTCAACCCCAAGAGACGACGACCGGTATCGACTTTTCCGGTGTAATGGTGATGGCGTCCACCGGGCAATACATCCGACACAAGTGACAGATCTGACAATCCGCCACGTATCTGATGACGGCCTTTCCGGTTCTTTCGTCGATGCGGATCACGTCCGTGGGACAGGACTGAACACAGGCCCCGCAGCCGATACAGCCGTTGATATCGTGGATAGCCATCAGTCTCTCCCGATTCCCACTACCGCCTCGCCCCAGGTCGCTCCGGGGCGTTTTCCGGGACGCAGGCCAGTTGGTCGTCGCGAATGATTTCGCAGGTCCCTTGCAAGGTGTCTCCCCGCCGGCCGGTAAAGCTGCAGCTGCTGCCTTCACTGGCGGAGGCACAGGCTTCGATCGCCTCCGGCGGCGGCCCATGCCGGCCTCGCCCCTCACGGTCACCCGCAGGTCGCTCGGCGGAGGCACAAGCCGATAGGACCAAAGCCAAGCCCAAAGTAGTCATCACCAACCGTTTCATGACAGTTTCTCCCGTTATCGATGCATTGACGATGTCGAACGCCGGCTTGATGCTGCCGGTCTTCGGGCAGCGGCGCAGCCAGGCACACGGTGTTCGTTCACGGTCAAGGCTAAGACCCAATCGCGCAGACAGCGCGCACGAAATGTGAAGAAACCGCGAATTCCGCCCGGTCCGCGCGTCGTGGCAGCATCCGCAAGACCTCCTCTGTGAAGTCGCGACTACACCTTACGCAACCGCGCACCGGGCGTCGTGATGAATAACGCATCAACAATGTCGGCCGAACAGGAAATCACCTACCATTGGTGCTCATGCGGCGGGAAGACCGGCGCGCGCGACGATTCGCCGCTTGATCCGCTCGAACACGCGATGAACCCGAGTATCTCGTTCACTGCGGACAGGTCGGGCAAGGTGCGAATCTGCCAATGCAGAACGACTTGGGCGATTCCTGCGCGGGCCGGCCTGGCTCGGGAAACGACTTGCAGAAAACAACACCAGACCTTGAGGCAATCCACCGGGTAACGGCATGAAATTGGGCATCCAGTCGCGCCTGTTCCTCGCGTACTCCAGCGTCATCATGCTCGTGGTCCTGGCCATGATGATCGCAGTGAACTGGAGCTTCCAACGCGGATTGGGGGACTATCTCCACCAGGTCGAGGGCGAGCGGCTCGACAAGATCGCCGCGACCCTGGCGAACGCCTATGGCGAGGCCGGCGACTGGTCATTCGTCCGGCACAACGAACCCGCGTGGACGAGGCTGCTCGATCAGGCACTGGGCCAATCCAGCACGGTGCCGGTCCCGAACCCGGCGTCCCGGCGCCCGCCGGCATCGCCATCTGCTCCCCTTCGGCCGGGGCCTCCTCCCCCAGGGAACGGCGACGAACGGATACCGCCGTCCCACAGGCCACCCGTACGCCCCGATTCACCGCCGATGCCGGGGCCGATCGCTGCCGGTCCAGCCGATGCGGGCGGCATACCGCCCCCTCCCCGCCCCGGCATGCCGGGCCGCGCCATGCCGCCGCACGCCACCAGCGATTTTCGCCTGCGCCTGCGCCTGCTCGATGAAAACGATCATCCCGTATTTGGCCCACCCGAAGTGGACGGGGCGGAAACCCGGCGCGACATCGTCTGGCAGGGACAGAAGGTCGGTTACCTGGTCTTGCGCAAGAACAGCGAGATCGTCGACGAACTGGCCGAGGGCTTCGAGTTGGATCAACGCCGGACCTATTTCCTGATCACGCTGCTCGCGCTGCTGCTCGCGACGGCGGCCTCCATGGTGTTGGCGCGACGCCTGTTGAAGCCGGTGCATCAACTGGCGGCCGGCGCCCGCGCACTCGGATCGGGTGCCTACGAGACACGCATCGAGACCAAGCGGACAGACGAACTCGGCCTGCTGGCTGACGATTTCAACCGCCTGGCCCTGACGCTTGCCCAAAACGAAGAGATCCGCCAGCGATGGATCGCCGACATATCGCACGAGTTGCGCACACCGCTCGCGGTCCTGCGCAGTGAGATCGAGGCGCTCGTCGACGGCATCCGGGAGGCGACACCAGACCGCCTGCAGTCGCTGAAGCAGGAGGTGCTCAACATTTCCGAACTGGTCAATGACCTGTATGAACTCGCCCTGTCCGACATCGGCGCCCTGGACTATCGCCGGGAGCCACTGGACCTCGCGGAGATCATTGCGCAGACAGCGGAGGCATTCGGACCCCGGTTTGCAGAGAGCGGGCTGGCATTGCACAACCGGATCGACCATCCCCTGCCGATGATCGGCGACCACCGGCGCCTGCAGCAGCTGTTCACCAACCTGCTGGAAAACAGCCAGCGTTACACGCAGCCGGGCGGCCGGGTCGAGATCGTTCTCGAGAATGCGAATGGCGAATGCCATATCGTCGTGCAGGATTCGGATCCCGGTGTTCCGGACGAAGCGCTTGCGCAGCTGTTCGATCGGCTCTACCGGGTCGACAAGTCCCGCAGCCGGCAACTGGGAGGCGCCGGCCTGGGGCTCGCCATCTGCCGCAATATCGTCAGCGCCCATTCCGGACACATCGAGGCCGGCCATTCGCCACTGGGCGGCCTGGCGATCCATATCCGGTTACCCCTGAACAGGTGATACGACCATGGAATCCCCGCTTGTCCTTATCGTCGAAGACGAGACCAAGCTCGCCGAGGTGCTCAGCGAATACCTGCAACAGGCCGGATTCCGGACCGAGCGACTGGAAAGAGGTGACGAGGTCGTCCCCTTCGTCGAAAGCCAGCCACCGGACCTGATCCTGCTGGACCTGATGCTGCCGGGACGCGACGGCATGGAGGTCTGTCGCGATGTACGCCGTTTTTCGAGCGTACCGATCATCATGACGACGGCCCGCGTCGAAGAGATCGACCGCCTGCTGGGCCTCGAGCTCGGCGCGGACGACTATGTGTGCAAGCCCTACAGCCCCAGGGAGGTCGTGGCGCGGGTCAAGGCGGTCCTGCGGCGGATCGATCCGACAGCCTGCGGACAGTGTCGACCGGGCGAGGTGCGGGTCGACATGGAGACCTTCGAGGCCTGGTGCGGCGACCAGCGCCTGGACCTGACCCCGGTGGAACTGCGCCTGCTGAACACCCTGTTGACCCGGCCCGGCAGGGTGTTCTCCCGCAACCAGCTGATGGATCAACTGTACTCAGACCACCGCGTGGTGACCGACCGCACCGTCGACAGCCATATCAAGAACCTGCGGCGCAAGCTCGAGCGACTGCCTGCCGGGGCGCGAGCTGATTCGCTCGGTATACGGCGTGGGATACAAACTGGAGCTTTAACCCGGCACCCCGTGCACCGCGGGAAGCCGGGCCGTTCGATCACGCCTTGACGTTCACCAGGCCGCCTTCGGGAGCACCCTCGGCGAGGATTTCCTTGATTTCAGCCAGCAGTGATTCCTGCTCGCTGTCTTCGAACGTGCCGCCGAGGTATTCGTCCAACAGGTCGTTCAGGTTACTCATCATCTCGTCGCTCAGATTCAACTGACCGGCCTGGCCACCTCCACCTGGCGGTGGGCCGGGCGGCCTGGATTGGGTAACGCCGGCCATCTCGCCCACCGTTTTCGCGTCAAACCCGGATTCCGCCATCGCCGCCTCCAAGGCAGCTCCCGGCCGGATGCCCGCTTCGTTGAAGGCCTCGACAATCGAGGCGGCATCCGACTCGCTGAGGTTGTCGACATCGAAGTTCGCCAAGGTGTCCTTGATGGTCTGTTGCTGTTCCTGAGACAACGACTGAGAATGGTTCATCCTCGGAGCTTGATCCATAGCCGATTCAAAGTTGCTGTTGATCGAGTTGATCGTTGTTTTCTCGGGAATAACGTCAAAGGCACTGAGCTTCGCAGTCTGACGAAACCAACCGCTCCGCGTTACGTCCGTAACGGATTGCAGATTCCGTATCGGCAATCGACTACCGTGCAGGCAATTACGTCAAGACTTTTCCGCGACGTGGTGGGGGAGGCCCTCACCACGCGCGGTAGAGACACGACTATGTCTCAACGATTTCTCCTTCTCCCGGTACCTCGCTGTCCGCTCTCTGCGAAGGGCCGCGAATTGGAAACGTGAAAGACGTCATCGGCGATTTCGTCGCCGATCGTCGTGTTACGCCGGATGATATCGACCAGTCGGCTGTCTTCGACCAACTGCAGTTCGGACGGTGACAAACTTCGCTGGTACCAGTATCGATCGCCGTCCCGAAGCGCAAAAAACTGAGCGCGCAACACCCTATGAACCAGCTCCCCCACCATGCCACCGCGGTAGGCATCCTCGGCCAGGCCGCCCAACCAGGGGTCGATCCTGTCGACATCCTGGTAGGCTGCAGCGAGACGACGCTGGATCTCGGCGTCGCTGCTGATCTGGGCAAAGTCGATTGCGGGTTCCAGACCCATGGATTCGCGCAGGTCGTTGTAAGACGGCAGTCCATGGTCTCTGCCGCGCTGCAGATTGATCGAAGCGAGATCAAATCCGCCTTCGCCAGGCTCACCGAACAGGAAGTTTCTGACATCGTCGATGATGTACGGGTCTATCTCCTGACATTGCTGTGCGGCAAGCCCCCGCAGATAGGGCGCGATACCACCGACCTCAGCAATACGATCGGGCCGGAAGAAGGCATCACGCAACGCAAGATTCCCTTCAGGCACCACGTCACCATTCGCATCCAGGCGTAACAGTGTCGAACTCAAGGCGCTATGCCCATAGCGATAACTGGCCGAAGAAAAGACATTCGCAATACCGGCGTCGATCGCGGGGTCGTATCCCCGGTAGGGCGGCAACGCCCGCGGGCCCAGCAACAGTGGCAGGTATTCCCGATAGGTGATGGCCTGCATCATCGCGCCGACGAGTCGGCGGGCACGCTGGTAGATCTCGTCGCCGAAAAGTTCCGGATTTTGCTGTCGAATCTGCGCAGCCAGGCGATTGTGTTCACGCACGAACAGCGTATGCAGCACCGTCAGGCCGATTTGCTCGTTGGCCCTGGGGTCACCGGCGACAAACAGGATCTCGCTGTGTCCGCCGGCGTTCGACAGGCCATCGGTGTTGAATGGCAACAGATCGCCTTCGCTGGTCTTCAGCCGGCCCGAGCCGTCAAGCTCGCGCAATGCCTCGGCACGCGCTTCGTCCGAGCCATACACATTCGATGCGTCGATCCAGGCCGTGATCTCGTTGATCTGCTGCCGTACAGAATAGACCCCCGTCTCGGGGTCATAGAGGGATCGGTTGAAGGCCATCTCCACCGCACCCGTTGCCGACAGATCAAACCAGGAGTCGCCGGCGGGCACCTCGATAGGCCAGGGTTCGGGTGGGTCCATACCATCGGTCAGGTCGATGTCATGATCCAGAAACTGCCCCCACTGCCACAGGAAGTCGCTTGCACCGATGGCATTGGGAAGGTCTTCGGCCTGATCCGCGACAATATTGCTGATTTCCCGGACAGGCGGCCGGTTCTGCCCCGCGGGGGAAGAGACACCATCGCCGTAGTCGGCTTCCGCCCATCGGTTCAGATGCGCGCCCGCGCTGCCCATCTCCGGGAGCGCGAGGTTGTTTTCACGACCGTCGAAACGTCGAAAACCGACGTCGGGCACGGTTTCGTCGCGCTGCCGTGGCGCCCCACGCTCGATACGACGTATCGGCGAGGCATCGGGATCCAAGGCCTGGCGATCGGCTTCCCGCAGCAGTTCGCCGCCGCTTGGCGCCCCAAGCGCATGCCCCATTGCCGTAGCTGTGAGCAGAACCACAGATATCTGTCTTTTCATCACTACACCTCCAGGTAATTCGTCAGGCCGAAGCGCCCATTTGTCGCGAACCCGGAGATCAGCTTTCAGGATAAATGTGGAGTCGATGTGGAGAAAATGTGCGGATGAGCGTGACCTGGTTCACGGCGGTGGATTCTTGCCGATCAGTTGACGGGAGCCGACATTCGCACGGGCCTTTGCAGGAACCCGGACTTTCACTGCCGCGCGGATCGAAGCGACGCACTCTCTTCACCCGCAAGCAGCCGACTGACCGATCTCCGTGGGCATTGCCAGACCACTGCTCAATAATCCGGCGAACCCCTTCGCAAACATAAGAACACCCTCTTGAGCCACCGTCTGAGGGAGCTTTTCAGACAAAACTTTCTCCGCGCTGAAACCCAGCGCATCGATTATCGTTAGCGAGTGCCTGCCAACGATTTGTAATCTCTGAATTAACTCGATAAGACCCGCATGCCAACTTGGGCGGTCGCGCGAGGAAAAGATTCAAGACGTGCAGTCAGTCGTGTCAAGAATCGCTGCATGCAGAGCCGACGAAAGATCTAATCGGATTCGTTGCGGGACTGTCGCGGCCGCCCTCATCGTCATCGAGATTTTCAAGAAAGCGGAAGCGCGCTACGTCAACGAAAAGTACGTTCGCCTGAATCCATTACACGCACAAGCAGCAAGAAGGGGCGGCGACGGCATTGAAGAACAGCGAATAATTGTTGCTCGAGATGATCGATGCCTGGGCGGCTGCGAAGCAACTCAAGGGGTTCTTTGCCCACGCCACCCGCCTGGCGCAGGATTTACCGGGTGACCAACGGGGGCGCGAAATAGATCGACATCGACGAGCGCGAGGACTGATCTGCAGCACCGATGCACTGGAACGATTCGACGCATGGCGGACGCCGGAGGAGCGATAGAGTTGGTCTGAATTTCGACTTAAGATCAGCCGAATCGATTTGGGGGTATCTGTACTGAGGAATTCCGCTCCGCGAATTCAAGCGCCTGAAATCGTTTTTTTATTCGCAACGCCCGTGACCTTTCAGCTTGCGCGAATCAATCTCAGCCGATCTTCGTCGTCCCACTCCCATCCTTGGGTGAACGTGACCCGCGGTATATCAGAAAGGGGTACGAATGGGGGTATGAATTGGCCATGGATGAAAATACCCCACGCGGTTACCGTGAGCACGCTCGGCTGTCGGCGTCCGACAGCCTCGCAGACTGCGACGGTTCCGCTCGACTCGCCGAACTCACGTCAGCCAAGCGCGTCGAGACCTTTCTGATCGACGATATTGAGTAGCTTCAACGATGGGCCGTTCGGGTGTTTCTTACCCTGTTCCCATTGCTGCACCGTGGACAGACTGGTATTCAAAGTCGAACCCTCGACAACATTTTTTGTTTCCATGCCCTGCAAGGGCATCGTGTCTATCGGCTCCGTTAGTCAGACGAGCCGACAATCGACCCCGCTTTCGACGATTACCCCGTCAACCCAAACCTTCGGTTCCCGCGGGGGTATTCCCAACGTATGCGCTTCTGCCGATTTCTCGGGTGTGATGCCATAATGTTGTCAGATTAGTTATCGATGAGATGTTTGCCGAAACACCGCGAGGATCCCAGCAAATCAGCATTTGCTGTAATATTCCGGTTTTCTCGGATTCCGAGGCGGTAACGGTAATGGGTCTGCCCGTGAGTGACAAAGCGCTTGTCGCGGCGCGCTACATCATTCTTTTCCTGTGCTTTTGGTTGCCACCGCAGCGGCGCAAGTCCATGGAACGCTGGTTGCGCGGCCATGAGGAGTACCGGCACCTGCAGCGGGCCGACTGGGTATTCGTCAGTTGGGGAAAGTCCGGTAGGACATGGCTGCGGGTGATGCTGTCCCGGGCCTATCAACTCAGGGCCGGCCTCAGTGAGGAGAACTTGCTGGATTTTGACAATTTCCGCAAACTGGACAGTTCTCTGCCTGCGGTATTCTTCACCCACAACAACTATCTGAGTGACTACACGGGCAAGCTCGATCCAAAAACTCAGTTCGAGGGCAAGAAAATCGTCCTCCTGGTGCGTGATCCGCTGGATGTTGCGGTCTCACAGTTCTTTCAATGGAAATTCCGGATGCGCCCCAACAAAAAGTTCATCAACGCCTACCCCCCGCATGGCGCAGATATCGATATCTGGGATTTTGTAGTCGACAAGAATTCCGGTGTGCCGCGCATCGTGGATTTCTTAAACGGCTGGGCCCGGGCCATACCCGAGTTGCGGGACGTACTGATCGTACGCTATGAGGACACGCGAGCAGACCCGGAGCGGGTACTGGCGCAGATCCTCGGTTTTACCGGCACGCCGGTCAGCCCCGCCGAGGTCAAGGCGGCGGTCGAATTCGCCAATTATGACAACATGAAAAAAATGGAACAGACGAAATTCTTTAGGAGCAGCGGCACCAGGGTCAAGCCTGGCGACAAGAATAATCCCCAGTCCTTCAAAGTCCGCAAAGGCAAGGTCGGTGGATACCGGGATTATTTCACCGACGAGCAGTGCACCCACCTGGAGCAGCTGGCAGTCGGACTGGACCCGATGTTCGGCTACCGCGGCCAGCCGTCATGAAATACTGGCTGCAGGCGGTACGCCAACTTTCCCAGACAGCGCGCAAAAAACTGTCCCGGCAGATTCTGCGCCTGCGGATGCACGGCGCCAGCGACGAGGAATTCGTGGCAGCTGAGCGCAAGCAGCGCGGCGCGGAGCAGATGAAAAAACTGCGGGATGCGGACATCGTCGTGGTGTCGTTCGGAAAAAGCGGCCGCACCTGGCTGCGGGTGATGATGTCCCACCTGTTTCGGATAATGTATGACTTGCCGAAAAACGCCATCCTCGGGTTTGACAATTTTCACAATATGAACCGTGCCATACCGAAGATATTTTTTACCCATGACAACTATATCAAAGACCTGATCGGCGACAGCAAACAGCCCTTCTATGACAAGCGGGTGGTGTTGCTCGCCAGAGATCCACGCGATGTAGCCGTGAGCCAGTATTTCCAATGGAAGTTTCGCATGAAGCCTGCCAAGGTAGCGCTCAACAACTATCCTTCGCGCGATGTTGAGATCAGCCTGTTTGCATTTGTATCTGGTGACAGGGGTGGGAGCATGAAGGCCGTAGCCGAGTTCATGAACTTTTGGGCGCAGGAGTCCAGCAAGGTTCAGGATTTCCATTTGCTCCGTTATGAGGACCTGCGTGCCACACCGCAGCAGGAACTGCGCCGGCTGCTGGATTTCATATCGGTGCACGCCAGTGACGACCAAGTGAATAGCGCCGTCGAATACTCGTCCTACGAAAACATGAAGAAAATGGAGGGCAAAAAGCAGTTTCGCCTGGCCGGTGGCCGCATGATGCCCATGGACAAGGATAACCCGGACAGCTACAAGGTCCGGCGCGCCAAGGTGGGTGGTTACCGGGACTACTTCAGCGACGAGGAAGTCGGCTGCAATCGACAAGCAGCTGGCCGCGATTCTGGATCCGTTTTTCAACTATACGTAAGCGCTGCTGCGGCCAGCATTTTCAGCCGGCCCCACAAAGGCAAGGTCGGTCTGGACCCACGGTAGTTGACAACACCACCTGGTGAGCCGGTTGGCTCAAGCGCTGATCAGGTCAAACGCATCCCGGCGCACATGCCCTCTGGCAATTTCATCGTGCAATTGCTGTTCGGAAATCTCTCCCTCTCGCAGGCACTCACTGACCAGATTGAAGAAGAACTTTTCCTGGTTCGGATCGGGGTGCGGCCTGTACTTGCCGGCAAACCGATAGTCACCGAACAGGACTCGGCGACCGCGACGCAGCCAGTGGCGAGGGGGAAACAGCTGAATTCTGTCGGCCGGCCTGAAGTCCACGTCGAGACCGGTTTTCCAAGGCTGGGTCATGCGCTTGGTGTTGTGTAATAACTTAGTGTCCTCGGTGAGCCGGTCGAGATCATTCCACTCGTGCTCGAACAGGCCGATGGTGGCCGGGTCCTCGAGCTTCAGCGAAATCCAGTCCATATAGTCCCGCTTCACCGGCTCAAACATCTCCGCGAAGTCCTGCTCGAACTGCCAATGAGTCAGCTTGGCGCAATCCAGGAGCATGACACTTGTCGCATAGGCGGCTTTGTGCCCCTTGCTCCGACACATGATCGCCTTGCCTTCCATGTCGCGCTCGAGCAA
>CAVXWS010000028.1:0-7232 GCA_963765415.1 uncultured Gammaproteobacteria bacterium
CGATAATGCGGCGCATTGGCAGGCTGGCCAGTTGGCGATGGATGTCGAACAGACCGCGCACAGTGCCGGGGGTGGCCACCGCGCCCATACCGATGTGAAACTCCTGCTGCACTGTGCCGAAGTCGGCGAGGATGGGGTAGAAGGACAAGTCTTCCGCCGGGCGTCTGCAACAGGGGGTTTGGACAAAGAAATCGAACAGCCGGGTGTTGCCGTCGGCGGTTCGCGCGTTGAGAAAACCGCCGCCTGCGAACGAGGTCAGCACGGGTTCAGCGACACAGGCCGCGCACAGGCCGGCCAGGGCCGCATCGAAGGCGTTACCGCCCGCCGCGAGGATGGAGGCGGCCGCCTCGGCAGTGATCTCGTGGCCGGCCGCCACCGCACCTTTGCCCAGCATGTTTCGGTTTCCGATCATTCGTGAATTATCACGGCGATCAAGATACCGTGAGTTGAGTGACGCGACTAGGCATGCCACAACATGCCTCGAACGGTGCGTGCCACCCCGGTGCGCAACCCACCCCCGCGACCGCGCCGAAGACACGTTGGAGGACCGGCATCAACCAGGAGCCTGCGGCGCCGCCGAAAAAATAGCTGGGGATGCACAGCCCCGTGGTGGTCGCGCGCCCATTCCTTGAGCTGGCCGGCCAGCGTTGGTGGCCCGTTCGCGATTTGATCATCGTCAACCGATGTCGGATGCCAGACCGGCCGATCCGCGCCGAAAACCTGGTCTGCGCCTTTGACGGTAAAAAAAGAATTAGAATGCGCTAATAAAATTGGTCGAATACGAGATCTGGCACTCCAGGTTCACTGCGCGGCCGTGTGACCGATGCGATCGCCGCGCGGCCCGCACACGGAGCGCCGAGCAACCGAGATTGCGGAGGGAACGTGATGGCGGGTGAACACTCGTCCCAGGCGCTGTTGCGGACGCCGCCGGTGATCACACCCCGGTTGCGTAAGCTGTTGCACTTGGTCTTCTGGTTGATCGCGCTGCTCGCGCTGAATTCCCTTTACCTCGCCGCGCTCACCTTGGCCGAGCACCTGACCGGCGAGGTTTATCAGGACTATTTCTACTTGAGCATGTTTCTCGCCCACCTGGTCTTGGGCTTGGCCCTGATCGTGCCGTTCCTGCTGTTCGGCATCAATCACTTGCGGCGCGCCCGCCAGCGGTCGAACCGCAATGCGGTGAGGGCCGGCATGGGGTTGTTTGCCGCCGGGCTAACGGTCTTGCTCTCGGGAATACTCCTGACCCGGTTCGGGTCTTTTCGAGGTCAACGATCCGCAAGTGCGCACGCGCCGCCTATTGGGTGCATGTCGCGACGCCGCTTGTGGCGCTTTGGTTATTCGTCCTGCATCGGCTGGCCGGTCGGCCAATTCGCTGGCGCTTGGGCGCGGCTTGGGCGGGTGTATGTATCGGCTTTGCCGCGATCATGCTGGGTTGGCACCACTGGGGTCTGGCAACGCTCAGGCCCCGGCCGCACCGGCCTTTGCGACCACCCTAGTGCAAACGCCGGGCGGTGCGCGCTTGCCTGCGGAGCCCTTCATGACCGACCAGTTCTGCGCCGAGTGCCATCCGGACGTCGCCGCAGACTGGCGCATGAGTTCGCATCGCCTGAGTTCGTTCAACAACCCTTTTTACAGCTTCAGCGTGCAGGAGACGCGGCGGGGTCTCGATGGAGACCAGGGGCACGATGGAGAAGGCGCAGTTCTGCGCCGGGTGCCACGACATCGTGCCGCTGCGTGAGCGGTCGCTTCGATGATCCGCGACTTCGATATCGTCGGCGATCCGACCGCCCATGCCGGCCTGACCTGCACCAGCTGTCATGCCATCAACCGGGTCAACAGTGTGCTGGGCAATGCGGACTTTAGCATTGCCGAGCCGGTGCGCTATCCCTTCGAGGGCAGCGACAACGGTTTCCTGAAGGCCGCTCGGCAAGCAGCTGATCAAGGCCAAACCGGCGTATCACAAACAGGGTTTTCTGAAGCCCGTGCATCCAGACCGCGCAGTTCTGCGGCACCTGCCACAAGGCGCATCTGCCGGTCGTCGGTCAATGACTACAAATGGCTGAGGGGTCAGAACCACTACGACAGTTTCATGCAAAGCGGGGTGCCCGGGCACCGCGTCGACAGCTTCTACTACCCGCCCCAGGCGACCAAGACCTGCGCGACCTGCCACATGCCGCTCGAGGTCTCCGACGATCCGGCGGCGCGTGACTTCGACGGCAGCGGCGCGCGCAAGATCCACAGCCACTTCTTCCCGGCCGCCAACACCGGTCTGGCGCATGTCACTCGGCTTGCCCGACGAGGCCATCGCGGCGCATCGGCGCATGCTCGAGGGCGCGGCGCGCATCGACATCTTCGGCGTGCGCGAGGCGGGCGAGATCGACGGCGTGCTGCATGCCCCGCTCGAGTCGCGGAACCGCCCGTGCTTGCAGCCGGGCAGGCGCTACCTGGTCGAGGCGGTGGTGCGCAACCTGCGCGTCGGTCACCACCTGACCCAGGGTACGGCGGATTCGAACGAGCTGTGGGTCGACGTCACGGCTAAGCGCCGGCGATCGGGTGATCGGGCGCAGCGGCGGCATCGGGCCCGACGGCGCAGTCGACCCCTGGTCGTTCTTTGTCAACGCCTATGTGCTGACCCGAGGACGGCGAGCGGCTCGACCGGCGCAACGGTCAGGACACCTTCGTGGCCCTCTACAACCACCAGATCCCGCCGGGCGCGGCGGCGGTCGTGCACTACCTGTTGCGGATACCGGAGGATGTCGCGGCCCGATCACCATCGAGGCGGCACTGCGCTACCGCAAGTTCGATACGACCTACCTGAAGTACGTGCAGGGCGACGCTTCCGGGGCAACGACCTGCCGGTGACACCCTGGCGTCGGATCGCGTGCAGCTGGCGGTCGGCCGCTCGGGGACGCCGGGTGCGCAGCCTGGTCGCGGGGACCAAACCCGCGCCCTGGGAACGCTGGAACGACTACGGCATCGGCCTGCTGCTGTCCGGTGAGGCCCAGCAGAGCACGCTGCGCCAGGCGGAGCATGCCTTCGCAGCAGGTCGAGGCGCTGGACCGCCCGGATGGCCCGCTCAATCTGGCGCGGGTGTATCTCAAGGAGGGGCGGGTGGACGCCGCCGCGGCCGCACTGCGGCGCGTGGCCGAGTCGCACCCCGGCTTTCCGACCCTGGACGCGCGCCTGGCTGACCGCGCTGGTCGATCGCGAGAACGGCCACCTCGACCAGGCCATTGCCACGTTGCGCGCACTGCTGGAGACACGCTTCACCGAGGCCCGGGCGCGCGGCTTCGATTTCGGTCAGGACTTCCGGGCGCGCAACCTGCTCGGCCGCACCTTGTACGAGCGTTCGCGCCTCGAGCGAGGTCCGCAGGCGTGCGGGCAAGCGCCAGGCCTTGCTGCGCGAGGCCGAGGCGCGAGCTGCAGGTCGTGTTGGACCAGGATCCCGAGAACCTGACGGCCCATCACAATCTGGCGCTGATCTACGCCGATCTCGGCGATCAGGACAGGGCGGCCAAGCACGCTCGCTTGCGCGAGAAATACCGCCCGGACGATCATGCGGCGGAGGGTGCGGTCGTGGCGCACCGTCGCGCCAACCCGGCGGCCGATCATGCCGCCGAACCGGTGGCGGTCTATGATCTGCAGCGGCCGCGGGCCTTCGGCTTGCCGGCGCTCGATCAAGTCCCCGGCGCACCGCTTTCTGACCGCGACTTAGGGAACGCCACTGCGCATGAAGGCAACATCTGAATCGAGCGCTGGAGAAGCGCGGATCGGCCGCGCCTTTCGCGGGTCCCTATGGCTGATCGGGCTGCTGGCGCTGGGCGGTAGTCTGGCCTGGTGGCTGAGTCAGCGCGAGCCGGAGGAGGCGACGCCGGTCGAGGCGCAGATCGCGGCGCCCCGCGGCGAGCCAGCTGCCGAGTCCGCAAGCCGCGTGCCGCCGCCGATACCTTTTACCGATATCAGCGCCGCCGCAGGGATCGATTTCGTCCACGTCAACGGGGCCTACGGTGACAAACTCATGCCCGAGACCATCGGCAGTGGTCTGGCGTTCTTCGACTACGACAACGATCAGGATCCTGATCTCTACCTGGTCAATTCCACCTATTGGCCAGACAAGGCCGAAGGCCGTCGAAGCAGCGCCAAGTTGTACCGCAACGACGGCCGAGGGCAATTCACCGATGTCACCGCCGAGGCCGGCCTGGACCTGAACCTCTACGGTTTTGGGGTCGCGGTGGGTGATTACGACGACGATGGCTGGAAGGACCTATTTCTCGTCCAATCTGGGGGAGAACAAGCTGTTGCGCAATGCGGAGGGGCGGTTCGTCGACGTGACTGCGCCGGCCGGCGTCGCAGGCAATCCGGAAGACTGGAGCACGGGTTGCGCGTTTCTCGATATCGACAACGATGGTGACCTTGACCTGTTCGTCGGCAACTATGTCACCTGGTCGCGGGAAATCGACCTCGAGATCGATTTCCGACTCGCCGGACTGGGGCGGTCCTACGGTGGGCCGGATCACCACCAAGGGGCGTTGAACCGCCTGTATCGCAACGCGGGCGAGGGCCGGTTCGTCGAAATCAGCCAGGCTGCGGGGATCGCCGTGACCGAAGGGCCAGACCGGCGAGCGGCCGGCAAGGCGTTGGGAGTAACGGCGGCAGACGTGGATCGCGACGGTTGGATCGATATCCTGGTCGCCAACGACACGACACGGAATTTCTTCTATCACAATCAAGGCGACGGCCAGTTTGCCGAATCCGGGGTGATCGAGGGTGTCGCCTATGATCGCGACGGCAAGGCGACCAGCGGCATGGGCATCGATGCTGCGGCTTATCGCAACGACCGGGAATTGGGCGTGGTGATCGGCAACCTCGCCAACGAAATGAGTTCGCTATTCGTGACGCTCGATGGCGCGACCCCATTCGTCGACGAGGCGGTCACCGAAGGGTTTGGTCCGGACTCGCGCCTTGCCCTGACCTGGGCGGTCTTGTTCCTCGACGCCGATCTGGATGGGCGACTGGATCTTTACCAGGCGAACGGCCATCTCGAAAACGAAATCAATCGGATTCTCCCGAGTCAGACCTACGCGCAACCCGGACAGCTGTTCTGGAACTGCGGTGATGACTGTCCGCAGCGCCTCGCCCCAGTCGAAGCGACCGGGGATCTCCAGCAGCCTTTGGTTGCGCGCGGCGCCGCTTACGCCGACATCGATGGCGATGGCGATCTGGACCTAGCCGTCGCGCAAAACGGTCGGCGTGCCGTGCTCCTGCGCAACGATCAGCAGACCGGACACCACTGGTTACGCCTGAAACTCGTGGGTAAGGGCCAGAATCGCGATGCCATCGGTGCGCAGGTCGAACTGACGGTCAACGGAACCACCCAACGGCGGCAAGTGATGCCGAGTCGCGGCTATTTGAGTCAAGTGGAGCTGCCCTTGACCTTCGGCCTCGGCGCCGCCGACCGGGTCGACTCACTCAAGGTGATCTGGCCCGGTGGGCAGGTGCAGCAGGTGGAGGTCACGGGTGTCGATCGCCTACTGACGGTTGAACAGGAGGCGGTGCCGTGAGCAAATGCGGGCTTGTCCTCGTCGCGTGGTTGAGTTGCCTTTCCCAGGCACATGCCGACCGGGTGGCGGATCTGCCGCCGCATCGTCAGGGGCTGATCGCGCCGATCGCGGTGCAGCGGTTGGCCGAGCTGCCGGTCGCGAGCGCCGAACGCATCCGCGCGACCCGAGAACGGGTCAGCGAACTCCTGGCGGACCCGATATCCGACGCAGGTAATCGGGAACTCGCAGAAGGCTTCGGCCAGCTCGGTGCGCTCTACGCCGCTGGTCGGCTGGTGAGCCCGGGGTTGATGGCCTTTGAAAACGCGCAACGCTTGGCTCCGCAGGCATTTCGATGGTTCTACTTGGCGGCGCATGTCGCCCTGGAGCAAGGGTCCGCGCAACGCGCGTTGGACTGGTTGGATCGGGCCTGGCTGCTGGATCCGAACTATCCGCCGCTCGAGCTGCGCCGCGCCGAGTCCCTGCTGAGCCTCAACCGGTTGGCCGAGGCCAAGGAAAGCTATGCGTCGGTGTCCGCGAGCGAAATGCGTGCCGCGAGTTTGTACGGTCTGGCACAAATCGATCTCATGGAACGCGACTGGTCGGGAGCGGCACAGAAACTGGTCGAGACCTTGGACTTGCAGCCGCAGGCCAGTGCCGCACACTACAATCTGGCGCAAGCGCTGTTGCGCTTGGGAAAACGGACCGAGGCCCAGAGCCATCTGGCCAAGCGCGGCTCCCGCAAACCCGACTATCCGGATGCCTTGGTCGAAGAACTGCGCGCGCTACAGCACCGGGCCCGGTTCCAGTTCGAGCAGGCGATGCAGGGGGTTAATCGGGGCGATTACGCGAACGCAGCAGCGGCCTTTGCCGCCGGGTTGCGCGAAGATCCGACCAACGTCCGGGCGCGCGCCTCCTACAGCCGCACCCTGTGGGTGGCCGGAGACCGCGCCCAGGCGATCGCCGAGATGCGCCGTGCCACCGAGGACGGCCCCGCGGAGACCTTGCCACACTTCTTGTTGGCGGTCGCCGAGGAAGCGCAGGGCAAGGTAGAGGCGGCAGAGGCGGGCTATCGCGCGGTCTTGGCGCTGGATCCACGGCATCAAGGGGCCTTGAGCTATCTGGGGCGGTTGCTGCTGCGCCAAGGCCGTTATGCGGAAGCCGGCGAAAGCTTGGCGGAGGCCATCGAGGCCGGGGCCAAGTTGATGCCGATTTACCTCCACTACTGGGCCGCGTTACGCGGTGCGCAGTTCGCCGACGCGCAGCTGCTGCAGCGCCTGCAGGCCTTTGATCAACGCTTTCCTGAGCCGCCGGTGTTCCGCTACCTACAGGCCAAGCTGTTGGCGACCAGCGCCGATGCTGATGTGCGCGATCGCGAGCGCGCAGCGCAGATCGCTCAGGGGCTGTACGATGCGGCGCCGATTTCCGAGCACGCGGAACTGCTGGCCTTGACCGCTGCCGTGGGTGGCGATTTTGCCCGCGCCTCCCAGCTCTTAGAGCAACCATTGCAGCAGGCCCGGCAAACCGGCGCATTGGTCGAAGCCGAGCGCCTGCAGGCGTTGATCGAGGGTTATGGAGCGCGACGCTTGCCGACACCGCTATGGCCGTTGGACGACCCCGTGTTGATGCCCCTGCCGGTCAATACCGAGGCGGCATGGCAGAACTATCCGGTGGCACACCCTTACTGAGCGGACC
>CAVXWS010000029.1:0-30215 GCA_963765415.1 uncultured Gammaproteobacteria bacterium
TCCTGTAAGATGCATTCGTTGTAAGATCATTAGTTTATAACACCCCTTTCTTATTATTACAACAGTTTCTCCAATCATCAACCATGGTATTGTCAAGATTAAAAGATACTAGTTGTACATTTTCACTGAAAAGATCAGAATGTATGTCCTTATCCTATCTCCTTGAATCTCAATTGTTTTTTTTTTTGTTATGTGTCCTCTACTGGTTAAGATTACATATGCCCCAGATGACGAAGGTCCAGCCGGCCCCGTGCCAAAGTCCGCCGAGGCCCATGGTAATCATCAGTGCGGCAACGGTGCGCGCCAGGCCATGGTGACTTCCGCCCAGGGGAATAAACAGGTAATCCCGCAGGAAGCGGGACAGGGATATATGCCAGCGCCGCCAGAAAGCGCGGATGCTGTCGGCCTTGTACGGTGAAAAGAAATTTATCGGCAGACGCAGTCCGAACATGAAGCCGAGGCCGATGGCCATGTCTGAATATGCCGAGAAATCGAAATATACCTGGAAGCCGTAGCCGATGCCGGCCACCCATCCGTCGACAAATCCCACCGCATCACCTGCTGCGGCGGCCTGGTACACCAGGTCGAGGTAGGGCACGAAAGGGTGGATGCAGGACTGTTTCTTGAACAGGCCGAACGCAAACAGCGCGATCCCGATGGCGAGGTAGTCCGTACATAGAGCGCCAGTCCTGGCGCGCCGTCGACTGCGGCGGCGTGCGTGTTGTCTGACGATGGGGCCTGCGATTAACTGGGGGAAGAAGCAGATCAACAACACATAATCCCAGAAGCGCAGGCGCTCGACGCGCCCGCGGTAGGCATCGACCAGCAGGCTTATCTGCTGAAAGGTAAAAAACGAGATGCCGATGGGTAGAATTATGCGGGGACGTCGAACCGGGTTTGCATGGTCCAGTTTAACAATTAGACCAGGAACGCCGCGTATTTATAGAATCCGATCAGCGCCAGGTTGAGCGCAATGCCGAGCGCCGTGAGCGCGCGGCGCAGACGTGGTGAGGGTCCGCTTAGAACTGCGCGCGCAATTGCATGGTTGAACAGAATCGACGCGATGGCCTTGTTACTGTACATCTCTTGCTTGGCTCAGTTGCGTGTTTGCTGCACGCTCCCCGATCCCGACCTCCGCTACGACCCCGAGACGAAGAACTGGGAGTTCGGTGAGATCGACTGGGCCGAGTTCAAGGAAGTGATCAGCGGCAACGGGCCGTGCAACAAGGAGCGGCTCGCGGCGCGCAATGCGGCGCACGACGAGGGCGCCTGGGTGCGCGAGGCCGCGCTGGCCCATGCGGCCAAGCACCGCCGCGCGACCGAGGCCGCCTGATGGGCAGCGACGCATCGAAGGCGCCGAAGGGACCGGGCGCGCCCACGAAGGACGCCGAGGCCTCGTGGCCCCTCTGGGAGGTCTTCACGCAGGGCGACCAGGGGAAGCCCTATGAGCACGCGGGGAGCCTCCACGCCACCGACGCGGAGCACGCGCTGCAGAACGCGCGCGACGTGTACGCGCGGCGCGGCGAGGCGGTGAACCTCTGGGTGGTGCCGAGCACGGCGATCACGGCGTCGGCGCCGAGCGACGCGGGGCCCTTCTTCGACCCCGGCAACGACAAGGCGTACCGGCACCCGCAGTTCTACAAGGTGCCGCGCGGGATCCGCGTCTTTTGAGCGCGCGCGACGCACGGCGCCAGCCGCCGCCGGACGATGCCGACGACATCGAGGATGGTGAGGCCGGTGGCGTCGCAGCAGGCGAGGCGACCGATGGTGCCTTCGCGGTGGCCGGCGTGCGTCGCGCCCCGATCGAGAATCCCCTCTTCGAGTACCTGCTCCGCCTCGGCGACGACCGGCTCGTGCTCGGGCATCGCCTCTCCGAGTGGTGCGGCAGCAATACGTGGCGATGTTCTGGTTCTTGCGCGTCTGCTTGGCTCGGTCTTGCTTGTGGGTCTCCGGCAGCAGTACGGCGAATTCCTCGCCACCGAAGCGGGCGGCGGTGTCCTTGCCCTTGGTCTGGCGGCGGAGGGTCTCGGCGACGAAACGGATCACGCGGTCTCCGACCAGGTGGCCATGCGTGTCGTTGACTTTCTTGAAGTGATCGATGTCGGCCATCAACAGGCACGGGGGATTGATCGCTTCCGGGTCCTCGAGGGCGGCATCCAGTGCCTCGTACAGGGTCGAACGGTTGGCCAGGCCGGTCAGCGGATCGGTATTGGCCTTGTGCCGTTCGCGTTCCAGTTCCTTCTGCAGTTCGGAGATCTCAGCCGACTTGCGATCGAAATCGTGCTGCATCGACTCGCTGGTCTCCTGCATCTGCCGTGTTTCGTCGACAATCGAGCGCATCATGTCGCGCAGTTCCCCGATCTCCTGGTATTGGCTCAGGTTGTTCGCCAGGCTGTCGAGACTGCTGCCGTACTGCTCGGCATTGGCGCCGGCGCTGGTCACCGATTTTCCCACCTCCTGGACGATCGACGAGATCTCGGAACGGACCTTGAGCAGGTTGTCGACATTGCATTCGGCGACGTAGCGATTGAACAGATCCAGGTTTACGTCATCAGTAAACCGAGCGCCGGTGGCGATCATGTCATCGATGGAGCCATTCAGGCCGGGATTGGTGCCGGAGACGTATTCGAACCATATCGCGTAGTTCTTCGGTGACACCGGAATCCCGTGTTTCGCCATCAATGGCAGCGCAATGCGTAAATATTCGGCGGAATTCGCAGAATCGTCCCGTTCAGACATTAGCCTGGTTCTCCAAATCTCTGATGTTGGACCGTTCTCGTGGTGTACCGGCTGTATCGGAAACCCTGGCGGTTCCTTTAGATGCGCGGGTCAGTCCTTGCTGGCGCAGGCGACCGTGTAGTTCTTTCCCTGTTTTATCTTCTCGTGATTGCCGAAAATCTGGCCGAAGGTCCGGGCGATGAATTGGCGCAGCCCGGAGATCACCACGACATAGAATCGACCCCCGGGTTCGAGTCGCTCGCAGATATCGTTGAAGAACAGGTAGTAGTGCTCTTTGCTGGTCTTCGCCGGCAGGTTGCTTACCGCGAGCGTGAAACGCCCGGGAGGAACCTGGTTCAGGCCGTCGCTGAGCAGCACGCTGACGTTGCTGATCCGGTTGCGTTCGGCGTTTCGCCGTGCGTACTCGACGGCGACGAAGTCTTTGTCGACCAGAGTGCAGTGACCCTGAGGCGCGGCCCGGGCGATGGCCAGGCCGATCGGGCCGTAGCCGCAGCCGAGATCGATCGCCCGTTCGTCGGTACGGACCTCCAGGTGGCGCAGCAGTAAGCGGGTGCCTTCATCGATACCCTTCGGCGAGAACAGGCCCCAGGTGGTGTGGAACCTCAGGTGCTGACCGAGCAATTCGTCCTCGAACACGATGTCTCGGCGCAGGGCATTCAGGTCGTAGGGCAGTCGGCGTTCTGGTTTATCCGGCATGAGCTGGGAAGGTCTGATTACGAAACTGTTCGATTTCGCTTAGGTGTCGGTCGAGGCGTTCGAAACGATGGCTGCCGCCGGCGATCAGCCGAACCTTCCGGCCGGCGTAGAAACGCGCCGCCCGGCGGTAATCCAGGATCTCGTCGCCGGTCTGCAGCAGCACCAGGTAACGTTCGCGCTCCGACAGGCGATCACGCTGCAGCCGTGCCAGTTCTGCCAGGTGCGCCGCGGTGAATTCGAAACCCGTCCCGTCGCACCAGCGCCGGTGCGGCCCCAGGTGGTCGGCGAGCAGCTCGGCGGCTCGAACCGCGGGGTTGATCAACACCGTGGCGATTGGCTCGGTACGGTTCAGACAGGTCGCGTAGTAACCGCCGAGCGAGGAACCGATCAACAGGTCTACCGGGTGCTTGTCCAACAGCCTGCGAAGTTGCGCGATCGCCGCTCGTGGCGACGGCGGCAGATCCGGCGTCAGCACCTGGTCGGCGCCGAAGTGTGCGATCAATATCCGCGACTTAAGACCGACCCCACAACTGGCGAAACCATGAATGAACAGGATCATGTGAGCGGCTGTTCGGGGAGTTCTCTGGGGTGGGCATTCGTCCTCGGAGTGCGCGCCAATGACCGTCTCTACAGGTAGCGCCGCCAGTGCGCCGGTCGGTCGTCCTTGCAACCGTGTTCGCGCCGTTTGTAGTTCGAGGCGAAGACCTTCTTGGTGCAGTTACTCTCGCCCTGGCCGCAGCCGAGGTTTGCCCGCTGGGTGTCTTCGGTGTAGTGGTAAAGGGCCCGCCGCAGTTTCTGGAACAGGCGGTTGTCGAGATGGAAGCCGCGCTCTTCGAGCAGGCGCTCGATCTCGAACAGGGTGACCTCCAGCAGCCGGTATTCCACCCGCAACAGTGCATCGGTGGGTGCCGAAGCCGTCAGGATTCCGGTGACGCCGGCAAGATACGCGCGGGCCGTTTGTGCCTGAGCACGATCCGGATGCAACGTGCAGAAACTGATCTCACGTTGTTTGATCAGGCTGTCACCCTGGTTGTCCATGGGGAAGTATGCTGGTCTGAGCCCCTCGAAAGGTCAAGGTCTTTCCGAGTCTTGGGTCAAGCTGTCGCGCTTGCTTGAAACGACCGTGCCGAGGGGAAAATCTTGCGCTCCGGTACGGTCAGGCCTTGGGCAAACGGGCCCCCGTGGCCCTTTCCTGATTGGCCAGATCGCGTCGGGTCGTGATCTGCTCGTAAGCGGCATCGGTCAATAGCGACCGAACCCGCGGCCCCTGTTCGTACCCGTGTTCGAGCAAAAGCCAGCCGCCGGGTTCGAGGAACGCCCGCGCCCGGGGGACGATCCGGCGAATCGCGTCCAGACCGTCGACACCCGCCGCGAGCGCCGAGCGCGGTTCGAACCGCAGGTCGCCGCGGGTCAGGTGAGGGTCTTCGGCCGCCACATAGGGCGGGTTGCTGACGATCAGGTCGAAGCCTTGCCGTGCCGGCAGCCGAGCGAACCAGTCGGACTGCAGCCAGTGGACATTCGCGAGTCCGGCGTTGTTGGCATTGCGCCGCGCAACTTCCAGCGCAGCCGGGGAAAGATCGATCGCCTCGATCCGCCATCCGGGCCGTTCGCTCGCCAGGGCCAGGGCGACGGCGCCGCTGCCCGTGCCCAGATCCAGCACCCGGCAAGCTGCTCTTGTCGCCCAGCTCCAGAGCCCACTCGACCAGCAGCTCGGTCTCCGGTCGCGGGATCAGGGTGTCGGCGCTGACCTCCAGTTCGAGAGTCCAGAAGGCCCGCTGGCCGGTCAGCTGGGCGATCGGCCATCCGGCCGCGCGGCGCTCTACCAGATCGGCGAAAACCGCTGCTTTGCTCCCGGCTGAGCCGGTGTTCCGGCCAGGCGAACAGCCAGCTGCGGTCCCGCTCCAGCAGGTGCGCGAGCAGCAGCTCGGCCTCGCCGCGGTCGATTCGTTTGCCGGCCGTGTTCAGCTCGGTCCTGATCGAACGCTTCCTCCGGCCTGGGATGGTGCGGGCCTCGGCCCGTTCACACGCCCTCGTTCAGCGCGGTGAGCTGTTCGGCCTGATATTCCTGGACCAGCGGATCGATCACCGGGTCGAGCGCGCCCTCCATGACCTCGTCGAGCTTGTACAGGGTCAGGTTGATGCGGTGGTCGGTCAGCCGGTTCTGCGGAAAGTTGTAGGTGCGGATGCGCTCCGAACGGTCGCCGCTGCCGACCTGGAGCTTGCGGTCGGCGGCCTGGGCCTGGTGTTGTTCTGCCTGGGCGCTGGACAGCAGCTTGGCCTGCAGCAGCGACATGGCGCGGGCCTTGTTCTTGTGCTGCGAGCGCTCGTCCTGGCACTCGACCACGATGCCGCGTCGGCAGGTGGGTGATGCGCACCGCCGAGTCGGTCTTGTTGACGTGCTGGCCGCCGGCGCCGGAGGCGCGGTAGGTGTCGATGCGCAGGTCGCTCGGGTTGATGCTCGACTTCGTCGACCTCGTCGGCCTCCGGCAGCACCGCCACCGTGCAGGCCGAGGTGTGGATGCGGCCCTGGGATTCGGTCTCCGGCACGCGCTGCACCCGGTGGGCGCCGGATTCGAACTTCAGCCGCGAGTAGACGCCCCTGCCCGACGATGCGCACGATGACCTCCTTGTAGCCGCCGGGCTCGCCCAGGCTCTCGCTGACGATCTCGCTGCGCCAGCCGCGCTGCTCGGCGTAGCGCAGGTACATGCGGCACAGATCGCCGGCGAACAGCGCCGCCTCGTCGCCGCCGGTGCCGGCGCGGATCTCGAGGAAGACGTTGCGCTCGTCGTTCGGGTCGCGCGGCAGCAGCAGCCGCTGCAGTTCGGGTTCGAGTGCGGCCTGACGCTGTTCCGCCTCGGTCAGTGCCTCGCGGGCCAGTTCGGTCATCTCCGGGTCGGCCAGCATCTCCTCGGCCTGGACGCGATCCTCTTCGCTCCGACGGTAATCGCGAAAGCACATCGCCACCGGCTCCACCTGAGCGTATTCGCGGCTCAGATCGCGAAACTGGTTCTGGTCGCTTTGCACCGAGGGGTCGGCGAGCAGGGCGGTGATTTCTTCGAAGCGGTCGGTGATCTGCTCGAGCTTGGAACGAATGGATTCCTTCATTGAGAGCCGTTTCGCCCCAGATTGAACAGGGCGTTGGCGGCCTCGAGCAATTCACGCCGGCCTTGGGTGCCGGCCTCGCGCAGTTGCGCGCTGGGGGTGTGGGTGAGTTTGTTGGTCAGGGTGTGGGCAAGGAACTCCAGCGTCTCTTCCGCGGAGCGCCCGGCCTCCAGCATGCGTTGGGCCTTCTGCAACACCTCGTCGCGCGTACAGTTCGGCGTGGCGACGGTAGTCCTGGATCAGGCTCACGGCATCGAGCGAGCGCAGCCAGCCCATGAACTCGACCGATTGCAGGTCGATGATCTCGCGCGCCTGTTGCGCCGCCTCGCGGCGCGACTGCATGTTTTCGCGGATGACCTCGTCGAGATCGTCGACGGTGTACAGGTACACGTCCGAGAGTTCGCCGACCTCCGGTTCGATATCTCGCGGGACGGCGATGTCGACCATGAAGATCGGACGGTGCCGGCGCTTTTTCAAGGCGCTTTCGACCGTGCCCTTGCCCAGCACGGGCAACGGACTGGCGGTCGAGGCGATGACGATGTCCGATTCCGCCAGGTGGCTGGGGATCTCGGTCAGGCCGATTGCGTACCCCTTGAACTCGCTGGCCAGTTCGTGGGCGCGTTCGACGGTGCGATTGGCGACAATCATTCGGCCGATTCCGTGCTGGTGCAGGTGTCGAGCGGCCAGTTCGATGGTCTCGCCGGCGCCGATCAGCATCGCCGTCTGTTCGCCCAGGTCGGTAAAAATCTGCCGGGCAAGGCTGACCGCCGCGAAGGCGACCGAGATCGGGCTGTTGCCGATCGCGGTATCGGTGCGAACCTGCTTGGCCGTGGCGAAGCTGTGCTGAAACAGCCGGCAGAGGATCTTATGGGCCGTACCGGCGTCGCAGGCGGTTTGATAGGCGTTCTTCACCTGGCCGAGGATCTGCGGCTCGCCGAGGACCAGGGAATCGAGGCCGCTGGCGACCGCGAGCAGATGATCCACTGCCGACTGGCCGCGATGTTCGTACAGGAAGCGGTTGATATCCTCGGCTGCGATACCGTGGAACTCGCCGATCCAGCGCCGCAGTTGGCCGACGCCTTGCGAATCTCCCGTGCAATAAAGCTCGGTGCGGTTACAGGTCGAGAGAATCACGCCCTCGCCGATTCCCGGCAGCGACACCAGGCTGCGCAGCGCTGCGACCACGATATCGGGCCCGAAGGTGATGCGTTCGCGCATCCCCACCGGGGCGGTCGTGTGATTGAGGCCTAGGACTACGAGTGCCATTTGCGCTGG
The DNA here is from genome assembly GCA_963765415.1 of uncultured Gammaproteobacteria bacterium. Classification (GTDB taxonomy): domain Bacteria; phylum Pseudomonadota; class Gammaproteobacteria; order Chromatiales; family Chromatiaceae; genus CAVXWS01. The sequence continues at coordinate 7,814 of CAVXWS010000029.1, forward strand.
TTTCGGAAACTTGTTCGATGCGGGCGAAATGATTGTAAATTTTGTAATATCAATAGGTTAATTGCAAGCAGCGGTGGTGTTTTGGTATCAAAATCGTTGCGGCCCTATACTTACTCGGGATCTGACTCCGGCCCGGGCGAGGAACACCAGTCCTCCTTGATTTCGTTACCGACCGGGCGCACTTATTCTATTGGTCGCGGTCTGAGGGGTCAGTTCGGGTCGGGATCGGCCGCTAATCCGGGAAGGTTTGATTGTATGCGAGTAGGTGCGTTGTGAAGCGAATGTTGTTTAGGGTGTTTTTTGGGCTGCTCCTGCTGCCGCTGATTGCCGGTTGTCAGAACTCGGTCTTGAAGAAGGGCGACCTGGCCGGCGGCGAGATCGTGCCCGAGACGCAGACACTCCCGTTCGCCGAGCCCGGCAGCGCGCCGCTCGAGCTCGACAGCGACATCGTGTACAGCTACCTGGTCGGTGAGATCGGCGCCCATCGCGGCGAACTCGAGTTGTCCTACAACCACTATCTGCACGCGGCCGTGCTGGCCAAGGATGCCTACGCGGCCGAGCGGGCGACCCGGATCGCGATGCACCTTCGCGACGGGGCAAACGCCCTGCGGGCGGTGCGGCGCTGGGTGGATCTGGCGCCGAATGCCGCCGCAGCGCGGCAGACGGCGGCCCTGCTGCTGCTTCGAGAGGGCCAATCCGATCGAGCACTCGAGCAACTCCGGGCCCTGGTGCGGATCGCCGACTCGCGCGACCAGGACGGATACCTGCAGGCCGCGCGTATTTTCGTGCGCGAGACCGACAAGGCGGCGGCCCTGTTGCTGATGCGCCGACTGGCCGATGATCAGCCCGCCAATGCCAGTGGACATTATGCCTTGGCGTTGTTGCAGGTCGCGGCGGAAGATCTTGCCGGGGCCGAGTCCAGCCTGCGCACCGCGCTGGAACTCAAACCCGACTGGCCCCAGCCGGTGGTGCTGCTGGCGCGTGTCCTGTCCAGTCAGCAACGCCAGGCCGAGGCGCTGGATCTGCTCAAGGATGCCATCAGACGTCAACCGAACGAGGCGATGCTGCGCACCAGTTACGCCCGTATGCTGGTTGACCTGAAACGCTATGAAGAGGCCTTGGCTGAGTTCAAGAGCCTGCACCAGCAGGTCCCGGACAACGACGACGTCCTCTACGCCCTGGCGATGCTCGCGGTCCAGACGGAGCAGTGGGACGAAGCGCGACAGGCATGGCAGAAACTGCGTGGAAATCGCGACCGAGCCACCGAGGCCACCTATTTTCTGGCGCAGATCGAAGAGGTGTCTGGCAACAAACAGCTCGCCATGGGGCTTTACGCCTCGGTCAAAGACGGCAAGCTGCGCACCGACGCGGCCCGGCGTCTGGCTCAGTTGAAGGTTGAGGCTGGTCAGTTGAACGACGCGCGCGAGGTCTTGCAGCGGGCTCGGGTGTTGGATCCGGATAGCTCGGTCGAGATCTATCTGACCGAGGCGCAGTTGCTGCAGAGCGAGGGCATGAGCGATCTGGCTCTGCACACCTACGAGGTCGCGCTTACGGCCCACCCGGAGAATGTCGACCTGCTCTACAACCGGGGGCTGTACGCAGCGGAGCTCGATCGGATCGACTGGTTGGAGCGTGACCTGAAACGAGTCCTCGAGATCGAGCCCGACAACGCCGATGCCCTCAATGCCTTGGGTTACACTCTGGCGGATCTGACCGATCGCCACGAAGAGGCGTTCGCCTACGTCAGTCGGGCCTATAAACTGAAACCCGACAGCGCCGCGATCCTCGACAGCATGGGCTGGGTGTACTACCGCTTGGGCGACTACGACAAAGCACTGGATTATCTGCGCCAGGCGCTGACCACGATGAATGACTCGGAGATTGCCGCTCATCTTGGCGAGGTGCTCTGGGTGGCGGGCGAACGCGATCAGGCGCAACGGGTGTGGCAGGATGCGCTCCGCGATGATCCGGACAGTGAGCAGATCAAATCGGTGATGGACCGCCTGAAGTAAGCCTGATCCGTTGTCAGGGATGGGTGTTGAAAGCGGGCCCTGGCCGGCGCCCGCAAAACTCAACCTGATGCTGAGGGTCGCTGGGTCGCCGCGCCGACGGCTACCATGAACTCCAGACCGTGTTCCGCTTTCTCGATCGGGCCGACCAGCTGTATTTCACCCTGACTGACGATGGCCGCGTCTCCCGAGTGCAGCAACTTGCCGGCGTCCGAGAGGATGAAGACCTGGTCGTACGCGCCGCTCGTCGTCTGCAATCGGTCACCGCCTGCCGCCTCGGCGTTCTCATTCGACTCGATAAGCGACTGCCGATGGGCGGCGGGCTCGGCGGCGGCAGTTCAGATGCGGCCTCGGTGTTGGTCGCGCTCAACAAACTCTGGGGCCTGGGGCTGGAACGCTCGCAGCTCGCCGCCATCGGTTTGGAACTCGGCGCGGACGTCCCCGTTTTCATCGGCGGTGAGTCGGCCTGGGGTGAGGGCGTCGGCGAGCGCCTGACGCCGCTGAGTCTACCTCCGGCCTGGTATCTGGTCGCGACCCCGGGCTGTCACGTCAGTACCGCCGAGGTTTTTCGAGCCCCCGAATTGACACGGGATTCGCCGCGAATCAAAATACGCGACTTTCTCGCCGGGGACCAACGCAACGATTGCCTGCCCGTGGTGAGCGAGCGTTACCCTGAAGTGGCCGATGCGGTCGGCGTCTTGAGTCGATTCGGCCAAGCCCGTCTGACCGGCACCGGGGCGTGCGTGTTCGTCGAGTTCGGCTCGCAGATAGACGCGCAGAATGCCCTCTCAGCGCTGCCCGACGGATTGCCGGGATTCGTCGCGAAGGGCCTGGATCGATCGCCGCTGCTCGAGGCCGGCCCGTAACTAAGGGGCCAGCTCGGGAGCTGAATCCGGGTGCGCAGGACGCGAATCCGAACAGCGCTGTTGAAACTTGTTTCATCGGCGCTGGCCCCGAAGGGGTGGAGTACAGGGATGTACGGAGTAATCCTAGCGTGCAGCGGTAGGATTCCAGGAAAAGATATTGGGGCGTGGCCAAGCGGTTAAGGCACCGGACTTTGACTCCGGCATTCGTAGGTTCGACGGATTCGCAGGACGCGAATCCGAACAGCGCTGTTGAAACTTGTTTCATCGGCGCTGGCCCCGAAGGGGTGGAGTACAGGGATGTACGGAGTAATCCTAGCGTGCAGCGGTAGGATTCCAGGAAGATATTGGGGCGTGGCCAAGCGGTTAAGGCACCGGACTTTGACTCCGGCATTCGTAGGTTCGAATCCTACCGCCCCAGCCATGTAGTTGACGGCTGCGAAGCAGCCGGGCACCCAGGGTGCGAGCGGAAGGATGAAGACTTTCCGCAGGCCCGAAAGCCAAGGGCGCGGCTCGAGTAATCCTGCTGCACCAGCGTGAACTAAGCTTCTCAAGCCGCCGTCAGGCGGCTTAATTGCGTGGGCAGCTGAGGTTGATAAAGCGGGGAATTGCGGTGACAGCCAGCGGCATGATGGTGTTTTCCGGGAATGCGCACCCGGAGTTATCGGCCGAAGTCGCGGCCTACCTCAGCCTGCCATTGGGTAAGGCGGTGTGTGGTCAGTTCAGCGACGGCGAGGTCATGGTCGAGATCCAGGAGAACGTGCGCGGACGCGACGTGTTCGTCCTGCAGCCGACCTCGGAGCCGACCAATGACAATCTGGTCGAATTGCTGGTCATGATCGACGCCCTGCGGTGGGCCTCGGCACAGCGGGTTACCGCGGTAATCCCCTATTTCGGCTACGCCCGGCAGGATCGCCGCCCGCGCTCGGCACGGGTCCCGATCACCGCCCGGCTGGCGGCGAAGATGATCGGCACCGCGGGTGCGGACCGAGTTCTGACCATGGACCTGCATGCCGACCAGATCCAGGGTTTCTTCGATATCCCGGTCGACAATGTCTATGCCTCGCCGATTCTGCTGGGCGATGTCTGGCGACAGAAGTACCCGAATCTGATCGTTGTCTCACCGGATGTCGGCGGCGTGGTGCGCGCCCGGGCGCTGGCCAAGCGCCTGGACGATGCCGATCTGGCGATCATCGACAAGCGCCGGCCCAAGGCCAACGTGTCACAGGTGATGAACATCATCGGCGATGTCAAAGGTCGCTCGTGCGTCTTGGTGGACGACCTGGTCGATACCGCCGGGACTCTGTGCAAGGCGGCTGAGGCGCTGAAAGCGGCCGGTGCGGCACAGGTCGTGGCTTACTGTACCCACGCGGTGCTTTCCGGGGCGGCGGTGGCCAACCTCAACAACTCGCAGTTGGACGAGCTTGTGGTGTCCAACACCATTCCGCTGCGAGGGGATGCGCGGACCTGCACGCGGATCCGGCAGTTGACGATCGCCGGCCTGCTGGCCGAGTCGATGCGCCGTATCAGTAACGAGGAGTCGGTCAGCTCCTTGTTCATGGATTGAAAACTTGTCCGGTCGGATCCTTGAATTCGACCGCGCAGAGCGCACAGGGGGTGTTGCTCGGTAATGAAGTCGATTGCCAGACGCCACGGAACGGCTGAGTTGCTCACGGATATCCTGGTCGCGGGTCCGTGGGCGTTTGAACCGAGGTCAACTTAGGAGAACATCATGCAAGAGGCCTTTGAAATTGATGCAGTGGTCCGGAGCGAGGAAGGGAAAGGTGCGAGCCGCCGACTTCGTCGTACCGGTATGGTCCCGGGGATCGTCTATGGCGGAAGAGATGATCCGCAGATGATCGCTACCAGACAAAACGAGTTGAACCATCATCTGGACAACGAGGCGTTTTTCTCGCACGTACTGACCCTCAAAGTGGATGGCAAGCCGCAGAAGGTGGTCCTCAAGGATCTGCAGCGCCACCCCTCGAAGCCGTTCATCCTGCACTTCGACATGCAGCGGATTCGCATGGACGAGGAGATCCGCATGACCATCCCGTTCCACTTCGAGGGTGAAGAGGCCTCCGTAGGGGTCAAGATGGGCGGCGGCACCTTGCTGTACGGGATGAAAGACGTCGAAATCGAGTGTCTGCCGGGTAATCTGCCCGAGTACATCGCCATCGATGTGTCCGGGCTGGACGTCGACGACGTCATCCATCTGTCCGAGATCGTGTTTCCGGAAGGGGTCAGCCTGGTCGGAGCGGACCAACTCGGCGAAGAGCACGATCCGATCGTAGCCACGGTCGAGGTCATTCGGGCCGAGGAGGAGCTGGAGGCAGAGGAAGGCGAGGAGCTGGAAGCGGCGCCACAGCCCTCCGAACCCGAAGAATCGGACAAGGACGAGGCTGCAGAGGACTGAGTTCGAAGAGCCGGCCCTGTTCGGGGCCGGATGTTGATGGAGCCGGCGGCCTCCCAAGGGGCGCCGGCTTTGTTCATTTGAGGGGTCGAATGGCTGAGCCCGCCACCAAGGTGCGCTGCATCGTCGGCCTGGGGAATCCCGGGTCGCGATACGCCGATACCCGCCACAATGCGGGCTTTTGGTTCGTCGATGAGCTGGCGCGGCATGCCGGAGGCGTTTTCCGGGCCGAGGCGAAATTCTTCGGTGAGTGTTGCCGGGTCACCCTGAACGCGCAGGACTGCTTATTGCTCAAACCGACGACCTTCATGAATCGCAGCGGTCAGTCGGTCAGCGCCCTGGCCAAGTTCTACAAGCTCCTTCCCGGTGAACTGCTGGTGGTGCACGACGAACTGGACATGGAGCCGGGCGTCGCGCGCCTGAAGCTGGGCGGTGGGCACGGCGGCCACAATGGCCTGCGCGACATTGCCTCGGCCCTGAACAGCAAGGATTTCCTGCGGCTGCGGGTCGGCGTCGGGCATCCCGGGCATCGTGACGGGGTGGTGGACTATGTCCTGAATCGACCGTCACAGGCCGACAAGGAGCGGATCGACCAGGCCCTGGCCGAGGCCGAGCGGGTCATCCCCGAGGTCCTGTCCGGGCAGTTGCAGAAGGCGATGAATCACCTGCACTCGAGCTGATCAGAAGTAGCTCGTCGCGACGAAAAAAACCGGGCCGCCAGGGCCCGGTCTCGTTCCAGTTGGGGATCAACCCGATGCGATCAGATCTCTTCCTGCGGCCTGAAGACGAATTTCGGCTTGAACCAATAGACCATCAACGGCAGGAGCATCAGGGCGGTGAACACGTCGATGATCAACGCCTGACCGATGTACATGCCAAGTCCCCAGGTATTGGCCAGATTCGTTCCGACCAGCGGGATGAAGCTGCCCAGCAGCACGATCACCGACACGATCACGGCCGAACCCGTGGTGTTGAGCGTGTTGCGCAAGGACTCCTGCCAACGACCGCCGGTGGCCGCCATCTCCTCACGCAGCCGCGAGATCATGTAGATGCCGTAGTCGACACCCAACCCCATGGAGATCGACAGGGTCACCAACAGGTGGAAGGCGAGGTTGCCGGACCATTCCTCGACCGAGGTGAAGTAGCCGCCCAGGCCGTACTGGGCATACAGGGTGATCAGCAGGGTCGAGATCAGGATGCCCGCGACCAGGAAGGAGCGAAAGATCAGCGCCGCGATCAGAAACACCGCCAGCGCCGTCTGCAGGGGGCTCTTCAACCATTCGGTCATAGCCACCTCGCGGGTCGCCTCGGTGGCGCCGAGGAAGCCGCCCAGCGCCGGCCGTACATAGCTCGGTCCGTCGATCGAAAGCTCGTTGGTGTCGCCGGAAAGATCGGTGGCCGGTCCGGAGCGCAGACCGAAGTTGACCTTGCTGAAGCCAGGGTCGTTCTTGTGTTCCTCGATGTACTGCTGAATGTCCATCGTCACCTGGTGGGTCTCGACCGGATCCATGGTGTTGACGAAGCCCAGGATCACGCCCTGGTTCCAGGACTCGGTGTTGACGAATGAATCCATCTCGCCGGCCGAGGTCATGGTCTCGAGCAGTCCGTTGTAGAGCTGCACGATGGCGTCGGGGTTGCGGTCGTCGTCCGGATCGATGGCGAGCAGATACTCTCGGGTGGGCACCCGCAGATCGGCGAGGTCGGTCTTTTCTCCCGGTTCTGCGGTCAGCAACATATTCACCAGGCGGACATACTGTGAGTACGAGCCGGTGTAGCCGACGAACGGATGAGTCCGCATCCAGTTTTCCATCGCCTCGATATCGCCGTTGACCGAGGCCAGGTTGAAGATGCCCTGGGCGCCGCAGGCCTCGGCGTCCCAACAGCTCATCGACTTCTTCAGCTCCGCGCAGCGGGCGGTCTTCTCCGGGCTGCGGGGCTGATCGTACAGCTCCTCGGGGAAGTACTCGTCGAGACAGGGCGGGGCGTTCGGTTCCTTGCCGCGGATCGGGACACTGACCGAGATCACGCCCGGCATGATCTTGTTCAGCTCGACCAGGTCCTTCCAGGTGTTGGAGCTGCCCTTGAAGGCGGCCCGGGCGTAGTTGATGCCCTTCTCGACGCCCGGCATGATGTCGCCCTCCTGCTGCAGTCTCACCTCGGCGACCGGGTCGTTCTTCCAGTTGAAGATGTTGGTGTAATAGGTCGAGACCACCACCACCAGTGCCACCAAGCCGATCGGCACCCACTTGCCCGGGCCGCTGATCAGATCGGCGATGAAGCCGCCGACCTTGGCCTCCCAGTTGTGTCCGGAACGATGCTCACACTTCTCCTGGCTTGGCGGAAAGACCGTCAACAGCAGCGGGATCAGGGTGGTCGTGGTGAACAGCAGGGTCAGCATGCCGAACATGCCGAAGTAGGCGTAGGCCTTGTAGAAGGAGATGTCGACCGTCGCCAGGGTGGCGAAACCGACCATGTCGGTGATGATCGACAGGGTCGCCGGAATGATGGTGTGACCGATCGCGATCCGCGCCGACTTGAAGCAGTCGCCGTGCCCGGCATGCTCCAGCATGAACCGTCGGGTCACCTGCACCGAGTGGCCGATGCCGATGGCCAGCAGCAGCATCGGGGTCAACACCATCATGGTGGTCAGCTTGAAGGCCGAGAAGCCCATCAGGCCGAGGGTGAAGATGATGGTCATGAACACGCCGAGCAGCGGGAAGATGGCGCCTCGCCAGTCGCGGAATTCTCCCCACAGGACGACCAGGACGATGCCGACCGAGATGACGAACAGCCACCACTTGTTGAGCAGTTCCTGCAGCATCCAGGCAAGGAAATACGGCTCGCCGGCGACCCGCAACTCGATCCGCGGATCGGCGCTGTATTCGTCCATCAGCGCCCGAACCTCGCGCACCCAGGGCAGATAGATCTCTTTCACGCCGTCGTGGTAGTCGGCGATGATGTAGGCGGCCTTGGCGACGCACTCGGGCTTGTCATAGTCCTCGAAGACACACTTATTGCCTTCGGCGTCCCACATCGAGACCAGCATCGGTGCCATGACCGGGTTGGTCTTGATGCCTTCCTTGAGAAACGCCAACTGCTCGGCGGCCTCGGCCGGGTCGTCGCTGATCCCGGCGGTGGGTATCAGGCGCTTGAAAATCAAGCCGTTTTCGTCGGCGCCCATGAACTTGATCTTCTGCGCGGCGAAGTCGATGAAATTGGCCGGGCGGGATTCGGGCAGGGCCTCCAGCTTGCGGTGGATCTCCTGCACCATGTTGACGAACCAGGGTTGATAGATATCGCCCTCCTTCACTTTCAGGGCGAACACCATCAGGTTACCCATGCCGAATTTCTCCTCGGCATAGAGATTGGTCGCGACATAGCGATTGCTCGGCGGCAGCAGCGTGTCGGGGTCGTTGCGAATATCCAGATTCGGGATCTGCAGGGCGCCGAGCACGGTGGCGATGAGCAGGCCGATGATGATCGGCCAACGGAATTTGATTACGAAGTCGGCGTACTTGGCCGCCAACTGGGTCTCGGATACTTTTGTTGTCATCGGTCAGTCATCCAATGCTAAGGACTGAGAAAAAAGCGGCGCCGGGAATTGCTTCCGAGCGCCGCTGCCCTGGATCGAGGAACTGCGACGCGAACTACTGGATGATGTAGCGCAAGCCGAGCTGAACGTTGGAGGATTTGTCGAACTGACCGAAGGTCGTCTCTTCGTCGCCCCAGTAGGCGTTCAGTTCACCCGTGACGATCAGTTGGTCAGAGAACGAGTACTCGGCATCCAGACGGTTCCACCAGCCGCCGCCCTCTTCATAGATCGTGATGTTGTTCCAGCGGCCCAGTTGGCCCTCGCCGAAGGGCTTGGAGAAGAACAGGGAGTAGAACTCTTTGTTCTTCCAGCCCTTGTTCAAGCCGTTGGTGACGTTCATGGTCGCCGGATCACCGGTGTACCGCGAACATTCAACCGTCGGGAAGCGGCGGATCTTGCGTGGCGCAGGCCGCCGTCTCTTCAACGTAGTCGAGGTTGCGGAACTGGATGAACTGACCGCTTACCAGCAGGTTAGTAAACACGGTGACGTCGGCACCGATCACGTACTTGAAGAAGTCGTGCTTTTCACTCTTCAGCGCACCAACGAGATCGCCGTTGGCCAGTGCCTGTCTGTCGACCACCGGTTGGTTGACGTCCTTCTGGTAAAGGAACTCGCCGCGCAGGATAACCGGCACTGCGGCGTCGAAGGCGTAGTCTAAGGAACCGCCAAGGTTGTGTATGCGGTTTCGATCCTCGACGAACACCAGCTTCGCCGGTCCCCCGGTTCCGTCTACGTCGGCCGCGCCTGAGCCGTATGCCGATGAGGCGGCACCGTAAAGCGTATTGTTCACGGGATTTCGAATCTGGAGCACCTGGATCGGTTTGCCGTCTGCGAAGGCGCCAGCCGCGTACTTGTCCACTACCAGCCGCTGGCCACTGTTCGGATCTTCCCAGTGGATATTCAGAGACGGGTTGGGATCGTAAGCGTAGAAGTAGTTGACGCTGTAGTTCAGCCCGTTATCCAGGTAGCTGCGGAAACGACCACCGAAGTTCGCTTCCGAGGGCATAGCATCGTCATCGTAGTCGCGCCGATACTCAGTGGTCATTCCGACCATCGAGTTGAAGGTCGCGAAGGTGGCGTTCGGAAAGTGCTCCCAGGCCGAGTTGGGGTTGTCAATGTTCCAACCGGTGTCGGTCGCCAGATTGACGTCGATGAGGTTGGTGACGTTGTTGTTGGTCATCTCGGTGAAGGCCTCAAGGCATTGTTGACCGCTGCCGCAGCCCAATCCGAAGCCACCTGCGATGGCCGCTGCATCCAGTGCCGTAAAACCGGCAACTGTAAAGCCTTCGGCGCTCGGATTGTCGGCTGGATTCGTGAAGCCACCGCCGTAAAAGGTATGGGTCACGGAACCAAATTCCGCGCCAATATTGAAAAATCCGTTGACTCCACCAGTGATCACGTCAACGCCTTTCATGACGAACGGTTGGCCTCGGTCCTGTCCCTGTCCTCGGATTTGACCATTCCCGACCGGCGCAAAACCGGTGGGAGATGCCCCGTTCACGACTATGGTGGTCCGTTTTGCGCCGTCATCTTGGGTCCACAAGCCGGGGACTTTGTTGGTCTCGGCCTGCGAAACGATCAGTTGGACGTTGCCGCGGTCGCCGACGTTGCGTTCGGCGTTGATCATCCAGATCGGGATTCGCGACGACTCCATGGCGTTCTGGTTCAGCTCTCGATAGTCGGTCGGGTTGATGATGTCGAGCAGCTTGATGCCGTCGGCCGTGCCCCACACCACCTGTTGCTTACCGAGCCGCAGGTCCCAGCCGGCGAACTGGGTGTCGATATAGAGTTCGCGCAGCCAGTCGTGCTGCGTGTAGGTGCGGTGGCACTTGTAATCCCAGGTCTCGCCCTCGCTATCACAGATCATGTTCAGTTCGGCGTGCCAGCTGGAATCCTCACCGACGTCGCCGTTGATGAAGAACCGCGCCGAGTTCTCGAACTTCATCAGGTCGCCGGCGTCATGGTCGTGTGAATCATCGTTGGTGGCGCGCGGTTCGCTGGTCGTGGGGCCGTCTTTAATGAAGACCGCGGTCTCGTTTTTCAGCTCGATGGTGACCTCGAGGTCGTCAAGGAAGGCCTGCGCCATCGACGCAGATCCGCTGATCGCAATCGACACCGCGGTGGCGAGCAGGATACGTTGGTTCATTGAGTGTCTCCTTGGGCTCATAGCTGAGCGGTCCGCCCCGGGGTTTGGTTCGGGGCGGACTCGTTATAGGTTTGTGGGCAACTGGACAATCAGCGCTTGATCTTGCGCAGGGTCTTTTCCGACCAGAGGTCTTCCGGGTGGCCGCCGTTGATCTCGATGACCTTTTCGGGGATCACTGCCCAGGTCTCGTGATTGGTGGCGAAGGTCTTGCCGTACCAGTAGCCCCAGGCCAGTGCCCTCGGGTCGCTCATATTCTGGCTGCGCCAGTCGCGGTCGATGACCTTGACCTTGTTGCCGTCCTTGAAGTACTCGGAGCGGTAGTCGGCGAAGGTCTTGGTGTCGACGTAGCTGATCCGATGGTCGTACCACCAGTTGTTGAACTTGGTGGTGCTCTTGAGCTTGTAGACCTCTTTGCCCTTCGGATTACAGGAGGACGCCGGCAGGTCTTTGGTCCAGCGGTTGCGCTCTCCTTCCGGGATGTCGACGGCGCCCAGACAGTCATTGAAGGTCTCTTTGCCCAGCAGTTCGTGGGTCTCGTTCTGGGGTTTGCGCAGCACCACATCGCCGAAGGTGAAGTCCGAGCCGCCCCAGGCGTCGTCGTGCGCCGGTTCGGCGAAGCGGCGGATCTTGCGCAGCGCCGGCAGCCAGATCATATAGGACTGACTCTTGGCATCGTCGATATAGTCGGTAATCAACATACCCGTACCCTTGAGCTTGCCCGAGCGGAAGATGGCGAGGTCCTTGGCTTGAACGTTCCCGTCGGCGTACTCGTTGTTCAGATAACGTTCCAGCGTATTGGTGGTCGGGGTTCTTCCATCGGCCTTGAGGATGAGTACCGTGATGTCTCTGCCCTTTTTCGTGATCGCGAACTGGTTGTAGGGGTAGAAGTGGTTGACGAAATAGACCTGCTCCATGATCTGGTCAGCGGTCACGTTGCCGCTGGGGTAGGGAAGGTCCTTGGCGACGCCGGCGGTCGCCGAGCCACAGACAAGCGCGAGAGACAGTGCGCCGGTGCGCACCCTGGTTAAGGTAGTCATCTATCCATCCTCTTTTATCTATCCAGCGTGGTGTCATCGATCGAGTCTTTAATCGGGTCGCGCTGGGCCGGCCCGGGACTGTCGAATCTTTGATTTTTAAGGCATTTCGAGATGTCGATGACCTTCCGTGACCGCGGTGTACGACAGGCACGAAGCGACATCTTTCGAATGCGATTGGATGAGAGCGTATACCGAAACTGCGGTTTTAGCCAAGCGGGAAACGACGATTCGGCCAGGCACGGCTTGGCCCACTAGCCCGGATGAACCGGTGTCCGGCCGATGCTGTAGTGAGAAAGTCCCGCGGTGGCGACGGTATGCGGTTCATAGATATTACGGCCGTCGAAGATCACCGGGTGGCGGAGCTTCTGCGAGATCATCCGGAAGTCGGGACTGCGGAATTCTATCCATTCGGTGACCACGGCCAGGGCGTCGGCCCCGTCCAGGGCCGATTCGGCGGAGTCGCACAGACACAGGTCGCCGCGGTCGCCGTAGATTCGGCTGGCCTCCTCCGAGGCGACCGGATCGAAGGCGCGCACCTTCGCGCCGGCTTCCCAGAGCGATTCCATCAGCACGCGGGACGAGGCCTCGCGCATGTCGTCGGTGTTCGGTTTGAACGCCAGGCCCCACAGGGCGATCGTCTTGCCGGCGATCGCGCCGTCGAAATGCTCGTAAATCTTGTCGAATAGCAGCTCTTTCTGCTGCCGGTTGACTGCCTCCACGGCCTGCAGCAGGTGCGGGGTGTAGCCGATGGCGAGCGCGCTCTGCTCCAGCGCCCGGACGTCCTTCGGGAAGCAGGAGCCGCCGTACCCGCAGCCGGGGTAGATGAACTGATAGCCGATCCGCGGATCGGAGCCGATGCCGACCCGAACCTTCTCGATGTCGGCGCCCATGCGCTCGGCGATATTGGACAGTTCGTTCATAAAACTGATCTTGGTCGCCAGCATGGCGTTGGCCGCGTACTTGGTCAGTTCGGCCGAGCGCGCATCCATGGCGATGACCCGCTCGCGACTGCGGTTGAAGGGCGCGTAGAGTTCGCGCATCAATTCGGCGGTGCGGGGGTTCTCGGTACCGACAATGATGCGGTCGGGTTTCATGAAGTCCTCGATCGCGGCGCCTTCTTTGAGAAATTCCGGGTTTGAAACGACGTCGAACTCGAGATGGGCGCCGCGTTCGGCGAGCGCACCGCGCACGGTCGCGGCGACCTTGTCCGCCGTGCCGACGGGAACGGTCGACTTGTCGACCAGGATCTTGTAGCCGTCCATGTGCTCGGCGACGCTGCGGGCGACCGCGAGGACGTACTGCAGGTCGGCCGAACCATCCTCGTCCGGCGGGGTGCCGACGGCGATAAACTGGAACAGACCGAAATCTACCCCCTCCTTGGCGTCGGTGGTGAAGGACAGCCGCTCCGCCGCGATATTCCGGGCGATCATCTGCCGAAGTCCGGGCTCGTAGATCGGAACCCCGCCATTTCGCAGTGTTTCGATCTTTTTCGCGTCAACATCAACGCATTTGACGTGATTTCCCACTTCAGCCAGGCAGGCCCCGGTGACCAGGCCTACATAACCGCTGCCAAAGATAGTAACCTTCATAGTTTGCCCGTCGCGAATGTCGTGGAATCTGGCTTTAGCCGAGGCCGAATTGCAGATCCTTAATTTACCGCTGTTCGGCTAAGCGGCGAAGGTTAGCACAAGTGACTTGCTCCCTAAGATGTCGCCCTCGGAGGGGCTCGGTCTGAAGTTGTCGACGGAAATTGTTGACAAGGCCCGGGTATTTCCTGAAAATACCGCCTCTTTTTTGGAGGGGTTCCCGAGCGGTCAAAGGGGGCAGACTGTAAATCTGCTGGCTCAGCCTTCGGAGGTTCGAATCCTCCCCCCTCCACCAGTATCGTAAGGTTAGGTGGTTCTCCCGCTGGTCGGGGAGGGTTTCGAACCGATGAGAGGTTCGACGGCGCCGCGAAGCGCAATGGCCCGGAGGGCGAAGCGCCGAAGGCGCGGCGTAATCCTCCCCCTCCCCCAGTATCGAATAAGGTGGCTCTTCCGCTTAGGAGTGTGTCGCAGAAGTCTCGGTCCTTTCTCCCGCTGGGACGACTCCAGGGAGGTGGGACGAAGGTGGGAACCTGAGCCGAGAAGGCCAGGATGAGGGATCGGAAAAGCAAGGCCTTGGCCTTGCGGCCCGCTCTCCCGAGATCGAAGAGGGGACTTTAACGACACCCTTCTCAGTGGGGGGCCGAACCGATGCGACAGGTCAGTGTCTTGTCCCTCGGTCAGTGATTTGGTGATTGTAGAGCAGGTCGACATGGGTTGGCGGCGGTCGGCGCGCCAACCACGGTAGTCAGGAGTGGATTGGCGGGTGTAGTTCAATGGTAGAACCTCAGCCTTCCAAGCTGATGACGTGGGTTCGAATCCCATCACCCGCTCCAGAGTGCTGAAAGATCGCCCATGTAGCTCAGTTGGTAGAGCACACCCTTGGTAAGGGTGAGGTCAGCAGTTCAAATCTGCTCATGGGCTCCAAACATTGGTTTTGATGGATGTGTGTAGCGTGCCCTCGAGCGCGCGGTTTTTCTCCAACGGCTTTTGAATTTATTCGGGGTGTAGACGAGAAATGTCTAAGGAAAAATTTGAACGTACCAAACCGCACGTTAACGTTGGCACGATTGGTCACGTTGACCACGGCAAGACGACGCTGACCGCAGCGATCACCATGCACCAGGCGGCGAAGTTCGGTGGTGCGGGCAAGGCCTACGACCAGATCGACAACGCCCCGGAAGAGCGCGAGCGCGGCATCACGATCGCGACCGCGCACGTGGAGTACGAGTCGGACAAGCGCCACTATGCGCACGTCGACTGCCCGGGACACGCCGACTACGTCAAGAACATGATCACCGGTGCGGCGCAGATGGACGGGGCGATCCTGGTGGTCTCGGCCGCTGACGGCCCGATGCCGCAGACCCGCGAGCACATCCTGCTGTCGCGCCAGGTCGGTGTGCCGTACATCCTGGTGTACATGAACAAGGCCGACATGGTTGACGACGAAGAGCTGCTGGAGCTGGTCGAAATGGAGATTCGCGAGCTGCTGGATTCTTACGAATTCCCGGGTGACGACACCCCGGTCATTATCGGCTCGGCGCTGAAGGCGCTCGAAGGCGACACCTCGGAGATGGGCAGCCAGTCGATCGACAAGCTGGTCGAGGCGCTGGACAACTACATTCCCGAGCCGCAGCGGGCGATCGACGGCGACTTCATCATGCCGATCGAGGACGTGTTCTCGATCTCTGGGCGCGGCACGGTGGTGACCGGCCGGATCGAGCGCGGGATCATCAAGGTCGGTGAAGAGATCGAGATCGTCGGCATCAAGGACACCACCAAGACCACCTGCACCGGGGTGGAGATGTTCCGCAAGCTGCTCGATCAGGGGCAGGCGGGGGACAACGTCGGTGTGCTGCTGCGCGGCACCAAGCGCGAAGACGTGGAGCGTGGACAGGTCCTGGCGAAGCCGGGTTCGATCAAGCCGCACACCCACTTCGAGGCCGAGGTGTACGTCCTGGGCAAGGACGAGGGCGGGCGTCACACGCCGTTCTTCAATGGCTACCGTCCGCAGTTTTACTTCCGGACCACGGACGTGACCGGTGCGTGCGAGTTGCCCGAGGGCATCGAGATGGTGATGCCGGGTGACAACGTAAAGATGACCGTCAAACTGATCGCGCCGATCGCGATGGACGAAGGTCTGCGTTTTGCGATTCGCGAAGGTGGCCGCACCGTCGGCGCCGGCGTCGTCGCCAAGATTATCGAGTGATTTCGATCTGAGTAAGCTGAAAGTGGGCCGCCCCTGCCGGGGCGGCTTGCTACGTTTTAAGGCCAGTAGCTCACGGGTGGCTTTTCTGGGTGCCGCAGGCGAATAAGAGCCACTAGAAGCGGCTTTTGTAGGAAGGAACGCGAGGTCGTGGATGACCGAGCTGGGCGGTGCACAATGGATGGCTTGCCCAATTGGTTGTATGCAAATTTTTAGGCCAGTAGCTCAATTGGTAGAGCAGCGGTCTCCAAAACCGCAGGTTGGGGGTTCGAGTCCCTCCTGGCCTGCCATTTAGAAGGCAGGATGAACGCAAAAACTGACGTGGAAGGCTCCTCCGGACTGGATACGGCGAAGCTGCTTGCGGCGATCGCCATGATCTGGTGGCGGGGATCGCGGGCTTTTACTACCTTGCCGAGCAGCAGCCGCGTCTGGGTTGCGCCTGCTCGGCCTGCTGGTGGTGGTCGGGTCAGTGCCTTCGTTGCGCTGCAGACGACTGCCGGCCGCGGGTTCTGGCGCTTTGCCAGCGATGCGCGCACCGAGGTCCGCAAGGTCGTCTGGCCGACGCGCCAGGAGACCTTGCAGACCGTCACTGATCATCTTTGTTGCGTGCTCATCATGGCGCTTGTTCCTCTGGGCATTGATTCGCTGTTGCTTTCTCGCTGGTGCGTTACTTGACCGGGCCAGGGGGGCTGATGATGGCAAAGCGTTGGTACGTGGTACATGCCTACTCCGGCTTCGAGGCGCAGGTCAAGCGCTCGCTCGAAGAGCGGATTCATCGAGCCGGGATGGAGGATCAGTTCGGCGAAATCCTGGTGCCGACCGAAGAGGTGGTGGAGATGCGCGGCGGGCAGCAGCGCAAGAGCGAACGCAAGTTCTTCCCGGGCTACGTGCTGGTCCACATGGAGATGACCGACGATACCTGGCACCTGGTCAAGAGACGTGCCCAAGGTGATGGGCTTCATCGGCGGTACCGGCGACCGGCCGGCGCCGATCACGCGACCGGGAGGCGGATGCCATTCTGCAGCGGGTGCAGGAAGGCGTCGAGAAACCGCGGCCCAAGGTGCTGTTCGAGCCGGGTGAGGTGGTGCGGGTCATCGACGGTCCGTTCAACGACTTCAACGGCGTGGTCGAAGAAGTCGATTACGAGAAGAGCCGCCTGAAGGTGTCGGTCCTGATCTTCGGCCGTTCGACACCGGTGGATCTGGAATTCGGTCAGGTCGAGAAGGGCTGAGTCGACATGCAGCGGGTGCGGTCGACGGGCGCACCTCAGCGGTCAGTCGCTGTATTGATCGGTAGACACGGGGAGCTGGGGTGCTCGATCCCTCAGGCGTTTGAACCCATAGCAGAGGTGACAGATGGCAAAGAAAATCCAGGCCTACATCAAGCTGCAGGTGCAAGCCCGGGAGGCCAATCCCAGTCCGCCCGGTCGGTCCGGCCCTGGGTCAGCACGGCGTGAATATCATGGAGTTCTGCAAGGCGTTCAACGCCCAGACCCAGAGCGTCGGAAAAGGGTCTGCCGATACCGGTGGTGATCACGGTTTACAGCGGATCGCAGCTTCACCTTCATCACCAAGACGCCGCCGGCCGTCGGTCCTGCTGAAGAAGGCGGCCGGCATCGCCAAGGGCAGCGGTACGCCGAACACCGACAAGGTGGGCAAGGTGACCCGCGAGCAGCTGGAAGAGATCGCCAAGACCAAAGATGCCGGATCTGACCGCCGCCGATATGGATGCCGCGGTGCGCACCATCGCCGGCAGCGCCCGGAGCATGGGCCTGGACGTGGAGGGGGTCTGAGATGGCCAAGCTGACCAAGCGACTGAAGGCGATCGCCGAGAAGATCGAGCCCGGCAAGCCTACCCCGCCGAAGAGGCCTTCGAGCTGCTGAAGGAGCTGTGCGAGCGTCAAGTTCAGCGAGTCGGTCGACGTAGCGTCAATCTCGGTGTCGACCCGCGCAAATCCGATCAGGTGGTGCGTGGCTCCACCGTGCTGCCCAACGGCACCGGCAAGATGGTGCGTGTGGCCGTGTTCACCCAGGGTCCGAATGCCGATGCCGCCAAGGAGGCGGGTGCGGATATCGTCGGCATGGACGATCTGGCCGAGAGGTGAAGGCCGGCAAGATGGATTTCGACGTGGTCATCGCCAGCCCGGACGCCATGCGCGTGGTCGGTCAGTTGGGTCAGATCCTGGGTCCGCGCGGCCTGATGCCCAATCCCAAGGTGGGCACGGTGACCCCGAACGTGGCCGAGGCGGTGCAGAATGCCAAGGCCGGTCAGGTGCGTTATCGTACCGACAAGGGCGGCATCATCCACTGCCTCATCGGCAAGGTCGATTTCGATCCGGCGGCGCTGAAGCAGAATCTGGAGGCGCTGTTGACCGATCTGAAAAAGGCCAAGCCCAGCGCCGCCAAGGGTGTCTATATGAAGAAGATCACGGTGTCCACGACCATGGGGCCGGGCATCGTGCTGGATCAGGCGTCGCTGAGTATCTGACGCGCAACGAGACTTTGGGGCTGCCGGCGTTCTGATTCGCGGGCCGGTGCCGTCAAAGACCGCAGGCGCCGAGGTCGGACAGAACCGAAGCTTAATCACCTGCGCAGACGGTGCTCCGGAATCAGGACTGCCTCCCGGTAACGGTGCACTGGAAAGCTGGGCCGGACTATTGGCCTGAAAGTGAACCGGAGCGAGTAACCGCTCCCATCGTAATCAGGAGGTGACGACTATGGCCCTCAATCTCGAGCAGAAGAAAGCCATCGTCGCCGAGGTCGCTGAAGTGGCAAGCAGGGCCTATTCCGCGATTGCTGCCGAGTACCGTGGGATTGACCGTGGAGGAGATGACCGAATTGCGGGCTAAGGCACGGCAAGACGGCGTGTATCTCCGCGTGGTCAAGAACACCCTGGCTCGGCGTGCCGTGGAAGGTACGGATTTCGCCTGTATGCAGGAAGGATTGACCGGACCGCTGGTCCTGGCCTTTTCGCAGGAGGACCCGGGTCTGCTGCGCGGGTCATCAAGGACTTCGCCAAGGGCAACGACAAGCTGGAGGTCAAACTGGTATCCATCGGCGGCAAGATGTTGACTCCAAGGATATCGAGACCCTGGCCAAGATGCCGACTTACGACCAGGCTATCAGCCGTTGATGTCTGTCATGCAGGCGCCGATTGAGAAGCTGACGCTACGCTCAATGAGGTGCCCGGCAAGCTGGTGCGCACCCTGGCTGCGGTTCGCGACGCCAAAGAGGCGGCGTAAGGCGAATCAGCAACTGATTGTCTGAATTTATTGACTTAGGAGTAACAAATGGCTGTTTCCAAAGACGAAATCCTTGACGCGATTGCCAACATGACGGTCATGGACGTGGTCGAGCTGATCAGGCCATGGAAGAGAAGTTCGGCGTAACCGCGGCTGCCGCCGTGGCTGCGTGCCGCTGCCGGCTGCGCGGCGGTGGCGAAGCCGCCGCGGCTGAAGAGCAGACCGAGTTCGACGTGGTGCTGACCAGTTTCGGCGACAACAAGGTCGGCGTCATCAAGGTGGTTCGCGCCTGACCGGTCTGGGTCTGAAGGAGGCCAAGGCGGCGTTGAAGGCGTCCGACACCCTCAAAGAAGGCGTTACCAAGGACGAGGCCGAAGCGGCCAAGAAGCAGGTGGAAGAGGCCGGCGTCTTCGAGATCAAGTAATACAGCTTGACGAACGTTGAGCAAGGCGGGAGGGCTGGTGGCGTTATCGCCACCGGCCTTTTCCTGTTTGTGGCGAAACAGGATTTCTATACGTAGCGGCAGGACGCGATCGTAGTTTAGGGGTTTCAGGGGACGTCGGCGGTTCTCCCACCAAGTTCGCGAATCACCGAGCCGAGGGATGGCAACATGGCCTATGCTTTCACCGAGAAAAAGCGCATTCGCAAAGATTTCGGAAAACGTCCGATTATCCTTCAGGTGCCTTATCTACTGGCAACCCAGATCGATTCCTATCCGCGGTTTTCTTCAGGATGACAGAAAGCCGATGAGCGCGAGGACCTGGGCTGCATGCCGCCTTCATGTCGGTGTTCCCGATTGTAAGCTACTCGGGCAATGCACTGCTTGAGTATGTCAGTTATCGTCTCGGGAACCCATGTTCGACGTGCGTGAGTGTCAGCTTCGGGGAACTACTTTTGCCGCCCCTTTGCGGGTGCTGGTGCGTCTGGTAATTTATGATAAGGAAGCACCTGCCGGCTGCAAGGTGGTCAAGGATATCGAGGAGCAGGAGGTCTACATGGGCGAGCTGCCGCTGATGACCGACAACGGCACCTTCGTTATCAACGGCACCGAGCGGGTAATCGTTTCCCAGCTGCATCGCTCGCCGGGCGTCTTTTTCGACCACGACAAGGGCAAGACCCATTCGTCCGGAAAGCTGCTCTTCTCCGCGCGGGTGATTCCTTACCGCGGTTCCTGGCTGGACCTGGAGTTCGATCCGAAAGACAATCTGTTTGTTCGTATCGACCGTCGCCGCAAACTGCCGGCCACGATTCTGTTGCGGGCCCTCGGATTTGAGACCGAAGAGATTCTCGGACATGTTTTTCGAGACGGATCTTTTTGCACTAACCAAAACCAAGGCCAAGCTGACCTGGTGCCCGAGCGCCTGCGCGGTGAAACCGCCACCTTCGATATCAAATCGGCGGTAGCGACGTGATCGTGAAGTCCGGGGCGCAGGGTAACTCAGCGCCATATCCGGCTGCTGGAAGAAGCAGGCGTCAAGCAGCTTGATGTCCCCTTGATTTTCTCCATGGCAAGGTGCTTGTCGAACAATATCGTCGACAAAGAGACCGGGGAACTGCTGGCCAACGCCAACGACGAAATCACCGAGGAGTTGCTGCAACGCCTGCTGGACGGCGGTATCAAGAAGATCACAACGCTGTTCACCAACGATCTGGATCATGGTGCCTATATCTCCACTACCCTGCGCATCGATCCCTCCACGTCACGACTGGAGGCGCAGGTCGAGATCTACCGGATGATGCGGCCGGGCGAGCCGCCGACCAAGGACGCGGCACAGAATCTGTTCAAGAACCTGTTTTTCACCGCCGACCGCTACGACCTGTCGGCCGTCGGGCGGATGAAGTTCAACCGGCGCCTGGGCCGCGAAGCCGAGGGCGCCGGCATACTCTACGACAGCAAGTACTTCGGGGCGCGACGACGAGGTCCAAGTCGCTGTCAAGGAGCTGGCGAAAGCTCGGACATTGTCGATGTGTTGCAGACGCTGGTGGATATCCGCAACGGCAATGGCGTGGTCGATGACATCGATCACCTGGGCAACCGGCGTGTGCGCTCTGTCGGCGAGATGGCGGAAAACCAGTTCCGGGTCGGACTGGTGCGGGTCGAGCGGGCGGTCAAGGAGCGCCTGACACTGGCCGAATCCGAGGGGCTGATGCCTCAGGAGATGATCAACGCCAAGCCGGTGTCGGCCGCGATCAAGGAGTTTTTCGGATCCAGCCAGCTGTCCCAGTTCATGGATCAGAACAATCCACTGTCCGAAGTCACGCACAAGCGTCGCGTCTCGGCGCTTGGGCCCGGGTGGCCTTGCCCGGGAGCGTGCCGGCTTCGAAGTGCGTGACGTGCATCCCACGCATTACGGCCGGGTCTGTCCGATCGAAACGCCGGAAGGCCCGAACATCGGTCTGATCAACTCACTGGCAGTTTATTCGCGAACCAACGATTACGGTTTTCTGGAGACGCCGTATCGCAAAGTGGTCGATTGCGTGGCTACCCACGAGATTGACTATCTCTCGGCCATCGAAGAGGGCCGGTTCGTTATCGCGCAGGCCAGCGCCACTTTGGACGAGAACAACCGTCTCATCGACGACCTGGTCTCCTGTCGCCATCAGAACGAATTCACGCTGTCGTCACCTGAACGCATCGAATACATGGATGTGTCTCCGCGGCAGATCGTCTCTGTGGCGGCGTCGCTGATTCCATTTCTGGAGCACGATGATGCCAACCGCGCACTCATGGGTTCGAACATGCAGCGCCAGGCAGTGCCTACGCTGCGCGCCGAAAAACCGCTGGTCGGTACCGGCATGGAGCGTTCGTGGCGGTGGACTCCGGTGTAACCGAGGTCGCCCGACGGGGCGGCATGGTCGATTCGGTCGATGCCGGACGCATCGTGGTGCGGGTCAACGACGAAGAGACCGAAGCCGGCGAGTCGGGTGTGGACATCTACAACCTGACCAAGTACACCCGCTCCAATCAGAATACCTGTATCAACCAGCGGCCGCTGGTGAAGCCCGGCGACAAGATCGCGCGCGGTGACGTGCTGGCCGACGGCCCCTCGACGGACATGGGTGAGTTGGCGCTGGGCCAGAACATGCGTCGTCGCCTTCATGCCGTGGAACGGATACAACTTCGAGGATTCGATCCTGATCTCGGAGCGGGTGGTCACGGAGGATCGCTTCACCACCATCCACATCGAGGAGTTGACGTGCATGGCGCGCGACACCAAGCTCGGCACCGAAGAGATCACGCGCGACATCCCGAACGTCGGCGAGGCCGCGTTGGCCAAGCTCGACGAGTCCGGCATCGTCTATGTGGGTGC
>CAVXWS010000030.1:0-16777 GCA_963765415.1 uncultured Gammaproteobacteria bacterium
GTCCAAGGAAAAATTTGAACGTACCAAACCGCACGTTAACGTTGGCACGATTGGTCACGTTGACCACGGCAAGACGACGCTGACCGCAGCGATCACCATGCACCAGGCGGCGAAGTTCGGTGGTGCGGGCAAGGCCTACGACCAGATCGACAACGCCCCGGAAGAGCGCGAGCGCGGCATCACGATCGCGACCGCGCACGTGGAGTACGAGTCGGACAAGCGCCACTACGCGCACGTCGACTGCCCGGGACACGCCGACTACGTCAAGAACATGATCACCGGTGCGGCGCAGATGGACGGCGCGATCCTGGTGGTGTCGGCCGCTGACGGCCCGATGCCGCAGACCCGCGAGCACATTCTGCTGTCGCGCCAGGTCGGTGTGCCGTACATCGTGGTGTACATGAACAAGGCCGACATGGTCGACGACGAAGAGCTGCTGGAGCTGGTCGAGATGGAGATTCGCGAGCTGCTGGACACGTACGAATTCCCGGGCGACGACACCCCGATCATCATCGGCTCGGCGCTGAAGGCGCTCGAAGGCGACACCTCGGAGATCGGCAGCCAGTCGATCGACAAGCTGGTCGAGGCGCTGGACAGCTACATTCCCGAGCCGCAGCGCGCGATCGACGGCGACTTCCTGATGCCGATCGAGGACGTGTTCTCGATCTCCGGTCGCGGCACGGTGGTCACCGGCCGTATCGAGCGCGGCATCGTCAAGGTCGGTGAAGAGATCGAGATCGTCGGCATCAAGGACACCACCAAGACCACCTGCACCGGCGTGGAGATGTTCCGCAAGCTGCTCGATCAGGGGCAGGCGGGCGACAACGTCGGTGTGCTGCTGCGCGGCACCAAGCGCGAAGACGTGGAGCGTGGTCAGGTCCTGGCGAAGCCGGGTTCGATCAAGCCGCACACCCACTTCGAGGCCGAGGTGTACATCCTGGGCAAGGACGAGGGCGGGCGTCACACGCCGTTCTTCAATGGCTACCGTCCGCAGTTTTACTTCCGGACCACGGACGTGACCGGTGCGTGCGAGTTGCCCGAGGGCATCGAGATGGTGATGCCGGGTGACAACGTAAAGATGACCGTCAAACTGATCGCGCCGATCGCGATGGACGAAGGTCTGCGTTTTGCGATTCGCGAAGGTGGCCGCACCGTCGGCGCCGGCGTCGTCGCCAAGATTATCGAGTGATTTCGATCTGAGTAAGCTGAAAGTGGGCCGCCCCTGCCGGGGCGGCTTGCTACGTTTTAAGGCCAGTAGCTCACGGGTGGCTTTTCTGGGTGCCGCAGGCGAATAAGAGCCACTAGAAGCGGCTTTTGTAGGAAGGAACGCGAGGTCGTGGATGACCGAGCTGGGCGGTGCACAATGGATGGCTTGCCCAATTGGTTGTATGCAAATTTTTAGGCCAGTAGCTCAATTGGTAGAGCAGCGGTCTCCAAAACCGCAGGTTGGGGGTTCGAGTCCCTCCTGGCCTGCCATTTAGAAGGCAGGATGAACGCAAAAACTGACGTGGAAGGCTCCTCCGGCCTGGATGTGGCGAAGCTGCTTGCGGCGATCGCCATTATCGGGGCGGGGATCGCGGGCTTTTATTACCTTGCCGATCAGCAGCCGGTCTGGGTTCGCCTGCTCGGCCTGCTGGTGGTGGTCGGGATCAGTGCCTTCGTAGCGCTGCAAACGACTGCCGGCCGCGGGTTTTGGCGCTTTGCCAGCGATGCGCGCGGCGAGGTCCGCAAAGTGGTCTGGCCTTCGCGCCAGGAAACTTTGCAGACGTCACTGATCATCTTTGTTGCCGTGCTCATCATGGCCCTTTTCCTCTGGGCTATTGATTCGCTGTTGTTTCTCGCGGTGCGTTACTTGACGGGCCAGGAGGGCTGATATGGCGCAGCATTGGTACGTGGTACATGCCTACTCCGGGTTCGAGGCGCAAGTCAAACGCTCTCTGGAAGACCGTATTCATCGAGCCGGGATGGGCGACCTGTTCGGCGAAATCCTCGTTCCGACCGAGGAGGTGGTCGAGATGCGCGGCGGGCAGCAGCGCAAGAGCGAACGCAAGTTCTTCCCCGGCTACGTCCTCGTGTACATGGAAATGACCGACGAGACCTGGCATCTGGTCAAGGACGTGCCCAAGGTGATGGGCTTCATCGGCGGCACCGGCGACCGGCCGGCGCCGATCAGTGACAAAGAAGCCGACGCCATCCTGCAGCGTGTGCAGGAAGGTGTGGACAAGCCGAAGCCGAAGGTCCTGTTCGAGCCCGGCGAAGTGGTCCGCGTCACCGACGGACCGTTCAACGACTTCAACGGCGTGGTCGAGGAAGTCGATTACGAGAAGAGTCGTCTGAAGGTCTCGGTGCTGATCTTCGGCCGATCGACTCCGGTCGAACTCGAATTCGGTCAGGTCGAAAAGAGCTGACGATGTGTCCCGGGGTTGTGGTCGCCGCCCTCGGGTCAGGTGTATTGGCGGCAGACATCGGGGAGCTGGTGCTCGACATCAGCGTTCGCACCCGTAGCGAGGTAGAAAATGGCTAAGAAGATCGAGGCTTATATCAAGCTTCAGGTGCCGGCCCAGGAGGCCAATCCCAGTCCGCCCGTCGGTCCGGCGCTGGGTCAGCACGGCGTGAATATCATGGAGTTCTGCAAGGCGTTCAACGCCCAGACGCAGAATGTCGAGAAGGGTATGCCGATACCGGTGGTCATCACCGTTTACGGCGACCGCTCGCTTCACCTTCATCATGAAGACTCCGCCGGCGTCGGTCTTGCTGAAAAAGGCCGCCGGCAGTTGGCAAAGGCAGTGGTCGTCCCAACACCGAAAAGGTCGGCACGGTGACCCGGGCACAGCTCGAAGAGATCGCCAAGACCAAAGATCCGGATCTGACCGCCGCCGATCTCGACGCCGCCGTGCGCACGATCGCCGGCAGCGCCCGCAGCATGGGCCTCGACGTGGAGGGTGTCTGAGATGGCCAAGTTGACCAAGCGGCGGAAGCTGATTCGAGAAAAGATCGAGTTCGGCAAGTCCGTACACGCGCCGAACGAGGCGTTCGCTCTGTTGAAAGAGGTTGTCGACGGTAAAATTCAATGAGTCGGTCGATGTGGCGGTCAATCTCGGGGTCGATCCGCGCAAGTCCGACCAGGTGGTTCGTGGCTCGACCGTGCTGCCGAACGGCACCGGAAAGACGGTCAGGGTCGCGGTTTTCACTCAGGGCCCGAATGCCGACGCGGCGAAAGAGGCCGGTGCGGACATCGTCGGTATGGAAGATCTGGCCGAGCAGGTCAAGGCGGGCAACATGGACTTCGATGTGGTCATTGCCAGTCCGGATGCGATGCGCGTCGTCGGCCAGCTGGGACAGATCCTGGGTCCGCGCGGTCTGATGCCCAACCCCAAGGTGGGTACCGTGACACCGAACGTCGCCGAGGCGGTGAAGAACGCCAAGGCCGGCCAGGTCCGTTACCGCACCGACAAAGGCAGGCATCATCCATGCCTCGATCGGTAAGGTCGATTTCGATCCGGCGGCGCTGCAGCAGAACCTCGAAGCGCTGTTGGTCGATCTGAAAAAGGCCAAGCCCAGCGCGGCCAAGGGAATTTACATGCAGCGGGTGACCGTGTCCTCGACCATGGGGCCGGGCATCGTGCTGGATCAAGCGTCACTGAGTATCTGACGCGCAACGAGACTTTGGGGCTGCCGGCCTTCTGATTCGCAGGAGACGGTTGCCGTCAAAGACCGCAGGGGCCGAGGTCGGAAACAGAGACCGAAGGCTTAATCACCTGCGCAGACGGCGCTCCGCAATCGGGACTCGCGTCCCGGTAACGGTGCACCGGAAACTGGGCCGGATATTCCGGCCTTAAAATGAACCGGGGTGGCGTGAGCCATCTCATCGTTATCGGGAGGTGACGACTTTGGCCCTCAATCTAGAGCAGAAGAAAGCCATCGTCGCCGAAGTCGCTGAAGTCGCAAGCAGCGCTTATTCCGCGATCGCCGCCGAGTACCGTGGGCTGACTGTGGAGGACATGACCGAATTGCGTGCTACGGCACGGCAAAGCGGCGTGTATCTCCGCGTGGTCAAGAACACCCTGGCTCGGCGTGCCGTGGAAGGTACGGATTTCGACTGTATGCAGGAAGGATTGACCGGACCGTTGGTCCTGGCCTTCTCGCAGGAAGATCCGGGCGCTGCTGCCCGGGTGATCAAGGACTTCGCCAAGGGCAACGACAAGCTGGTGGTCAGGTTGGTCTCCATTGGCGGCAAGCTGCTCGATCCGAGCGAGATCGAGACTCTGGCCAAGATGCCGACCTACGATCAGGCTATCAGCATGCTGATGTCGGTCATGAAGGCGCCGATTGAGAAGCTGACTCGTACCCTCAACGAGGTGCCCGGCAAGCTGGTCCGTACCGTGGCGGCGGTCCGAGACGCGAAAGAGGCGGCGTAAGGCCGAATCTTCAACCGATTCTGATTTATTGACTTAGGAGTCTGAAAATGGCTGTTTCCAAAGACGAAATCCTCGACGCCATTGCCAACATGACCGTCATGGACGTGGTCGAGCTGATCGAGGCCATGGAAGAGAAGTTTGGTGTAACCGCGGCTGCCGCGGTCGCGGCGGTTGCCGCTGCCGGGTGCGGCGGTGATGGCGCCGCTGCCGAAGAGCAGACCGAGTTCGACGTGGTTCTGACCAGCTTCGGCGACAACAAGGTCGGCGTCATCAAGGCGGTTCGCAGCCTGACCGGTCTGGGTCTGAAGGAGGCCAAGGAGGCGGTGGAAGGTGCACCCACCACGCTCAAAGAAGGCGTTTCCAAGGACGAGGCCGAAGAGGCCAAGAAGCAACTGGAAGAGGCTGGCGCTACCGTCGAGATCAAGTAATACACGCTTGACGGACGTTAGAGGCAAGGCCGGGAGCAGGCTGGTGGCGTTACTGCCACCGGCCTTTTCCTGTTTCTAGCCGAAACACAGGATTTCGAGACGAGCCGGCAGGACGCCGATCGTAGTTCAGGGGTTCCAGGGATGTGGTCCGTTCCGGCACCCACCGGAGATTCGGCGGAATCTCGCCGAACGCAACAGTTCGAGGGAAGGCAAGCATGGCCTATTCGTTCACCGAGAAAAAGCGCATCCGTAAGGATTTCGGCAAGCGCCCGAGTATCCTGGAGGTGCCGTTTCTGCTGGCGACCCAGATCGATTCCTATCGCGAGTTTCTGCAGGCCGACAGCGCGCCGGACGGGCGCGAGGACGTCGGGTCTGCATGCCGCCTTCAAATCGGTGTTTCCGATCGTCAGCTACTCCGGCAATGCGGTGCTGGAGTACGTCAGCTATCGGCTCGGCGAGCCGGTGTTCGACGTGCGCGAGTGCCAGCTGCGCGGCAGCCACCTATGCCGCGCCCCTGCGGGTGCTGGTGCGTCTGGTCATCTACGACAAGGAGGCGCCGGCCGGCACCAAGCAGGTCAAGGACATCAAGGAGCAGGAGGTCTACATGGGCGAACTGCCGCTCATGACCGACAACGGCACCTTCGTCATCAACGGCACCGAGCGGGTCATCGTTTCCCAGCTGCATCGTTCGCCGGGCGTGTTCTTCGATCACGACAAGGGCAAGACCCACTCCTCGGGCAAGCTGCTGTTCTCCGCGCGGGTGATTCCCTACCGCGGTTCCTGGCTGGATTTCGAGTTCGATCCCAAGGACAACGTCTTCGTGCGCATCGACCGCCGCCGCAAGCTGCCGGCCACCATGCTGCTGCGTGCGCTCGGTTACGACACCGAAGAGATTCTCGAACTGTTTTTCGAGACCGACAGCTTCCACTTCACGCAAGAGCAAAGCGAAACTCGATCCTGGTGCCGGAGCGTCTGCGCGGCGAAACCGCCACCTTCGATATCAAGGCCGGCAAAGAGGTGATCGTCGAAGCCGGGCAAGCGCATCACCGCGCGCCACATCAAGCGAGTTGGAGAAGCCGGCGTCAGCAAGCTGGAGGTGCCGCGTGATTACCTGATCGGCAAGACCCTGGCGCACAACCTGGTCGACAAAGAGACCGGCGAACTGCTGGCCCAGGCCAACGACGAGATCACCGAGGAGCTGCTCGAAACGCTGCTGATCGACCAGGGCATCAAGGAGCTCCGCACGCTGTTCACCAACGATCTCGATCATGGCCCGTACATCTCCGACACCCTGCGGATCGATCCGACCACCAACGAGCTGGAGGCGCAGGTGGAGATCTACCGCATGATGCGCCCCGGCGAGCCGCCGACCAAGGAGGCGGCGCAGAACCTGTTCCACAATCTGTTCTTCACCGACGATCGCTACGACCTGTCGGCGGTCGGTCGGATGAAGTTCAACCGCCGCCTCGGCCGCGAGGACACCGAGGGCGGCGGCATCCTCTACGACCAGAAGTATTTCGGCAGCGCGACGACGAGGTCGCAAGCAGCTGGTCGAGCAGAACGGCGAGAGTTCGGACATCGTCGATGTGCTGAGAACCCTGGTCGATATCCGCAACGGCAACGGCGTGGTCGACGACATCGATCACCTCGGCAACCGGCGCGTCCGCTGTGTCGGCGAGATGGCCGAGAACCAGTTCCGCGTCGGCCTGGTGCGGGTCGAGCGGGCGGTCAAGGAGCGCCTGACCCTGGCCGAGTCCGAGGGGCTGATGCCGCAGGAGATGATCAACGCCAAGCCGGTATCGGCGGCGATCAAGGAATTCTTCGGTTCCTCGTCAGCTGTCGCAGTTCATGGACCAGAACAACCCGCTGTCCGAGGTGACGCACAAGCGTCGTGTCTCGGCCCTGGGCCCGGGCGGCCTGGCGCGCGAGCGCGCCGGTTTCGAGGTGCGCGACGTGCACCCGACGCACTACGGCCGGGTCTGCCCGATCGAGACCCCGGAAGGGCCGAACATCGGCCTGATCAACTCGCTGGCGGTCTATGCCCGAACCAACGAGTACGGGTTCCTGGAGACACCGTATCGCGGGTGATCGACAGCAAGGTGACGGCACGAGATCCACTATCTGTCGGCCATCGAGGAAGGCCGCTACGTCATCGCCCAGGCGAACGCGACGCTGGACTGAAGACGGCACGTCTGACCGACGATCTGATCTCCTGCCGGCACCAGAACGAATTCACCCTGTCGACGCCGGACAAGATCGAGTACATGGACGTGTCGCCGCAGCAGATCGTCTCGGTGGCCGCCTCGCTGATTCCGTTCCTGGAGCACGACGACGCCAACCGCGCCCTGATGGGCTCGAACATGCAGCGCCAGGCGGTGCCGACCCTGCGTGCCGAAAAGCCGCTGGTCGGCACCGGCATGGAGCGCGTGGTGGCGGTCGACTCCGGCGTCACCGTGGTGGCGCGGCGCGGCGGCGTGGTCGATTCGGTCGATGCCGCTCGCATCGTGGTGCGGGTCAACGACGACGAGACCGAGGCGGGCGAGCCGGGTGTGGATATCTACAACCTGACCAAGTACACCCGCTCCAACCAGAACACCTGCATCAACCAGCGGCCGCTGGTGAAGGTCGGGCGACAAGATCGCCCGCGGCGACGTGCTGGCCGACGGTCCGTCCACCGACATGGGCGAGCTGGCGCTGGGCCAGAACCTGCGTGTCGCCTTCATGCCCTGGAACGGCTACAACTTCGAGGACTCGATCCTGATTTCCGAGCGGGTGGTGCAGGAGGATCGCTTCACCACCATCCACATCGAAGAGCTGACCTGCATGGCGCGGGATACCAAGCTCGGTCCCGAAGAGATCAGCGGCGATATCCCCAACGTCGGTGAGGCCGCGCTGGCCAAGCTGGACGAGTCCGGCATCGTCTATGTCGGTGCCGAGGTCAAGGAGGGCGACATCCTGGTCGGCAAGGTCACGCCCAAGGGCGAGACCCAGCTGACCCCGGAGGAGAAGCTGCTGCGCGCCATCTTCGGCGAAAAGGCGTCGGACGTGAAGGACACCTCTCTGCGGCTCGGTTCCGGCATGAACGGCACGGTGATCGACGTGCAGGTGTTCACCCGCGACGGCGTGGAGAAGGACGCCCGGGCCCTGCAGATCGAAGAGCAGGAAATGGCCCGGGTGCGCAAGGACCTGGACGACCAGCTGCGCATCATGGAAAACGACACCTTTCCGCGTGTGGAGAAGACTGCTTGATCGGCAAGGTGGCCGACGGCGGGCCGAACAGGCTCAAGGCCGGCGCCAAGATCACCAAGACCTATCTCGGCGAGACTGGAGCGCGATCAAGTGGCTGGAGATCCGTCTGCGCAACGAAGAGGCCGCGCAGCAGTTGGAGGCGATTGCCGAGCAGATCAAGCAGCAGCGCGAGGCCTTTCGTGAGAAGTTCGAGGAGAAGAAGCGCAAGCTGACCAGCCGGCGACGATCTGGCGCCCGGCGTGCTGAAGATGGTCAAGGTCTATGTGGCGGTCAAGCGCCGCATCCAGCCCGGTGACAAGATGGCCGGCCGTCACGGCAACAAGGGCGTCATCTCCATGATCGTGCCGGTCGAGGACATGCCGTTCGACGCCGACGGCGAACCGGTGGACATCGTGCTCAATCCGCTGGGCGTGCCGTCGCGGATGAACGTCGGACAGATGCTGGAGACCCATCTGGGCTGGGCCGCCAAGGGCGTCGGCGAGCGTATCGGTGAGATGCTCGATGCGCAGACGCAAGGTTGCAGAGCTCCGCGAGTTCCTGGAGCAGGTCTACAACACCAGCGGCAAGAAGGAAGATCTCGGCTCGCTCAGCGACGAGGAGGTGGTCGAGCTGGCCGGCAACCTGCGGCAGGCGTGCCGATGGCCACACCGGTGTTCGACGGTGCCAACGAGAGCGAGATCGAGCACCATGCTCGACCTGGCTGGCGAATTGCCGGAGAATGGCCAGACGCACGCTGTACGACGGTCGCACCGGAGAGGCCTTCGATCGCCAGGTCACCGTCGGCTACATGTACATGCTCAAGCTCAATCACCTGGTCGACGACAAGATGCACGCCCGCTCGACCGGTCCCTACAGTCTGGTCACCCAGCAGCCGCTGGGCGGCAAGGCGCAGTTCGGCGGACAGCGCTTCGGTGAGATGGAGGTCTGGGCGCTCGAGGCCTACGGCGCCTCCTACACGCTGCAGGAGATGCTGACGGTCAAGTCGGACGACGTCACCGGCCGTACCCGGATGTACAAGAACATCGTCGACGGCGACCATCGCATGGAGGCCGGCATGCCCGAGTCCTTCAACGTACTGGTCAAGGAGATCCGATCGCTGGGCATCAACATCGAACTGGAACAGGAGTGAGTGGCGCTGTCCGATCGATCGGAAAGTGATCACGGGAGATACAACGCTTGAAAGATCTACTTAAGATTCTCAAGCAGCAGGGTCAGACCGAGGACTTCGACCCCATCCGCATCGGTCTGGCTTCACCCGACATGATCCGTTCCTGGTCTTTCGGCGAGGTGAAGAAGCCGGAGACCATCAACTACCGCACCTTCAAGCCGGAGCGGGATGGTCTGTTCTGCGCCAAGATATTCGGCCCGATCAAGCGACTACGAGTGCCTGTGCGGCAAGTACAAGCGGCTCAAGCACCGCGGCGTGGTGTGCGAGAAATGCGGCGTCGAGGTGACCCTGGCCAAGGTGCGGCGCGAGCGCATGGGCCATATCGAGCTGGCCAGCCCGGTCGCGCACATCTGGTTCCTGAAGTCGCTGCCGTCGCGCATCGGTCTGCTGCTGGACATGACCCTGCGCGACATCGAGCGGGTGCTGTACTTCGAGTCCTACGTCGTGGTCGATCCGGGCATGACGCCGCTGGAACGTCGGCAGCTGCTGACCGACGAGCAGTACCTCGAGGCGATCGAGGAGAACGGCGACGAGTTCGATGCCCGCATGGGTGCCGAGGCGGTCTACGAGTTGCTGCGCACCATCGATATCCCGACGCGAGATCGAAACGCTGCGCGAGGAGATCGAGGCCACCAATTCCGAGACCAAGATCAAGAAGATCTCCAAGCGCCTGAAGCTGCTGGAGTCGTTGAACGAGTCCGGCAACCGCCCGGAGTGGATGATCCTGAAGGTGCTGCCGGTGCTGCCGCCGGAACTGCGCCCGCTGGTGCCGCTGGACGGCGGTCGTTTCGCGACCTCCGATCTGAACGACCTGTATCGCCGGGTGATCAACCGCAACAACCGCCTGAAGCGTCTGCTCGACCTGAATGCGCCGGACATCATCGTGCGCAACGAAAAGCGCATGCTGCAGGAATCGGTCGATGCGCTGCTCGACAACGGCCGTCGCGGCCGGGCCATCACCGGCACCAACAAGCGTCCGCTGAAGTCGCTGGCCGACATGATCAAGGGCAAGCAGGGCCGTTTCCGCCAGAACCTGCTCGGGCAAGCGCGTCGACTACTCCGGTCGTTCGGTGATCGTGGTCGGTCCGACGCTGAAGCTGCACCAGTGCGGTCTGCCCAAGAAGATGGCGCTGGAGCTGTTCAAGCCGTTCATCTTCTCCAAGCTGCAGTTGCGCGGTCTGGCGACCACCATCAAGGCGGCCAAGAAGCTGGTCGAGCGCGGGGCTCCCGGAGGTCTGGGATATTCTCGAAGAGGTCATCCGCGAGCATCCGGTGATGCTGAACCGGGCGCCGACCCTGCACCGACTGGGCATCCAGGCCTTCGAGCCGGTCCTGATCGAGGGCAAGGCGATCAAGCTGCACCCGCTGGTGTGCACCGCGTTCAACGCCGACTTCGACGGCGACCAGATGGCGGTGCACGTGCCGCTGTCGATCGAGGCGCAGCTCGAGGCGCGTGCCTTGATGATGGCGTCGAACAACATGCTGTCTCCGGCCAACGGCGAGCCGATCATCGTGCCGACTCAGGACGTGGTTCTGGGCCTGTACTTCATGACCCGTGAAACGGTGAACGACAAGGGCGAGGGCATGGCCTTCGCCAACATCAAGGAGGCGCACCGCGCCTACGAGACGGGTGCGGCATCCCTGCACGCTCGGGTCAAGGTGCGAATCACGGAGATCGCAGGTCGACGAGGACGGCGAGCGCAAGGAGCTCGTGTCGATCAAGGACACCACCATCGGCCGCGCCTGCTGTGGGACATCGTGCCGGATGGCCTGCCGTTCTCGATTGGTCAATCAGTCGATGAACAAGAAGGCGATCTCGCGCCTGGTCAATGCCTGTTATCGCAGCCTGGGACTGAAGGACACCGTGGTGTTTGCCGACCAGCTGATGTATCTCGGCTTCCGGCAGGCAGCCAAGGCCGGCGCCTCGATCGGCATCAACGACATGGTCATTCCGGAGGAGAAGGCGAAGATCCTCGCGGACGCCGAAACGGAGGTCAAGGAGATCGAGAACCAGTACGCCTCCGGTCTGGTGACCAACGGCGAGCGCTACAACAAGGTCGTCGACATCTGGTCGCACACCAACGATCAGGTCGCCAAGGCAATGATGGCCAAGCTGGGTAAGGAGTCGGTGCTCAATCGCGACGGCAAGGAGGAACAGCAGGACTCTTTCAACTCGATCTTCATGATGGCCGACTCCGGCGCGCGGGGTTCGGCGGCGCAGATTCGACAGCTGGCCGGTATGCGCGGGTCTGATGGCCAAGCCGGACGGCTCGATCATCGAGACGCCGATCACGGCGAACTTCCGCGAAGGCCTGGATGTACTGCAGTACTTCATTTCCACCCACGGTGCCCGTAAGGGCCTGGCGGATACCGCGTTGAAGACAGCCAACTCCGGTTATCTGACCCGTCGCCTGGTGGACGTGGCCCAGGACCTGGTGATTACCGAGGTGGATTGCGGCACCGAGGACGGTCTGTTGATGCAGCCGATCATCGAGGG
Source organism: uncultured Gammaproteobacteria bacterium (assembly GCA_963765415.1). GTDB lineage: Bacteria > Pseudomonadota > Gammaproteobacteria > Chromatiales > Chromatiaceae > CAVXWS01. The sequence continues at coordinate 11,761 of CAVXWS010000030.1, forward strand.
TGGTGACGTGGTCGAACCGCTGCGCGAGCGGATCCTGGGTCGGGTGACGGCCAAGGACGTCTACAAGCCCGGCACCGACGATCTGATCTGCGAGGGCGGGACCCTGCTCGACGAGCAGCTGGTCGACATGCTCGAGCAGGCGGGTATCGACCAGGTGGTGGTGCGTTCGCCGATCACCTGCGAGACGCGTCACGGCGTCTGCGCGAAGTGCTACGGCCGCGATCTGGCTCGCGGACATCGGGTCAACATCGGCGAGGCGGTCGGCGTCATCGCGGCGCAGTCGATCGGCGAGCCGGGCACCCAGCTGACCATGCGGACCTTCCACATCGGTGGTGCCGCCTCGCGGGCGGCGGCGGTGAACAACATCCAGGTCAAGAACTCCGGGACGATCCGGCTGCACAACATCAAGACCGTCGAGCACACAGAACGGCAACCTGGTGGCGGTCTCGCGTTCCGGCGAGGTCATCGTCCTGGACGATGTCGGCCGCGAGCGCGAGCGCTACAAGCTGCCCTACGGTGCGACCGTGTCGGTACACGACGGCGACACCGTCGACAGGCGGGCAGATCGTCGCCAACTGGGATCCGCACACTCACCCGGTCATCACCGAGGTGGCCGGTACGCTGAAGTTCGTCGACTTCGTCGACGGCGTCACCGTGCAGTCGCAGACCGACGAGGTCACCGGCCTGACCTCGCTGGTGGTCATGGATCCGAAGCAGCGGCCGTCGAGCGGCAAGGACATGCGTCCGATGGTCAAGCTGGTCGACGACAAGGGCAAGGACCTCAACATCGCCGGAACCGACATTCCCGCGCACTATTACCTGCCGGCCGGCGCGATCGTCGGCGTTGCGGGACGGCGCCGAGGTGGGCGTCGGTGACGTGGTGGCGCGTATTCCGCAGGAATCCTCGAAGACCCGGGACATCACCGGCGGTCTGCCGCGGGTCGCCGACCTGTTCGAGGCGCGCAAGCCGAAGGAGCCGGCGATCCTGGCCGAGGCCACCGGCACCGTCAGCTTCGGCAAGGACACCAAGGGCAAACAGCGCCTGGTGATCACCGATGTCCGATGGCGAGCAGCGTCGAGTCGCTGATTCCGAAGTGGCGCCACGTCAACGTGTTCGAGGGCGAGCAGGTGGAGCGCGGTGAGGTGATCGCCGACGGCGAACTCAATCCGCACGACATCCTGCGCCTGAAGGGCGTGACCGATCTGGCCGAGTACCTGGTCAAGGAGATCCAGGACGTCTATCGCCTGCAGGGCGTGAGGATCAACGACAAGCACATCGAGGTGATCATCCGTCAGATGCTGCGCAAGGTCGAGATCACCGATTCCGGTGACACCAAGCTGCTGCGCGGCGAGCAGGTGGAGCGGGCCCGTCTGCTGGACGCCAACGAAAAGGCCGCGGCCGACCAAAAAGCACCCGGCGAAGTGGGAGCCGATGTTGCTCGGCATCACCAAGGCCTCGCTGGCGACCGAATCCTTCATTTCGGCGGCCTCCTTCCAGGAGACCACCCGGGTACTGACCGAAGCGGCGGTTCGCGGCACCAGCGACCCGCTGCTGGGTCTGAAGGAAAACGTCATCGTCGGTCGGCTGATTCCGGCGGGCACCGGCCTGGCGCATCACACCGAGCGCCGCGCCAAACGGCGTGCGGCCGTGATCGAGGACGAGCAGGCGGCCGAAGTGGCCAAGGAAGAGGCCGAAGAGGCCCTGAAGCAGGCCTTCAACACGACTGAAAGTGAGTGAGATCGAGCCTGGTGGGCACGCGGGAGGCTTGACAGTCCCGTGACACCTCCATAAAATGCGCGGTCTTCGTTGCAGGCCGGCGTCCGCGCCGGCCTGCTTTTCTTACGACAAAACAGTCGTTTAGAAACGAACTCGAATTGGAGAAGCTGGCTATCGCGGCGACGTCCCGACGTTGGCCGAGATGGGTGTCGGCTTCTGTGTTTTTTCGGAGTTCGGTTGGAAAAAACGTCCTGGAGACGAGTAATCGAATGGCAACGATCAATCAACTGGTCCGCAATCCGCGCAAGCGCAAGATCGAGAAGTCGAAAGTGCCTGCGCTGGAGGCCTGTCCGCAGAAGCGGGGCGTGTGCACGCGTGTTTACACCACCACCCCGAAGAAGCCGAATTCGGCGCTGCGCAAGGTGGCCCGGGTGCGCCTGACCAATGGTTTCGAGGTCAGCACCTACATCGGGGGCGAGGGCCACAATCTGCAGGAGCACTCGGTGGTGCTGATTCGTGGCGGCCGGGTGAAGGACCTGCCGGGTGTTCGTTACCACACCGTGCGCGGCAGCCTCGATACCTCCGGTGTCGATAAGCGTCGCCAGGGTCGTTCGAAGTACGGCGCCAAGCGCCCGAAGAGCTGATCGAAACGAGTTTGAGAGAGTAGAACGTCATGCCGAGAAGAAGAGTTGCGTCCCGCCGCGAGATCCTCCCGGATCCGAAGTTCGGTAGCGAGGTGCTGGCGAAGTTCATCAACATGGTGATGGTAGACGGCAAGAAGTCGGTTGCTGAAGGCATTCTTTACGGGGCGCTCGATCAGGTCGCGGCGAAGAAGGGCGGCGATCCGATGGAGACCTTGGAGCAGGCGCTGGAGCACGTCCGGCCGATGGTCGAGGTGAAGTCTCGCCGGGTCGGCGGTGCAACCTATCAGGTGCCCGTCGAGGTGCGTCCGGTGCGCCGTAATTCTCTGGCAATGCGCTGGTTGATCGACGCCGCGCGCAAGCGCAGCGAGAAATCGATGGTCGCTCGTTTGGCGGGCGAGTTGATGGACGCCTCGGACCAGAAGGGCTCGGCGGTCAGGAAGAAGGAAGACACCCACCGTATGGCGGAGGCCAATAAGGCCTTCTCGCACTACCGCTGGTAAGTGTGTTTCCGGAACCTTGGTCTTGATTAGAGTCCAGTCGTGGCGCGCAGCACCCCCATCGAGCGGTATCGCAATATCGGCATCATGGCGCACATCGATGCCGGTAAGACGACCACGACAGAGCGGGTGCTGTACTACACCGGAGTCTCCCACAAGATGGGTGAGGTCCATGACGGCGCGGCCACCATGGACTGGATGGAGCAGGAGCAGGAACGAGGCATAACCATCACCTCGGCGGCGACGACCTGCTTCTGGGCGGGGATGGCGCAGCAGTTTCCGCTGCATCGGATCAACATCATCGACACGCCCGGGCATGTCGATTTCACCATCGAGGTGGAGCGCTCTTTGCGCGTACTCGACGGTGCCGTGTTCGTCCTCTGCGCAGTGGGCGGCGTCGAGCCGCAGTCCGAGACGGTCTGGCGGCAGGCGAACAAGTATCACGTGCCGCGTATGGCGTTCGTGAACAAGATGGATCGGGTAGGCGCGAATTTCGTCCGCGTCGTGGCCCAGCTGGAAGAACGGCTGGGGGCGAGTGCGATCCCGATTCAGTTGCCGATCGGGGCCGAAGACGAATTCGAAGGCGTGGTCGACCTGGTCAAGATGAAGGCGATCATCTGGGACGATGCCTCGATGGGGACGCGCTTCGACTACGAAGAGGTCCCTGCGCAGTTGCAGGAGGCCTGCAACGAGTGGCGCGAGAAAATGATCGAGGCGGCCGCCGAGGCGACCGAGACCTTGATGGAAAAGTACCTGGAAGAGGGTACTTTGAACGAGGACGAGATTCTCGAGGGGCTGCGCAAGCGAACTCTGAATCTCGAAGTCGTGCCGGTGACCTGCGGCTCGGCGTTCAAGAACAAGGGCGTTCAGGCGGTGCTCGACAAGGTTATCGAGCTGATGCCTTCGCCGGTGGATGTGCCCGCCATCGTTGGACTGCTGGACGACGGCAAAGAAGGTAAGCGCCATGCGGCGGACGATGAGCCGTTCGCGGCCCTGGCATTCAAGATCGCGACGGACCCGTTCGTCGGCTCGCTGACCTTCTTTCGGGTTTATTCGGGTGTCCTGAAATCGGGCGATGCCGTGCTCAACCCGGTCAAGGGAAAGAAGGAAAGGATTGGCCGTATCCTGCAGATGCACGCCAATTCTCGGGTAGAGATAAAGACCGTCTGCGCGGGCGACATCGCGGCGGCGGTCGGGCTGAAGTTCGCCTCCACGGGTGACACCCTGTGCGACTTGAACAAGGTCATCACGCTCGAGCGGATGGAGTTCCCCGAGCCGGTGATCGCGGTCGCGGTAGAGCCGAAGACCAAGGCGGATCAGGAAAAGATGGGCGTCGCGCTGAGCAAGCTGGCTCAGGAGGACCCCTCGTTCCAGGTTCGCACCGATGAGGAATCGGGCCAGACCATCATCTCCGGGATGGGCGAGCTGCACCTCGACATCATCGTCGATCGGATGCGCCGCGAGTTCAAGGTCGAGGCAAACGTCGGGGCGCCACAGGTCGCTTACCGCGAGACGATTCGCAAGTCGGTCGAGGCGGAAGGGAAGTTCGTCCGGCAAACCGGCGGTCGCGGCCAGTATGGGCACGTCTGGTTGCGGGTCGAGCCATTGATCGGGAGCGACGAGATTTTTGTTTTCGTCAACGAGATCGTTGGCGGAGCGGTGCCCAAGGATTTCATCCCGGCGGTGGAGAAAGGCGTCAAGGAGACCTTGCAGAATGGCGTGATCGCCGGTTATCCGATGGTCAATGTCAAATGCACCTTGTTTGACGGCTCGTATCACGAGGTCGATTCCTCGGAACAGGCGTTCAAAGTGGCCGGTTCGATGGGATTTCGGGCAGCAGCGACGAAGGCCAGTCCGGTGTTGCTCGAGCCGATCATGAAGGTCGAAGTGGTTACGCCCGAAGAGTATATGGGTGATGTGATCGGCGACATGAACTCCCGCCGGGGCATGATTCACGGGATGGAGGATGGACCCGCGGGCAAGGTGGTTCGCGCAGAAGTGCCGCTGTCGGAGATGTTCGGTTACGCCACGGACCTGCGCGGCGCGACCCAGGGGCGCGCGATCTACACAATGGAGTTTTCCAGGTACAACGAGGTGCCGACTGGCATCGCAAACGAGATAGGCAAGAGTTAACGAATTCGCTGAGGGTATAGACGGTG
>CAVXWS010000031.1:0-121423 GCA_963765415.1 uncultured Gammaproteobacteria bacterium
ACTATTTTTGGAGCCTCGGTGTTATTCAGATGAATATCTTCAACGCTCTGGCACCCTCAGCCAGCGGCCGGGATTCAACCCAGTCCAGCGAACCCAGCGCACCTCTGGCAATGGCGTCAAGTGCTGCCTGCAGGTCGGTGTGCGTGTAAGTATAGTTGCCGATAAACGTGATTTCCTGCAGGGTCAGACGCCTGATGTCGAGTCCCGGCTTCATTATCCTGTAAACCGATATGCGTGATGACGCCACCCTGGCGTGCATAGCGCGATGCATCTCGGCGTGTGGCACCAGAACCCACCGCATCCACAACCAGATCAAAACTGGACTCTGCGGGCAGTGGTTGCCCAAGAGGATCAAAAACTTCACAAATGCCCGTTTTTTCCACGGTTTTCCGACGACTGGCTGAAGTTTCCGACAACATGATCCGAGCCGTTCCCTTTTGAGCCAGAAACAAGGCCGCCAGCAATCCGATGGCTCCGCCACCGATAACCAGCGCCGAGCCTTCGCTCAAGGGCCGATGCAGGACCTTCTCAGCCAGTACGATACTGTGCAATGACACCGCAGCGGGCTCCATCAACCTGGCATGGACCATGTCGAGACCATCGGGTATGGCAATGAGATTTTTCTCGGCAATGGTCACGTATTGCGCGAATGCGCCGGCATGTCGCATGCCAATGATTTCCCGGCTCGGACACAGATTGGATCGTCCGGCGTGGCAATCGGCACACAGTCCACAGGTCACCAGCGGATTCAGTACCATCCGTTGCCCCTCATATTGCCCACTCATGACGATGCCGGCAGCTTCATGCCCCAGTATCAGTGGAGGAATACGTCGTTCGTCGTGCCCATGGTACGCGTGCATATCCGAGCCGCAGATGCCACTGGCCTCCACTTTGACCATGACTTCCTGTCCACCTGCGACGGGATCAGGTTCATCACGAAATTCCAATTCTTGGGTTGCTGTATAAACGAGTGCTTTCATGGGGGATTACTTCGCTGTGAAGCCGCCATCGACTGAGATGGTCTGGCCGGTTATGTAGTCAGAAGCACGGGAGGCGAGAAAGATCGTCACACCATCCAGGTCTTCCAGTTTGCCGTTTCGTCCAATAGCGGTGCTTGCAGCCAATCGCTGTGTCGTGGAATCATCTTCGAACAAGCTTGCCGTCAGCTCGGTGGGAAAGAAACCCGGGGCAATGGCGTTACAGTTGATGCCATCCACCGACCAGGCCTCTGCCATGGCGCGGGTCAGCTGACTGATTCCGCCCTTCGATGCACCGTAGGCGATGCCATTGGCAAAGGCCCGGGTGGACTGCAGGGAGGCGATGTTCACAATGCGCCCCCAGCCTTTCTTGCGCATGCCCGGTACCAGTTTCTGCGCCAGGAAGAACGGTACCGCCAGATTCAGGTCCAGCGTGGTCTTCCACGATTCCATCGTGACATCGTCTGCGTGCTGCCGCAGGTTCACACCCGCGGTATTGAAGAGAATGTCGATATCGCCGTAGAACTCTGATGCCCTGTGCGCAATCTCTGCCAGGCTGTCGTCCAGCGCCAGAGCACTTTGCAGGGCACTGACCTCACCGCCCGATTCATGAATGGACGCCACCGTTTCATCCAGCTGATCAGCACGACGCCCGAGAACGACAACTCTGGCCCCCGCTTTTGACAGCGCCAGCGCTTGCTGTCGTCCTATACCCGATGTAGCCCCCGTCACAAGGGCAACCTTCCCTTCCAGATCAAACATGTGCAGTACCTGTATTGTGCGAAGGCAAGAGATCACCTGAAATTTGAATTACTTTCACGCCAGTGATAGTCAAGCAAGGTGAGGCCTTCATGAATACCTCAGCCCCTCGGGAACCATGGGCGTAGGTCGGCTCTTCAATGAGTCCATACCCAGCTGTGCCATGGCTATACTGATTTCATCGGAAAAGATGTCCCACATCTGTTCCATGCCTCTCTCCCCACCAGCTGCCAGCGAATAGAGAATCGAACGACCCAGAAAAACAAAGTCGGCACCCAGTGCATAGGCTTTCAGCACATCCTCGCCCGAGCGAATACCGGAGTCGAAGAACAGCGGAAACTCAGGGCCCACGGCAGCCCGGATATCCCGCAAGGCCAGTATCGGATAGGGCGCACTATCCAGTTGCCGACCACCGTGACTGGACACCTGAATGGCATCCACACCGGCAGCCTTCAGGCGAACGGCATCGGCCACATTCAATACGCCCTTGACCACCAGATTGCCTTTCCACTGGTCTCTGATTCTGTCCAGGTCATCCCAGTCCGCCCTCGCCCGGGTTTCCGTCCGGTCGAATGTTCCATGATCACCGCCGAAGTTGGCCATGTCTGGTTTGCCTTTGGCCAGGGTTGACAACGACCAGACCGGGTGAAGGGCGAAGTCGATGAATTGCGGCACGCCGATGCGAAAAGGCATCTTGAACCCGCGCCTGAGTTCTCGCGGACGCCGACCCACTTCCGCAACATCCAGAGTGACAACCAGCGTTCGGTACCCAGCCATCTGGGCTCGATCTATCAAGGTGTTGACAACGCGTCCGTCGCCGCTGAAATAGAACTGGAACCAGGCATGACCTTCTGCCACTTCAATCATTTTTTCCAGCGGTGTCGACGCCACGGTCGATACACCAACGGGACAATGGTAGCGTGCGGCCTGACGCGCCAGCATCAGGTCCGCACCCGGTGTCGCCAGATTACACATCCCCATCGGGCTGACCCCGAAGGGGCGCTGGGCTTCATGATCAAACACCCGCACATCCAGCGAACGGTGCTCGACATTGACCAGGACGGCCGGTTGAAGCCGGATGTCCTGCATGACCTGACGGTTCCGAACGTCACCGTATCCCTCACCCGCCGCGCCATCCATGTAATCAAAGACCATCCAGGGCAAACGCTTTTTCGCAAGCCTGCGGGCGTCCTCACACGAATGTATCTGCCTGGAGAACATCACGAGACAAGCTCCTGTATCAGTACTTCCAGCATGGGGCTGTGAATAGCGTCAGCGTCAGGCCTTGACGGCTTGCATGAACCGGCATCGAATCTCCACCGGATCCATCGTGATGACCGGTATCTTGATATTCCCGGATTCGCACTTGGAAACGATGATGGTCATCTTGTTGCTCTCCAGCGCAGCCTGCAGCACCTCCCTGGTTTCCTCGGCCTTGCATTCAATGACATTCTCGCAGCCACAGGCACGCGCAACGGCGGTCAAGGACGTCTTCTTGCCGGCATAGGTAGGCTGATCACCCGTCGATCCATAACTGCCGTTGTCAATGATCAGCAGGATATAGTTATCCGCAACATTGTTCGCGATCGTTGGCAGAGTCCCGAAGTTGGTCAGAACAGAACCGTCCCCATCGATGGATATCACCTTCTTGTCCTGCGCCAATGCCAGGCCAAGACCAATCGATGAGGACAAACCCATCGTGCCCAGCATGTAGAAGTTGCTGGGCTGATCGTCAATCGAATGCAGCTCCTGACTGGGTAATCCGATATTGCAAACCACCAGATGGTCTGCAATGACCGGCGCGATATCACGTATTATTTCGGAGCGAATCATGATCAGTACCCCTTCCAGAAAGTGGCATCAGTCAGAATGGCGACCGGCTTGTTGCACATGAATGAATGTTTCAGAATCGTATCCAGTTCTTCGACATCCTCTTCCTTGTGAAAGTGGTAGGTCGGGATGTGCAGCTGATTCAACAGGGCTTTGGTATGAACCGCCATTTCCACCTGACAGGCAACCGGTTCGCCCAGCTCACCGCGATAGCTGATCAACATCGGCAAGGGCATCCGGTAGTACTGGGTCAGCGTCGCCAGGGTATTGATGGTGACACCAATGGCGGTGTTCTGCATGATGATCGCGGGACGCTTGCCGCCCATGAACGCACCGGCACACAAACCCATACCCTCGTCTTCCTTGTTGGAAGGAATATGATAGATATGTTCACTGGCGTCGATAGCGTCAATGACGCCTGCCAGCTGCTTGCAGGGAACGGTAGTAACAAAATTGACATCGTTGGCGACGAGATCAGCCACGATTTTTTCGCTTACTGACACGGGTAATGCTCCTTCAGTCCAATATGGGTGGGAGAACTCGGCAGTCCCGGTGAATACCATACCTGGCCATTCACCGGCCCAACCGATTTCCGGTAGTTTCAATGCTGATCAGATCTGCAGTTCGAACTTTTCATCCGGAAGAGACTTCTTGAGACGAACGTCTGCCGTACGTGCATGCCCCTCCATTCCCTCAAGTCTGGATATGCGGGCGGTCGCATCGATGCTGGGATAAGGCGGCGTACGCCCAGAATGGATCCCCTTCAAAGGCGAGGAGAAGCCCTCCCGCTATCTGCTCTCCAACTGCTCGAGGCCCGGGTCCGGGAAATCGACGGTCGCTGTCTTCGTCTCGAAGTAGCCTGCCTGGATCCTGCGCACGGGGTCCATCACCCGGATGGCGAAGAGAAGACTGTCGCCGCTCCCTCCGATGGAGCCCGTAATGACCACACCGGCTCCGGTTTCGCCGGCGACCTTGCCCGCATCGTTGAGGTTCCGTCCGTCTGCACGGCGGCCGCGACGATGGACGTCGGCACGACTTCGCCGACCCCTTCCACCTGGAGTCGCGTCGTGATTCGGTTCGCGGACCAGCTCCACCCAGGTAGTCGAACGTCGGATCGTCGGTCTCGTTGTCGAACGGGAGTACGGCGATCCGGTGTGCCACGACCTCCGGAGTACTGCCTCGCCACGACATTCGTTGGCTCGCGAGAATGCCGAGTGCCAGAACGGTGAGCGCCACGGCCACCCCTCCCGCTCGCTTCCACACCCGCAAATCCCGCCCGGTTTCCGCCCACAGCGCGGGCCGGTCCAGGGCTTCCACCAGCTCTTCGGCCGTCGCGTACCGGTCAGCCGACGATTTCGCCAGCAGCCGGTTCACAACTCGTTCGACGCCTGCCGGGACCGTCTCGCGAACCACGTGCAGAGCCGTCGCGGTCTCGGTCAGCCGTTTCGCGGCCGTCGCCTGCGGGGTCGCTCCGACCAGCGGAGGCTCACCGGCCAGCATCTCGTACAGCACGCACCCGAGCGCGTACAGATCGCTCCGGGCGCCCACCTCGCTGCCGCTCGCCTGCTCGGGGCTCAAGTAGGCCGGCGTTCCAACGGCCAGGCCCGTGCTGGTGAGCGCCTGACCTTCGCCTCCCACCGCCCGTGCCACACCGAAGTCGGCGATCAACGCGTGGCCCTCGGACAGCATGATGTTCGCGGGCTTGACGTCACGGTGGATCACCCCGTGCCGGTGCGCGTGGTCCAGACCGTCCGCAACCTCCCTGGCGATCCGGATCGCCTCGTCGACCGGAAGCTGCTGCTCGCGCTGCAGGCGATCGCGAAGTGACTCACCCTCCACGAATGGCATGACGTAGTACAACAGACCGTCCGCCTCGCCGGAGTCCAGCAGGGTGAGGATGTGCGGATGGTCCAGGCCGGCGGCGATCTCGATCTCGCGCAGGAAGCGCTCGGGACCGACGGCAGCGGCCAGATCCGGGTCCAGGACCTTGATCGCGACCTGGCGGTGGTGCTTGAGATCCTCGGCGAGAAACACCACGGCCATGCCGCCGCGACCAATTCCTGCATCGATCGCGTACCGCTCGGAGAGGGCCGCCTGCAGGCGTTCGAGCAGGTCCGGCATGTGGCGACTCCACGGAGGAGTAGCGGGGGGTGAAGTGAATTTACTGCTTTGGCTCTGGATCGCGCCCGTACATTGGTAGGTCCGGTGGCGCGATTACACGTCTGCCGGATGATGCAGCGCCCACCACCCTCGCGCCCTTTCCTCAGTCCACTCCGGCTTCAACTCGACCGTACCCAGTCGATCTGCCAACTCGCGAGCCGTCTGCGGCCGCTCGGCCGGGTCTTTGGCCAGGCATGCCAGAATGATCTCATCGAGCGCCGCCGGGATGGCCAGCTCGGTTCGGGTCGAGGGCGGGGCGGGATCGGTCTGGACGTGGTGCACGAGAAGCCCGACGGGTGTGTCGGCGGTGAACACTTGCTGCGCGGTCAGGAGCCAGTAGGCCAGGCAGCCCGTGGCGTAGATGTCGCTTCGCCCATCGAGCTCCATGGTTCCGAGAGCTTGCTCGGGGGACAGAAAGGCGGGAGTGCCCTGTATCGCATCCGCGTTGGTGAGACCGGGTTCGCCAGGCTCCCCCCGTGATTCCTTTACGATTCCAAAGTCCAGGACCTTCACGAAGTCCAGCTCCTCACCGTAGCGACACACAAACACGTTGGCGGGTTTGATGTCCCGGTGAACCAGTCCGCGGGAGTGAGCTTCGGACAGAGAGTGGCACACCTGGCTGAGAAGGTGAATGGCCCGCTCGGCCGGGACGTGGACCGTAACCGTCGCACCAGCGTGTCGGCGTCGAGTCCGTCGAGCAGTTCCATTGCGAAGTAGAAGGCTCCGTTGTCTGCGGTACCGAAATCGAATAGCTCGACGGTGTGGGGCGAGCGCAGACTGGCGATCGCCTGAGCCTCACGCTCGAATCGCTCGACTGCGTCTGTCGCGATCCTCTGGTCGGTGCCTCCGGTCAGATCTTGCTTGATGAGCTTGATGGCAGCGGGCCGGGCCAGCATACTGGTGTCGGGCGCGCCATACCTCGCCCATCCCGCCCTGCCCCAGCAATTCCTCCAATTGGTAGCTTCCCGCCCTGCGCGCGGCAGCCACCTCGCGACCCAGCCCGTAGACGACCCTGGCACTGACGTACGCGAACACGACCGCGAACGCTGAGGCCTCCACGTGCAGTCCGATAGCTTTGCGGATCGGCAACGACTCTCCCGGATACGTCAAGCAGCGCGAGGGCGATGGGCACCGTGGACGCCGCCAGGATCGAGCCGACCAACATCTTCCGGGGCGGTCCCGGAAGCAGAACCGGGAAGAGGATGACGACTACCGGTACCCATGTCAGGTTCGGGAGGAATCCGGCTCGCGATAGAGTCCCCACAGAGTTGGCGATCGCGATCATGAAGCACACGAGGACCTCGTACCCCAGTCCCAGCGTGAGCAGGCGCGACGGAGATACCCGCTGACTTCCGGCTGCCCACCACAGGACCAGAGAAGCTGCGACGGCGACGACATTGGCCAGGTAGAAGAGGGTCCCGTCCTCGACAAGTGCCGCCGACACGGATCCACCGGTCAGTAGCAGCGAGATCACGCTGCCGACGGCGAACACGAGATCAGAGGCGAACGCGGCGAGAAGAAGCAGGGCCAGGATGCGTACCCGTTTGCGGACCTGCTTCAGGAGGTCTGGAGGAAGCGCCAACGAGATTCGGGAATCCGTCGGGCCTTCAGCAACGTGGAGGAGAGTAGCTTGTTCGCGCATTCGATCGCTTGTGACTCCAGAGTGGCCCGCACGGTCGATGCTTACAGTATACCTGCGATGTCGGATCGGTTGCAGTGGACGGCACCGCGGCCTACGTGGTTCACAGGCGTGCCAGAGTTTGAGTCAGACGGGGCGGCCGCCGTGAGATGGGGGCGCCGGAATTCGCCGCATAGTCGCAGCGATAGACCGGCGGGTTGTAGCGTGGCGTGTGCAGTCGAAGGTCCCGGGGGGGGTGTTCTGCGCACGCAGAGTACCCCCAAAGCGAAGCGCCCGGCCGGCCGCCGCAGGCATTCGAGCTGGCGAAGCCTGCGAGACCTCCGGGCGCCCCTCGCTCAGTCGATGGCGACTAGTCGGGCCATTGGTACTCCCACTTCTTCGCGTAGTGGCAGACGAGACTGCTGTGTCCGCTGGGTGTGAGCTTGGCCTTCCAGTTGAGAGTGAACAGCGCCCCCCCATCGGGACCCAGCACGTAGCACGGTGCGGGGGGTTCCTCCAGCCCGAACCAGTCCAGCATGACCTGCGGCGGATTGTAGGCGTCCCAATGGAGCGTCTGCCCGGTTGAGTTCGGCACGCCGGACGCCTGCACGAGCACGATGGCATTGCCGTTTCTGCTGTATGTGGCGATCTGGTTCCTGCAATCCACGGTGAAGAACTCCTCGTCTCCATTGAAGACGCCGCACTCCGGATCAGGAATCCACCTGACGGCACCGTTGTTTCCATCGACGCTCATTACGATGCCCGGAACGTCGGACGGCGAGTCTTCGGCAGCGGTCGGGGCCTGGTCGCAGCTCACGGCCACGAACAGTGCGAGTAATGCGAGGAGAGGGATACGTCGAAGCATAAGGCACCTCCTGCATGCAGGGCGGAACACCAACCAGGAGGGGGGTCCGGCAGGAAACAAGGTGGGGCCACTACGGAATGAAGGGGGACCGTGCTTTCGATCCCGTCAACTGTGGCGCTGCCGCACCGCGACCGCGATCCCGTGGCCCCGGCCCCCGACGAGACCGCAAACTTCAGTGATCCACCTTCTCCCGCATGTTCTCGAGATTCCTCTCGTACGCGACCAGGTTCGGGTCGCCGATCTCCCGCCCGCGGTCCACGGCCCTGGCGTAGCTCTCCCTGGCAAGCTCCCACTCACCGGCGGCCGCGTACGCATTGCCGAGACTGTCGTGCGCGTTGGCGGAGCCAGGGTGCCGCTCGACATTGCTCCGCAACACTGCGATGGCGTCGTCGACGCGGTTTGTCGCGAGGAGACCGTATCCGATGTTGTTGATCACCGACTCCGGCGTGCGGATCTCGTAGCCGTAGCGCTCGGAGAGCGCCGCGAAATGCGCATCGACGGCAGGCAGGCCCTGTTCCGCAGCGAGCTCCACCGGATTCTCCAGCCGCCAACCCTCGTACAGCCGCTCGAATCCGGCGTAGGTACTGCGCAGCGGGACCGACCCGTGATCCTCCTGCTCCAGCACGTCGAATCCCCACCGGAACGTCGGCGGCGCGTGCGTCTCCAGCACACGGGCGAGGCCCCACACGCCGGCCAGCATCCGCCCTCCCTCGTTTCCAATGGTCATGTACAGGAAGCCACGTGGTTCGCCGGACGCTCCGTCGAAGAAGGTCTCGGCCTGCCGGATGACGGCCTCGTCGTCCCACCAGAGGCTCGGGCTGATCGCGATGTACGCGTCGAACAGATCCGGTTGGGTCAGCGCGGCGTACACCGCGAACAGTCCGCCGAGGGAATGTCCGATCACGATCCGGTACGGCGCCGTTCGATAGGCGGCGTCGATCGCCGGCGCGAGCTCGTCGCGCAGGAATCGGAGGAAGTCGTCGGCACCGCCTCCAGCCGGGGGTGTCTCGCTCGTCGGTTCGGCCAGCGTGCGGGGGGAGAGGTCCCGCTCTCGGTCGGTGCTCGGAATTGCCACCACGATCACGCCCGGCATTCGTCGCTGCGCCGCAAGAAACTGCGCCACGCCCGTGGTGTGATGGAAATGTTCGTTGCCGTCGAGCAGGTAGACGACCGGATGGACCTCGTGGGAGCCGCTGTACCCATCCGAACCAGTCGCCGATCAGCCAGAGCAACGCCGCCTGGGCGAAATAGCCAAGCAGGGCGCCGAACAAGCCGGCGGCCAGGCCGAGCAGCACCAGGCGACCGACGAAGATGCGCAGAATCTGGCCGCTGGTCGCGCCCATGCAGCGCATCATCGCCGCGGCGTCGAGCTGGCGTTTGACGAACAGATGCGCCACCAGGGCGCTCGCCGCTCCGGCCAGCAGGACCGCGCACAGGGCGGCCAGGTGGAGAAAGCTGCGGCCGCGCTGGATGGCGCTGCGCAATTCGGGCTGGGCGTTCTGCACGGACAACAGACTGGCGCCGCGCGGCAGCTCGGCATCGATGCGCCGCTGCAGCGCGGTGATGGCGCCCGGTTCGCCGGCGGCCAGCAGCCGGTACTTGACCCGGCTGGCGGGACCGAGCAGTTCGGCGCGTTCAATCCCGGCGGGCGAGAGCATCACCCGCGGTGCCAGGCGGAACAGATTGCCGCCGCGGTCGGGTTCTCGTTCGATCAGCCGGGTGATGCGAAAAAGGGCGGCGCCGATCTCGACGCTCGCGCCGAGTTCGGTGTCGAGTCGGCCGAGCAGCCCGGGTTCGACCCAGGCCTCGTCTTCAGCGGGCTGCCCGGGCGCCGGCGCGACCCGGCCGGCGCCGTCAGCCAACAGTAACTGGCCGCGCAGCGGGTACCTGCCGTCGACGCCCTTGACCTGCACCAGGACCGGCGTGTCGCCGCCCATGACGACGCTCGGAAAGCTCAGGGTCTGGGCCGTGCGCAGGCCGAGCGCCTCGGCGGCGGCGAGCGTCTCGGCCGCCGGCGGCTCGCTGTGTTCCAGCGCCAGGTCGCCGGCCAGCAGTTCCGCACCCTGACGTTCGAGCTGCGAGATGGCGCGCTCGGTGAGAAAATCGACCGCGGTGACCGCGGCCACTGCCAGGCCCAGCGACAGCGCCAGCAGCCGCAGCTCGCCCGAGCGCCAGTCGTTGCGAAACAGGCGCAGAGCCAGTCGCCAGGTCCTCAGCGCGCCGATCCTCATGTCGGCTCCGCCAGCCGCCCTTCGCTGAGGCGGTAGCGAGCGGTCGCAGCGATCCGCCAGTGTCGAGTCGTGTGTCACCAGCACCAGGGCGGTGCCGTTCTCGTCGCGCAGCCGGAACAGCATGTCGTTGACCCGTTGGCCGGTGTCCGTGTCCAGGTTGCCGGTGGGTTCGTCGGCAAACAACACCTGCGGGGAGTCGGCGAAGGCGCGGGCGATGGCGACCCGCTGCTGCTCGCCGCCGGAGAGTTGGTTCGGGTAGTGCTCGGCGCGTTGTTCCAGCCCAACGCGCTGCAGGAGTTCGCGCGCCCTCTCCTTGGCGTCGTTCCTCGTCGCCCCGAGCTCGATCGGCAGTGAGACGTTTTCCAGGGCGGTCATACCGGGGAGTAGATGGAAGGATTGAAAAACGAAACCGACCCGGCCGGCGCGTAAACGGGCGCGCCCGTCTTCGTCGAGGCTCGCCAGATCCTGGCCCAGCAGAGAAACTTTCCCCGAGCTGGCCTTGTCTAGACCCGCGAGCAGGCCGATCAGTGTCGACTTGCCCGATCCCGAGGCGCCGAGGATGGAAACCGCCTCGCCGGCCTGGATGCCGAGCTCGACATCCTCCAGGATAGTCAGCGTGCCTGCTGGGCCAGACACCTGCTTCTTCAGCTGCGAGGCTTCGATGACCAAGTTGTTCTCTGTCACGATTCGATCCCTTAGTTTATTGATTCTGTTTGCCTACGGGCTCGCAGCGACGGCTGCGGGCGGCAAGATCCTGGTCCTTGGCGACAGCCTGAGCGCCGCCTATGGTATCCCCGCCGAGTCGGGTTGGGTGCAGCTGCTGGAGGACCGGTTGCGGCAGGGCCAGTCGGGCTTCGAGGTGGTCAACGCCAGCATCAGCGGTGACACGACGCGCGGGGGGCTGGCGAGGCTGCCGGCGGCCCTGCAATTGCATCAGCCACGATGGGTGATCATCGAACTCGGTGGTAACGACGGGCTGCGAGGCCTGTCGCTGCAGCGCCTGCGCCACAATCTCGTGGAAATGATCAACATCACCCGTGACGCCGGGGCCTTGCCGTTGCTGGTCGGCATCAAACTGCCCGCGAATTATGGCAAGACCTTCGCCGAGAGGTTCCACTCGGTTTTTAAGGAGGTCGCCGATGCACAGGAGGTGCCCCTGGTGCCCTTCCTGCTCGAGGGGGTGGCGATGCAGCGCTCGCTGATGCAGGCTGACGGGATTCATCCTACCGCCGCGGCCCAGCCCGTCATGTTGGGCAACGTCTGGCCGATACTAACCGGAATGTTGGGCCAGCAGACCACGGCGCTGCAGCAAGGATCGGCCGCTGCGCAGGCACGGGGACCGATGCCCGACTGAGGAGCAGGAGGCGGTGGACCAGGGTCCATGGCGACCGGAAGTTCGACCTCGCACGTGGCGCTGACTTTCAGAGCCGGTAACTGGATACGGTCTTCGAGTCGCCCTGCGAGAGTTTCCCCGCGCCTGGCTGCAGTCCGTTACCGTTAATAGTGCAAAGTATGGGGATATGGGGCATCGATGACCAGGATCGAAAGGCATAAGGGCGGCTGGTTGTCCGGGCTTGTGGTGAGTGCGTTGGTGGGGCTGTTCGCCTGGTTGGGCGGCCTGCAGGCGCTTGACCGCGCGATCTACGACCTGGGGGTGCGCGATTTCACGGGCTTGCCGTCCAGCGATGTCGTGCTGATCGAGGTCGATCAGACAAGTATCGATCGACTCGGTCCCTGGCCGTGGCCGCGCGAGCGCTACGCGGACCTGCTGGCACTGCTCGAGCCGGTTGAGCCCAGTGTGGTCGCCCTGGCGCTCGATCTGACCCAGGCCGAAGCTAATCCGCTGAGTCCGGTGATTGAGGACCTTCGCCAACTGACCGGTCGAGGGGCTCTGGCCCTGGCCGGTGAAGAACTCGAGCGGCTCGATGAACTGCTCACCGATGCGGAGGCGCAGCACCCCGAGGTCGTCGAGGAGATCGTCGAGCACCTCAGGTTCTCTGGATTGCGCGGTCAGCTCGGGGCCGATCTCAACTCCCTGAAACAGCGACTCGAGCTGGTTGGCGCGGATCTCGACCCCGATCGTCGTCTGCTCGCCAGTCTGCAGAGTCTGCCGGCTGTGATCCTGCCGTTTCGCTTCGCCAGGCAAGACAAAGGGACCGATTCGACGCCGCAGGTCCTGCCGGCCTTCCTCGAACGCTCGGTCCTGGGCATGGTGCGCGATCCGTACAGACCGCTCGCCGGGAAGCGCCTGGTGCTGCCGCTAGAGCGCTTCGCCGCCGCCAGCGAGGCCCTGGGTTATCTGCAGGTCCACCCCGATGCCGACCGAGTGGTCCGCTCCGCCCCGCTGCTGGTTCAGCGACAGGCCCGTCTGCTGCCGTCGTTCGCGCTCGCTGCGGTGGCTGGACACCGGCAGGTCGATCTCGGCAGCCTGCAGATCGATGCGGCGGGTATCCGACTGGGCGGGTTGCGCACTCCGGCGGCGCGCGAGCTGCGGCAGCGGATCGCCTTTTATCCCAACGCAGACCTGAGACGCGTGTCGGCCGCGGATATCCTCAGAGGACAGGCAGCGGTGTCACCGTTTCGTGACAAGATCGTCGTGATCGGTCCGACCGCGGCCAGCGCCGTTGCCCAGTACCCGAACCCGCGTGGCGAGGGGCTCAGTGCGGTGGAGATCGCCGTACATGCAATCTCCAACCTGCTGCAGGGCCACGCACTGGCGCGCCCGGCTCAGGCGCAATGGCTGGAGTGGGTCGTGTTCGGCCTGGCCGCGTTCATCGTGATCGTTTTGCTGCCGCGTTTGCCCGGCGCCGTGGCCTTGTTCGTCGGGCTGCTGCTGGCGGCGCTGTTGCTCGCGGCGGAATACGGTGTGCTGATCGGCGCCTCGTTGTGGCTGCCGCTGGGCGCAGGTGCAGTCTTGCTGTTCGCCGGCGTGCTGAGCCTGCTGGTCGGCCGCGGCCTTGCCGCCGTGGAAGCAGTGCCGGTCGAGCGTGTCGGGGACCCTGCCAGGGGCGAGAATGCGCGTAAGCCGGCGGCGGCGGTCGAGGCAGCGAGGCCGGAAGGTTTCGGCCCCTACCAGGTCGAGCAACTGCTGAACCATAGCGGTTCGGGGACGCGTTATCTGTGCAGGGACCCCCGGCTCGATCGACGGGTCGTGGTTCAGGCCTTCGAGCTCGGCCTGAGCGAGCGCGAACTGGCAACGATCAAACAGCGCTTCCTGGCCGAGGTGGAACAGGCCGAACTGCTCGATCACCCGGCGATACTGCCTATCGAACAGGCGGGTGAGTCGCACCAACAGTTGTTTGTCGCCAACACCTATCTCGAGGGCTGGGACCTGCGCCGCATCGCCCAGCCGAATCGACTGCTCAAGGTGCCGCAGGCACTGGAGATCGCCGCCAAGTGTGCCGAGGCCCTGGCCCAGGCGCACGACCGCCATCTGACGCACGGCGAGGTCTGCCCGCAAAACATTCAGTACGCGGTCGCGGACAAGCAGATCAAGCTCGGTGGTTTCGGGACCGCGGCGGTCACCGCCTCGTTGCACGCTCAGGGCGATCGATTGCTGCAGACCTCTTTCTATCTGTCGCCCGAGTACCTGACCGGCGACAAGGTCGATAGCCGTGCCGATCTGTTCGCCCTCGGCGTGACCCTGTACCAACTGCTCAGCGGTCAACTGCCGTTCCGGGCCGATACCGTGGCGACCCTGACCTACCGGATCGTCAACGAGCCGCATCCGCCGATTCAACCGCTGCGCCCCGAGGTGCCGGACTGCGCCGTGCTGATCCTAGACCGGTGTCTCGCCAAGAACCCGGCCGAGCGCTATCAGGACGGCATCGCGCTGGCGAAGGATCTGCGGGTGTGCGCCCACCGGACCCTGCGCGGTCAGGGGTAGCTCGTTCGGCCGCCGAATCAGCAGGCTGCCCCGTCGTCCTTGGCGGGCGCCCTTCGGGCCAGCCTCCCACTGTTCCCACCGGCTCCCGGCCGGAGATCGGTCACTCAAGTCGTCGCTATTATGGCTACTGCTGTACTCCGGGTATCCTGCCCTGCGCCCCTGCAGGGCCGCCCTCGCTGCGCTCACGCGTTCAAGCTCGCCCCCGGCAAACTGATCGCTCCAACCGACGCCGGTGCGGCTGCGGAATAATCGCCCGGAGCGATTTTCGCGTCAGCTCCGAAGGGGTGGAGCGCCCGGACGCGCTCCACAATTCCGCCAGCTCCCGGGGATGCCGGTGAGATTCCCGGGTTAGCCAGATTTCCGGAAATTCCGATCCCCTCATGCAATCTGCGGGCTGATGCCGGGAACCTTTGCTGCGCGGGTGCGATTCCGGCCGGATAGAACTCGCCCCGGGCGATCTCTCTCGGACTTACGAAGCGTATTTAGAAAACCTCATAGAGGCCGATCTCCTCGGTGTGCCGGACAAACGGTTCCAGCCGCTCGCCAGTCACGGCGATGCGAGTGAACAGTCTGGTGATTGACTCGTTGGCAGCGGGCTGCGCCGGCAGTGCGGGAGCCCGCGGAGATTTATGGTGCAAGCTATTCGACAATTATTTCCATCAGGCCCGGTTGGCAATGAGGATCTGGTCCGCTTGAACGGCTGGCTCGAGCAGTTGAGCGCCGCGCAACGAATCGAGTGGTCTCTGCAGAATCTGCCCGAGACCCAGATCCTGACCTCCAGTTTTGGCATCCAGGCGGCGCTGATGCTGCACCTGGTCACTCGTGTCGTGCCGGACATTCCGGTGGTGCTGGTGGATACCGGGTACCTGTTTGCGGAGACCTACGCGTTCATTGATCAGCTCACCGAGCGGCTCGATCTGAACCTGCGGGTCTACCGCCCCGAGCATTCGCCAGCCTGGCAGGAGAGCCGTTACGGCCGGCTGTGGGAACAGGGCCTTGCCGGTCTCCAAAGTTACAACCGGATCAACAAGGTCGAACCGCTGACCCGGGCACTGAACGACTTGGAGGTCGGCACCTGGTTCGCCGGCCTGCGTCGTCAGCAGTCCGACAGTCGCGCCAAGCTGCCGGTGGTGCGCATCAAGGACGGCCGCTTCAAGGTCTATCCGGTGATCGACTGGACCCTGGTTGATGTCTATCGCTATCTGAGGCGCCAGCAATTACCCTATCACCCGCTGTGGGACCAAGGCTACGTCTCGGTGGGCGATGTGCATACTACCCGCCCCCTGGAACCCGGGATGCGTGAGCAGGACACCCGATTCTTCGGCCTGAAACGCGAGTGCGGTATTCACGATTAGTTCGGATCCGTCGAGCCCGACGGACCCTCGGCAAATCTTCGATTTTTCAGTCAGGAGAGTTACCAATGAGCAGTCATGTCGTCTGGCATTCGCACCCGGTGGATCAACACTCCCGGGCCGAACAAAAGAGCCAGACTCCGCTGGTGATCTGGTTCACCGGCCTGAGTGCCTCGGGGAAATCGACCATCGCCGGCGCCCTGGAGCAAGTCCTCACCCAACAGGGCTATCACACCTATCTGCTCGATGGCGACAACGTTCGCCATGGTCTGTGCAACGATCTCGGCTTCAGCGACGCCGACCGGCAGGAGAATATCCGCCGGGTCGGCGAGGTCGCCAAGCTGATGGCCGACGCCGGGCTGATCAGCCTGGCGGCCTTCATCTCGCCCTTCCTCGCCGACCGGGAGATCGTCCGCGGGATCCTACCCGAGGGGCAGTTCATCGAGGTGTTCGTCGACGCGCCTTTGACCGTCTGCCAGGAGCGTGACCCCAAGGGGCTCTACGCCAAGGCCGCGAGAGGTGAGATCAAACAGTTCACCGGCATCGATAGCCCGTACGAGGCCCCCCGGCAGGCGGAGGTGCACATCCATGCCGGTGAGGTCTCCGTTGCCGAGGCGGTCAACCAACTGCTCGCCTACCTGCATGAGATTGGTGCGTTGCGCGCCGGTTACGAACCTGTCGCCATCGAAGCCTGAGCGGCTGCAGTGGAGGATGTCTCTTATGTTCATCCCGTCGAAGGCTGCCGAATACAACCGCGCGACGCCGGCCTCGGACCGACCCATTCGCAGTCTGGCCAAGGCCATCTCCTGGCGTGTCACCGGTTCGCTCGACACCCTGCTGCTGTCCTGGCTTTTCACCAGTAATCTCTCTATCGCCGCGGCGATTGGTCTGACCGAGGTGTTGACCAAGACGGTGCTGTATTACGGACACGAGCGGGTCTGGAATCGCATACCCATGGGGATGGCGCCGGCGCCGGATACGACCCGCTCGGAGCCTGCTCCTGTTCGAACTTGACCCTTCCCAACCGCGCAGGCGGGATGCCGGATCGCCTTGACCTGACGATCGGGCAGTGTCGCCCGGTCGTCTGGGTAAGGCCTATTTCGGCGGCAGCGTAGCGACAAACTCCTGGGCGAGCCGCACCCTGTCTTCAAGATCCTCGTCGGACTCGAACCCCTCCGGTGCGACGTAGACAAAGCCCTTCAAGGGCCGTCCGGTGAAAACCATCTCGAGGGCGTGCGGTTGCTGCAGTGCCGATGCGTAACGCTCCGGACCGACCCTAACCATCAGGGATTCGTCAATCACACCGCAGCACATGTTTCCGGCGACCATGAAGGCGAGGCCGCCGAACATCTGCTTCTCGATGACATCGGGTCGATCGGAGAGCTTCTCTCTTAGGCGTTGGGCGAGGCCTTCGTCGCAGGGCATGAGAGCAAAGAATCAGAGGCCGTAATCAGCTTGAAGGGTAGATCAATCGCTGAATCTACATTGGATGGGATGATCTCCGCCGCTCCAGAGGATCCTGGGTCACCGGCGTGGAGCGCCACTCAGGTCGGCATTCTGCTGGGTCTGCTCGAGCAGCGCTTGAAGATCCAGGGTCCTGATGGCCTGCACGGCGATCTCCCACCGGCCTTCCAGACACAGACCGCTGATGCCGCCGTCCTCGAAGGCGTCCAAGGCCGCCTGCAGACAGGCCGTTCTTACCGTTTCGGCGAAGTGCAGCGGATCGGGCATGGAGGTCTCGCAGTGTTAACTCGACAATCTCACCGTCTGGTGAGATACGCGGGTTAGAGCGCCGGGTTCTTCACCCGTCGGGCCCATGATTCGGGCTTGACCCTCCGAGTGTAGCTGATTTGATATCGATATATCCGATATATATAGCAAATAAATTTCGTTATACAGAACTATAACCGAGTCGGTATTCTGCTATCGAGCCCCGGAAATCCTTATCGGGTGCGGCGCGCCGCTCGATTTCGGCGACTTGCCTCGCGGGAGATGCCACGGTGGGTCGCCCAGGGCGCGCAACAGGCAAACCGAGTGCCCTCGAACGAACGAGCGGTGCTGTGAAGTCATAGGGAGTGACAGCCATGATTGCCGTAAGAGTCATGATGAAGGCCACCAACGAGCCCTTGAAGCGCACGCCCGTCGTGCTCAGGCTTGATGCCGACGGTTCGGAAACACCGCCGGTGCTGACCGATCGTGATGGTGTCGCCCACTTCGAAGTATCGCCGGCCAGCGGCAAGGTGCTGGTGTCGGGACTTGAACGTTTCCACGGTCGGTTGGACGGCGAGATACGGGTTGATCTCTGGTCCATTACCCAGTCGGAAGACGACTCGACCGGCACGCCCGGGGGCTTCCCTTCAGGCAGCAATGCCTACCCGAGCATGACGACCCGCACGGTTCGCGCCAACGGCCGGGAGATTCTGACCGACGGTGAGGGTTACCTGGTCGACCCGGCCGACTGGTCCGAGGACTTCGCCCGGCAGTTGGCCGAGCAGGAGGGCCTGAAGCTCGATGCCGAGCATTGGGAGCTGATCCGTTACCTGCGCGAGCACTATGCCCGTCACGGCACGCAGGCGACCGTGCGCGACATGATCCGCCACTTCCGTGCCGTATGGGGCAGCGCACGGGCGGATAATCGTTATCTGCACAAGCTGTTCCCGCGTGGTGGTCCGCAGAAGCAGGGCAATCGCCTGGCGGGCCTGCTGCGGACCAAGGGCGAGCACTGAGTTGCGGCCGGTCGCATCTGTGGATGGTCATGGGTCGCGTAGTTCGGATCGGTGACGGGGGGCGGTCTATGCCTCGGGTAAGGCGCCGTAACGGCCGGCGCTGACCCTGTCGTTCTCGGCCTCGCCAACGACCGCAGACCTTGGATGAGCCATGCAAAGACACCCGGCGCTGCGTGATCTCTCCAGCGACGATCGTCTCGAGCTGGTCCTTGCGCGCCGATCACGCCGCGCGGCCGAGGAGGGGGCTGCACAGCAGACCGCCGACTGGCGGGAGTTGACGAGGCGCTTGCACGAAGAACTCGCCGACCATTTCCGCCGCGAGGAACAGGGGCTCCTGCCGGCCCTGCCGACTCGGAGTCGGGGTGCACGGGCTCCGACCCCTTGCCCAAGGCTTCCTTTCCCGTACCGCTCAAGCCTCGCCGCGTTCTTCCCGCGCTAACCCGCGCAATCCCTGTACCGCCTGGCGCAGCACCTCGCTGTCCGCCGTGCGGGAGAACACCATGTAGGCCGGGTGGGCGAATTCCGGGCCGTCCTTGACTTGATACAGTCGGCCGGCGTCGATCAAGGCTTGCGCCATGCGGATCGGCAGGAAGCAGGAGCCGCCGTTGGCCAGGATCAGCTGGACGCCGAGCCAACCGATATTGACGATCTGCGCCGGCCGACCCAGGTCGGGGTAGGCCTCGCGGTGCTTGGCGTAGAAGCCGGGACCCCATTCGACGTAGATATAGTCTTCGCCCGGCCAGCGGTTGTCGGGCCGAGTACTGACCATCACCAGGGTCTCGTCGAACAGATGTTCGACCACCAGGCCGGGGGCGTGGCTCGGGGTGTACATCAGCGCGATGTCCAGGCTGCCTTCGACCAGGCGCCGCATCAGGTCTTCCTCGAAACCGATCTCGCTGCGGATCGAGACGTCCGGTGCGGTGCGGCGCATCCAGCCGACCCAGCCCGGCAGAAAGCCCTCCCACAGCGCGATCCGGCCGCCAACCCGAATGCTGGCGCGGTAGCGGCTCGGCAGGCCGACATCGTGGCGGGCCTGCTCCACGGTCAGCACCAGGTTCTTGGCATGCGGCAGGAAGCGTCGGCCGGCCGGCGTCAGGCTGGCCCCGGCGCGGTTGCGCACGAACAGCGTGGCGCCCAGATCGGCCTCCAGGTTCTGGATCCGGGCGCTGACCGTCGACTGGGTCACGTGCAGCCGCCTGGCCGCCTCGAGAAAGCTGCCGTGGGCGGCGATAGCGAGAAAGGTTCGAGCTTGATCGATATCCAATGGGGAGTGACGACTAGTAATATCGAAGATATCGATATCTTCGGCAAATATATTTCGTTTGTCGAATGCATTGCCGACTAATCTCCCGATCTGGAGCCGCGCGGTCGGTCTTCGACCGGTGCCGGGTCGGATTCGTTGCGCCGGAATCCGGATCCCGCAAAGGGGCTCTGCAACGGAGGCTGCTATGAACGCGCATCGCCAAACGAAACGGCCAGGTCGTGAGGCCCGAACAGCATCGGTACGCGGTGCTCGAGTCGATCAAGCGCCACCGGGTGAAGCGCGTCGATATCGTCTATCTTCCGCGCGATTGTTCAGGGGTCTCCCGGGGTTGGAGTCGGCGAGACGATCCCGACCTCTGGGCCCATCTGGTGTTTCAGCCACTCGACCATCCGTTGATCCATCCAGCGTTTGGTGCGCCAGGGCAGCGAGCCGCCGATGAAGCCGACATGACCGCCGTTGTCGCTGAGTTCCAACTGAACGGCGGGACTGAGCTCGTCGTCGGTCGGGATGGTCTCGGGGACCATGAAGGGGTCGTCGCGGGCGTGCAGGATGAGGGTGGGGCGTTCGATGATGCGAGAAACTGCCGGCTGCTCGAGGTCTCGTAATAATGGTGGACGTCGCGGAAGCCGTGCAGCGGCGCGGTGACCTGGTCGTCGAACGCATAGAAGGTGTCAAGCCGGTCGACGTCGACCTCGATCGGGCAGCCCATTTCGCGAACTTGCGCCGAAACTTTTCGCGCAGGCTGCGCAATAGGTGGCGCTGATAGATGCGTGAAAGCCACGTTCCAGACGCTGCGCGGCATCGTCGAGTCAAAAGGGCACGGATACCGCGACCGCGGACTGCACCGAGGCGTTGGCGCCTGCTCGCCGAGCCATTTCAGCAGCACGTTGCCGCCGAGCGAGAAGCCGAGATCGCGAAGGCCGGTTACCCTGCTCGGCGAGGTGCTCGAGCAACGCGCGCAGGTCCTCGGTGTCGCCGCTGTGATAGCTGCGCGGCAGGCGATTGAGTTCGCCGCTGCAGCCGCGAAAATGCATGAAGCAGCAATGAAAGCCGCATCGCTCAGGTCCTCCATCAGGCGGGCATAGTGCGAGTTCAGCGAGCCTTCCAGACCGTGCAGGATAACGACCGTCGGGTCGTGCTCCGGGCCGCACCAGGCGAGATCGAGAAAATCGCCGTCCGGCAGTTCCAGGCGCTCGCGGCGCATCAGCCGCAGCCGGCGCCGGTCGACAAGGATCGGCCATAGGGTCTGGGCGTGCGGGCCGGGCAGCCACCAGGCCGGGCGAAAGCCGCTGGGGACGACCGGCACTAGCCGGTGTGTTCCTGGCGGCGGTAGAGACTGGCGTACAGGCCGTCGCTCTCGATCAGTTCCTCGTGCGCGCCCTCTTCGACGATCCGGCCGTCCTCGAACACCAGGACCCGGTCGGCCTGGCGCACGGCGCTCAGGCGGTGGGCGATGATGAGCGTGGTGCGGCCCTCGAGAAAGCGCTGCAGGGCCTGGTGGAGCTTGCGTTCGGTCGCGGTGTCGAGCGCCGAGGTCGCTTCGTCCAGGATCACGATCCTTGGGCTCGGTCAGCACCATGCGGGCGACGGCCAGGCGCTGGCGCTGGCCGCCGGACAGGCGGATGCCGTTGCGCCCGATCCAGGGTATCCAGGCCTTGGTCGAGGCCACGCACCGTCTCGTCGAGCTGGGCGATCTCCAGCGCCTGCCAGAGTGTCTCCTCGTCGAGCTCGCGCCCCAGCGTCAGGTTGGTGCGCACGCTGTCGTTGAACAGGGCCGGGTGCTGCAGCACGGTGGCGACGTTGTCGCGCACCACGTCCATGCCGATCTCGCTGACCGGCACATCGTCGTAACAGACCTTGCCCGAGGTGGGCGGATAGAGCCCGAGCAGGATCTGCACCAGCGTGGTCTTGCCGCCGCCGCTGGCGCCGACCAGGGCGACCTTCTCGCCGGCGGCGATGTCCAGCGTGACATCGTCCAGCACCAGCGGCCCGTCGCCGTAGGCGAAGCAGACCTCGCGCAACTGGATGGAGGTGGTGGTCTTGCCGGCGAACGGGTCGAGCTTGTGTTCGAACCTGGGTTCGAGGCCGACGTCGATCATGGCGTTGATGCGGGTCAGCGCGGCGCGCGCGCCGTGGTAGGCGTACTGGATGTCCAGGATCTCCTGCACCGGCCCCATCATGAACCAGAGGTAGGCGAAGACCGCCAGCATCTGGCCGATGCTCAGATCCGAGAACAGCACCATCAGCATGCTCAGGGCGCGAAAGATGTCGAAGCCGAACAGGAACACGGTGAACGAGAGCCGGCTGGCGGCGTCGCTCTTCCAGGTGAACGCGGCCGAGTGGTGGCGGATGCCGCTGGCCCGTGTCGATGATGCGCGGATGTAGTGGTGTTCGCGGTTGCTGGCGCGGATCTGCTGGATGGCATCCAGGGTCTCGGCCAGCGACTCCTGAAATACCTGGTAGGCGCTGTTCTCGCGCTTCTTCAGCTCCTTGACCCTGCGCCCGAAGACGGTGGTCACATAGATCACCAGCGGGTTGAGCAGCAGGATGAACAGCGCCAGCTGCCAGTGCATCCACAGCAGCACCACGGCGGTGCCGAGGATGCTCAGCACGGCGACCAGGAACTTGCTGGTGGCGGTGCCGACGAAGCTGTCGATCGCGTCCAGGTCGGTGACCAGGTGCGAGGCCACGGTGCCGCTGCCCAGGGTCTCGTACTCGGCCATGGAGAATCGCTCCAGGCGCCGCAGCAGGTCGCGCCGGATGCGGAAGATCACGTCCTTGGAGATCAGGGTGAACTCGCGCGTCTGCCAGACGCCGAACACCAGGGTCAGCAGGCGCAGCAGCAGGGTCAGCACCAGAATGGCGACGATGTAGAGCACCGGTCCGTGCCAGGACTCGGGAAACAGCCGGTTCATCCAGCCGACCGCGGTGCCCGGTTGGTCCAGCAGCACCTCGTCGACCAGCAGCGGGATCAGCAGCGGCACCGGCACCGCGACCAGGGCGCCGAGGACGGCGATCAGGTTGGCCGCGACCAGTTCCCTTTTGTGGGCCAGCACCATGCGGCTGACCTCGCGCCAAGTGTAGGGATCGGAGCGAACGGGCGCGGTGATGGCGGGTTCCATGGGCGCAGTCTATCAGGGCAGCGCCCATATCCGGCGCGAGTAAAACCCGCTGTTGAGCGCGGACGTCGGGTGGCATAACCTCGCCGGCGTCGAGGTGGTTTTGGAGATGCGGGTGACCGTTCGAGTGGAGGCAGTTCTCTTGCTGGTCGTTGGCTGGCTGTCGGGGTGCTCGTCGCTGGCCCGGGCCGCGCCCGAGATCCCGCTGGAGTTGCAGGGAGCGGCGGTGCAGGGCGGCCTGGTGATCGGGCGTACGCTGCCGGGCAGCCGCGTGGCGCTGGATGGTGAGTCGAGGCGCGCGTCGGCCGACGGGCTGTTCCTGCTCGGCTTCGGTCGTGACGCCAAAGCGACCTCGCTGCTGCAGGTTACGACGCCCGCCGGCCGCCGACTTGAACGGACGCTCGACATCGCGAGGCGCGACTACGAGATTCAGCGCATCGACGGACTGCCGCAACGCAAAGTCACCCCGACCAGGCCGGAGGATCTGGCGCGAATCCGTGCCGACAGCCAGGTGGTCAAGGTGGCGCGCAAGCGCGACGACGATCGCAGCGATTTCCTCGGCGGCTGGCGCTGGCCGGTGACCGGGCGGATCAGCGGCGTCTATGGCAGTCAGCGCATTTTGAACGGCAAGCCCAAGCGACCGCACTTCGGGGTCGATGTTGCCGCGCCCGCCGGTACGCCCATCGTCGCCCCTGCCGATGGCGTCGTGACGGTGCTGCATCCGGACATGTTTTACTCGGGAGTGACTCTGCTGCTCGATCACGGCCATGGCCTGTCGACCGCCTACCTGCACATGCAGCGGGCGACGGTGCGGGAGGGTCAGCGGGTCGCGCTCGGCGAGGTGATCGGTGAGGTCGGCATGAGTGGCCGGGCAACCGGCCCGCACCTGCATTGGGGCATGAACCTGTTCGACAAGCGGCTCGACCCGGCGCTGATGGTCGGGCCCATGCCCGAATCCTAGGAGTCCGCCCATGCCCGAATCCTAGGAGTCCGCCCATGCCCGAATCCCAGGGGTCCGCCCATGCCCGAATCCCAGGGGTCCGCCCATGTCTGCTTCCCAGAGAATCCGCCCGAGCCCGATGCCTGAAACCCTCACATACCGAGAAAACAAGGAGCGCCGGCTGACCTCAATATGCCGAATTTCCTCGAATCTACATCACTTTTCTCAGGCAAAGCGTTTATTATCCCCGTCTGGGTATTTACATAGACGCGACAAAGATGGGTGACATGATCAGATCGGTATTCGGCGCAGCCTTACTCTCCCTCACCTCGATGGCCATGACTCCGGCGGCGAACGCCGCAGACTTGATTGAGCTATACGACCTAGCGCGGCAACAGGATCCGCTGTTGCTGGTGGCGCGATCGAATCGCGACGCCGTGCGCGAGTCCAGGCCGATCGCCCTGTCACGTCTGCGCCCTAATGTCAGCGGCACCGGCAACATCGACTATACAAACCAGGATATAAGAGATTCGTCGGTTCTGCGTCAGCAGGATGACAATTTCACATCGGGCGACCTCGGAGTCCAGGTCACTCAACCGATCTATCGCCGCGACCGTAGCCTGCAACTCGAACAGGCGGATGTTCAGGCCGAGCAGGCCGACGCCGACTACGAGAGCGCCGAACAGGATCTGATGTTGCGTGTCTCCGAGGCCTATTTCAGCGTGCTCTCGGCGCAGGACGATCTGAAGTTTACCAAGAAGCAGCTGAGCGCCATCGAGCGTCAGCTCGATCAGGCCAAGCAACAGTTCGAGGTCGGCCTGATCGCGATCACCGGGGTGCACGAGGCCCAGGCCCGCTACGATCAGACCCGCGCGGACGAGATCAGCGCGCTCAACGCGGTCGACAATGCCTGGGAGCGCCTGCGTGAGATCGTCGGTCAGACGACCGAGACTATTGCCAGTCTGGAGAAGGAGTTGACCCTGGAGTTCCCCGCCCCGGCGAAGATGCAGAGCTGGAGCGAGATCGCCATGGACAACAGCCCGACCATCGCCTCGGCCCGCTACGGTACCGAGATCGCTCGCAAGGAGATCGAGGTGCAGCGTTCCGGACATTATCCGACCCTGGATGCCGTTGGCTCCTATAGCTTGACCCGATCCAATGCCGAGTTCAGTACGGAATCGAACAACGCCCAAGTCGGCCTGCAGCTGGCGGTGCCGATCTATACCTCCGGCGGCGTCGACGCCGCGACCCGTCAGGCACAGTTCCGCTTCCAGGCCGCGCAAGATACGTTGGATCAGGCACGTCGCTCGGTCGATCGCCAGGTGCGCGACGCCTATCGCGGCATCGAATCCAGCATCCACCGTGTCAAGGCCCTGAAGACTACCACCGTCTCGGCGCAGAGCGCCCTGGACGCCACCGAGGCCGGCTACGAGGTCGGCACCCGGACCCTGGTCGATGTACTCAACAGCCAGAGCACCCTGTTCAGCGCCGATCGCGACTACGCCAACTCACGCTACGACTACATCCTCAACAACCTGCGCCTGCGCCAGGGCGCCGGTGTGCTCGGGCGGGAGGATCTAGAGAACGTCAGCAAGCTGTTGCAGCCCTGAGACTCGATCCTGCTGCGCATCAATGAGCGGCCTCAGGGCCAATGGCGCTTTCTTAAAGCACAAACGTAGGCGTAGCGTTTAAATAAGTGCCACTGTACTTCGCCCGCATATTGGTGCGCCTGCCTTTGGGCGACGACGCATTTTTCCGAATCTGATCGGTGCTTGGTCCAGACCGGATTTCGGTTTGATGCAGGACAACCTATGACATCATCTGTGACGTGCTTCGTCTTCGCAGCTGCTTAACTCTCGCCGAGAAGAGCCGCGTTACAAGTCGACGCGATTACGGTTCAAAGGCCAACGAGGTTCAAGCAGCCGGAGAACCTCCCCGAGTGGCGGAGCGAAAAGCTCGTTGGTTTGGCATCTGACGATGGCAAACCTCGGCCATTCGTATCGAACCTTGGTCTTTGAGGAAATGACAATGGGCGCAGATTCGGAAAGCAGAGTCGTCAAGGCGCAGATCACTCGCCAAGCCGATTTCGACAGAGACAGTCGCCATCAGAAGATCGGATTAGCTGCCTATTACAAGGCGGAACGGCGAGGATTTGCGCCAGGCCATGAGCTCGATGACTGGCTCGAGGCGGAGCAGGAGATCGACGAGGCAGCGATCCCCTTACCCTCGTATTGAAACCGGCCTCAGGCCCTCTTCAGCCGCGCACAGGTTCGGCCGCGACCATCGCCTCGACAACCGCGCACCAGGCGTCTGCCAGATTCTCCAGGTTGTAGCCGCCGCCACCCAGGGCGAGTAATCGACCTTCGCAGTGTTCATCGGCCAAGGCACACAATCGAGTGGTCGCGTGGCGGTGGGCCTCAGTGCTGAAGGCCATGTGAGTGATCGGATCGCCGGCAATGCTGTCGGCGCCGCATTGCAGCAGGATGAACTCCGGACGTGCCCTGTCGACAAATGCTTCGGCCTGCCCCCAGACATCGAAGAACACACGATCGTCGGCCCCTGGCGGTAAAGGTATATTGAGCTTGGTTCCCTTGGCGGAACCTTTGCCGGTCTCGGTGATGGCGCCCGTCCCCGGGTAGAGGTAGCGGCCATCCTCATGCAGATCGACGAGCGTCAGATCCGGATCGTGTTCGAAGGCGTAGAAAACGCCGTCACCTTGGTGGGCGTCAATGTCGACGTAGGCGACGCGCCGGATGCCGTACTTCTGACGCAGGGTCTCGATGGCGATCCCGCAGTCGTTGAAGACGCAGAAACCGGCCGCCGCATCCCGCCGGGCATGGTGAAGCCCGGCGATAGGGACAAAGGCGCGGCGGGTCTTGCCCGCCATCAAGTCGCTGATCGCCAAGAGTACCGTGCCCACCACCCGACTCGCTGCCTCGTAGATGCCGGGTGGGGCCGGGGTGTCGCCGCTGTCCAGATACCCGCTACCGGTCGCTGAGGCCTGCTCCACCCAGGAGCGATAATCCGGGCGGTGGAAGCGTTCGATGTCGGTCCGGTCCGCCATTTCGGGCAGGACCATCCGGCAGCGTTGATCCAGGCCCAGTCGTTGCAACCGGGCGAGAAAGGCGTCTTGCCGGTTCGGCCCGAACGGATGGTCCGCGCCGAAGTTGTAGTCTCCAAGTCGCCCGCCGGCGTAGATGCTGACTGCGTTCATGTTCCTCGAGCATAATCGAGAAATGTGGTTTTCGGATGTTTTGTTCCCTGCCAAGTCGCGAATGGCCGATCTTCGGTCGACGGCGGACGCAACCGCATTTCGCCGACGCAGGGGTTATCGACAATGGAAACAGTTTATCCAATGACCGGACGCGACCGATGAAGC
Source organism: uncultured Gammaproteobacteria bacterium (assembly GCA_963765415.1). Lineage (GTDB taxonomy): Bacteria > Pseudomonadota > Gammaproteobacteria > Chromatiales > Chromatiaceae > CAVXWS01. The sequence goes on from CAVXWS010000031.1 coordinate 27,107, forward strand.
GGGCTAGATCACGCTCGAGATTGATGAGATTCCTGAGGGACGTCTCTGTTCATACCCCGTTCACGAAACTGGTGATTTTGCTCGTTGTCTTGTGGCTGATCTTCGCCGCCGGCCTGTACCAGGCCGAAAGCGGGGTCGTCGGGTCGTCGATCGGCTCCTACGGAGAGGCCTTGTATTGGGGGGTCGCCGCATTTTCCACCGCGGGTATCGCCGATAAACCGATCTCGGCCTGGGCGGAAGTGATCGGCGGACTGTGGATCGTCACAGGCTCGGTGTTGTTCTTCGGGGGGATCGTCGCGACCATAACGACCTACTTTATGCGGCCCATGCAGCGCCCGCACAGGAAGATCATCGACACCATCGAGTACAATCTCGAACAGCTTAATGATCTCGACATCGATGAGCTCGACCTGTTGAAGGAAACGGTCGATACCCTGATCGTTCATGTCGAGCGTTTGAAAAAAAGGCAAACATCGGCTCGAAGCTGATTCTGGCAGCAGTTCTTAGGATCGCCGAACGGGACGTCCTCACCGGGCAATGGGTCCGCCACGACGGTTTCCAAAGGCGCCACACCTCGGAAATACCGGAGTCAGTCCTCGTGCGCGAAGCTGGTGACAATATAGCCGCCGGACTTTTCGTCGAGCTCGAGCTTCAGTAACTCGCGCGCCTGGGCCTCTTCGAGCAGCTTACCGAAGGTACGGAATCCGTGGTAGGTCTCGTTGAACCCCGGTTTGCGCCGTTTCAAGGTCTGCTTGACCATCGAGCCCCAGACCTTTTCCTCCTCGCCGCGCTCCTTGAAGAGGTCGTCCACGGTCTCGATGACCAGATCGATGGCCTGCTGGCGCTTTTGTTCGTCGTCGGCACTCTCCGCAGAGGGCTTGCGAGCCCCGGCTTTTTTTGCCGTCGCCTTCTTCGCCGCCGATTTACGCCGGGCCTTGCGCTGCTTCTCGCTCTCGCGAACCAGATCGTCGTAGAACATGAATTCGTCGCAGTTGGCGATCAGCAGGTCCGAGGTTGAATTCTTTACCCCGACGCCGATGACGATCTTGTCGTTCTCGCGCAGCTTGCTCACCAGCGGTGAGAAGTCCGAGTCGCCGCTGACGATGACGAAGGTGTCGACGTGGGACTTGGTGTAGCAGAGGTCAAGGGCATCGACCACCATGCGAATATCCGCCGAGTTCTTGCCCGATTGGCGAACGTGGGGGATCTCGATCATCTCGAACGCCGCCTCGTGCATCGCGGCCTTGAAGTTCTTGTATCGGTCCCAGTCGCAATAGGCCTTCTTGACCACGATATTGCCTTTGAGCAGAAGACGCTCGAGGACCTTCTGAATATCGAAGGCGGCGTACTTGGCGTCTTCCACGCCGAGCGCTACGTTCTCGAAGTCGCAGAATACGGCCATGTTCTGGGTTTCGGTTTTTCCCGTCATTGAATTCTCGTTTTGGTGGCTGGCGGTGTATGCGCGAGCCGAAAGATCCTTAGGCGGACTTGTCCGCCGACAGGATTGTAAGAATGCAGGCTCAGATGTGATGGCTGAAGTGCGCGCGGTCGGCCTCGGCCATCAACTCGTGAAACCGCTCGCCGCTTACACGGATCAGAGTCGCGTGATCTCCCGCCTCGAAATAGACGTGATCCTGCTGTCCCAGACTGGCGTCGGGGTCCCACAGGGTCTGGATCGAGTAGGCCGCGCCGATCGGCGGGATGGCACCCGGTTCACAGTCGGGAAAGATGTCAGTCAGTTCCGTTTCCGGTACGAACTCCAGGTTGCGGTCCAACAGCGCATTCAGGGTGCCGAGATCGATATGGTAATCCGAAGGCACGACCACCAGCAAAATGCCCTCGGCGTCCTTGAGTACGACGCCCTTAGCCAAGGCGTCTCCCGGCACGTGGGCAGTCTCCGCGGTCTCCATACTCGACTCGGTATGTGGGTGAGTGACCAGTTTGTAACGCAGATCCCGATTCTTCAGGTACTTTTCCAAGGTCTTCGCAATGGCCATCTTGCTCCGCTCTCCTGTGGTGAGGTTGACGCCGTATCGGTAAACGCCCGTCGGCGCAGTCTATCGGTTACGCCGCTCCCTGTGTTCAACAGTATCGCCCAACAAGGAAATTGCCGAGGCTCAGGGTGATCCGAGAAAGTCTTCGGCCAGGGCGTCGGAGCCGTGACGGTCGATCAGATGGGCGAGTTCGGCGATGACCGTCTGCGACTCGTCGTCATCGATCTCTCCCTGTCCGATCAGCTGTGCCAGCAGCCCGCTTTCCGCGGCGTCGAACAAGCCCGAGAGGGTAGGTTCACCTTGCTCGTCGAGGCCTGCCTCGATCAGGCGCCGGAGAGGCTCACTGGGCCAGGGTTTGTGGAACCTCACCGCCAAGGCGTCTTCACTGTATTCCTCGATCAAGGCGTCGATCTCGTCGCGCAGTTGCTGCCACTGATCCGACGAGAAACGGTTCAGGGGTATGGTGACCGTCTTTATCTCGGACAGAATCGCCTCGCGCACGCTGGCGAGGGTCGCCGGTTGCGCAATACCGTCGTCGTCAAGCAAAGCGGCGATGACTCCAGAGAGTTCGTCGGAGGTGTTTTCGAATACGTCGTCAGGGATGAACATGGTTTGATTGTCCTCCGCAAGAATCGGTTCTCAGCGGGTGGTTGCGGCAGGTCTTGGAATGCCTGAACGCCACTCGCACGAAGTACGCGGGTCAGTCCCGACAAAGACCAGACGGTCCAATTAAAGTATAGGCGGTGCAAAGGTCAGATCCGGTCGAAGCAACCGGTTTCTACGATCGAAAGATGATCCCAGTCAAGACGGGCGGGCGTCAGTAGGGAACGCTTGCCGGTAGCGCTACAGTAGACCCAGGCCGGTACCGGTGGTCTGCTCGTCGAGTCGCAGGCCGCGTCATTGGAATGGGGTCAGACTTGGAATGGGGTCAGACTCGAATGGCACTTAAGCTAAGGGCGTTTTGCGCGGTATCGGCTGCGGTGTGGGATCTCCTTCATTTCGTGTCGTGATGCGGTTAGGAGCGGGAAAGGTTTCGGCCTTCGTTTGACGCATCGGAGCTCTTTCCGTCCCGGTCGTGTGATGACAATGTTAGCGGCGATGGCATTTGCGCAGAGAAGCCATCAAACGGCGCCGCTCGTGGTTCTGCAAGTCGGTCCGGTTGAACAACGGCTCCCATTGTCTCAAGGCCTGAATACTGGCCTTAAAGCTGATCCGTCGCGGTGGTTGCTTTGCCTCATTGGCCGCATCGAACATCAGCAGGCGAATGGCGTTGTAGGCGATCAGGTGCATCAGGATTTCTTTTTTCACCATGGAAAACCGGGTCCATGGAAAACCGGGTCATAGAACAATTGTTTCGAATATTCGCGTTATTTGTTCTCTGACCCGCATTTCTGCTGACCCGCATTTCTGAGTGCACGGCTGGAGCGGCAGCGGGCGGCTCAGTCCAACAAGGCTTTATTCGCCATGCACGGCACGGCGAATAAATGCTAAGACGTTAGCCGCAAAAAGACAATAGGCACACATTGTGCTAATCTCAGCCCATGAAGCCAATTTCATGGAATGCTGAGAAAAACGCTCTGCTGAAAGCCGAGCGAGGTGTTTCGTTCGAGGATGTGGTTTTCCATATCATGACGGGCGATATCCTCGATACAGTGGATTACCCCAATCAAAAACGTTATCCCGGGCAGCAGATTCATGTCATTGCGATTGAGGATTATGTCTATCTGGTTCCGTTCGTGGAGTCGGAAGAGGAAGTTTTCCTCAAAACAATCATTCCCAGCCGAAAGGCAACAAAGAGTTATCTGGGTGAAGAAACATGAGCAAGCTATCAAGTGAAGAGCGCGAGATTCTTGAGGCGTTTGAGAAGGGCAAGCTCAAGCGGTCTAAAAAGGCAGCGAATACGCAGAAGCGGCATCAAGAGTACGCGGAAGCGATGTTCAAGAAAGATGCCCGAATCAACATCAGGCTTTCGTCAAAGGATTTACGTGGGTTGCAGAAGCGAGCCCTGGCAGAAGGTATTCCCTACCAAACCCTCATCGCTAGCATTCTGCATAAGTATGTTGAGGGTCGGCTGAATGAGAGCAACGGCTAAAACGAATAAGGATAGATCGCGCACCGCCAGTTGTTCGACGCTCAGCTGATCAGGCACACGGTCAAAATACGCCACAAGCCGGCGTACAGCGCGCGAGTAGACATCGATGGTGCTGGCGCTCGAGCCTTGCAGCTTCAGGGCGCGCAGATGTTGATCGCACAGGGCATCAGAGCGTTTTTTCTCGCTCTCGATCATGGGTAAACTCCGTAGTCATAGGCCCGGGATTGGGCAACCACGGAGGTTACGCTTTGAGCTGTGCCTTATCCTGCCGCGCAGCGGCTTCGTTCAACAAGTCAATTAGCGGCGACCGAAAAAACACGGCGCGTTATTTCAAGCGTTATGTGCATAATTCGTTAAGACATGCACTTTCCCTATATGTTTTGTATTAGTAGCAGATTGGTGAGTGTTCTGTTTAGAACTCGTCAGCTAGAATATAATAGTTAAAATCTATCATAAAAATAGAAACAATCAGTATTCTAAATATATTGAAGTGATTAATACTGGAGTATAAGCACAATATAAAGCTGTATTGATAACAAACTCATTTTCACGAACAAGATGGAGATTAAATAATGTCTGAAAATAAATGCCCAGTGATGCACGGTGGTGCCACAGAAAGCAGCATGTCGAACATGGAATGGTGGCCGAAAGCCCTGAACCTCGACATTCTGCATCAACACGATAGCAAGACCAATCCGATGGGAGCGGACTTCAACTATCGGGAAACGGTGAAGAAGCTTGACGTGGCTGCGCTCAAGAAAGACATGCATGCACTGATGAATGACAGTCAGGACTGGTGGCCGGCAGACTGGGGTCACTATGGCGGTCTGATGATCCGCATGTCCTGGCATGCCGCCGGTACCTATCGTATCGCTGATGGTCGAGGTGGGGCGGGTACAGGTAACCAGCGCTTCGCACCAATCAATTCCTGGCCGGACAACGTGAACCTGGACAAGGCGCGCCGTCTGCTCTGGCCAATCAAGAAAAAATATGGCAACCAACTAAGCTGGGCCGACTTGATTGCCTACGCGGGCACTATGGCTTATGAATCCATGGGCTTGAAAACCTTTGGCTTTGCCTTTGGACGCGAAGATATCTGGCATCCAGAAAAGGACACCTACTGGGGTTCGGAGAAGGAGTGGCTCGCTCCCAGCGGCAGCGAAGGCAGCCGCTATTCCGGTGAGCGAGATCTGGACAATCCGCTGGCCGCCGTGATGATGGGGCTAATTTATGTCAATCCCGAAGGTGTGGACGGTAATCCCGACCCACTCAAGACCGCTCATGATGTGCGCGTGACCTTCGAGCGCATGGCCATGAACGATGAGGAAACCGTGGCCTTGACTGCTGGTGGTCATACCGTGGGCAAATGCCACGGTAACGGCGATGCTGCGTTACTGGGAGCAGAACCCGAAGGTGCTGAAATCGAGGATCAGGGCCTTGGCTGGTTGAATAAGAGCAAGCGCGGCATTGGCCGCGATACTGTATCCAGTGGCGTTGAAGGCGCATGGACAACGAACCCTATCCAGTGGGACAACGGTTATTTCCAGCTGTTGCTCAACTATGAGTGGGAACTGAAAAAGAGTCCAGCCGGTGCCTGGCAGTGGGAACCTATCAACATCAAGGAAGAAGACAAGCCGGTCGATGTCGAAGACGCCTCTATCCGCTTAAATCCGATTATGACCGATGCCGATATGGCCATGAAGATGGACCCGGAGTATCGAAAGATTTCAGAGCGCTTCTACAAAGATCCTGCATACTTCTCCGAAGTTTTTGCACGTGCATGGTTCAAGCTGACGCACCGTGATTTAGGGCCAAAGGCGCGTTATATCGGTCCCGATGTACCGCAAGAAGAGCTGATCTGGCAAGACCCGGCTCCCGCCGGAACCACTGACTATGACGTTCAGACAGTGAAGGACAAAATTTCTGCGAGTGGTCTGAGCGTGAGCGAAATGGTCTCCACCGCCTGGGACAGCGCCAGAACTTTCCGTGGTTCAGACAAACGCGGTGGTGCCAACGGCGCACGTATTCGCCTCGCTCCGCAAAAAGACTGGGAAGGTAACGAGCCTTCGCGTCTGGCCAAAGTACTCACTGCAGTTGAAGGCATAGCCGCCGAGAGTGGTGCCAGTGTTGCTGATGTCATCGTTCTGGCAGGTAGCGTCGGTGTTGAGCAGGCTGCCAGGGCCGCTGGTTTTAATATTACGGTTCCCTTCTCGCCTGGGCGTGGAGATGCAACAGCAGAGATGACCGATGTCGATTCCTTCGAAGTGCTCGAACCCATCCATGACGGATACCGCAACTGGCTGAAGAAGGACTACGTCGTCAGCGCGGAAGAGCTGATGCTCGACCGTACGCAACTAATGGGACTGACTGCCCATGAGATGACGGTGCTTGTTGGCGGCATGCGCGTACTTGGCACCAACCATGGTGGTAGCAACCACGGTGTATTCACCGAGCATGAAGGAACACTCACCAACGATTTCTTCGTCAACCTGACGGACATGAATTACACGTGGAAGCCTGCAGCTAAGAATTTGTATGAAATCCGCGAGCGTAAGACAGACAAGCTCAAGTGGACGGCGACGAGAGTGGATCTCGTCTTCGGGTCTAACTCGATACTTCGTGCGTACGCTGAAGTCTATGCGCAGGATGACAACAAGGAAAAGTTTGTGCAGGACTTCGTTGCAGCATGGACGAAGGTTATGAACGCTGATCGCTTCGATTTGGCCTGATTCTCGCCACTTATCCCCGCACCTTGCATCATAGCAGTGCGGGGATATGTAAGTGGCAGTGACCAGGAAAGATGATTGAGATTGATGCGGTCATTTTAGACCTTATGTTTTGCAAGAAAAAATATATCAGCTTTTTTTTATACAGGATAAATAAGAATGAAAGCATATTTGATTGATGCGGAAACCCACACTATCGAGAACATTGATGTGCAGAACATGGATGACATTGTCAGGCTGGTTGGATATGAAACTATTGAGTCTGACGCCGTTGGGAATGCAGGAGATCGCCTGTTCTTTGATGAAGAGTGTTTTCTAAGAGGCAGTGCCGGTCGTTTTCAGATTGACACGCTTATTCCTGTATCAGGTAAGGGGGTTCTGATGGGTGCCAGTGAAGTTGGTACTACACTATCTGACGTGCATACTGATCTAGATGATCTCATTAGCCGCATAAAATATCTCTAAACGGGCGGCCCTAGTAGGGTTCAAAGTTCTATTTGTGGAAGTAGATAAAAAACATTATAAAGAGTATCTGGGCTGGGGGCTTTGGTGCAACGAAGGAAATGATTTTATAATGTTACAGCTTGTATATCCAACGACATTAAGTGTATGGCCATGCGATAATAATACACCTGATGGTTCCACCCAAAAGCAACCGTTGTTAAATTCAGGCTGACAAGGCCCTCGAGTTGAACAACAAAAGACCCGTCGCGCTTCGCTACACTCTACTTTTGTCGTCGACTGAGCTTAAAGCGTTAGGCGATCAAAATATTAGTACGAAGGAGAATTTATGATAATTAAAATTAATAAAGCTTACCTCTTTGCGGTTATCGCCGTATTTTTAACCTCATGTTCATCATATTGGGGTCAGGATGGCCGTAGAGGCGTTTCCAGCAGTCTCGTGGATTACCTGTATCCCGATGGTCAGGTACCCCCAAAACATGAGGAAACAACGCCGCATCTCCGTCTTCCACTTACCGTTGGTTTGGCGTTTGTACCGTCGCAGATAGGTACATCTTTTTCACTGCCTGAAGCCAAGAAAACGCAACTGCTTGAGGAGGTAAAGCAGAAATTTGTCGGACTGGATTACGTAAAAGAAATAGCCATTGTTCCAGAGACATACATGCGATCTTCTAAAGGATTCGAGGGAGTGGGGCAGATAGCGCGGTTATACGGTCTAGATATTGTCGCGCTGGTATCCTATGACCAGGTCGCCGTTACCACGGAAACGAAAAGCTCCGTATTGTACTGGACCATTGTTGGTGCTTATTTCATAAAGGGAAACCAGAATCAGGCGACTACTTTTGTCGATACCGCTGTATTCGATGTCAATTCCAGGAAAATGCTCTTTCGTGCGCCAGGGGTGAGTGATCTTCAACAATCATCCACATTGGTGGAAGTGAATAAGGTCAATAGAGAGGCGAGAGAAAAGGGGTTCGTATTAGCCATGGCAGACATGTCAAAAAATCTGGCCGTCGAACTTGATCGTTTCAAGGAAAAAATAAAAGAGGATAAGAGTGTGCAAATTTCGCACAGACAAGGATATGGAGGTGGTGGCGGAATTCAATGGCCATTTTTGTTGATATTGGCCGTACTGGCGTTTTTAAGGATTGCCAAAAGGTAGCGGTTTTGTGGGCGCTGCAAGAAGCAAAGTCCCGGGTGCTGCCGTGTTTGTTTGTTGTCTATGGGTACTCCAGCGTTATTTGGGGCTGCTTGAGTTTGACCGACAACAGGTACTGTCTGGAGAGATTTGGCGAATCTGGACTGGCCATTTAGTTCATACGACTAGTTCTCATTTTGTGCTGAATATAGTGGCGGCAATAATTGTTTATTTTACGTTTTTTACGAGGATAAAATATGGTGAACTGTTGTTGTATAGTTTTGTTTTTGCCGCTCTAATCAGCGTCACGCTACTGTGTATTTACCCAAGTCTTGGATGGTATAACGGCCTATCAGGCTTACTGCACGCACTAGTGGCTTACTTTTCCGTGCGCCTGGCCAGAGATGGAGACGAGATATTCTGGGCAGGTTTGGTCATTGTGTGGGTAAAAGTATTAGTTGAGGCAATTCGTGCGCACTCCGGTTATGAAAGTGTGGTCGGTGATATGACCATTATAACCGAGGCCCATTTGATTGGAGCATGCTTTGGTACTGTAACAGCCTTTATTTGTATGGCGCATTGGCGGGGAAAAGACAAACCTGAACGCAGGCAGATAGAGGTGCAATAAATATATGGTCAGTGTTTCGCCTTACAAACGCTTCCGTCCGACGCGATACTCGCGCGGCTGAAGCGCAACGTTGCTGCAAAAAGGCTTCAGCCGACTTTTTAGCGTCATAGCGCTACGCTGCAGATCAGAGGCGCTTTGCTATGAGCGAAATGTCCAAAAGCTCAACTATTTACTTCGAACCAGAGATTCATCACGCCTTGCGGATTAAGGTCGGGCGAGATGCGAAGCCGAATTTTTCAGAAAACTGATCAGGATAAAACGTACCGCCGAAGCCAGTGACCTCAACGCACTACAAAACCCGTTATTCGTGCCATGAAACCTCAGCACGGTGTCCGCCGTCGAGCAATATGCGCGCTGATCGCTGCTATCAGCGCCGGCGCGCCTTTTCGTATTCGGCGACGGCCTGATCCATGTGTTGCTCCAGCGCCCGGATGCGTGTCTCGTCGAGTGGGTGGGTGCTGAGAAACTCGATCTGTTTGCCGCCGCCTTGCTTTGCCTGGTAGGCGCTGAATCGTCTCCAGAAGGCGGTTGCCTGACGGGGGTCGTAGCCGGCTCGGGCCATATACAGGAGGCCGAGGTGGTCTGCCTCCAACTCCTGGGTGCGGGAATGCGGCAGCACCACGCCGAGTTCACCGCCGATACCATAGGCCCCCAGCACGGCGCCGCGCCACTGGGGGGCGCGGCTCGCCAAGACGACGTCGAGAACCTGGCCTCCGGTCTGGATCAGGAGTTGTTCCGAGACGCGTTCGGCCCCGTGGCGTGCGACCGCGTGCGCCACCTCATGGCCGACGATGGTGGCCAGTCCGGCGTCGTTCAATGAGATGGGAAGTATGCCGGTATACACGCCCACCTTGCCGCCCGGCAGGCAGAAGGCGTTCGGTTCGTCCGGTTGTTCGAACAGGACGAACTCCCATTGGGCGTCCGGCAGTCGGACCACCGCGGCAATGCGCCGACCGACCTCGCGCAATACGGCCTGTTGCCTGGTGTCTGTGGAGATCGGTGTCGATTTTTTCAGCTGGTCGAACTCGGCCAGACCGAGCTTCACCTCCTGATCGGCACTGATCAGGCGCAGTTGGGTGCGACCGGTCTCGGGCACGGTCGCGCAACCGGCGATCAGCAGAGCCGGTAAGAGGATGGCCGAAGCGAATCCGTAACGGGTGAGCCTTTTCACAGCGAATGCCTCCGGGAGCGATTAGGTATCCATATTAGCGTCGACCCATGACAAAACCGAGCAGGAAACCAACCGCCAAGGTGCCCGCCAGCAGAAAGGCGCGCGGCATGGTGAGCGTGATGAACAATATCCGCGTCTCGACCGGCTGGATGTTGTGCAGCACCACGATCACGGTCAGGACCCCAATCACGCTGGCAAGAATGTATTTGGTTCGTTTCACAATGGCTATGCCTACTTTGCTTGAAGCAGACCCGTGCGCGGCCTGCAGGTCCGTATCCGTCGTTTGCTGGGTCTGCAGCAGCGGTCTTCGAGCATGATCTGCAATCAGACCCATCGAGTCCATTCGTGAGTCAGCGTCGGCACAGCGCTTGGTCCCTGTGCCATCACGGCACCGTGAGTATCCTGTCTTTCGTGGTCGGGGATGCGAATCACCATCACCGGGTTGTCAAGCCTGCGACAAAAAGGAGCCGGCGCCGAAACCGGGTAGAATCAACTCCTGCACATCGACCAGCGCACCCTTATCGAGAAGGTACATGCCCCGTTTATTCCACTTGTCGCCGATCGCCCGGCAAGGCGTTTCGGTTTTGTTTTCTTGTTTCCTGTTGTTCTCGCCTGCCGTGTCCGAACCGGCAGGCGTCGAAGGTGTCGTGGCCTCGACGCTCAAGCCCGAGCAGGTGCGTAAACTCGCCGATCAGGCCAAGCAGGAAACAGGCCTCAGCGAGGCGACGCGTAAGCAGATACAGACCCTCTATACCCAGGCGCTGGAGCAATTGGATCTGGCCGTGCAATGGCAGGCCAAGGTCGCCGAATACGAGGACCTGAGGCTCAAGGCCCCGGACCTGTTGCGTAGTCTCACCGAGGAACTGAGCCGAACCGGGGAGGACTCGATCCCGCCCCCCGGACCGGGCGCTGATCTGGTCGTTCTGGAACAGCGGCTGGCCGAGGCGGAGCGCGTCAAGGAGGCCGCCGAAGCCGAGCTGGCCGAGCTGAAGTCGGAGAAGGCCAGGCGCGGCGAACGCCGTCTCGCGCTGCCCAACCTCCTGGTCGACGCACGCAGTCGTCTCGAGGACCTGACGAAGAAGAGCGCGGAGCCGGGTGCCGGTGTGACGGCGGCGCTGGCGCAGGCCCAGCAGACGTTGCAGACCGCCCAGCGTCAGGCAAGCCAGCTCGAGATCAGCGCCTATGAAGAGGAGCTTTTGAGCTACGAGGCGCGTGGTGATCTGTTGCAGGCCCGAATGGATGTAGCGGACCGGCGCGTGGCCGCGGTGACCGAGGCGGTCGGTGCGCTTGGGCCGATCGTGGAACAACGCCGGGCCGAAGACGCCGCCGCCGCGGTGCGCGAGGCCGAACGCGAGGCGGAACAGGCGCATCCGGCACTGCGGGACCTGACCCGGCAGAATCTCGAGCTGACCAAGAACCAGGCGACCCTCACCGAATCGATCGACGCCGGGCGCAAGCGCACCGCCGAGAAAGAGGAATTGCTGGGACGTCTGGAGACGGAGCGCAAGCGTATCGAGGAGCGGGTGAATGCCGCGGGGCTGACCCACGCCATCGGCCAGTTCCTGCGCAAGCAGCGCGCCGATCTGCCCAACCCCCGCCAGCTGCAGAAGGGGATCCGCGACCTCAAGCGCGAGGTTGGCGCCGTGCAGACGCGCATTCTCGAGCTGGAGGAGCAACGCGACGCCCTGGGCAAGCTGCCCGCCGGCGTCGCCGCAATCCTGCAACAGGTGGATCCGGCTACTCCGGGCTCGGAGCGCCGGCAGATCGAAACAGAGGCCGAGGAACTGCTCAAGGCGCAGCGCGAGACCCTCGACCGGTTGCTCGATGATCTCGGGACCTATTTTGCCGTGCTGGTGGATCTGGATGTCACCGAGCGCAGACTCGTTGAAGAGGTCCGGCGTTTCGGCCTCTATATCGATGAGAACGTGCTCTGGATCGAGAGCGCCTCCTGGCTCGGGCCCGCTGATCTGAAACGCTCAGGCGAGGCCGCGCTGTGGTTGGTCAGACCCGAGGCCTGGCTGAGTATCCCGCGCTCCATCTGGGGAACCGTGCGCGCAAGCCCGTTCCTGAGCCTGGCCCTGGTTGTGGTCGTTGCGGTCCTTCTGGGGGGGCGCAATCGCATACGGTCTCTGCTGCAGCCAGGCTCGTCCCGGGTCGTGGGTGCCTTCGGGCGGACCGTCCGGCAGCTGTTGTCGGTGCTGCTCATGGCGCTCATCTGGCCGGCTTTGTTGTGGTTGCTGGACTGGCTGTTGGTTTCGCCTTACGACTCCTCGGAGTTCGCCAAGAGCCTGGGCGCCGGACTGCGGGCCTCCTCGGTCATTCTGTTCGGCGCCTTGCTCAGCTATCGGCTGTGTGCCGATGACGGGGTCGGCGCCAAGACCTTCCGGTGGCACAAGAAGCTCCGCCAGGCGCTGCGAGCGGAGCTGCGCTGGCTGATTCCGCTGATCGTTCCCGCGGGTTTTATCAGCGGTGTTTTCGATTTTCAGACCAACGAGGCCTATCGGGAGTCGCTGGGTCGCATGATTTTCGTCGCCGCCTTCATTGCCCTGGCCGTGGCCGCCCGGCGTCTGCTGCGCCCCGACGGCGCGGTACTCGGGCAACTGATCCGCGAGAACCCCGATGGCTGGATGTACCGGTTGCGGTATCTCTGGTACGGCCTGGGCGTGGGCGTTCCGGCCGGTCTGGCCCTGGCGGCCGCGGGCGGCTACTACTACACGGCCTACTTTCTGAGCTGGCGGCTGGTGGAGACCTTCTGGCTGCTGCTGGGGCTGATCCTGTTTCACTCGCTGGTGCAGTACTGGCTGAAACTGCAGGTCTACCAGCATTCCGCCGAAGAGCTCGCGGAGGCCGAGCAGACCACGGGCGACGGGATGCAGGTCCGCTTGAAGGACGAAGAGCTCGACGCGGCCGCCATCAGCGCCCAGGCCGGGCAGTTGCTGCGGACTGCCGTGTTGGTCAGTGCCGTGGTTGGCGGCTGGTTGATCTGGGCGAATACCCTGCCGGCCCTGTCCGTGTTGGACGAGGTGACGCTCTGGAGTACGCAGGTCGAGACCGCCGAGACGGTCACGCGACCGGACGGCAGCACCGGTATCAACAAACTCGTCCAACAGGTGCCCATCACCCTGGCCGACGTCGGGCTGGCCTTGGTCATCGTGGTGATCACCTTCGTCTCTTCGCGCAACATCCCCGGGTTGCTGGAGATTACGCTCCTGGATCGCCTGCCGTTTGCCCCGAGCGTCGGTTATGCCATCACCTCGTTGAGCAAGTACACCATCGTGGCGGTGGGTCTGGTGATCGCCTTCAATACCATCGGCATCAGCTGGGCCAAGGTACAGTGGCTGGTCGCGGCCATGACCGTGGGGCTTGCCTTTGGCCTGCAGGAGATCTTCGCCAATCTCGTCTCCGGCATCATTATTTTGTTCGAGCGTCCGATACGAGTCGGTGACGTGGTCACCGTGGGTAATGTCAGCGGCGTGGTGTCGCGTATCCGTATCCGGGCGACCACCATCACCGACTGGGACCGCAAGGAACTGATCGTGCCGAACAAGCGCTTCATCACCACTGAGATCCTCAACTGGACCCTGTCCGATGCCATCATCCGGGTGGTCTTCCCGGTGGCGGTCAGTCGTGGACCCAAACTCGAGGAGGTACGCGCTATCCTGCTCGGTATCGCGCAGATGCATCGTCTGGTGCTGCAGGATCCGGCGCCCAGCGTGGTGTTCGCGGGCTTCGGCCCGGGCTCGCTGCGCTTTGATCTGCGCGTGTTCATCCGCCGCGACGACTACGCCAAGGTCCTGGATGCGGTGAACACCGCCATCGAGGAGGGCCTGGCCGCCGCCGGAGTCGAGATCGCCGCCGAGCGGCAGGAGATCCAGGTGAGGCCGCCGCGGGAGTTGCCGCGCGGCGAGAAGCCGATGAGTTTCCCGTCGGGACACGAGGACGCCTGAGTGCGCGACTGCATCTTTCACCCGTGATCGTAAGAGGGAGTTTTTCGCCGTGTTGACCGCGCGCCTGACGCAACTTGTCTGGAACGATGAACTGAGCGTTCTGCCCTGGTGGCAGGCCGTTCCGCTGCGCTGGGTCCGCACCGTCTGGCTGCTGGGCCGGGAGCTGACCGACGGCCAGTTGACGATGCGCGCGATGAGCCTGGTCTACACCACGCTGCTGTCACTGATCCCGCTGCTGGCGGTGAGCTTCTCGGTGCTCAAGGCCTTCGGGGTGCACAACCAGATCGAGCCGGTCCTGCTGAACCTGCTCGAGCCCCTGGGCACGAAGGGCGTCGAGATCACCGCCACCATCATCGGCTTCGTCGAGAACATGAAGGTCGGCGTGCTCGGCGCGGTCGGCCTGGGGCTGCTGCTCTACACCGTGGTCTCGCTGATGCAGAAGGTCGAGGAGTCGTTCAACTACATCTGGCACGTCTCCCAGCACCGGCCCTCGTCGAGCGCTTCAGCGACTACCTCAGCGTGCTGCTGGTCGGCCCGATCCTGGTGTTCTCGGCGCTCGGGGCGACCGCCACGGTCATGAGATCGTCGCGGTGCAGCAGCTGACGGTGTTCCCGGCCTCGGCTGGGTCATCGAGACGGCCGGGCAGCCTGATCCCCTACCTGCTCGTGATCGCGGCCTTCACCTTCGTCTACCTGTTCATCCCCAACACCCGGGTGCGGTTCGGGTCGGCCGTCGTCGGCGCCTGGTGGCGGCGGTATTGTGGCAGACGGCCGGCTGGGGGTTCGCGTTCTTCGTCGTCAATTCGACCAAGTACGCGGCGATCTACTCCGGCTTCGCGATCCTGATCCTGTTCATGATCTGGCTCTACCTGAGCTGGCTGATCCTGCTGTTCGGCGCCAGCGTCGCCTTCTATCACCAGCATCCGGAGTACCTGCAAGCGGTCCGGGAGCCGGTCGCCCCCTGTCCGGGAAATCGGCAGCGGGAGCGGATCGGGCTGAACGCCATGTGCCTGATCGCCGACTGTCACTTCGAAGGAATGTCCCCGCCGACGGCGGAACGACTCGTCGCTGAGATCGGGGCCTCGATGGCCGCGGTGGAAGATGCCCTCGAGCTGCTGCATCGCGAGGGGCTGGTGATCGCCGTCGGGTCCACCCCGGAAGCTTATCTGCCTGGTCGTGCGCCCGAACGGATCGCGCTGCAAGCGGTGTGGGACGCACTGCGCCAGTCGGACGAGTCGCCCACTGCGACGGCGGGCGGGTCGTCCCTCGGGCAGAGGGTGGATGCCATCATCGCCGACTTGGAGCAGTCGACCGAGCGGAGCCTTGCCGAAAAGACGCTGCGCGATCTTCTCTTAGCCGGCGATGCGCGGTCGGGAAGCCCCGTGCGGAACAAGCCCACCGGCGTTGTGCCGACGTCTCCGCATACCGAAGACGGTTAGCCTGCTTGTTGCATGAGGGGATCGGGCGAGATGCAAGGCCAGGTTCTTCAGAAAACCGATCAGGACCAAACGTACCGTAAAGGACAAGGGCCTCCGCAGCCCGTGATCCATGCGGAAAGACATCCGTATCGTGTCCGCCCTCGTGCAATATGCAGGTCAGCCCTCATGCGATAAGCAGGTTTGCCATTATCGACGGCGGATTGTCTGGCTATGTCGACGGGCACAATAATGCAGCATGTTGCGCCGCGTCTTCCGGTGGTCGGGTGTGTTACGGCCTGCGTCTGATGCGTCCTACTCGGGTTCTGGGCCTATCGAGATCGGCGAGTCGGATGCGGGATTCGATACGACCGGGTCTTTATTGTCTCCGATAGGGGCTCTGTAAACCCCTCGCCCCAACCCTCTCCCTGAGGGAGAGGTGGGTTGGCGTCAAGGGTCGGAGCCGATGCCGACTCCGAGCCTATTGCGTTTCTGATCCCCCTCACCCCGGCCCTCTCGACTCGGGTTCCGAACTTCGTTCTACCTCCTCCGTCCCTGGAGTCGTCCCGGTGGGAGAGGGGCAATCGGCCGAATGGCCGACCGATCCGGCTTTCAGCCGTAACCCGAAGCCACCGGCTGTCAGCCGGTGGAGTATTCACTCTAGAAAATCGCCTCGCAGGTAATCGTCCCTGGCGCCTTTCGCCTTGGCCGCAGTCAGGAACTCCTGAACCCAGCTTGGCGGGCCCGCGACGTAGAGGCGGCAATCCGCCAGTTCGCCGCAGGCCGTGGCGATGGTCTTCACGGCCTCGGCGGCCGAGGTGTCCGCCGCAAGACGCCGGTACCGGAGATTGTCCAGGGCGTCGTCCCAGGAGCGACACAGGTTACCCAGCGGACCGCCGTGCGGGGCCGAGTCGATGCGAAACAGCAGCATGCGGGCGGCATTGTCGATCGCGATGGCGTGCTCGATCTGGCTCTTGATTGGCCCGAAGCCGTCACCGACGGCGACGAATACGGCGGATTCGATGGCCTCTTCCTCGAGCAGAAAGTCACCATGCGGTCCCTGCACCAGCAGGGTCTCGCCTTTCTGGCTCGCTGCAAGTTGCTCAGTGAAGGGGTCGCCGCCGCGGAGCCGGACCAGGAACTGCAGGTTGCGTCCGTCGCATGGGCAACTCGCGACCGCCAGATCCCGCTTTTCTCCGCTTTCGAGTGTAACGGTGACCCTTTGCCCGGCCATGAAACGCAGCGTCTGGGTGCGTGGCGTCTGAACGTGTACCAGCAGAAGAGCGTCACTGACGGATTCCAGTTTGCGTACATTGCAGCGTATCTCCTGCCGGGGCAGGTCCTTCGGGCTTAGGGCCTCATTGGCCTCGATCAGCAGGTCGGTCACGGCCGTATTGGAACAGGCCAGACAATAGCCCTGCTGCTGCTCCTGGCTGCTGAGGACGAAATCGTGATTGCGAATCTTGCGCACCTTGCCACTGGCCACGCGGATCTTGCAGGCGCCGCAGTTGCCGCTTGAGCAACCGTAATCCAGGTGCAGGCCGGCCTTGAGCGCCGCCTCCAGCACAGAGTCCTTCCCTTCGACGAAAAACTCGTGCCCGCTCGAAGATAGACGTACGCTGGCGGAGACGATGCGAAGCAGGGCATCCTTGGCGAACAGTTCAGCCTTTCGGTCGGACTTCGATTGAGCCTTGTCCAGAGACTGACGCAGGCGCTGCCCGAGGTCGGCAATCGCGACACGCAGTTCCGAGTCGGCGACATCCGCCATCCCCTCCAGTCGCTCCGTGAGCTCGGTCAGCAATGCCTCCGTGCTGTTCAGCGAGGCCTTGGTCCGGGTGAGCAGATAGCGGAAGTCCTGCAGCCGGGCCATCAGCACTTCGGCCTCGGGTAGCCAGTGGTCCGAATAGCGCGATTTCGGCCGGGCCTCGGCCTTGATCAGAGCAATGCGTTCGAGGACAGGGTCCCGGTCCAGGTCGATGTGCGGATAGGCCTTGACCAGGGCGTCGATTTCGATCTTGCCCTCGAAGGTCTCTATGCCCTGCAGGTAGATCTGTTCCTGCAGTTCTCCGCGCGAGACGCCGGCAAGGCGGGCGGCGCGCGAGAGGGTCAGTAAACGGGGCATCAGTAGTCTCCTGATCCGAATCGCGGATCCTGTCTCAGTCGGAGGTCGGGGGCCGGGTTCGTATTCGACACCTTCCCCGGTGGTGATGGTAGCGCCATGCGGGCGCATCGAAACTAGTGGGCTGCTTGGTAAGTTCGGTTACTCTCAGAGCCCCGCTACCTGGCCAAGACAAGGCGCACTAGACATGATGATTTGACCTGCCCAGCCTCAACGCGCGTGGGTTATGTTGAGGTTGGACGCATCACACAGAGCCACATTGAGGGGGCAGGTCATGAACAAGTGTATCGCAGAGCAGGCAAGAGAGCAGACGGCGGCGGCGTGGGAGACGGCCAGCGGCTTCTTTGCATACATACGCCGCGCGATCCGGATCAATGCTTGGGCGAACTCGCAGTCGCTGCGCCAATCCCGCGACTCGTTGGCATCGGCCAGGTTGCTGCGGCATTGCCCCGAATGCCCAGGTGACAGAGCTTGGTGGGTTGAGCCAACGGGCAGGCTTCGATATCGCGCAGGCCCTCGCGGTAGGTCAGCTGCGCGAATGCCATGCAGAGGAAATGGCCGAGGCAACGGAACGTCGGCACGTTGAAGTCGCCGCGGTACTTCGCCACCAGACGGCGAAACGTATGCCAGGGAGCGAACGCCGTCACTTGAGCGAAGACCGGCTTTCCAGCGTACATGCACACCTCCCGGGAGAACCCCGGCAGGCTGCCGAATCGGCTTGCTCGCACTCAGGTCGATGACACCCGAAAGGCGTGCCAAGCCTTTGTCATGCATGCGGCTAGGATGATCCTATGAAACGTGTCGTATGAAACGTGTCGGACACCAATGGCACTTGCTTAATCGTCCAGGTCGCGCACCGAACGGGCATCGGAGTCGATGGCCACCGGTACCCCTTCCTCCTTCGCCACCCGGCACCAGTTGTCCGGCAGGTCCAGGCGGTCGGGCTGGCTGTCGAGCTCGAGAAAGCAGCCCCGGTCTCTGGCGTGGCGGATGATCTTCAACCAGTCGGCTTCCATCGGCGGGCGTTTGTCCAGTTCGCGGGTGGTTGGGTGGGCGAGCAGGGTGAAATGAGGGTGGTCCATGGCGGTCAATAAGCGCCTGGTCTGCCTGGCCCGCGGCAGATCGAAGCGGCTGTGCACGGCGCCGATCACCAGGTCGAGTTGACCGAGCACCTCCTTGCAGGGCGGTGACGCCGTCCCGCGTTGACGATTTCGCAGAGAGACTGTTACCTGTCGTGGAGCGCCTCGGATATCATGGCTGCATAGAGTATTTCTTGTTGGCCACGGAAGAGAGCCGATGTCGATTGTTCATCACGATTCCAGTTACCGCACCGCCAACGATCCTGACTCGATTCGCCGCTCCTTTCTCGACAACCTGTACTTCGTCCATGCGCGGTTCCCGGAGGTTGCGACAGAAAACGATTTCTATCTGGCGCTCGCTTGGACCGTTCGCGATCGCCTGTTGCGCAAGTGGGTCGATGCCGCGAGCACCTATTACCGACACGCGAGCCGCAGCCTGGCTTACCTGTCAGCCGAATACCTCCCTGGTCCGCATCTGTGCAACGCCCTGTCCGCGCTCGGTATCGAGGAGCCGGTACGCGAGGCGATGACGGAGCTCGGGTTGGATCTGGGGACGCTCGCGGCGGCGGAGCCCGAACCCGGTCTGGGGAACGGAGGCCTCGGTCGCCTGGCCTCTTGTCTTCTCGACTCCCTGGCCACCCAGGAGGTCCCTGCTATCGCTTACGGAATCCGCTACGAGTTCGGGATCTTCGAGCAGGCGATACGCGGCGGGCGGCAGGTTGAACTCGCGGACAAGTGGCTGCGTTTCGGCAATCCGTGGGAGATCGCTCGGCCGGAGATCGCTTTCGAGGTCGGTTTCGGCGGTACGGTAGAGCATGTCACCGACGCCAATGGTCGGCTTCAGGTGCGCTGGCATCCGGCTCGACGGGTCAGGGGGGTCGCTTACGATACGCCGATCCCGGGATACCGTGTAAACACCGTGAACCTGCTTCGCTTGTGGGGTGCCGAGGCCTGCGAGGACTTCGACCTGCAGGCCTTCAGCGCGGGCGACTACGAACGTGCGGTTCGAGAGAAGATCGCATCGGAGACGATCAGCAAGATCCTCTACCCCAATGACGAGCCGTCGCGGGGTAAGCAGCTGCGCCTCGAACAGCAGTATTTCTTTTCCGCGTGCGCCGTGCAGGACGTCGTGCGTTTGGTACTGCAACAAAACCACACCGTCGAGCTGCTGCCCGAGAAGTTCGTGATTCAGCTGAACGACACCCATGCCGCGATCGCTGTGGCGGAACTCATGCGCCTCATGGTGGACATCCACGGAATGGCTTGGGACCCTGCCTGGGCTATCGTTCGACAGAGCGTTTCCTACACCAATCACACCCTGTTGCCCGAGGCGCTGGAGACCTGGCCGGTAGAACTTATTCAACGTGTGCTGCCGCGGCACTTGGAGATCATCTACGAGATTAATCGTCGCTTTCTCGACGAGGTACGGGCGCGCCGGTCGAGCGACCGTGAGTTGATCGCCCGATTGTCTTTGATCGACGAGGATAGTGGGCGTCGGGTGCGTATGGCGTCTCTGGCCTGTGTCGCCAGCCACCGAATCAATGGCGTTTCGGAGTTGCACAGCCGGTTGTTGAAGGAACGGGTGTTCCGTGATTTTCACGACCTGGATCCCGATCGTTTCACCTCGGTCACCAATGGTGTGACACCCCGGCGTTTCCTGCGGTTGGCAAATCCGCGCCTGGCGGCTCTGATCAGTGATGCGATCGGCCCGGACTGGATCAAGGACCTGGAGCTCCTGAGCGAACTGGAGACTTATAAGGACGATGCGTCGTTCCGCGAGGCCTGGCAATCGGTCAAGCAGAAAAACAAGGTGGCCTTGGCGGAGACAATCCGCGAACTCACGAGCCTGAAGGTCGCGCCGGACAGTCTGTTCGATTGTCAGGCCAAGCGCATCCACGAATACAAGCGCCAACACCTGAATATTCTGAATGTCGTCAGCGAGTATCTTGCCCTGAAAAGCGGCGAGCGAACCGATGGGCCGCCGCGAACGTGGATTTTTGCCGGTAAGGCCGCACCCGGATATCGGCTGGCAAAGCTGATGATCGAACTGATTTGCGGCGTCGGGCGAGTCGTCAATGCGGACCCGGAGGTACGCGAACAAATGCGCGTCGTCTTTCTGCCGAATCTCAGCGTCCGTCGGATCGAGCGAGTCTATGCCGCCGCCGATCTCTCGGAGCAGATCTCCACCGCCGGAACGGAAGCCTCGGGTACGGGTAACATGAAGTTCGCACTCAATGGAGCGCTCACCATTGGCACTTTGGACGGCGCCAATATCGAGATCCGCCAGCGTGTGGGTGAGGAGAATTTCTTCTGCTTCGGGCTTACCGAGGGGGAGATTGCCGTACGGCGGCAAGCCGGCTATCGGCCGCGGGATCTGTATGCCGCGGATCCGCGCTTACGGAGCGCCCTCGACGCGATTTCCGCAGGTCGATTCTCCTCCGGCGACGCGAACCATTTCGCACCCTTGATCGAGTCCTTGCTCGAGCACGACTCGTACTTCGTGCTCGCGGACTTCGCCGCCTATGCCGCCTGCCAACAGCGTGTGGCAAGGGCCTGGAATCGACCTGAGTCGTGGCAGCGCCATTCCATCCTCAATACCGCTCGCTGTGGCTGGTTTTCGTCGGACCGAGCAGTGGCGGAATACTGCCAACGGATATGGCGGCTCGCCCCTGTGTCGATCGAGACACAGACCGGTTGATTGCTCCATCAGAAGTCAGAACCGAAGTCGATTCGACGACCTCGTCGGTCATCATTGATGCCCAGCTCGACGTTGGCAATCCGTCTTTATTGGATAACCCCGTCATTTCCGGTGTCATAGGGCGGGTCGATATATATGCAGCGAACATGCTTACGGAACTTCCTTTTGCCGAGTCCTGACCGTCGGAAGCTGTCGGCATGCACGAGTATTGCGTCGCATTTCTTAATCGAGTGTCACAAAGCCCGCGATGAGCAGTGCTTTGAATTCCGCGTCATGTAATGCCGTAGCCAACCTCAGATACGGATTCGCCTTCAAGAAAGCCTCTGTCAACGGCTCGCCGTAGCCGTCCAACTCGCTGATCGCCTCCGTGTCGAATGGTCATATTCGTACTCGTCCAAGTCGTACCCCGGGCGATTGCGTTTGGCAGTCGTTGTCGGTCGACACCCCGTGTCCAAGACGAACTCGCCAAGCGGGTGAGTCAGTCGATAGACCTGGGCATGTTCCGGTGCGGGTTGAGGTCGACGCTGGCGTCGAACAATGACTGAGAGGTCCGATCCACGTCACTGCCGCGGCGGCTCAGTTCCCAGGCGAGGTATTTGGCGTGGTAGATCGTGTCCATGAGCTTGCGGACTTCCCTGTTGACGCGGACCGGGATGTTATGAATTCTCGACGAGCTGGATATTCATCGCAGATGGAGCGTCGGGTGGATTTGAAGCCGCCAGTCGTTACCAGCCGGCTCGAGCGGCCGGCCCGTCGGTCGCAACGGATTTGCCCCGGGTGTCCTCTGTTTGAAAAAATAGCGCTGAACCCGACACCTCCCTGGAGTAGCCATGTCCCTGATCAAACCCTTTTCCGGCCTGCGTCCGGCCGCCGGGCGCGCCGATGATGTCGTTGCTCCACCGTATGACGTGATGAACCGGGCCGAGGCCAAGGCGATGGCGACCGGCCGGCCCTGGAGCTTCCTGCACATCTCGCGCCCGGAGATCGACCTGCCCGACCGCGCCGACCCCTATGCCCCGGAGGTCTACGCCAAGGCCCGGGAGAACCTCGATCACATGCTGGGCGAGGGCGTGCTGGTGCGCGATCCGAACGATTGCTACTACGTCTACCGCCTGACCATGGGAAGGCACGTGCAGACTGGTCTGGTTGCGGCCGCCTCGGTCGAGGCCTACAACGCCGATCGAATCAAGAAGCACGAGTTCACCCGACCGGTAAAGGAGGACGACCGGGTGCGGCAGGTCGATGCCCTCAATGCCCAGACCGGGCCGGTGTTCCTGGTCTACCCCAGCCAGGCGGAGATCGATGCGACTCTGCAGCGCGTCTCGGCGACCGGCCCGGACGTCGATGTCACCGCGGCCGACGGCGTACGGCACGAACTCTGGGTGGTGTCCGACCCGGCCACCCGCGACGCCCTGACCGCCGGCTTCGAGGCCCTGTCCGCGCTGTACGTAGCCGACGGCCATCACCGCTCGGCCGCCGGTGCCCGGGTTGCCGCCCAACGCCAAGCGGAGAACGACGCGCACACGGGTGAAGAGAGCTACAACTATTTCCTGAGCGTCATCTTTCCGCACGATCAGATGCAGATCCTGGACTACAACCGGGTGGTGAGAGACCTGAACGGCCTGCCGCCCGAGGCCTTCCTCGACCGGGTCCGCTCGGCCTTCAGCGTCGAGCCCGCGGGCGGGGAGGTCCGGCCGGCGCGCACCGGCGAGTACGGCATGTATCTCGGTGGTCAGTGGTACCGGCTCGGCATCGACCCGGCGCGCATCCCGGTCGACGACCCGGTCGCCCGTCTCGACATCAGTCTGCTGCAGGACAATCTGATCCAGCCGATCCTGGGCATCGAGGACCCGCGTCGGGACGACCGGATCGACTTCGTCGGCGGCATCCGCGGCCTGGGCGAGCTGGAAAAACGGGTCGACAGCGGTGACTGGACGGTCGCCTTCGCCTTGTATCCGACCACCATGGAGTCGTTGATGGCGGTCGCCGACGCCGGCGAGGTCATGCCGCCGAAGTCGACCTGGTTCGAGCCCAAGCTGGCCGATGGGCTGGTGACCCATGTGCTCGACTGATCGGTCGTGAGGCCGCGCAGACCTGGTAAGGACAAGACGTCGGCTGTCATCCTGCGGAATCGGGTCAGCAGCCCATGAGTCGTCACCGTTGCATGCCCGCATCCACGCAAAGGGTGCCGGTATTGAACAAGCCGCCCGCGGTGACTTAACATATCGCCATTCCGGTAGCCGCCTCGGGCTACCGATGGCATTCGGAAGGAACCGAAGGAGTGGACCAATGCCCCACGCTACGGACAGCGAAGGGATCGACACCGGGCTGGAGTGCCTGGTTCGGCTGGCTCGATTTCACGGACTGGCCGCCGACGCCGAACAGGTCCTTCACTCTCGGGGTGACGCCTCGTCGACTTGCGACGAACAGACCCTCGTCCTCGCCGGCCGCTCGCTTGGCCTCAAGATCAAGGCGATTTCCAGCAGCTGGCGGCGTCTGGCCGACACGCCGCTACCCGCCATCGCGCAGCTTTCCGACGGCCGCTTCGTCATTCTCGCCGGGGTAAAGGACGACAAGGTCCTCACTCACGATCCCGAGGAAAAGCGTCCGCTGACCCTGCCGCGCGAGCTGTTCGAGTCGGTCTGGTCGGGGCGTCTGATCCTCGCCACCCGACGCGCCAGGCTCGGCGAGTCGAACGGGCGGTTCGGTTTCGGCTGGTTCCTGCCCGCCATCGTCAGGCACCGCAGGCTGCTCGGCGAGGTGCTGGTCGCGTCCTTTTTTCTGCAGCTCTTCGCCCTGATCACGCCGTTGTTCTTCCAGGTCGTGATCGACAAGGTGCTGGTGCACCGCGGCGTGACGACGCTCGATGTGCTGGCCATCGGTCTGCTGGCGGTCTCGTTTTTCGAGGTGGTGCTCGGTGGCTTGCGCACCTATGTGTTCAGCCACACCACCAATCGGATCGACGTGCTGCTCGGCGCCAAGCTGTTCGGTCATCTGCTGCGTCTGCCGCTCGCCTATTTCGAGAGCCGCCGGGTGGGTGACTCGGTGGCCCGGGTGCGGGAGCTGGAGAACATCCGCAACTTTCTCACCGGATCGGCGCTGACGCTGGTGATCGACCTGTTCTTCACCCTCGTCTTCTTCGCGGTGCTGTACTACTACAGCCCGGTACTGACGGCGGTGGTGCCGGCGCCATTCCCTTCTACATCCTGTTGTCTGCCTGGGTCACACCCATCCTGCGCCGTCGCCTGGAGGAGAAGTTCAACCGCGGCGCCGAGAATCAGGCGTTTCTGGTGGAATCGGTCACCGGTATCCAGACCCTGAAGGCCATGGCGGTCGAGCCGCAGATGCAGCGGCGCTGGGAGGAGCAGCTGGCCGGCTATGTCGATGCCAGCTTCCGGACCGCCAACCTGGGCAATATCGCCGGGCAGACCGCGGGCCTGATCAACAAGGTGATCGTGGTGTTGATTCTCTGGATCGGCGCGACCCTGGTGATGAAGGGCGAGCTGTCGGTCGGTCAGCTGGTCGCCTTCAACATGATCGCCGGGCGAATCAGCGGTCCGATCCTGCGTCTGGTCCAGCTCTGGCAGGACTTCCAACAGGCCGGCATATCGGTCCGGCGCCTCGGCGACATCCTCAATACGCCGACCGAGCCGGGCTACAACCCGGGTCGCGCCACCCTGCCGGCACTCAGTGGCAGGGTCCGCTTCGATCACGTCAGTTTCCGCTACGCGCCGGACCGGCCGCAGGTGCTGCGCGAGATCGTTCTCGATATTCGGGCCGGCGAGGTGATCGGCATCGTCGGCCGTTCCGGTTCCGGCAAGAGCACGCTCACCAAGCTGATCCAGCGGCTGTATGTGCCGGAGTCCGGCAGGGTGCTGGTCGACGGCGTCGATCTGGCGCTGGTCGAGCCGGCCTGGCTGCGCCGCCAGATCGGCGTGGTGCTGCAGGAGAACATGCTGTTCAACCGCAGTGTGCGCGACAATATCGCACTGGCCGACCCCGGGATGCCGATGGAGCCGGTCGTCACGGCGGCGAAGCTCGCCGGGGCGCACGAGTTCATTCTGGAACTGGCGGAAGGCTACGACACCCTGGTCGGGGAGCACGGCGCCAACCTCTCCGGCGGCCAGCGCCAGCGCATCGCGATCGCCCGGGCGCTGATCACCAATCCGCGCATCCTGATCCTCGACGAGGCGACCAGCGCCCTGGACTACGAGTCCGAACGCATCATCCAGCAGAACATGCGCGCCATTGCCAAGGCCGCACGGTGTTCATCATCGCCCACCGATTGAGCGCCGTGCGTCAGGCCGATCGCATCCTGGTCATCGATCAGGGGAGGGTGGTGGAGGAGGGCAATCACGATCGACTGCGGCAGCGGAGGGGTCTGTACGCCCGCCTGTACGCGATGCAGTCGGGCCTGGCTCATGGCGCGCAACTCGTTGGTACGCCGGCGGATTAGGTGCGCATGGACCGAAAGCTCGAGACCGCCTTTCTGCCCGCCGCCGTGGAGATCCAGGAGACCCCGCCGTCGCCGGCCGGACGAGCCATTCTGTGGTGCATTCTGGCCTTCTTTCTTCTGACGCTGGTCTGGGCCATGCTGGGTGAGGTCGACATCGTTGCCGTCGCCAAGGGCCGAATCATTCCCAGCGGGCACAGCAAGACCGTGCAGCCGCTGGAGATCGGCACGGTCCGGGCGATTCATGTCGCCGAAGGGCAGGCGGTCGAGGCCGGCGAGGTCTTGATCGAACTGGATTCGAGCAGTTCAATGGCGGATGTCCTTCGCCTGGAGAAGGAACTGCACCTGGCCAACAAGGAGACAGACCGCCTGCGGCAATTGTCGACATGGCTGGAAAACGACAGTGAGCGGCGCCCCGTCGAGCTTACCGGCGTCGATGCCTTGCTACGCAGCCAGTGGCTCGAGTTTCAGGGTCGACTCGCCGTGCTCGCGCGCGAAGACGACAGCAAAAGGGCGGAGCGCGACGCCGCGCAGCGCCAGGTCGACAAGCTGGCAGATATCCTGCCGATCCTCAGTCGACGCGCGGCCGATCAAAGGCGGCTCGCCGAGAAGAAAATGCTCCCCGAGCAGCAGTACCTGGAAATCGAACAGGAGCGTCTGGAGATCTATCACGATCTGCGATCGAACCGGGGTCGAGTCGCCGAACTGGATGCCGGGCTGCAGGAACTCGCGGCCCGCACCCGTTTTACGCTCAGCGAGTTCGTTCGCCAGACACTCGAGCGCCGGGAGGAGGCCGAACGGCGTGTCTCCACCGCCGGGCACGAACTCAGCAAGGCCAGGTCGAGACTTCAGGCGCAGACCCTCGTCGCCCCGGTAGATGGGGTGGTGCAGCAACTGGCGGTGCACAATATCGGCGCCATCGTCACTCCGGCCCAGGAGCTGATGATCATCGTGCCGCGGAACGAACGACTGGAGATCGAGGCGGTGCTGGAGAACAAGGACATCGGATTCGTGAAAACCGGTCAGCCGGCCGAGATCAAGATCGATGCCTTTCCGTTCACCAAGTACGGCACGATCGAGGGCGAGGTCGTGGATCTGTCCAACGACGCCGTGGCCGACGAGCACAAGGGGCTGGTCTATAAGATGCGGGTACTGATGGCCGAAACCGCTCTTCGTGTGAACGGCAGAGACGTTGCGCTTGCGCCGGGGATGACGGTGACGGTGGAATCCAAGACCGGCACCAGGCGCCTGATCGAGTTCTTCCTCAGTCCGCTGCTGCGTTATGCGGATGAGAGTGTGCGGGAGCGGTGAGCGAAAGGCTCGTTTCAGGGTAATCAATCAACAAATAGAGAGATAAATGCATCGTGGAAGAATTGCTCGGCTTTGTCGTCCTTAGCGGCCCCCTGTTTTTTGTGGCCGTATTTTTCGTGCTGTCCCTGATCATCGTAAGACTGGCGTACGCCATGGGCAAGCGAGCGGGTCGGTGGACCTTGATCGGGTTGTTGCTGCTGTGGTTCTGGGATCTGCCGGTGGTCTGGGGGACCTTTTACTACCAGTGCGAAACCCAGGGGGGGTTTACCGAGTACAAGTCGGTAGAGCAATGGAAGAACGAGAACCCCGGGGCGGCCGAGACACTGGTGCCTTACGAGGGTACGGATTTCGTCGTAGAAGGTAACCGCACTCGTCATCTGATCAAGCCAGCGATTTGCGAGGGACTGGATCGATGAGGAATGGCCGATGGCGCTGACAAAGCAAGAAACACGAATCGTTGATGTAGAGAACGGGTGAGGTACTAGCGAGATATGTAGATATGCGTTCTGGCAAGGGTTGGTTTAATCGAGAGATTGATTGGTGGAATCCTCGAGAGTTCAAGTTCTGGTTGAATGCCAAGTCATGTGAGCAGGCTAGACGACCGGAAAAGATTGCATTCAATGGATATGGGCAATCGTTAAAATCACTAGGGAGAGGAAAAAATGGATCCTAACAATGCCGTGTCAGCAAGCTTTGCTCTCTGAAGCTAGTTACGCTGACTTTGTACTTGCGCAAAGACCCGACGGAATTTTTGAGGAATCCGAGGTCAAGAAGGCTCTCACTCAGTAGGAATGATGGCTTCTCGGGCATAAACAATCCCAGCAGTTTATTGATACATGGCGAGTCGTCGCCCACCAGCCCAACACCTCATCCGGTTTTTCGGCAACACTCTTTGAAAACAAGCTTACGGGAGAGTTGACGCTTGCTGTTCGTGGTACGGAGGACGTGTTCTCAATCGACGGCGGCGCCGATGGTGTTATCGATTGGTCGGCCAATTTCTTCGACCTTGGGTCGGACGGTATAGCGATCGAGCAAACCCTGGATCTGTATAACTTCTATCTCGATTTGACCGCTGAGTCGGGGAAGATGGTGCGCCACTATCAGTACTCAAAAGCAGTGGTGAATCACCAGGCGGGTGTCGTGCTCATTCCAGCCAATATCGCCGCTTATGATCAGGGCGTTGCGAAGAACGATGGTCCGCTGGCAGGAAAGCGGTTTTCGGTTACCGGTCATTCTCTGGGTGGCCACTTGGCCATGATCATGAGCCGGATGGCACCGGGTTCGATCGACGCCGTGCATACCTATGTGGCACCGGGCTTTGATACCTCACTCAGAGGCAGTCAATTTCCTCTCGGTAGTGAGTCCTTCTTCGATCTGCTCCGAAATACGTCGGGCGGCCAAACTGCTTTGGGATGGAATCACGATCTGATGCATCACTTTGATGTCAAGGGTGACATTGTCAACAAGATCGGCTACGTCCCTGGCCCGGTTGAGACCGTGTTCTCCGAGGGAGAAAGCGATAACCTGTCCGACGCTCTGGCGGCACATAGAATCAGCAGGATCACCGACGCCCTCGCTGTCTATGATCTATTCGCCAGCCTGGATCCGACAGTCGGCTTCGAAGACATCACGGATATCCTACGGGCGTCGGCTGCGCTGATCGACAACCGTTTGGAGGCAGCCCTGTCGTCTTTGGGTGATGTTTTCGGACACGCTTTTCTCGCCATTGAGATCGATCGAGAATCCTTCTATAGGAACTTATTTAACTTGAAGAGTAATCCGTTGTTCGAGCAGGATGCGGGTCTTCTCGAGGTGCATTCGTTGGTCGGTCTCGATGTTTCTGCGCTTGTCGAGCACGCGATCGACAGCGTCGCACATCGCTACGCCCTGGTACACCTCGATCCCTTCGCGATCGCGGGCGATCCGAGCCTTTATCAGGCTGGTGTGCAGCGTGGCGAGTTAGCCCTTCATGATCCGGCGACCGGCACCGGGCTGACGGTCCAGTACCTGGAAGATCGCGCAGGATTCCTGGTGTCATTGTTGGAAGCCAATCGATCGGGTGAGACGATTACCGGCGCCGAGTTCGTCGAGTATAGAGACCTGGAAGCGGGCGACCAGGTCACGATTCAACCGCACACACCGAATTCAGACCCCAGCCGGCGGGTATTCTTCGGCACCCCGGGGGCGGATCTTCTCAATCAAGGCGGTGACAAGAACGATCATTTTTACGGCGGTGCCGGCAACGACCGACTCGAAGGCGGTGGGGGCTATGACTATCTCGAGGGCGGCGCGGGCGAGGATACCTATGTCTACAAGAGCGGATATGGCTTAGACACCCTATTCGACATCGATGGTCTCGGCAGCATCGAGTTCGACGGCGCGCGCCTGAGCGCAGGCGAACGGATCGCCGCGGGCATCTGGCGCAGCCAGGACAACCGACACACCCTGGTGTTGGACGGCGACCTCGCCACCGGCGGGACGCTGCTGATCGACGATTCGATTCGTATCGAGGGCTTCGGAAACGGCGACCTCGGCCTGACGTTGGAGGAGTCGCACGCGAGTGAGCCGGCCACGGAAATTCGCTTAGAGGCGGGCACGACCGTGTCGATGAACGCCTATCCGATCAACGATTCCGTTTGGTTGGGTGACCTGCTCGGGATTCAAGGGATCGCGGAGGTCGGCCCGACCTTTGGCAACTCGATCTCCGTGCTCGGCGACGATACGCACAACTTCCTCGGCGGGGCGGCGGGAGACGATTTTGTCGACGGCGGAGCGGGGAATGATCGGGTCGAGGCCTGGCATGGCGATGATGTCGTCTGGGGTGGCGGCGGCAACGACGAGATCTTCACCGGGGCCGGCGCAGACATCGTTCGGGCCGGGGAGGGTGACGACGTCGTCATCGACGACTTGTTTCTCAATCTGGGCTCTTCGGGAAATGCCGAGGTCGATGAACTGATCTGGAGTGATGTCGGTTGGCAGTCGCGTGTGAGGGTGCTTCCACACTATTACTTCGACGAGCAGACCGGTGCGGCGCGATTCGACTATGAGTTCTTGCCGCCGTCGAACACATCGGGGTCTTCGGTCGGTCTCTGGGAGACCTTCAGCTATGTCGCCGAAGGGGATCAGGGGACCATCACCTATGCCTCAGCGAATCGTTCCCAGGCCTACGAGACCGGTATCGAGTTCTACGAGTCCGTCGATGACCAGGGGAACCGGTTCTCCGGCGGCGCCGGCAATGATCTGCTGATTGGCAACCAGGGGGCCGACGTCCTCATGGGCGAGGTCGGTGCCGACAGGCTCGCCGGGAAACAGGGGAACGACGTCCTGATCGGTGGCAGCGGACACGATTACCTGTTCGGCAACGAAGGTGACGACCTCATCGATGCCGGGGACGGGGACGACAAGGTCATCGGTGGCACCGGCCGCGACACCATCTACGGCGGCTCGGGCATGGATCAGTTGGACGGCGACGGGGGCGATCACCTCGTCGGGTCGGCGGACAGGATCTTCGGCAAGGGCGGCGAGGATGTCTTATGGGGTCGGGGTGGTGACGATCTGCTCGACGGCGGCGACGATGATGACGAGATCTGGGGCGGCGCCGGCCACGATGCGCTCTACGGAGGCGCCGGAGATGATGCCCTGGGCGGCGACCTGGGCAACGATACCCTCGAGGGCGGTGCCGGTGCGGATATCCTGGCCGGGGAGTCCGGTCACGACCGATTGTTCGGCGGTTCGGGTGGAGACGTCCTCGATGGCGGAGAAGGGGACGACCGACTGAGCGGGGGGAGCGGTCGGGACAGCCTGTACGGCAGAGTCGGTGACGACGCGTTCCTCTTCGATCGTGGCGACGGCCTGGACCGGTTGAATGACCCCGAGGGGCTCAACCGCATCGAGTTCGGTGCCGGCATCGGCGCTGGAGATGTCGATCTCTATCGGTCCAGTGCCGGTTCCCTGTATTTCGACTACGGCGAGGGTGATGGCGTCCAGGTCGACGCCGGGTCGGCAGCGGCCCTGGGTGCCGTTGCGTTCGCGGATGCCGCTTCGCTCTCGCTGGAGGAACTCGTCGCCCAGCGAATGCTCACCCCGGTGAATCTCAGCGGCAGCAGTCTGGCCGATCGACTGCAGGGCGGGCAGGCTGACGATTCTCTGCACGGTTTCGAGGGCGACGACTGGCTGTCCGGCAGCGCGGGTGGCGACCGCTTGAGCGGCCACGGAGGCGCCGATGTCCTGCTCGGTGGAGAGGGGGACGATATCCTCAAGGGCCATGAGGGTGCGGATGTGCTGACGGGCGGGGCCGGTGCGGATCAACTGTTCGGCGGTGATGATGGCGATACCTTATCGGGCGGATCGGGGGCGGACACGCTCTACGGCGGCGCCGGCAGCGACACCTACCTGTTCGCCCTTGGCGATGGCGCCGAAACCCTCTACGAGGAAGACGAAGATCCCGGCGCTGTCGATGTGCTGCGTTTGGGCGACGGAGTGAGCTTGGATGCCGTTTCGTTCACGCGCCTTTCGAATGGAGATCTGGTGATAGGCATAGGCAGCCAAGGTGATGCGGTGACCTTGTCGGCCTGGTTCAACGGACAGGCGCGGATAGAGCGCTTCGAACTTGCCGACGGTACCGAGATCGACACCTCGTTCCTCGCGGCGATGCCGGTGACCCCGGTGGAAGGTTCGGTGCAGAACGACACTTTGTTCGGCACCGGGTTCGCAGACCATTTGATCGGCCATGAAGGAGACGACCTGCTCGACGGTCTTGGGGGTGACGACGAGTTGGCAGGAGGTGCCGGGAGCGATATCTATGTCCTGGGTTTCGACAGCGGACACGATGTGCTCAGCGACGCCCAGGGCGCCAATCGCATTCGACTCGATCGCGGGCTTGCCCTCAGCGACCTGGTGCGTTGGCGCGAAGGCGACGACCTGCGTCTGGCCGTCGACGGCGCGCCCGGGATCGGGGTCACGATCCGAGACTACTATGCGGCGTTGCAGGATTGGGGGATAGGGGCCGGTCCGGGCGAGTCGGTTGCGCTCGAATCGGTTGTCGAGAAATCGGGTTGGTCAACGGCAAACGATCCTCTTGCCGCGGCACAGGCCGAGTATCTGCAGAGGCTCAAAGCGGACTTCATTCACGATCGCATCGCCTCCGGCTATGTTCGCAACGGGGACGGTAGCCTGACACGCTCGCCGGTAGAGGGACTTTACGAGACGTATACCACGATCACGGAGCAATCGACGTACGACCCGACGAGCCAAAATACCTTGGTCACCCGCAGTACGGCGGTGAGCGGGCCGAACCTCAGGCAGGTCGTCTATGAAAGCGGCGCTGTCGAATACAGGTCGGCCTTTTGGGAGCGCATGTCCGGGTTTCGGATCGATGCCGTCGAGGTCTCCGACACGTATCGATCCGAGCGCAGTTCGGCTTGGGAATCACAGAGCCTGCCGTCGGTCGAGATGGCCTACACGGCGCAAACGGTGCGGGCCGACTCGCCACCGCCAACCAGTAGTTCTGTGATCGATCTCGATGGCAGTGCCACCAAGATCTACACCGAACTGGTCAGCCAGACCGTGACCCGGGAGCGAAGGGTTCTGGGTGCGGGAAACGGGGTCGTGAGCCTGAATCGTGCCGAGGAGAACTTCGTCGTGGAGCATCTGCAGGGTAACGGCGCGGACAACCAGATCTTCGCCAGCACTCAGAGCGTGCTCGACGGAGCGGCCGGCGACGATCGGCTCGCGCTGGTATCTCGACCAGGATTTCTCGCCGGGGGCGGGGGCTCGGACCGACTCTCGGGCGCCTATGGCGACGACGTGCTGGCAGGGGGTGCGGACAGTGACTTCCAGGACGGGGCCGGCGGCGATGATCGCTACCTGGTCGATGTCGAGCAACCGGGGGTGGATCTGATCCAGGATCTTGCTCAGATGTACATCAGCTACGAGACCGGGGTCTGGTGGTCGGATTACAAGTCCTGGTACTACGCCAGCCAGGGTATCGGGCTGACCGAAGAGGATGCGCTCCTGAGGCTGGCCCAATCGGGACCGCGCATGCCGGAGATTCCCTTGGCGGATCCCTACGACGCGGAACTCATCGAGCAGTTCGTTCAAAGCGGCAGCATCGACAAGGATCGACTCGAGCTTTCCGCCGGCGTCGATTCCGCGGACCTGGCCTTCTCCTGGGGCGTTCAACAGATGGGGTGGAACCAGCTGTTTCCTACCTTGAACATCAGCTGGGGTGTCGACCGGGGTCTGCGCCTGGTCATGCCGCGACAGCGCTCGGAGGCATGGCGGGCTGAGGTCTGGAACGACCCCGAGCGCCGGGATCGCACCTGGGCCCAAGCGGACTGGGAGTGGCTCGAGGGGGACCTGGGTATCGGGATCGAAGAGCTGATCCTGGCCGACGGGACCGTACTGGGCCTCGACGACCTGGCGGCCATGGCGGGGCCCGGTGTCTTGGACCCCGACTATGAACTCGTGCAGCGCCATGGCACGGATGCGTCGGAGACATTCACCGCCGATGCGGCGGGTGGTCATCTGGTCGGTGAGTCGGGAGACGACACGCTCATCGGCAGCGGCCGCGTCGATGTGCTCATGGGCGGCAGCGGAAACGACCGTCTCGAAGGAGGGGGAGGCAGCGATCTCTATCTCTACGGCACGGGTGACGGGGTAGACCTCATATTCGACAGCGGTGCCAGAGTCGGCGAGATGGACGTACTGCAGCTCGGAGCGGGAATCTGGCGAGACGAGACCGAGCTGCTGCGCACGGGGGACGACCTGATCCTCCGGTTCGGTTCCCAGGATCAACAGATCCGGGTCGAGAAATGGTATGCCCATCCTGACCATCGGATCGAACAGGTGGTCTACGAGGATGGTTCTTTGTGGTCGGCGGGTGAAATCGAAGCGCTCGCGGTATCGGTGAACAACGCCCCGCTCGTCGCGGGGTCTCTGCTCGACGTCTTCGTCGCCACGAGCGCGGCATTGGACTACGCGATCCCGGGAGGCATTTTCCTCGATCCCGACGAGGGCGATGTCTTGACGTTCTCGGCAAGCCTGGCGGACGGTTCGGAGTTACCGGGATGGTTGCAGTTCGACCCGTCGAGCGCCCGGTTCAGCGGTTCGCCTGTTGCCGGGGTGTCGGGTGACTTCGATCTCGAGGTCACGGCGACCGACCGCAGCGGCGAGAGTGTGGTCAGTGGTTTCGAGTTGAATGTGAGCACCCGTGCCTTCTTGACCGGGGGTGCCGGCGATGACCTTGTCTTCGGCGGGGCAGGGAACGACTACCTTCTGGGTCGGACAGGCAACGATCAGCTGTTCGGTGGCCCTGGCGATGACCGTATCAGTGATGGCCTCGGCAACGATCGGCTCGATGGCGGCCCCGGCAATGATTTCCTGTACGCGATCGCCGGGGGTGAAGATACCTTTGTCTTCGATGCGGGCGCCGGCTCGGACGACCTGTTGAACATCGATCGTCGAAACAATGAGACCGATCGGCTGGTCACCGACTACGATCCTCTGGAACTGACGTTCGAACGGTCACGCCGAGATCTGCGTATCAGCACCCTCGGATCCAGCGACACCATGGACGTGCGGGGTTGGTACTTTGGTGACCGCTTTCAAGTCGAACGGATGGAGGCGGGTGACGGGTCCGTGTTGCACAACGCTCAGGTCGAACCCTTGATCCAGGCCATGGCGGGGTTCGTTGCCGATCATGGCCTGGGTGACTGGGGCGACGCGGTCGAGGTCCGCCGTGACGAGGCCCTGGCGCTGGTCTCGAGCTATTGGCAGACCTGAGCCCGGCGCTCTGGGGCTGTGGCGTTTGCCGTGCCCGGTGGCGTTTGGCGTGACTTTATCTCTGTCCGGAGGACGCCGCTGGTGTCTCTCGATGGGGTGGCGTGGAGCCGGGTTTGAGCCCGGCCCGTCAATCCGCGACAATTCGGGGTCTTGTCGAGAATCGACTCGGCACTCGAATGATGCGGGCTTAGCCCGCATATTGCACAAGGGCGGACTCCATGCTTTGGCTTTACTGCACGAAATACGCGTCTTGGGGTCTGTTAAGGCCACCGTCTTTGACGTCACGTTTTGTCCTGATCGGTTTTCTGAAAAATCTGGCGTTGCATCTCGCCCGATCCCCCTCGAGCCATAGCTACGGCTATGCCTCTTCGGTCGATCGACCAAGCTGCTTAGCCAGATTTCCCAGAAATTCCGATCCCCTCATGCAATATGCGGGCTAGCACCATGTCTGGAAACACCTTCGGAAGACTCTTCACCGTCACCTCCTTCGGCGAGAGCCACGGGGCGGCCATCGGCTGCATCGTCGACGGCTGCCCGCCCGGGATGGCGCTCTCCGAGGCGGACATCCAGCCCGATCTGGAGCGCCGCCGCCCGGGCAAGACCCGGCACACCACGCAGCGGCGGGAGACTGGATGAGGTGCAGATCCTCTCCGGCGTGTTCGAGGGCAGGACCACCGGCACGCCGATCGGGCTGATCATCCACAACACCGACCAGCGCTCCAAGGACTACGGCGAGATCGCCGCACAAGTTCCGGCCCGGGCATGCCGACTACACCTACATGCAGAAGTACGGCGTGCGCGATTATCGCGGCGGCGGCCGCTCCTCGGCGCGCGAGACCGCGATGCGGGTCGCCGCCGGCGCGATCGCCAAGAAATATCTGAGCGAGCGCTACGGCGTCAGGGTGCGCGGCTATCTGTCGCGCGCTCGGGCCGAACCGACCCAAGGCCTTCGCCTGGGCGCCGGTCGAGGACAACCCCTTCTTCTGGCCGCGACGCCGAGCAGGTGGCCGAACTCGAGGCCTACATGGACGCGCTGCGCAAGTCCGGCGACTCGATCGGCGCCGAGGTCACGGTGGTCGCCAACGGCGTGCCGCCGGGCTGGGGCGAGCCGATCTTCGACCGCCTGGACGCCGATATCGCCCATGCCCTGATGAGCATCAACGCGGCCAAGGGCGTGGAGATCGGCGCCGGCTTCGAGTCCGTGCGCCAGAAGGGCACCGAGCACCGCGACCAGATGTCACCCGAGGGCTTTCTGTCGAACAACGCCGGCGGCATGCTCGGCGGCATCTCCAGCGGCCAGGACGTGGTCGCCCGGGTCGCCTTCAAGCCGACCTCGAGCATTCGCCTCGGCGGCCAGACCGTCGACATCGCCGGGCAGCCCGGTCGACGTGATCACCAAGGGCCGGCACGACCCCTGCGTCGGCATCCGCGCGGTGCCGATCTGCGAGGCGATGCTGGCGATCATGCTGCTGGATCACGCCCTGCGCCAGCGCGGCCAGAACGCCGATGTCCATCCGGCTACGCCGGTCATCCCGCCGCAGGCCGGTTGCTGAGGTCGGCATCCTTCTGAATGACCGTGAGTACTGATCCGACGCCCGGCGACCTCCCGTCGGGACGCCGGCCGGGGGCGTTGCCCTACGGCCGGCTGTCGGCCTATTACTTCTTCTACTTCGCCGCGCTCGGCGCCCTGGTCCCGTACTGGGGCCTGTATCTGAAGGATCTGGGCTTCAAGGCCCTGGCGATCGGTCAGCTGATGGCGATCCTGGTCGGCACCAAGATGATCGCGCCCTACATCTGGGCCTGGCTGGGCGATCACCTCGGCCGCCGGGTGATGATCGTGCGATTGGCCTCGCTGGTCTCGGTGATCGCCTTCGGCGCCATGTTCTGGAGCGAGAGCTTCTGGGCCATCGCCGCGGTGATGGTGATCTACAGTTTTTTCTGGAACGCCTCGCTGCCGCAGTTCGAGGTGATCACCTTCACCTATCTCGGCGAGCAGGTGCGCCGCTATGCCCACATCCGGGTGTGGGGCTCGATCGGCTTCATCCTGACCGTGATGCTGGTCGGCGTGTGGGTCGATGCCGACGGACCGCGGATGGTGTTGTGGGCGGTGCTGGCGATCTACGCCGGGATCTGGCTGTCGACCCTGACGGTGCGCGACCCAGATCCGGAGGCCCATCCGCCCGAGCAGGCCTCGCTGGGCAGCATCCTGCGCCGGCGGTCCATCCTGGCCTTCTTCGCCGCCGTGTTCCTGATGCAGATGAGCCACGGCCCGTACTATGCCTTCTACTCGATCTATCTAGAGGACCACGGCTACTCGAAGACCCTGATCGGGCAGCTCTGGGCCCTGGGGGTGCTCGCCGAGGTGGTGCTGTTCCTGGTCATGCACCACCTGCTGACGCGCTGGGGCGGGCGGCTGATCCTGGGCGTCAGCCTGTTCATCGCCGCGCTGCGCTGGGTGCTGATCGGCCTGTTTCCCGAGTCGCTGCCGATGCTGCTGTTCGCCCAGCTGCTGCATGCGGCGACCTTCGGCACCTTCCACGCCTCGGCCATTCATCTGGTGCATCACTACTTCCGCGGCCGCACCCAGGGCCGCGGCCAGGCCCTGTACAGCAGCATCAGCTTCGGCGCCGGCGGCGCGGCCGGCAGCCTGCTGACCGGGGCGATCTGGGAGCCGGCCGGGCCGGTGGTGTCCTATCTCGTCGCCGCGGCGCTGGCCCTGGCCGGTTCCTGGGTGGCCTGGCGGCTGATTGATTCCCAACACGATTTTTGACGGAGCGAGTATGGAATTCACCCTGAGCGAGATCGCTGAACGGATCGACGCCCGGCGTATTGGCGGCGCCCCTCATGCGCTAACCCCATGTGTATCGCGTAGGAATCGACATTTGCCCTTGCAATCCGCGGACGAAGCCCGCGCAATACGCGCCACTTTTATTGGTCCAGCAGCAATCTACAGGAGTCGCCATGACCATCGATCTGAAAGCGGCCTATGACGCCGAACCCAAGTCCCCGCTGTACGTCGCCATCAACAAGGTGCTGGTGGAGAACGATCCCAACCTGATGCGGATGATGAAGGAGGCCAGCTCGAAGATGTGCCTGGCCACCGCGCTGACGCCCGGTTTCAAGGGTTTCAACCTGATGCGCCAGATGGGCAGCTGCCCGATGGGCATGCGCTGGGGCGCGGCCTCGGATATGGGCGCCGAACTGTCGCACATCTGGATCGATCAGTTGACCTACTGGGACTCGGTCGAGGCGCACGAGAACTTCCACGAGACCTTCGAGGACGTGGTGGTCGACTCCTGCGCCAAGTGCGGCTCGGTGCTGCTCGACGGCCCGGAGGAGCCGGTGTACCGGATCGTCAAGAGCGAGCTGCCGAAGCTGATCTCCATGAATCAAATGCTGAAACGCAGCCAGTCGGGCGGCGGCACGGACGGCTACGCGGTCGATTCCGGCGAGACCGTGATGGTGCTCGCCAGCCACATCGTCCGGCCGGGCAAGGAGGACGAGTTCGAGGCCGGCGAGATCCAGACCATGGAGATGCTGACAGAGACCGCCGGGGTGCTCGGCTACCAGATCCTCAAGCGCGTCGGCATGTCGACGCTGGGCTCGGGCCACGCCACGGTCGAGTCGCTGATGGAGGACCTGAAAGACAGCTCCGGCTCCAAGCTCAAGCGCACCGCCGAGGTCTGGGAAGGCTACACGGCGCCTGCCGAGTATCTGGTAATGGTCGAGTTCGAGAGCCTGCGCGCCGCCCAGTCGGGCATGCCGCACGTCAACGTCAAGCCGGAGATCCTGTTCGTGCACGGGACCAAGGTGCTGAACAACCTGCTGCGCATCCCCTCGGTGCGGATCTCGGCCTCGATGTTCAGCGAACACACCTATCGCGAAATCCTGCAGGGGAACAAGTAACGCGACGGGGTCCGAATCAAGGCGGACTCCGAATCCGAGTGACATCCCGTGGGAACGGCGCCTCGCCGCGATCTGCCTCGATCAAAGCCCCATCGGCGCGAGGGCGCGCCTCCCACGGTAGCGATACGGCTTTGTGAATCGTCGACGAGCGGCGACAATGCGGAACCTCGGCCCCCCGACGGGTTCCAAATCGCCATCCAACACTGATTCAACGTCTATGCCTGCCTCGCCGCGATCCAAACCCCGCCAGACCGGCGCGCTGAAATCCCGTTTCCTGCTGCCGGTGCTGATCATCGGGCTCGCCGCCGGTGTTGCGTTCGCGCTGATCAAGAGCCGGCCCGAGGCCAAACCGGTCGAGGTCAAGGAAAAGGCCTGGCTGGTCAGCGTGCAGCCGGTCACACCCGCGGAACGGACCCCGGTGATCACCCTGTACGGTCGGGTCGAATCGCTCTGGTCGAGTCAACTGACCGCCGGAGTGGCGGCCGACGTTCGGTCGATCGAGGTGATCGAGGGTGATGACGTGTTCGAGGGCCAGTTGCTGTTGAGCCTGGACGATCGCGACATCCAGTTGTTGCTGGTGCAGCGCGAGGCGGCCCTGAGAGAGGCCGAGTCGCGCATCGAGGCCGAACTCAGCCGCCACCGGGCCGATCGCGACTCCCTGCCGAGAGAGAAGAGGCTGCTGGCCCTCGCCCGGGACGAGGTTGAACGGGTCACCAATCTGGCGAATAAGAAGCTCGGCTCGCAATCGCAGCTCGACACCGCCCGAGAGGCGGTCGAGCGGCAGGCGATCGCGGTCAACACCCGCACCCAGGCGGTCCGCGATCACAAGGCGCGCCTCGCTCAGCTCGAATCGGAGCGGGACCGGGCCGCGGCCCTGCGCGACCAGATGCAGCTGGAACTGGAACGCACTCGGATCACGGCGCCGTTCAACGGCCGGATCGCCAAAGTTCTGGTGTCACCGGGAAGTCGGGTGCGGAACGGTGATGCGCTGGTTCAGCTGTATGACACCGATGCCATGGTGCTGCGGGCCCAGTTGCCGGCGCGGCATCTGCCCGTGGTGCGCCAGGCACGGCAGCGGGGAGCCGAGCTGCAGGTCAGCGGTGAGATCGACGCTCAGCCGGTCAAGGCCCAGCTGCTGCGTCTGGCCGGTGAGGTGTCGAGCGGCAGCGGCGGCGTCGAGGCACTGTTTCAGATCGACGGCGCCGCGGACGTGCTGCAGCAGGGTCGCTTCGTCCAACTCGATCTGAGACTGCCGCCACAGCCCATGGCGATCGCCCTGCCGTTCGAGGCGGTGTACGGCACCGATCGGGTGTATCGGGTCGATCGGGAAGAGCGGATGCGTTCGGTGCGCGTCGAGCGCCTGGGTGAGGCCCGCAGCGATGACGGCCGATCGCTGATACTGGTCCGTTCCAACGAGCTGGCCGACGGCGATCGGGTGGTGATCACTCAGCTGCCCAATGCCCTCGACGGGCTGCTGGTGCGGGTGCCGCAGGACCTTGGCGAAGCGGGCCCGGTCCAGCCGCAGGTCTCGACCGCGGCGAAGGGTCTCTGACTCGGCGAGATCGCGGTACGCAGGTTTAGCCGGGAGGGCGTCACCCCGTCGGCGTCCTGGCAGGGGATCGCCGTCCGTCCTCGAAGTCGAAGTACGACACCCTCCTTTCGTGTGGGGGAGGAAGCCCCTGGGGTATTTGAGGCTTGACTTATGTCATCCCCGGTCCGGGTTTAGCTGCTAGCATCTGCGGCATGAAGCAGACACTCGAATTCGATCGCGATCTGATCAATCGCTACGACCAGACCGGGCCCCGCTACACCTCCTATCCGACGGCCGTGCAGTTCCACGACGGGTTCGGCCCGAACGACTATGCGCCGGCCGCGCGGCGAGCAATGCCAGCGGCCGAGCCGCTGTCGCTGTATTTCCATATCCCGTTCTGCGACACCGTCTGCTTCTACTGCGCCTGCAACAAGATCGTCACCAAGGACCGCAGCACGGCCGCAGCCCTACCTGGATCGCGTGTACCGCGAGCTGGCCATGCAGGGCGAGCTGTTCGACGGCGCCGCGCCGGTCGAGCAACTGCACTGGGGTGGCGGCACACCGACCTTCATCAGCCACGAGCAGATGCGCGAGCTGATGGCGGTCACCGGCCAGCATTTCAACCTGCTCGACGACGACAGCGGCGAGTATTCCATCGAGATCGATCCGCGCGAGGCCGACGCCGAGACCGTCGGGCTGCTGCGCGAGATCGGCTTCAACCGCATGAGCCTGGGGGTGCAGGACTTCGACGACCGGGTGCAGAAGGCGGTCAACCGCATCCAGAGCGAGGCCGAGACCCTGGCCGTGCTCAACGCGGCTCGCGCCGAGGGTTTCCGCTCGATCAGCATCGACCTGATCTACGGCCTGCCGTTCCAGTCGGTCGAAAGCTTTGCCGCGCACGCTGGACCGGATCATCGAGCGGCCGCCCCGACCGCCTGTCGGTGTTCAACTACGCGCACCTGCCGGAGCTGTTCAAGCCGCAGCGGCGGATCAAGCGACGGAGCTGCCGCGACCCGAGGAGAAGCTGGACATTCTGCAGATGACCAGCGACAAGCTGACCGAGGCGGGCTATGTCTACATCGGCATGGATCACTTCGCCCGGCCGGACGACGAACTGGCGGTGGCCCAGCGCGAAGGCACCCTGTACCGCAATTTCCAGGGCTACTCGACCCATGCCGACTGCGATCTGTCGGGCTGGGCGTCACCTCGATCGGCAAGGTCGGCCCGACCTACAGCCAGAACGTCAAGACCCTGGATGACTATTACGCCCGCATCGACGCCGGTCAGCTGCCGGTGTTTCGCGGTATCGAGTTGACCCGCGACGATCAGCTTCGCCGCGACGTGATCACCCGCCTGATCTGCAATTTCGAGCTGCGCTTCGCCGACATCGAGCAGCGCTGGGGGCTGGACTTCAGCGACTATTTCGATGCCGAACTGAAGGCCCTGGAGACCATGCAGGCCGATGGTCTGTTGACCCTGGATGGCGACCGAATCGAGGTTCTACCGCGCGGCCGGTTGCTGATCCGCAACATCTGCATGGTGTTCGACGCTTACCTCAGCCCCGATCGGCAGCGGACCAGCTTCTCCCGCGTCATCTAGTGGGCCAAGTTCTTGGCCCACCAGGAGTTGCGCGGCAGAACATGGCGGGCCTGCGGCCTCCCCAGTTCGGCGTGCTCCGGTGCTCGTTTTCGTCGCATAGAACCTACTATGTTCCTCAGACGACCCCCAGATAACACTCGAATTGGGTAACCCTCGGCATCCGCCAGCTCTACCGCGCAGGCTCCCAGCCCTCATAACGGAGAGAGGACTTTTGGGTACTTTTGGTCCCTCAAAAGTACCTCGCCGCGGGGCGCGACAAGCCCCGCCCAAATCAGACGCGCCGCGAAGCGGCACTTAAATTTTCACACGCGCGTGACTTCGCTGCGTTGGGCGATCGAACGGCGCCGACTCCACCAATAAACCCCTAGGGTAATCACCCCAATCCAGCCGGTCGCCAGCCACCCGATCACCCCGTCGTAGTGACCGATCAGCGTCGAATAGGGCGACTGCCAGTCGGTTTCGGTGGCCTTCTTGGTCAGTTTGATGACGAACACCCAACCGGTGTGCATACCCATGCCGAGCGCGATCGAGCCGGTGTGCTCGCGGACCAGCGCGAGAAACAGCCCGACCGCGAACAAGGCGATGAAGCTGTCGTAATGCAGCTCCGGCGTGGCGTACTTGTGCAGCGCTCCGGAAAGCATAGTGAAACCGCGTGTTCCAGCCGATCGGCAGATCCGGGGGGGGCGGGGTCGGTCGGATGAAGTGCAGAAAGGCGTACAACAACGCAGTCAGCGTCGCCGCAACTATCCAGCGGTGGTGTCTGCGGATGCCGCTGAACAGCAGGCCACGAAAGAAGACCTCTTCGATCAGGCCGATCAGTAGTCCGGCGACCAAGGCGACGGCCGCCGTCTTGGCCAATTCCACACCGAGTGCGGCATCCAGCGGCCTTGGGGGGCGGACGCCGAACAGGACCAGGGTGGCCGGCGAGGAGCCCCAGGATCAGCAGGCCGAGCAGAAACCCGCGCCGCCAGAGTCGCCAGAATTCCTCCCAGGACGGGGGAAATCCGAGGCTCGCCCGGTCGTTTAATTGCCGCGAGCGCAGCAGGGGCCACAGGCCGAGGGCGGCGATCAGCATCGCCGTGCGGTACAGCACCCGGTCGGCGCGCACTTCGGCGAACTGACTGAGCAGGGCGTACAGCGGGTAGTTGACCACGGCCGCCACGAGCAGGCAGAGCAGCAGATAGCCGATCAGCGTAAAGAACGTCCGCATGATGCCGAGATCTCAGCGGCGGCGTCCGGCGCTGACAAATCCGAGATAGGCTGAAAACGTGGGGATCTGTATAATTGAGGGTTTATTTAGCAGGAACGCGAAAGTGGCGGAATTGGTAGACGCGCTGGATTTAGGTTCCAGTGGGGTAACCCGTGAGAGTTCGAGTCTCTTCTTTCGCACCATATCGACACTCTGGAGGGGCCCGAGACGATGATCGTCCTGGTCTTTTTAGCATAGATGACTGAACAGGCGACATCGCCGGGGTTAAGTAGATGCAAGTAACGGTTGAATCGGGTGAGGGTCTTGAGCGTCGGCTGAAGGTCGAGGTGCCGGCCGAGCAGGTCAATGAGCAGGTCGACAAGAGGCTGCAGGAGATTGCCCAGACGGCCCGATTGGACGGCTTTCGTCCGGGCAAGGTGCCACTGCGCGTCGTTCGCCAGCGCTTCGGTCAGCAAGTGCGTCAAGAGGCCTACGGCGAGCTGGTGCAGTCGACGTTCTTCGAGGCCGCCTCCAAAGAGAGCTTGAAGCCGGCCGGTGAGCCGAAGATCGAGTTTGACGAGGCCGAGGGCGACACCTTCCGCTACACCGCCATTTTCGAAGTCGTTCCGGAGATCGAACTGGTCGATATTTCGAGCACCAGGATCATGCGTCCGCTGGTCGAAATCACCGACGCCGATGTCGACGCGATGATCGCCAAACTGCGTAAGCAGCGCGTCACCTGGAACGAGGTCGAACGCGCCGCCCAGGATGGCGATACGGTCAATATGAATTTCAAGGGCCTGATCGACGGTGAGGCCTTCGACGGCGGCACTGCCGAGAACGTGCCGCTGG
Source organism: uncultured Gammaproteobacteria bacterium (assembly GCA_963765415.1). Taxonomy (GTDB): domain Bacteria; phylum Pseudomonadota; class Gammaproteobacteria; order Chromatiales; family Chromatiaceae; genus CAVXWS01. The sequence goes on from CAVXWS010000031.1 coordinate 71,198, forward strand.
TCCTGGGTTCGGGGAACATGATCGACGGATTCGAATCCGGTCTGCTGGGTGCCAAGAAGGGCGAGGATCGCACTCTGGAGCTCAAATTCCCGGAGGATTACCGGGCTGAACATCTGGCGGGCAAGGATGCGGTCTTCGAGATCAAGGTGAACTCGGTGTCGGAACCGGTCGAGCCCGAGATGAATGAAGAGTTCGTCAAGGCCTTCGGGGTCGAAGATGGAACGGAGGCCAGTCTGCGGGCCGAGATTCGCAAGAACATGGGGCGAGAGCTGAAGCAGAAACTGCGTTCGGTACTCAAGGATCGTGCCATGGACGCCGTGCTCGAGGCGCATTCAGTTGACGTGCCCAGGGCGATGGTGACCGAAGAGGCGGCCCGCCTGAAGCAGCAGACGATCGAGGACATGCGTCGCACCGGTCAGGGCAATACCCTGGATTTCCCCGTCAGCATGTTCGAGCCCCAGGCAGAGCGCCGGGTCAAGTTGGGGCTGTTGATTGGTGAGATCATCCGCAAGGAAAATCTCGCGGTCGATCAGGACCGGGTTAAGGACACGATCGCCGAGTTCGCTGAGTCCTACGAAGATCCACAGGAAGTGGTCGATTTCTATTCCAGCGACCGCGAGCAGCGTGCCGGTGTCGAGAACATCGTGCTGGAAGAGCAGGTGGTCGAGTGGGTTCTCGAGCAGGCTTCTGTCGAAGACGAGCCGAAAGCATTTGATGACCTGATGGGTCAGCAATAAAGTGATCGAATTCGACATCTTAAAGGAACCCTAAGCTATGTCCGATATCAAGCACATGAGTGAGTTCAGTCCGAAGAACCTGGGTCTGGTGCCCATGGTCGTGGAGCAGACAGCTCGTGGTGAACGCGCCTACGACATTTATTCGCGTCTGCTCAAGGAGCGAGTGATCTTCTGTGTCGGCCCGGTCGAAGACCACATGGCCAATCTCATCGTTGCCCAGCTGCTTTTTCTGGAGTCGGAAAACCCGGATAAAGACGTCCACCTGTATATCAACTCACCGGGCGGTTCTGTGACGGCCGGTCTGGCGATCTATGACACCATGCAGTTCATCCGGCCGAACGTAAGCACCATGTGTATCGGTCAGGCGGCCAGCATGGGGGCATTGCTGCTGGCCGGCGGTGCGGATGGCAAGCGTTATGCGTTACCTCATTCGCGGCTCATGATTCACCAGCCGCTGGGTGGTTTTCAGGGTCAGGCGACCGATATCGAGATCCACGCCAAGGAAATCCTGTTGATCCGCGAGAAACTGAATCGGATTCTGGCGCATCACACGGCGCAACCTATTGAAAAGATTGCGCAAGATACCGATCGTGATAATTTCATGAGCGGTGAGGAGTCAAAAGAGTACGGGCTGATCGACGAGGTCCTGGACCGACGACCGGAGCGCGAGGTCTGAAGGTAAGTCGTACGGGGCAGGAAAAGACAGTTTGTCCCGAAATATGCTGAAATTAACAAGCTTGTCATCTATTCGCATTCCGATATGATGGCGAAGACCGCGGTGGTCGCGACATCTTGAAGCGGGTGCAGATTACAGGGTCGTTTGTGAGAGACAAGGTATATCGGATATGAGCAACGACAAGCACGGCAAAGGCGACGACGGCAAACTCCTCTACTGCTCCTTCTGCGGAAAGAGCCAGCACGAAGTCCGTAAGCTCATTGCCGGGCCTTCCGTCTTCATCTGCGACGAGTGCGTTGAGCTCTGTAACGACATTATCCGCGAGGAAATGCAGGAGAATGCCGCCGAATCGGCCAACAAACTGCCGAAGCCGCAAGAGATCAACGAGACCCTGGACCAGTACGTTATCGGCCAATACCGGGCCAAGCGGGTGTTGTCGGTTGCGGTATACAACCACTACAAGCGTCTCGAGGTCAGCGGCAGGAAAGACGAAGTCGAGATTGCCAAATCTAACATTCTCCTGATCGGCCCGACCGGCTCTGGCAAGACCCTGTTGGCCGAGACTCTGGCGCGAATGCTCAATGTGCCGTTCACGATCGCCGACGCCACGACCCTGACCGAGGCCGGGTACGTCGGGGAAGACGTCGAGAACATCATTCAGAAACTACTGCAAAAGTGTGACTACGACGTTGAGAAGGCCCAGTCCGGGATCGTCTACATCGACGAAATCGACAAGATCTCGCGCAAGTCGGACAATCCCTCGATCACCCGTGACGTTTCGGGCGAAGGCGTGCAGCAGGCCCTGCTGAAACTGATTGAAGGTACGGTGGCATCGGTGCCGCCGCAAGGCGGGCGCAAGCACCCGCAGCAGGAATTCCTGCAGGTGAATACGGGTAACATTCTGTTTATCGTCGGCGGTGCCTTTGCCGGTCTGGAAAAGGTGATCCGCGATCGCTCGGACAAGGGCGGCATCGGGTTCTCCGCCGAGGTTCGCAGCCGGGAGGACACACGCAATGTCGGCGAGGTCCTCAGCGGTGTTGAACCGGAAGACCTGATCCACTACGGCCTGATTCCGGAATTCGTCGGCCGCCTGCCGGTGGTGGCAACCCTGGAGGAACTGGACGAAGAGGCATTGGTCAGAATTTTGACCGAACCGAAAAATGCGCTGGTCAAGCAATATCAGCGATTATTCGACATGGAAGGTGCCGAGCTCGAGATTCGTGACGACGCGCTGGCGGCTATCGCACGCAAGGCCATGGATCGTAAGACGGGCGCCCGCGGGCTGCGGACGATCCTGGAGCAGGTGTTACTCGATATCATGTACGACCTGCCGTCAATGGACAACGTCAGCAAGGTGGTCATCGACGAGGCCGTCATCAAGGGCGAATCGGAACCCTACATCATCTTCGACGGTGGCGAGCAGCAACCACAGCTGGCCGCATCCGATTGAATCACGACCCACGCCCGGTCCATGCCGGGCGAGTTGTTTGTCCATTTCTAAAAGCTTGAGATCCGTCGTCGATGCCCCAACTCTAGGGAAGGCGAGCAGATCGAGTCTCCAGCAAGTTACCCCGATCTCTGCATGAGCGCATTGTTCAGCGTGTCGGGTTTCTATTTCCGTTAGGTCCAATACGCTTTACTGAGTATCCGGAACCAGAGGAACCGAAATCATGGGTCAAGAAGACACGTCAAACGATATGCCTATCGAGGCAAGCACCATTCTCCCGGTACTCCCGCTGCGGGACGTTGTCGTTTACCCGCACATGGTCATCCCGCTGTTCGTTGGTCGCGACAAGTCGATCAAGGCGCTGGATGCGGCCATGCAGGACAACAAGCAGATTCTGTTGATCGCGCAGCGAAGTGCCGATGTGGACGACCCCGGTCCCAAGGACATGTACAGCGTCGGTACCCTGGCCAGCATCCTGCAACTGTTGAAGCTGCCCGATGGCACGGTAAAGGTGCTGGTCGAAGGCGGGCAGCGCGCGACGCTGGAGCGCTTCGTGGATGCCGACGAGTTCTTCACTGCCGAAGTTGCTCCCATGGATGACCTGATCGACTTGCCGGAAAAGGAAGTCGACGTTCTGATGCGTTCTGCCACTGCCTTGTTCGATCAGTACGTCAAGCTCAACAAGAAGGTTCCCCCGGAGGTATTGACCTCGTTGGCCTCGATCGACGAGGCATCACGCCTGGCCGACACCATGGCCGCACACATGTCGTTGAAGCTGGACGAAAAGCAGCATGTGTTGGAAATTGGTTCGGTGCGCGAGCGCCTCGAACATCTGATGGGTCTGATGGAGGGCGAAAACGACGTCTTGCAGATGGAGAAGCGGATCCGCTCCCGAGTCAAGCGTCAGATGGAGAAGAATCAGCGCGAGTACTACCTGAACGAACAGATGAAGGCCATCCAGAAGGAACTGGGAGAGTTGGAAGAGGCGCCGAACGAGGTCGAAGAACTGGCCAATAAGATCGAAAAGGCCGGGATGAGCAAGGAGGCCAAGGCCAAGGCGACCGCCGAGTTGAACAAGCTCAAACTGATGTCACCGATGTCGGCCGAGGCAACGGTGGTGCGCAACTACGTCGATGCTCTGGTCAGTGTGCCGTGGAAAAAGCGAACCAAGATCCGCAATGACATTGCTGCGGCGGAAGAGGTGCTTGAGGCCGACCACTACGGCCTGGAGAAGATAAAGGAACGGATTTTGGAGTACCTGGCCGTTCAGCAGCGCGTGCGTAAGTTGAAGGGGCCGATCCTCTGTCTGGTCGGTCCCCCGGGTGTCGGAAAGACTTCGCTGGGGCAGTCGATTGCACGCTCGACCAATCGCAAATTTATCCGCATGGCCTTGGGCGGTGTCCGTGACGAGGCCGAGATTCGCGGTCACCGCCGCACCTATATCGGTGCGATGCCGGGCAAGATCGTCCAGAACCTAACCAAGGCCGCCACCAAGAATCCGCTGTTCTTGCTCGACGAGATCGACAAGATGGCCATGGATTTCCGCGGTGATCCGGCCTCGGCGCTGCTCGAGGTGCTCGATCCGGAACAGAATCATACCTTCCAGGACCACTATCTGGAGGTTGATTTCGACCTTTCCGAGGTAATGTTCGTCGCCACCGCGAACACGCTCAACATCCCCCCGGCCCTGCTCGACCGGATGGAGGTTATTCGCCTGTCGGGCTACACCGAAGATGAAAAGGTCAACATCGCTGAGCGCTATCTGATCAGCAAGCAGATGAAGAATAACGGCCTGAAGGAGTCCGAGTTGGTGATTCGCGAATCGGCCGCGCGCGACATCGTGCGTTATTACACGCGTGAGGCCGGCGTGCGCAATCTCGAGCGTGAGATCGCCAAGATCTGCCGAAAGGTGGTCAAGGAGGTTCTGCTCAGGGACGCCAAGGACAAGAAGGTCGTGATCACGCCGAAGTCACTGGAAAGATATCTGGGTGTGCACCGTTTCCGCTACGGCATGGCCGATGAGCGGGATCAGATCGGGCAGGTCACCGGGCTCGCCTGGACCGAGGTCGGCGGGGAACTGCTTCGCATCGAAGCGGCACTGATGCCGGGTAAAGGCCGCTTGACGCATACCGGTCAGCTCGGTGACGTGATGAAGGAGTCGATCCAGGCGGCCATGACCGTGGTCAGGAGCCGCGCGGACGCCCTGGGTCTGGAACAAGACTTCCATCAAAACTTCGATGTTCACATCCACGTTCCGGAAGGTGCTACGCCGAAAGACGGGCCGAGCGCCGGAATTGGAATGTGTACCGCACTGGTCTCCGCACTCACCAACATCCCGGTTCGCGCCGAGGTGGCGATGACCGGTGAGATCACGCTGCGCGGCGAACTGCTGCCGATCGGCGGGCTGAAGGAAAAACTGCTGGCCGCGCATCGCGGCGGTATTCAGACGGTAGTGATCCCGCACGAGAACGAACGCGATCTCGTCGATATGCCTAAGAATATCAAGCAGAATCTGGACATACGCCCGGTCCGCTGGATCGATGAGGTGCTGGATGTCGCTTTGGTCGAACAGCCGCGTCCCAATACCATCGAGACCAAGGAGCCTGAGAAAAAGGTCGACGAGTCAACGTCTGATGAGTCGAAGGCAAAGGGGAAGAGCCCCAGCGGTAAGCGCCTCAGGCACTAAAAAGAGCTAGTTCAACCGGTGAGCCCGTCGGTATAATTGCCGGCGGGCTCGATCTCTTCTTGACACTAATTTTTCCTACTTGGTATAAAACCGCCTCTCCGCGCGGCCGCCGCGGCGCCACCATAAACTCAAGCTGATCGGGCAAGGGAACTCGCGACCTTCAGCGTTTTAAATCTCATAGGGGACACTCCACCATGAACAAGACTGAACTGATCGAAGCCATGGCCGACTCGGCTGACATCTCCAAGGCTGCCGCCGCTCGTGCGATGGATGGGATGATCGAGGCGATCACCAAAGCCATGCAGAACGGCGATACCGTAGCGATTCTCGGCTTCGGCACCTTCACGGTCCGCGCGCGCGCCGCCCGCACCGGACGGAACCCGAAGACGGGCGAGCCGATGGAGATCTCGGCCTCGCGTTCGCCGGCATTCAAGGCTGGCAAAGCGTTCAAGGATGCCGTAAACTAACGCGCCTCTTTCGGGTGCTTAGCTCAGCTGGGAGAGCATCGCCCTTACAAGGCGAGGGTCGGGGGTTCGATCCCCTCAGCACCCACCAAGCACGTACTGGAGTGGTAGTTCAGTTGGTTAGAATACCGGCCTGTCACGCCGGGGGTCGCGGGTTCGAGTCCCGTCCACTCCGCCATCCAAGGTAAAGAACTGGGGTATCATTCGATACCCCATTTCTTTGTGCCACGTATAGACATTACTACTCGCTATGTTGCAGTCCATTCGAGACAAGGCTCAGGGCTGGATCGCCTGGGTGATCGTCATCCTCATCAGTATCCCGTTCGCGCTCTGGGGCATCCAGGAATACCTCGGTTTAGGTCAGGAGCCGGTGGTGGCCACCGTCGCCGGTGCGGAAGTCACCCAACGTCAGGTGGAACAGGGCGTTGTTGCCGAGCGAGAGCGTCTCCGCAATCAACTGGGCGAGTCGTACGACCCCGAGATGTTTCCTGAGGGGATCCTTGCGGAACAGGTGCGGGATCGCTTGATCGGCGACCTTGTTCTTCTGCATGCCGCCGACAAGTGGGGGATGCGCGTAGGCGACGAGATGTTGAAGGGCTTCATCCAATCGCAATCCTACTTCCAGTCCAACGGTCGATTTGATCCGCAGCTCTACCAGACGGTGTTGCGCAACAATGGCTTCTCGCAGGCTCGCTACGAGCAGACCACGCGTCAGGAGCTGGTCTCCATCCAGCTGCGGCAGTCGTTGGTGAATTCGTCCTTTTCGACCGAACGCGAGTTGACCGAATCGGCTCGTCTCTTGCGACAGCAGCGCCACATCTCTTTCGCCCGAATCAAGGCCGAAGATTTCATCGCTGGTGTCGAGGCGAGTGACGAGGTGGTTCAGGACTTCTACGCCCGCAACTCGGCCGCCTACACGGTCCCGGAGCGCATCAAGGTCGCCTACCTCGTCCTCGACTTGGATGCGATCGGCAAACAGGTGAGCGTTGACGAAGACACCCTTCGTAATTACTTCGAACAGAACGAAGATCAGTATCGGACTCCGGAAGAGCGTCAGGTCCGGCACATTCTGGTAAAGGCCGATGGAGAGTCGGGGTACGAAGCGCTGGCCAAGACGGAGGCCTTGCGCGTTCGGCTGCTGGACGGTGAAGACTTTGCTGCGGTTGCGCGTGAGGCCTCGGACGATCCGGGCTCCGCCGGCGAAGGCGGCGACCTGGGTTGGGTTCAGCGCGGCATGATGGTCGAGCCGTTCGAAAACGCCGCGTTCTCGCTCCAGACGGGTGTGGTCAGCGAACCTGTCTTGTCGCAATTCGGTTATCACCTCATCGAGGTCACCGACCTCCGTGAACCCGGTGATACCAATTTCGACGATGTGCGGTCCGATGTGGAGACTTCGTATCGGCGCCGGGATGCGGAGAATCTGTACTTCGATCAGGCGGAGCGCCTGGCGGACATCGCCTATGAGAATCCTGACAGTCTGAAGCCGGCCGCCGAGCAGCTCGGCTTGGAGATCAGGACCAGCGACTGGTTCAGCCGGAATGACCCCCCCGAGGAGCTGGCGTCGCCGAAGGTGATCGCGAGTGCCTTCAACGACGATGTCCTGGTGCAGCGTCTGAACAGCGAACGGATCGAAGTCCGCCCCGAGCTCTCGGTGGTACTGCGGGTTATCGAGCATCAGGCGGAGCGCCTCAAGCGGCTCGACGAGGTCCGTGACCAGGTCGTCGAGGCCTACCGTGTCGAACAGGCCGCCAAATTGGCGGAAGCGGCCGGCGAGGCGGCGCTGGCAGAACTGGACGGCGGACAGACCCTGGCGCAACTCGCCGAGCAGCGCGGTTGGGAGATCGAAACACCGGGGGCTGTGCAGCGCGCCGCCAGGCGGTTATCGCCCCGCTTGCTTGACAAGGTCTTCCGCCTCGAGCATCCGTCCGCGGATCGACCAAGTTTCGGCGGCGTAGGCCTGGAAAACGGCGATTATGCGCTCATCACTCTGGAAAAGGTCGATGATGGTTCGCTGGATAACTGGGCCGAAACCGAACGCGAGCGGCTCAGTGGTGAGATTCGCGGTCAGCTGGCCCAAGGCGAGTTTCAGGCAGTCGTCGAAGAGCTGCGACGCACCTCCGACATACAACTCATCGACGAATGAACGGCTGACGGGCATCGAGTCAGGCGGAAGAAAGGCGGCCGAGGCCGCCTTCTTTCTGCCGCAAGCTCGGGCCGGCCTCAGGCCATGCCGAGGATATGGTAGCCCGAGTCGACGTACAGCACGTCGCCGGTGATCCCGGAGGCCAGGTCGGAGCAGAGGAAAGCGGCGGCGTTGCCGACCTCGTCGATGGTGACGTTGCGCCGCAACGGGGTCTTGCCCTCGGCCTCGGCCAGCATGCTCTTGAAGCCGCTGATGCCGGATGCGGCCAGTGTGCGGATCGGACCGGCCGATACCGCGTTGACCCGGGTTCCCTCCGGGCCCAGCGAGTCGGCCAGATAGCGGACATTGGCCTCGAGCGAGGCCTTGGCCACGCCCATGACGTTGTAGTTCGGTACCGTGCGCACCGCACCCAGATAGCTCATGGTGACCAGGGCGCCGTTACGGCCGCGCATCATCTCCCGCCCGGCCTTGGCCAGCGCCGCGAAGCTGTAGGCGCTGATGTCGTGGGCGATGCGAAACCCCTCGCGGGTCACGGCATCGACGTAGGTGCCTTCGAGCTGCTCGCGCGGGGCGAAGCCGACCGAGTGGACGATGATGTCCAGTCCGTCCCACTGTTCGCCGAGCATGGCGAACAATTGGTCGATCTGTTCGTCGCTGCCGACGTCCAGCGGCGGCGACGATGTTCGAGCCGAACTCCTCGGCGCTGCCTTCCACCCGGCTCTTGAGTTTGTCGGTCTGGTAGGTGAAAGCCAGTTCGGCGCCCTCGCGGTGCATGGCCTTGGCCACACCGTAGGCGATCGACCGATTCGAGGCGACGCCGACGATCAGTGCGCGTTTTTCTGGAGAAAACCCATGTGTGTCTCCTGGGGCTGGAAGGGTGTGCTGACAAGCTGCTGGCGGAATGCGAAGATGACCCCGCCGAGTGCTGTGCGTAACTTACCGGAAACAATAAGCGCGTTCAAAATTCTCCTTATGACCGTGACCATGGCCGGAACTCCTGCTCGATTTTTGTTGCCAGGCACAGTCATCCAGAGATGCCTTGCCCTGGCGGCGATTGCCCTCTTGCTGGCCGGCTGCGACGGTGCGCCCTGGAACAATCCGTACTCGGCCGATCAGGTCCGCCGCAACCTCTATTTCGGCACTTTCTCGGAACGGCCCAAGCACCTGGATCCGGCTCGCTCCTACAGCTCCAACGAATGGGCCTTCATCTCGCAGGTCTACGAGCCGCCGCTGCAGTACCACTTTCTCCAGCGGCCCTATCAGCTCGAGCCGCAGGTGGCGGAGTCGATGCCCGAGATTCGTCGCTACGGCCACGACGGTGCGTTGTTGGCCGAGGATGTCGATCCAAGCCAGATTGCCTTCACCGATTACCACGTACGCATTCGTCCGGGGGTTAAATACCAGCCGCACCCGGCCTTTGCCCGCAGCAGGGACGGTGCCTACCGCTATTGGCCGATGAGTCTCGAGGCGCTGGAACGAGTCCACGAATTGCGCGATTTCGAGCACAGCGACAGCCGTGAGTTGACCGCCGGGGATTTCGTCTACCAGATCAAGCGCCTGGCCTTCCCGGGCAATCATTCGCCGATCGCCGGGCTGATGGCGGAGTACATCGTCGGTTTTCGCGAGCTGACGGCCGAGTACCGCACCCTGCAGGCCGAGCGCAAGGCTGCCGGCGAGGCCGAGCAGTGGTTGGACCTGCGCCCGTTCGACATGGCGGGTGTCGAGGTCACCGGCCGCTACCGTTACCGGGTGCGGGTGCAGGGCAGCTATCCGCAGTTCATCTACTGGCTGGCGATGAACTTCTTCGCCCCCATGCCGTGGGAGGCCGAGCGCTTCTACCAGCAGCCGCGGATGAAGGAGAAAAACATCAGCCTCGACTGGTATCCGGTAGGCACCGGGCCTTTCATGCTGAGCGAAAACAACCCGAATCTGCGCATGGTGCTGGAGCGCAACCCGAACTTCCGCGGTGAGGCCTATCCCATCGTCGGCATGGCGGACGATCGCCAGTCCGGACTGCTGGACGACGCCGGCCGGATCATGCCTTTCGTCGATCGTGCCGTCTACAGCCTGGAAAAGGAGGCCATCCCGCGTTGGAACAAGTTCCTGCAGGGTTACTACGACAACTCGGGTATCGCCTCCGACGCCTTTGATCAGGCGGTACAGTTCGCCTCGGTCGGTGAACCCCGGCTGACCGAGCCGATGCAGCGCCAGGGCATCGAGATGAATACCGCAGTGGACACCTCGATCTATTACACCGGCTTCAACATGAAAGACCCATTGGTCGGTGGTGATTCGGAACGGGCGCGCCTGCTGCGCCGGGCGATCTCGATCGCGCTGGATATGGAGGAGTACATCTCGATCTTCCAGAACGGTCGCGGCGAGGCGGCGCACGGCCCCTTGCCGCCGGGGATATTCGGCTATCTGGAAGGCGAAGCCGGCATCAACCCCTTTGTCTATCAATGGGCGGACGGCCGGCCGCAGCGCAGGGCGATCGAGCAGGCGCGCGCGTTGCTCGCCCAGGCCGGCTACCCCGGGGGACGCACGCCGGAGGGCAAGCCGCTGATCCTCTACTACGATACGGCCAACGCCGGCCCCGATGCCAGGGCCCTGCTGGACTGGTATCGCAAGCAGTTCGAGAAGCTCGGCATCGAACTGGTGATCCGCGCCACCGACTACAACCGGTTCCAGGACAAGATGCTCAGCGGCAAGGCGCAGATCTACAGTTGGGGCTGGAACGCCGACTATCCCGACCCGGAGAATTTCTTCTTCCTGCTCTACGGCCCCAACGGCAAGGTCGACTTCAAGGGCGAGAACGCCTCGAACTACTGGAATCCCGAGTTCGACGCCCTGTTCGACCGGATGAAGAACCTGCCCAACGGAGAAGTAAGGCAGGCCATCATCGATCAGATGGTCGAGATTCTGCGGCGGGACGCACCCTGGCTGTGGGGCTTCTATCCCAAGTCCTTCGGCCTGCATCACGCCTGGTACAAGAACGCCAAGCCCCATCTGATGGCGAACAATACCCTGAAGTACAAGCGTATCGACGCCGAACTGCGGGCGCAGAAACAGGCGCAGTGGAATCGGCCCAAGTTGTGGCCGATCGGCCTGCTGCTGCTGCTGTTGCTTTCGGTCGTGGTGCCGGCCTTTGTCGGCTTCCGCCGTCGCGAACGGAGTGCGGCGCGATGACCGCCTATATTCTGCGCCGCCTGCTGTACGCCATCCCGATTCTGCTCGGGGTGAATCTGCTGACCTTCGTCTTGTTCTTCGTGGTCAATTCGCCGGAAGAGATGGCCCGCGCCCATCTCGGGCAGAAGCGGGTCACGGCCGAGGCCATACAGGCCTGGAAGGAGGAGCACGGTTACGATCGGCCGCTGCTGATCAATCCGCAGGCCGAAGGCATCGAGACCTTCACCGACACCATCCTGTATCAAAAATCGTTGAAGCTGTTCCGCTTCGATTTCGGCCAGTCCGACAGCGGACGCGACATCGGCTATGACATCGGCCAGCGGATGTGGCCGAGTCTGGCGATCGCGGTGCCGACCCTGATCGTCGGACTGCTGGTCAACATCACCTTCGCCCTGATCCTGGCGTTCTTCCGCGGCACCTATCTCGATTTCTGGGGCGTGGTGGTGGCGGTGATCATGCTGTCGATCTCGACCTTGTTCTACATCATCGGTGGGCAGTTCCTGGTCGGTAAGCTGCTCGATCTGGTGCCGATCTCCGGCTACGACACCGGCTGGGGGGCGATCAAGTTCCTGATCCTGCCGGTGATCGTCGGCGTGATCGGTTCGATCGGCGCCAGCACCCGCTGTATCGCACCCTGTTCCTCGAGGAGATCAACCGCGACTATGTGCGCACCGCCCGCGCCAAGGGCCTGTCCGAGCAATGGGTGCTGTTCCGGCACGTGCTGCAGAACGCCCTGATCCCGATCCTCACCGGCGTGGTGATCGTGCTGCCGTTGCTGTTCATCGGCAGCCTTCTGGTCGAGTCTTTTTTCGGCATCCCGGGACTGGGCAGCTACACCATCGACGCCATCCAGCGCCAGGACTTCGCCATCGTCCGGGCCATGGTGTTCCTCGGCGCGGTGCTGTACATCCTCGGGCTGATCCTGACCGACATCTCCTACACCCTGGTCGATCCCCGGGTTCGGCTGGATTGAGGGGCGAGGGTAATGCCGCAGCCTGTCATCCTCTGGACCGATGCGCTCATTTTCTTGCTGGTGATCGTGGCCGCTGGCGGCGCCTGGTACGCCACCCGCCACGAACACCTGCGCGCGCCCTGGCGGCTGGTCTCGCACAATAAGACCGCGATGAGTGCGCTGGTGGTGCTCGCGGTCTACGTGATTATCGGACTGCTCGACTCGGTGCACTTCCACCCTCGACTGGAGTCCACGAACGGCGCCGGGACAAATGCCGAGGCGGTCTATTCCACCCGGGTCCTCAGCCTGTTCGATCTGATTGTCGAGCCGCTGCGCGCGCGCCGCGAGAAGACCTACTCGGCGCCCCTGGCGACCCATGCCTACTCGAAGGAGACCATCGAGCTGCCTGACGGCGGGCAGACGCGCGACTATCCGCGGCTGAAATACGGCGGCGCGCATCTGGCCGATCCGCAGGCAGACTGGGCGCGCGATGTCCTGTTGACTGCGCTTCGCGGAGCCATTCAGGGTCTGTTGTTGTGGGGCCTGATCGTGTTGCTGCTGGCCCGGCTCAGCGCGCGGCGGGTGGGGAACGGCCGCTCGAGCGGGTTGCCGCGCTGCTGACCGGGCGCACCGAAACCCCCTGGCATGCGGCGCTCTGGACCCTGGGCGCTCTGCTGCTGCTCGGCGGAATCGCCATTGCGCTGAGCGGCAAGTACCACCTGCTCGGCACCGACAAGGTCGGTGCCAGGACGTCTTCTACCAGGCGCTGAAGAGCATCCGCACCGGCCTGGTGATCGGCACCCTGACCACGCTGGTGATGCTGCCGGCGGCGATCGTGCTCGGCATCATGGCCGGTTACTTCCGCGGCTGGGTCGACGACGTCATCCAGTATCTCTACACCACGCTGAACTCGATCCCCGGCGTGCTGCTGATCGCCGCCGCGGTGCTGATGATGCAGGTCTACATGAGCAACCACCCGGAGCAGTTCACCAGCCGTCGACCGAGCGCGCCGACCTGCGCTGCTGTTCCTGTGCCTGATCCTCGGCGTGACCAGCTGGACCGGGCTGTGCCGCCTGCTGCGCGGCGAGACGCTGAAGCTGCGCGAGCTGGAGTACGTGCAGGCGGCGCACGCCTTCGGCGTGCCGCACTTCACGATCCTGCTGCGCCACATCCTGCCCAACGTGATGCACATCGTGCTGATCACCGTGGTGCTGGATTTCAGCGGCCTGGTGCTGGCCGAGGCGGTGCTGTCCTACGTCAACATCGGCGTCGACCCGACCATGAACAGCTGGGGCAACATGATCAACAGCGCGCGCCTGGAGATGGCGCGCGAACCGATGGTCTGGTGGTCGCTGGCGGCGGCCTTCGTCTTCATGTTCACCCTGGTGCTGGCCGCCAACCTGTTCTCCGACGTGGTGCGCGATGCCTTCGATCCGCGCCTGAGGAGTAGCCGGTGAGTGCCTTGAAACCGAACACCGCCGCGAATCCGCCCCCGGATGCCGCGGCGCCGCTGCTCAAGGTCAGAGATCTGCGCACCGCCCTCGGCGAGGGCCCGAGCCCCGTGCGGGCGGTCGACGGCGTCGACTTCGAGATCCGCCGCGGCGAGACCTTCGCCCTGCTCGGCGAGTCCGGCTGCGGCAAGTCGATGACCGCGCTGTCGATCATGCGCCTGCTGCCGCCGTCCGGGCCGGATCGTCGGCGGCGACGTGCAGCTCGACGGCCGCGACGCTGCTCGCTCTGCCGGAGCTGCGAGATGCGCCGCGATGCGCGGCGGCCGCATCGGCGATGATCTTCCAGGAGCCGATGACCTCGCTCAACCCGGTGCTGACCGTCGGCGCACCAGATCGCCGAGGCGGTGCGGCTGCACGATCCGGACTCGCGCGGCGCGGCGTCGCAGGCGCGCGTGGTCGAGCTGCTGACGCGCGGTCGGCATCCCCGATCCCGCAGCAGCGCGCCGGCGAGTATCCGCACCAGCTCTCCGGCGGCATGAAGCAGCGGGTGATGATCGCCATGGCGCTCGCCGGCCGGCCGGAGCTGCTGATCGCCGACGAGCCGACCACGGCGCTCGACGTCACCATCCAGGCCCAGATCCTGGACCTGCTGCAAGGACCTGCAGCGCGAGACCGGCATGGCGATCCTGCTGATCACCCACGATCTCGGCGTGGTCGCCGAGGTCGCCGACCGGGTGGCGGTCATGTACGCCGGACAGATCGTCGAGACCGCGCCGGTGGCGAGTTCTTCCGCCAGCCGCAGCATCCCTACAGCCGCAAGCTGTTTCGCTCGCTGCCGAGTGCCGATAAGCGCTCGCGCAGGCTCGACGTCATTCCGGGCATGGTGCCGCCGCTGAACATCGAATTCGGCGGCTGCCGCTTCGCCGATCGCTGCGAGGTGGCGGTCGATCGTTGTCAGCGGCAAATACCCCCCTGGCGCAGGAGCGACGGCGGCGGCTATCTCTGTCACCTGGAACCCGATCAGATCGAGCTCAAGGCGGCGGGTATTGAACCCCCAAGAGCGGTGACCGAGACCGGCGAGCCGCTGCTGACGATCGATCGGCTCAAGGTCCACTTCCCGATCCAGAAGGGGGTGTTTCGCCGCACGGTGGGCCACGTCAAGGCGGTCGACGGGGTGGACCTCGCCATCCCCGCGGGACGCACCCTGGCGCTGGTGGGCGAGTCCGGCTGCGGCAAGACCACGGTCGGCAAGGCGTTGCTGCAGCTGATCCGGCCGAGCGCCGGCGGGGTGCGATTCGACGGTGTGGAGCTGACCGAACTGCGCGGTGCGGCGCTGCGCCGGCGTCGGCGCGAGTTCCAGATCATCTTCCAGGACCCGGCCTCGTCCATGAATCCGCGCATGCTGGTGCAGGACATCGTCGCCGAGGGCATGGTCACCCAGGGCCTGGTCGAAGCCGGTTGGAACGGCGCGTCAAGGTGGAGGAACTGCTGCGGTTGGTCGGGTTGCCGGCAGAGGCCGCTGGCCGCTACCCGCACGAGTTCTCCGGCGGCCAGCGCCAGCGCATCTGCATCGCCCGGGCGCTGGCCGTCGAACCCCGTCTGATCGTCTGTGACGAGCCGACCAGCGCGCTGGATGTCTCGGTGCAGGCGCAGATCCTGAATCTGCTCAGGGAGCTGCAGGACGAGCTCGGGCTGGCCTATCTGTTCATCACGCACAACATCTCGGTGGTGGCCTATCTGGCGCACGAGGTCGCGGTGATGTATCTCGGCCGGATCGTCGAGCAGGGGCCGGTCGAAGAGGTGCTGCGGCACCCGGCGCATCCCTACACCCAGGCGCTGCTGGCGGCGGTGCCGGTGCCGGACCCGAATATCGAGCGACGCCAGGTGCGGCTCGAGGGCGATATGCCGTCGCCGGTCAATCCGCCGCCCGGCTGCCACTTCCATCCGCGTTGCCCGCAGGCGATGGCAGAGTGCCGGAAGCGATATCCTGAGACGGTGGAGATCGAGGCGGGGCATCGGGTTGCCTGCCTGCTGCACGGCTCAGCGACGTCGACTGGGTCAGCCGAAGTTTGAACCGACGAAATCTGGTCGCAGGGGAGCGACGATCATGATGGGGCGTGCAGGGTGAGGGCGCGCTGCGCCTGACCCGAGCCGTGTGATCCGACTGCACAGAACAAGGGGTCGGGGTCGATGTCGACTCCGACCCCTTCCAACCAAAGTGTGACGCTCCCGGCCAGTCCATGGCCGGGAGCGTCACGCCAAAGGGTCGGCCTGAGTTGCGGGTAAGGAAATGGGAGCGGAATCGATAAAGACCCCACTCCCGGACATGCCGACCCTCGGCTGTGGCGGCAGTCGCCGCCAACATTGGTTAGCAGTCGAAGATCTTCTCGACGGCGTCAAGGCCCTCTTGAACCATTTCCTGCAGGCCTTCAGGGTCGTCGTCGTGGTCGTGGGCCAGGAGGTCGTATAGGGCCAGGGATTTCAGGGCCTGGGCGATCTTCGCGACTTCGGCCACCTCAAGACTTGCGCCGGCGCGCAGTTGGCAATCGTCATTCATGGCCAGCCACCTCGGTTGGTGAATAGTAAGTAAATAATAAAATAATTATATCTTAATATATTCAGGGTGTCAAAGCCGGGCTCTTGCTTTATCGAGGCGGATCAAACTTGTTCATGCAGTGGTTTCGCGCGGCATTGATCCATACGCACCGGAGTCTACCGGCCAGTGCAAGCGGATTGCTGCATCGCGTCAGCGATAGTGCTTTGATTATTCTGTGAACCGGGCACAATCGCGGGTCTCGCTATCGGTGAAACCAGACACGCTGTTCGCCGATTACCTCGCAGAAAGAAGACCGACAAGAACGATATCGATACCCGAGCGGGTATAGGGGCATATATGAGGATAGGCGTTCCCAAAGAGACCTCGCCTGGGGAGACCCGCGTGGCGACGACGCCGGACGTGGTGCAGAAGCTGTCGGCCAAGGGCTTCGAGTTCCTGGTCGAACAGGGGGCCGGCGTCGCCGCCGGTTATGACGACGACGCCTTTGGCCAGGCCGGTGCGCGCCTGGTCGATGCCGCCGAGGCGCTTGCCGCCGACATTCTGATCAAGGTCCGGAAGCCGAACCCGGATGAGATCGCCGCCATGCAGACCGGCGCGGTTTACATCGGTCTGATCGAGAGCTGCGACGAGCAGGGCGTGATTCGCGAACTGCTGGATCGGCAGATACGGCCCTTCGCCATGGAGCGCATACCGCGCATCTCGCGGGCCCAGTCGATGGATGCCTTGTCGTCGCAGGCGAATATCGCCGGCTATCGGGCGGTCATCGAGGCGGCGTCACACTACGGCCGGTTTTTCCCCATGATGATGACGTCGGCCGGTGCGGCCAAGCCGGCGAGGGTCGTGATCCTCGGCGTCGGAGTCGCCGGACTGCAGGCGATCGCGACGGCAAGACGCCTGGGTGCCGACGTGTACGCCTACGATATTCGCCCGGAGACTCAGGAACAGATCCGCTCGCTCGGCGCCAAGCCAATCGAGATCGACATCGGCGAGAGCGGTTCGGGCGAGGGCGGCTATGCCAAGGAACTCTCCGATGAGGCCAAGGCCCGCCAGCAACAGTTGCTGGCCGACGAACTGGCCAAGGCCCACGTGATCATCACTACGGCTCTGATACCTTGTCGACCGGCGCCGACCCTGTTGGCCGAATCGGTGGTCGAGCGTATGCGCAACGGCTCGGTCGTGGTGGATCTGGCGGCCGCCAATGGTGGTAACTGTCCCCTGACCGAAGCGGATCAGGTCGTTGTCAAACACGGCGTGACGCTGGTCGGGCATACCAACTACCCGGCGATGATGCCGGGTGACGCCAGTGCCTTCTATGCCAAGAATATCGCCAATCTGCTCGACATCATGGTGGACAAGAGCGAACAGGGTCTGGTGTTGAAGGACTTCGAGCAGGACGAGATCACCCAGGCGGCGCTGCTGCGACCGCAGACTCAATCATCGACGAATTGAATCGCTGAAACGGGACGCGTCTGCGCCGCGCCCATCGACCGGCTGGATCGAGGTCGTCAGCACTTCAAGGCCATTGGAGCGAAAAGAACATGCCTGACACATTGGTTGCCTTGTACGTCTTCGTACTCGCCTGTTTCATCGGCTATTGGGTCATCTGGGGCGTGACCCCGTCACTGCATACGCCGCTGGTCGCGCTGACCAACGCGATCTCCGGCATCGTGGTCGTCGGCGCGCTCTTGGTCACCGGCCTGGACGAGGTCGGTGCGACGGCCGAGATCATCGGTTTCTTCGCCGTACTGCTCGCCTCGATCAACGTCTTCGGCGGCTTCCTGGTGACCAACCGGATGCTGGCGATGTTCAAGAAAGACAAGAAGAAGGATTGAGGGAGTCATGATGGAGATCTCTGCAAACACTCAGGCGCTGGCCTACCTGGTATCCGCGATTCTCTTCGTCCTGGCCCTGAAGGGACTGACCCACCCGGCCTCGGCCCGGCGCGGCAATTACCTGGCGATGGCTGGTATGGTCATCGCCATCGGCGCCACGCTGCTCGGTGCCGAGGTGAGGTCCTATGGCTTCATCATCGCCGGCGTCGCGGCCGGGGCGGTGATCGGCTCGGTCGTTGCGGCGCGGATTCAGATGACCGCGATGCCGCAGCTGGTCGCGGCGCTGCACAGCTTCGTCGGTATGGCGGCGGTGCTGGTCGCGATCGGCACCTTTCTCAACAAACGCGCCGCCGGTGAGCTGAACGGTCTGCTGATGGGTGAGCTGTCGGTCGGCATCATCATCGGGGCCATTACCTGCACCGGCTCGGTGATCGCCTTCGGCAAGCTCCAGGGACTGATCTCCGGCAAGCCGGTGAAGTTCGCCGGTCAGCATCATCTCAATGCCCTGATCGCGATTGTCACCGTGGCGCTGGGGGTGCACTTCGGCATGACCGAGAGTATCTGGTCGCTGGGTCTGATGACCCTGCTGGCCTTTGTCCTGGGCGTGACCCTGATCATCCCGATCGGCGGCGCTGACATGCCGGTGATCATCTCCATGCTGAACAGCTACTCGGGCTGGGCCGCGGCGGCCACCGGTTTCACCCTGCAAAACAATCTGCTGATCATCGTCGGCGCGCTGGTCGGCTTCTCCGGGGCCATCCTCGTCTTACATCATGTGCAAGGCGATGAACCGCTCGATCATCAACGTGGTGTTCGGCGGATTCGGCAGCGATAGCGGCGGCGAGACGAGTGCAGCGGCCAGCCGCACAGGAGAAGGGCGTCAAGTCGGCCTCGATCGAGGACGTCGTCTATTGGATGGAGGACGCCAACAAGGTCATCATCGTCCCCGGCTACGGCATGGCCGTGGCGCAGGCGCAGCACTGCGCTGAAGGAGCTGATGCGAGCTGCTCGAGGCCCGCGGCGTCGAGGTCAAGTTCGCCATTCACCCGGTGGCCGGCCGCATGCCCGGACACATGAACGTGCTGCTCGCCGAGGCCGACATCCCCTACGACCATGTGCTGGAGATGGACGAGATCAACCCGGAGTTCCCCAGCGCCGACGTGGCGCTGATCGTCGGCGCCAACGACGTGGTCAACCCGGCCGCCAAGCAGGACCCATCGAGCCCGATCTACGGCATGCCGATCATCGAGGCCGCCAAGGCCAAGCAGGTCTATTTCCTGAAGCGCTCCATGCGCCCGGGCTACTCGGGAGTGGACAATCTGCTGTTCTATCAGGACAACACCTCGTTGATCTTCGGCGATGCCAAGGACACCTGTGAGGGGATCGTCAGTGCCCTGAAGGGTGGTGGACACTGAGGGCTTGAGGGGGGCTTGTGGGAGGCGCGCCCTCGCGCCGATTCGGCCCTGACCACTTCATCATCGCGGCGAGGCGCCGCACTCCCACAGCTCACACCGCTCGCACAAGTCAGAGGAAAGCCCACCCCCTGTGGGAGGCGCGCCCCCGCGCCGATTGGGCCTTGCCCATTGCCCCATCGCGCTGAGGCGCCGCACGATTCGAGACAGGATGAACCTAAAAAAACGGCGCCGGAGAACCGGACGCCGCAGCTAAAGCGATGACAGGCCGAGTCGGTATCAGGCTACCTGCCGTTCGTCTCCTGTGACCTCGCGAATCAGCGGATAGAGGTGCTCGGTCTCACTCAGCAGCCGGTCCAGCACCATCTCGAACATCTCGTCGGTTTCTTTCTGAAACTGGTCGTAATCCTTGATCAACAAGCGCTTCTTCTTCAGGCTGCACCAGCGCTTCAGGTAGGTGCCGAAGATCCGTTTGATCTCCTTTGAGCCGCCGATGAAGCGTTGCGCCGTGTTGCGCGCGCGCTGTTCCCCGTGGGTCAGCAGCTTCGAGTACAGGTTGCTGTCTGTGACCTCGAAATGCTCTTTGACGTGGTCGACATAGCGGAAGAACAATTCGCAGGTGATCTCGGAATCGCACAGCGAGCGATCGCCGAGCAGGTGATTGAGAATATTCGTCAGTTCCGTGATCTTGTGGTTCTGCACATGCAGATCGTCGTAGGTCAGCATTTTCCGTTCTCCAATCTAATTCTGACTACCATAAGTAATTATTTATATTGGAATTTTCGAACTTGAATTTCCAACATCCCAGGATTAATTGTGTTTAATACCGGGTGTGCTGGCTCGCGTCAATCCGGGAAACTGTGGGGACCGGGGGTTTGATTTGGAACAGGGGAACGCAGGGGGGGCTGTGAGATGAGTCGTCCCCAGACCGGGGGCTCGTCGGCCGTTGCAGGCTCGGCAGGCCGACCTGTCGGTGCGGTGGTCGCGGTCTTGCTGGCGCTCTGGCCCGGGTTCGTGCCTGCCGATGAGCTTGGTCAGGTGCGCGCCGCCTGGATTGCCGGTGAGTTCGCGACGGTTGAGCGCGGTCTGAGGGGCTTGGCCGAATCGGGTCATGCCCGGGCACAACTGCTGCTTGGCTATTTGAATAAGAATGGCAAGCTGGGCCGGGTCGATGACACCGCCGCTCGCCATTGGTATCGGCGCGCGGCCGATCAGGGCATCCCGGAGGCCCAGTACGAGCTCGGGCTTATGCACGAGCTGGGATACGGTGGCCCGGTCGATGCCGCCGAGGCCGAGTACTGGTACGGTCGGGCGATCGACCACGGCTACTGCCCCGGCGAGTTGGACATCGAGGCCTATTGGCACGATTCGACGCCCCTGTCGCCGATTCGCGACTGACCCTGGTTGTTCCGCCCGTTGCTGTCCCGGCAAACGAGGTTTTTGGTTAGCATAGCTGCCATTGTGGCCGCCCCCGATATGACCTCCGCTGTCGAGCTCGAACGCCTGCAGACCCGTCTTGAGTCCTGCCTGTTGGCCGATCGGCATCGACTGCGCCGCCAGCTCGGTCGCCTGCAGCGCGATGACCGGACCGGGCGGGCATCGAGCGAGCAGCAGCTCAAGCTGGTGCGCCAGCTCGCGGCCTCCGAGCAGGCGGTAGCGCGCCGCCGGTCGGCGCTGGGTACGATCGAATACCCCGCCGAGCTGCCGGTCGCCGAACGGGTCGCCGAGATCGCGCAGGCGATCGCCAAGCACCAGGTGATCGTGCTCTGCGGCGAGACCGGTTCGGGCAAGACGACCCAGCTGCCGAAGATCTGTCTGGAACTCGGCCGCGGGGTGTACGGCGGATCGGCCACACCCAGCCGCGCCGCATCGCCGCGCGCAGCCTGGCCAACGCGCATCGCCCAGGAACTGGGCGCGGAGCTCGGCGCCAGCGTCGGCTACAAGGTGCGCTTCACCGACCAGGTCACCGCGGCCAGCCGTCAAGCTGATGACCGACGGCATCCTGCTGGCCGAGATCCAGCGCGACCGCTGGCTGAACGAATACGACACGCTGATCATCGACGAGGCCCACGAGCGCAGCCTGAACATCGATTTCCTGCTCGGCTATCTGAAGCGAACTGCTGCCCAAGCGCCCCGATCTGAAGCTGATCATCACCTCGGCGACCATCGACCCGGAGCGCTTCTCGCAGCACTTCGACGGCGCGCCGATCATCGAGGTCTCCGGCCGCACCTATCCGGTCGAGATCCGCTACCGACCGCCGGAGGAGGAGGGCGCCGGCGAGCGCGACGAGGCCATGCAGCAGGCGATCGTCGAGGCGGTGGACGAACTATCGCGCGGAATCGCGCGGCGACATCCTGGTGTTTCTCCCCGGCGAGCGGGAGATCCGCGAGACCGCCGACACCCTGCGCAAGCACCGCCTGCCCGGGACCGAGATCCTGCCGCTGTACGCGCGTCTGGGCGCTGCCGAACAGGAGCGCATCTTCCGGCCCTCGGGGCAGCGGCGCATCGTGCTCGCGACCAATGTCGCCGAGACCTCGCTGACCGTGCCCGGGATCCGCTACGTGATCGACACCGGCTTCGCCCGGATCAGCCGCTACAGCGCCCGCAGCAAGGTCCAGCGCCTGCCGATCGAGCGGATCTCCCAGGCCAGCGCCAACCAGCGCCAGGGTCGCTGCGGCCGGGTCGCGGCCGGTATCTGCATCCGTCTGTATTCGGAGGAGGACTTCGTCGGCCGCGACGAGTTCACCGAACCGGAGATCCTGCGCACCAACCTGGCCTCGGTCATCCTGCAGATGCAGGTGCTGGGCTTCGGCGACATCGGGCAATTTCCGTTCGTCGAGCCGCCCGAGCATCGCCAGATCAAGGACGGCTACCGTCTGCTGCACGAGCTGGGCGCGGTCGATGGCGAGCGGCGGATCACCGAGATCGGCCGCAGACTGGCCCGGCTGCCGGTCGACCCGCGGGTCGGGCGCATGCTGCTCGAGGCCGCGCACAGCGGCTGCCTGCGCGAGGTGCTGGTGATCGCCGGCGGTGCTGTCGGTGCAGGATCCGCGCGACCGACCGATGGACAAGCAGCAGGCCGCCGACGAGGCTCACGCCCGTTTCAAGGACGAGGAGTCGGATTTTCTCGGCCTGTGGAAGCTCTGGCTGCATATCGAGGAACAGCGCCGGGCCTTATCGAAGCGGCGCTTTCGCGAATACTGTCACGATCATTTTCTGTCCTGGACTCGGGTCCAGGAGTGGTATGAAATCCATCGTCAGCTGCGCCATCAGATGCAGGAGCTGAGGTACCGCGAGAACCAGGTCGAGCCCAGTTACGAGGTGCTGCACGGCGCGCTGCTCTCCGGGCTGCTGTCGCACATCGGCTTCAAACAGGCCGGCAAGGATCGCGACTATCTCGGCGCGCGCAACACCCGATTTCTGGTCTTCCCCGGCTCGGGCCTGTTCGAGAAGCAGCCGAAGTGGCTGATGTCGGCCGAGCTGGTCGAGACCACCCAGTTGTATGCCCGCATCAATGCCCGCATCCAGCCCGAGTGGGCCGAGCGCCTGGCCGGGCATCTGGTCAATCGCAGCTACTCCGAGCCGCACTGGCAGGGGCGGCGCGGCCAGGTCGGGGCCTACGAGAAGATCACCCTGTACGGCCTGACCCTGATCCCGCGCCGGCGGGTGAACTACGGGCCGATCGATCCGGAGACCTCGCGCGAGCTGTTCATCCGCTTCGGCCTGGTCGAGGGCGACTTTCACAGCCGCGCGCCCTTCTGGCGGCACAATCGAGAGCTGATCGACGAGGTGCACGAGCTCGAGGCCAAGAGCCGTCGGCGCGACATCCTGGTCGACGAAGAGGCGATCTGCGCCTTCTACGATCGGCGCATCCCGCCAGGCATCTATTCGACGCCGCAGTTCGATCAATGGTTGCGCCAGGAGACGAAGAAGACCCCGCGCATCCTGCACCTGCGCCAGCAGGATCTGATGCGCCGCTCGGCCGAGGAGGTCACCACCGATCTGTTCCCCGAACAGCTGGTGATCAACGGCATGCGCCTGCCGCTGGAGTACCACTTCGAGCCCGGAACCGAGCGCGACGGGGTCACCCTGGTGGTACCGGCGACCGTTCTCAATCAGGTCGACGAGGGACGCGCCGACTGGCTGGTTCCGGGCCTGCTGCGGGAGAAGGTCATCGCGCTGATCAAGGGCCTGCCCAAGGCCCTGCGACGCAGCTTCGTCCCGGTGCCGGACTATGCCGACCGCGTGCTCGGCGCGCTGGTGGACTCCGCCGGGCAGACCGATACCCCGCTGGTGCAGCGGCTCGGTGCGGAGCTGAAGCGTCTCTCCGGTGTGCATATCCCGGAGGATGCCTGGGACAGCGCCGCGCTGCCGGAGCACCTCAAGCTGCGCCTGCGGGTGATCGACGCCGAGGGCAAGACCCTGGCGGCAGACCGTGACCTGGTGGGGCTGCGCCGCGAACACGCCGGCGACGGTGAAGCGGCGTCGACCCACAGCTTGCCGAGCAGCGGGCTGGAGCGCGAGGGTCTGAGCGACTGGGGCTTCGACGCCCTGCCGGAGCAGGTCTCGATCGAGCAGGGCGGGATCCGCCTGCAGGGCTTCCCCGCCCTGGTCGATGGTGGCGACAGCGTCGCGGTGCGGGTACTCGATTCGCGGCCGAACGCCGAGTTCGCCCATCACGCCGGCCTGCGCCGGCTGATTATGCTGCGCCTGGCCAGGGACCTGCGCTATCTGCGCCGCCATCTGCCCAAGCTGCAACAGATGCGCCTGCAGTATGCCAGGGCGGCGCAGCCGGATGACCCCGGCAAGGCGCCCAAGGATCTGGAAGAGGAGATCGTCTCCCTGGTGGTCGATCTGACCTTCATCGAGGGTCAACCGCCGGTCAGGGATCGCCAGACCTTCGAACAACGCATCACCGGCTGCAAGGGGGATATGCTCGACATTGCCGCTGAGGCCTGCGAGCTGCTCGCCGAGATTCTTCAGAACTACCAGCAGCTGCGCAAGACCCTGAGCGGCATCACCCAGATCCATTGGCTCGCCTCGGTCAAGGACATGCAGGCGCAGCTCGATCAGCTGGTCTATCGCGGCTTCCTGCAACAGGTGCCGTTCGAACACCTGCGCGACTATCCGCGTTACCTGCAGGCGCTGCGGTTACGCGCCGACAAACTGCGCCACGCCGCCGGCCGCGATCAGCAGCGTCTGCGTGAGCTGCAGTCGGCTCACGATCGGTGGCGCGAGCGAGTGGTCGATGCCCGCCGCAAAGGGCGCGAGGACCCGCGTCTGGATGAGATCGGCTGGATGCTCCAGGAGCTGCGGGTGTCCTTTTTCGCCCAGGAGCTGAAGACGCCTTATCCGGTGTCGCTCAAGCGCATCGAGCGGCGCTGGAAAGAGCTCGGTCTGTAGCCCGGAGGGCGGTGGTCTCGGGATCGAGGTCGATCTCGACCCCGGTCCCTGCCGATGAATCGCTTTTCCCTCACAGCCGGTCTTTACTTAGGACAAGGTATCTCGGAGATGCGCACGAGGGAGGGTTCGGCAATGAGTGCGAGCACATGGCGAATGATGATTTTTCTGACGGTTTCCCTCGTCCCGACGGTATTTCCGGCGGCTGCAATCGAGCCGCTGTCGGAACGGACACCGACGGTCTGGCTGGGGCCGGAGCACCTCGACCCGCAGGAGTCCGGTATCGGTCGCAGAATCGAGGATCTGCCCTTTCGGCAGGTCTTCGGCGGTTGGGCGACCCTGCATGCCGAGGGCGGGCGGCTCGGCACCGTCGTCGTGGTGCGTGACCCGGTCTGTCCGGTATCGAAACGCTACGGCCCGCGTGTCAACGAACTGGCGCGCCACTATCGCGGCCAAGGCTTCGAGTTCGTGGTGATCTACCTGAACGATCTGCTTGGTCCTGTCGTCCTGGCAAATGACGCCCGCGCGCTTGCCGCTCCGGCGGCCTATGCGGGCGAGGGCAGTTTCAAGATCGCCGAGGCGCTGGGTGTAGAGAGCACCGGTGATGTATTCGTGCTCGATAGCCGCCATCGGCTGCGATTCCGCGGTGCGGTGGATGACCAGTACGGTCTGGGCTATACCAAGGACGCTCCCACTCGGCACTATCTGCGCAATGCTCTCGATGCGCTCGTCGAGGGGATCGAGGTCGAGGTACCCGCGACGACGGCCCCCGGCTGTTGGATCGACGCCGATCCGGCCAAGGACCGTGGCCTGCAGCCGATGCTGAGCCCGGGAGAGTTCATTTCCTGAAAGCGTTTCTCCACCCGTGCCGAGCGGGTGACACGACGCTGGAGCAACGGGATGTTTCCGCCTGCCGGCGCGAGCGTGTCCGACGCCGGCCAAGCGCTCGCGCGGGAAGATTGCATTGCGGCACTACTTTCAATAATCTTCATAACTAATTATTTATAAGAGAGTATTTCTGCAAATGAATGACTGTCACTGTGGCTCCGGTCGGGCCTTTGATGCCTGTTGCGGGCCGATCCTGAGCGGCGAGAAACAGGCCCCGACGGCCGAGGCCCTGATGCGGGCCCGGTATTCGGCCTACGTCCGAGACGATGTCGATTTTCTGGGTGACAGTCTGCACCCCGATCATCGTCGTGACTGGGATCGTGAGGCGACGCGTCAGTGGGCCGAACAGTCGAGCTGGCTGGGTCTGGAGATTCGCGGCACCGAGGCGGGGGGCGAGGGTGACGACGAGGGCCGGGTAGAGTTTCTCGCCCGTTTCGAGGAGGGCGGCACGCCGCGCCTGCATCACGAGACCAGTCTGTTTCGGCGTCAGGCCGGGCGCTGGTACTACGTCTCGGGTGACCTGCCGAAACCACAGACCTTGCGCCATGCCGAACCCAAGGTCGGGCGCAACGATCCGTGTCCCTGCGGCAGCGGCAAGAAATTCAAGAAGTGCTGTGGTCGCTGAGCCAGCGGTGAACAAACCCTTCGCCGAATCCTGCCAGGAGAACCGCCAACCCATCCTCTGGCCCTGCGCCGCTATCTGCCCGATCGGCGACTTTTGCTCGAGATCGGCAGCGGCACCGGTCAGCACGCGGTCTACTTCGCCTCGGAGTTCCCGCAGCTCATCTGGCAGACCAGTGACCGCGAGGAGAATCTGCCCGGCATCCGTGCCTGGCTGCACGAGGCCGCGAGCGGGCAACTGCCCGACCCCCTGTGCCTGGACGTCACCCAGGCAGGCGCCTGGCCCGAGATGCGGTTCGACGCCGTGTTCAGCGCCAATACCGCGCACATCATGTCGGAGCCGCAGGTCGAGGCGATGTTCGCCGGGGTCGGCCGGGTGCTGGACAGCGACGGCTGTTTTCTTCTCTATGGCCCGTTCAATTATGGGGGTCGGTACACGAGCGCGAGCAATGAGCGATTCGACGAGTGGTTGAAGGCGCGCGATCCCGACAGCGGCATCCGGGATCTGGACCGGCTGAGCGAATATGCCGAGGCCGGGGGTATGCGGCTTGAGGCCGACATCGAGATGCCGGCGAACAATCGCATCCTGGTCTGGACCCGGCCGGCAGGGTGACGGGGCGGGGTGGTCCGCGTTGCGTCCAGATCGGGTTAAACTCTGATCGGCCTCGGTCGTTAAGTGACGGAGACGGAATGGCCTGATCAGCGAACAGAAATAGCATTAAATAACCTAATTAACTATATGAATATAAAAATATATTGACCGATATGGCTTCGAAAGCGAGCAACAGCGTCTCTCTGCCGATCTTACTGAGCTGGGTGCTCGGGCTGAGTCTGGTGGTCAGCCCGGCCATGGCCGACGTCTACAAGTATCGTGATCGCCAGGGAGGCATCTATCTGACCGATCGGCCGATGTCCGGTGGCTACACCTTGCTCAAGGTGTTTCGCTTCGGCAACAGCCGATCGGCCCCTGCGGTTCGCGCCGGCGCCTCGCTCAAGGCCATGGCGAAACGGCGGAAAGCGCTCGAGCCCCTTATCGACAGGGTGGCCGAGGAGAACCGGCTACGGCCCGAACTGCTGCACGCGGTGATTCGCGCCGAATCGGCCTACCGGGCGGACGCCGTGTCATCGGCCGGGGCCGGCGGGCTGATGCAGTTGATGCCCGAGACGGCCCGTCGCTACGGGGTCCAGGATCGCGACGATCCGCATCAGAATGTGCGCGGTGGGGCGAGCTATCTGCGCGACCTGCTCGATCAGTTCGAGCAGAATCTCGAACTTGCCCTGGCCGCCTACAACGCCGGCGAGAACGCGGTCTTGAAGTACGGCCGGCAGATCCCGCCGTTTCCGGAGACTCAGAACTACGTGCGCAAGGTCATCGCGTTTCTCAACGCGAGCGAATCGAGACAGATCGCAAGGAACTGAGGCCTTGGGCCCAGCGCGGGCTGGAGTCGCCTGAATACCGCCGGCCCGGCGCGAACCGCACTCGCCCCATGGGATCGTCTCCGACATCGATGGCGTTATACTGCCGGCGCATTTGCATCCGACAGGTCGCCGAGTGTCAGCTGCCGCAGTCCCTAAGAAATCTCCCTGGATCCGCCGGGCCGGTTATCTGGCCTTGTTCATCGTGCTGACAACGGCGATCCAATGGTGGCAGACCCGCGACATCGCCCGCGGCCCGGCGCCGGAACTCGCCGGACCCTCGCTCGACGGGCGGTGGCTGGACCTGGCGCAACTGCGCGGCCGGCCGGTCCTGGTGCACTTTTGGGCGACCTGGTGCCCGATCTGTCGCCTGGAGGAGGGTGCCATCGACTCCGTGGCCGAGGATCACCAGGCGATCACGGTCGCGACCCGATCCGGCGACGCCGCGACGTTGAAGGCCTACCTCGCAGAGAACGGATTGAGCTTTCCGGTACTACTGGACGAGACCGGCGTACTGGCGGATCGATGGCGGGTCCAGGGTGTACCGTCCAGCTTCGTCATCGACAGCGAGGGTGAGATTCGTCACTCCGCGGTCGGCTTGACCACCGGCCTGGGGCTGCGCGCGCGGCTTTGGTTGGCCGACTGAGTGAATTCACCGCGGGGTCGGAGTCGACAGTGTCGACTCCGACCCCCGAATCTGATCAGTCTTCGCCGATTACGCGCTCGTCGCGCGGTGCCGAGAGCAGTTTCTCCGCCTCGGTCTGGTTCTTGGCGAAGATCATCCGGCAGTCCTGGTCTGTCTGTTCCGACAGTTCGGCGCGCCGCTCCCGAGCCAGGCCCCTGGCCTCCTTATAGTTGTCGAAGGTCTGCAGGTGCTCGAGTTGCTTCTTCTTGGAGTCGGGCGCGGTGGATATGCGGTAGACGAAGTAAGGCATGGGAGTCAGTCGTTCTGGTCAATCATCGGGGCAAGATAGCACAGTCGTACCGAACTTCGGGGCCATGGGGTAATCGCCCTGGGAATCGCTAGCGCCGGAAAAACCATACCAGCAGGCTGATCCCCAGACTGACGATCACCATCGAAGTGATCGGAAAATAGAGGCGCAGGTTCTCCCGCTCAATGGCGATATCCCCGGGCAGGCGGCCGAACGGCAGCTTGCTCAGCCAGGGCCAAAGCAGCCCGGCGATCAGGATCAACAGGCCGAGCGATATCAACGCTCTTTGCATCGTGCCCCCGTTCGCCGATCGTAGAGCCGAGTCAATCGGTCTTGGGCACGCTGGCGAGATGCGCCCGTAACTGCTCGACACGCTGGCGGACCAGGTCGGTCTTGGCCCCTTCCATCAAGGGCAGGGCCAACCCGTCGCGGCGTTGGCCGAGCGACAGCCGGATCAGCGCGTACTCGGCACTGCGAAAGGCCTCCCAGGCAGCGCTGGAACGCTCGAGGCTCTCCAGCGCCGACCCCGACAGACGTTGCTCCAGGGCCTGACGAGTTTGCTGCAGGAGTTGCTGCCATCGCTTCCGCGCGGCGGACTCGCAGGCGACGATGGCGCCGGGATTGGCGGCGCCGGCGACACATCGGCGGACCGACTGCTCGATGTCTGTCGGCGATGTGATCTCGGCCGCCATAGCCGTCGCGCCGCTGAGCAAGAGGGCGGCGGTAACAAGTCGTGCCGAGCCGCGCCGACCTGAGCTACGATGGCCGGCATCAGAAAAGGCGCGACGCTGCGAGGGCGCGATGGAGAAGAAGGTCGAGTGGGTCGAGCGAGTCGGCGATGTCTTGGTGGAGGGTTTCCACCTGGTGGGGCTGTTCATCATAGGCGCGGCGATCGTCTGGGCGACTTGGGAGGAGGTCCTGCACATCATCGAGCTAGGCGGACCCAGGATCAAGGACATCCTGCTGCTGTTCATGTACCTGGAGCTGGGCGCCATGGTCGGCATCTATTTCAAGACCAAGCACCTGCCGGTGCGCTTCCTGATCTATATCGCGATCACGGCGCTGACGCGCGTGCTGGCGATCGACATCAAGGATATGGCCGGAGACCGTATGATCATGCTGACCGGTGCCATACTGTTGCTTGCGGTTGCCGTACTGGCGCTGCGTTATGCCTCGGCCCGTTTCCCCAGTGAAACCGGCAGTGACAGTTGAGGCCAGCGCAGGACGAGTGAGTGATGAGCAATTTCCCCAAGATCCAACGAGCTATACCCAAGCGGCGCTATAAGGTCGGCGATTACGGGGTGACCGTGCTCGGCGAGGTCGAGACCGGCGACACGGCCGAATACCTGTATCTGCTCGCCTTCGTGCGTGAGGGTGAGTCGCAGCCGAGCGTATTCGTCTGTTCCGAGCGCTGTCCGCCCGGGCAAAGGGATGGCGGTTCGCATCGGCTGAGGGTGATCAACAGCGCCATGTCCGAGGTCATGGACAGCGACGATCGCTGGCGAGATCTCGAGACCTTTGTCGACGAGGGGCTCAAGCTCGGAATGCAGCTCCTGGGTCTGACGCAGGAAACGCCGTTCCGATTGAGTTGATATCGGGTTCGCGTTCCCGCCGGTCAAAGATCGGCCTTCCCGTGAAACAGTTTCCTTAAGTCGTACCGGTCAGCGCCGATACCTCCCCCCGAGAAGCCCGGACTGGATATTCCGGGTGCCTACGGGGGAGAAGCGCTTGCTGCCTTGGCAGTCGAAAACACCATCCAGCCATGTCGGTCTCGGTCTTCAACATGACGGGCTGAGCATTGCGGTCGCAGCGCGTCGCGGTGACGCGCTGTTCGTGGAGCAGCTGGTGCATCGTTCGGCCGTGGGGCCCGAGGCCCAGGCTCAGGCCCTGTGCGCCTGGGTCAACGACCTGAAGTTGAAAGGGCTGCCGACCGTCGCCGTGCTCGAACCGAGCGCCTATCAATTGCTGCAGGTCGAGCGTCCAGAGGCCGTCCCGGATGAAGAGCTCGCCGAGGCCGTCCGCTGGCGAGTGAAGGACATGGTCGATTTTCCGATCGGCGATGCCGTGCTCGACGTGGTGGCCTTGCCGAGCGGACGTCGCGCCGATGCCCCGAGGTTCGTGTACGTGGTCGTCGTGCCCAGGGCGGTCATTCAGACCTGTGTGGAGCAGATCGAGGCGGCCTCGCTGGACCTTCAGGCTATTGATATCACCGAGCTGGCGATACGCAATCTGGTGACCGTCGAGACCCCCGAGGATCGAGCCAGTGCGATCGTCTATCTCGATCGACAAGTCGGGTTGATCGAGGTGATACGCAACGGCGAGCTGTTCTTCTCGCGGCGACTCGGTCTGCAAAGTCAGATGATCGAGGCGGCGAGCAACGCCGGCGATCAGATCATGGACGATCTTGCACTCGAGGTTCAGCGCACGCTGGACTACTTCGAAAGCCAATACGGTAAGGGCAGCGCCGACCATGTTCGGCTGGTTGGCGCCAGCGAGTCGGTGAATGCGAGCTTCATGGACAAGGCCGCGAGCTACCTGACGGTACCGGTGCTCGGGCTGACCGAGGACAGTCGTCTTCAGGTCGGCGCCGAGGTCGAGCGGTCGACCGTTTCTCAATTCGCGACCGCCGTGGGCGGATCCCTGCGCAACCTGGTGCTCGCGGCATGATGCAGCAGGTCAATCTGTTTCACTCGCAGTTCGCGACCAAACCGGTGACCTTTGGTTGGCGCAGTCTGCTGGTGATGGCCGGTGCTGCGGTTGTGGCCATGTTCGGAATCAGCGCCTATGGCTCCCTGCAGCTGCAGAAACTCGATCAACAGGCCGGTGTGATGGAGCAACAGCTCGGTCAGCTGCGTCAGGGTCTGGCGCGTCTGAATCAGTCCTTGTCCGCGGCGCAGGGTGATCCGCATCGCGCCGCCGAGCGCGAGCGCCTGCGCCGTCAGAACGTCGAGGCGCAGCAATTTTTTCAGGCCTTGAGCCGCATGTCGCAGCCCGACCAAGCCCGGTTCTCGACGTACTTTCGTGGCCTGGCCAGGCATCCGGTATCCGGCCTCTGGCTGGAGGAGATGCAGATCGACGCCGGTGGACAGGCCTTGACCCTCCGCGGTCAGGCGCTGGAGCCGAGTCTGATCCCGCAGTTCCTGCAGGCCTTGCGCGCCGAGTCCTCGTTTTCCGGTCATGCCTTCGCCGAGGTCGAGTTCGAACGCAACCGCTCCGCCGAGGAGCGCGATGCGGTGCGCTTCCAGTTCAAGAGCCTGGCCGCTTCGGCCGAGGCGGGTCGCGATGGATAAGCTGAACGCACTGCTGACTCGTTTCGAGCAGTTCTCATTGCGCGAACGCGCCCTGATCGCCGCCGCCCTGCTGTTCGCCCTCTACCAGGTCTGGGATATGACCCTGAATCGACCCCAGGATCAGGAGGTGAGCGCTCTGCAGAGCCAGCTGCAGCGAGACTCGGCGGCGATCAAGGCCACCGAACAACAGATACGCCAGCTCGAACAGCGGCTGCTGGCCAACTCCGCCGTGCGCTACCGGCAGGAGACCGAACGGCTCGAGCAGCAGTTGAGCGGTACCGAACAACGCATCGATGCCTTCGCCGATGAGTTGATCTCCCCGACGGATATGGCCCGACTGCTGGAGGAACTGCTGACCCGCGAGCGCAGCCTGTCGCTGTTGCGGCTCGAGACCCTGGGCTCGCGTCAAGTCATTCCGGCGGTACTGGAGCGGCGGACAGAAGGCGCCGAAGCGCAGGCAAGTACGCGCTATCGGGTCTTCCGGCACGATTTCGCCATCGAGTTCCAGGGCGCCTATCTGGCGACCCTGAAGTATCTCGAGGCCCTGGATCAGCTGCCCTGGCGCTTTTACTGGGACGGTATCCGCTACACGGTGGAACAGCACCCGCTCGGGCGGGTGCGCCTGGAACTGCACACCCTGAGTTTCTCGGAGGGTTGGATCGGTGTCTGAGTACAAACCGCTGACGACAGCGCTCTGCCTTCTAATTCTGTCACTCGGCGCCCGGGCGGATACCGACGCGGTTCGATTGAGCGATCCGACACAGCCGCCCCGCCTGGTGGTAGACGCCGAGCCCGCGCCCGCCGCCGCGGGTCGCGCGCCCAGCTTGCGGCTGCAGGCCGTGTTCACCGGCCCGAAGGGCGACGCCGCCATGATCAATGGCCAACTGATCAATCGCGGAGAGCGAGTCGCGGGTGCGGTACTGCGCCAGGTGCGCGCCGACGGCGTGCTGCTCGAACGTGACGGCGAGACCTGGGAGATGCCAATCGGTGTCGCTGCCATAAAACAACCCGCCGGCCAGAACCGGAGAGCTATGCAATGAACCCTTTAGTGCTTGTCCTCCTCTCCGCGATCGCGGCCAGTGGTCTGCTGCTCGGTTGTCAAACCGGCCCGCAGAAGATCAAGCCTCTCGGCGGGATCGAGGCGACGCTGAAAGAGGCCGAACTGCCGCCAGCGCGCCGCCCGGTGGTCGCGCCGGCACAGATCAGCGCCGCTCTGCTGCCGCCGATCCAGCTCAACCTAGGCAGCAGCCAGATAGCGCGCAGCCAGGACAAACGCTTCGACGTCAATGTCAACCAGGCGCCGGCCCGGGAGTTCTTCATGAGCCTGGTCGACGGCACCGACTACAACATGGTGATTCACCCGGATGTCTCCGGCGAGGTCTCGCTGGCCTTGAAGAACGTCACCATCCCCGAGGTGATGCAGATCCTGCGCGACGTCTACGGCTTCGAGTTCGAGCGCACCTCCGCCGGCTACAACGTCCTGCCGGTGCGCCTGCAATCGCGGATCTTCCAGGTCAACTATCTGAACGTCCGGCGCAACGGCAACTCGCAGATGAACGTCAGCTCGGGGCAGATCAGCCAGACGAGCAACAATGATGCCGCGGGTGGCGGTGGAAAGACCAGTACCAGCGTCGCCGCCTCGAAGGTGACGACCGAATCGAGCTCTGATTTCTGGACCGAGTTGCGTATGTCGCTGCAGACCATCGTCGGCGCCGGTGTGGGTCGTTCGGTGATGGTCGCGCCGCAGTCCGGCATCGTCGTGGTGCGCGGCATGCCGGCCGAGCTTCGCGAGGTCGAGAACTTCCTGCGCACCACCCAGGCCAGCCTGCACCGTCAGGTGATCCTCGAGGCGAAGATCATCGAGGTCTCGTTGAACGACGATCACCAGACGGGCATCAACTGGGCGAAGGTCGCGGGTTTGCCCGACGGTGGGCGGGTGGTCTTTGGCCAGACGGGCGGAGGAACGGTGTTCGGCTCTAACGGTAGCTCAGGCGCCAAGGGAAGCAATTACGACCTGGATCCCGGTTCGTCGCTGCCGCTGGAGGGGATTGCCGCGTCTGCATTCGGCGGCGTGTTTTCAATCGCGGTAGCAACCAACACATTTCGTGCCTTCATCGAACTCCTCGAGGCACAAGGCACGGTGCAGGTGCTGTCCAGTCCGCGGGTGGCGACAGTAAACAATCAGAAGGCGGTGATCAAGGTCGGCCAGGACGAGTACTTCGTCACCGATGTCTCGACCACCACGGTCACCGGCAGCGCGGCGGGCGTCAGTACGCCGAATGTGACCCTGACCCCGTTTTTCTCCGGGATCGCACTGGATGTCACGCCGCAGATCGACGCCGGCGGCGGCGTCACCCTGCACATCCATCCCTCGGTCAGCGAGGTAACCGATCAGACCAAGAGCTTCACGGTCGGTGGCGAGGCTCAGACTCTGCCGACGGCGCAGTCGCGGGTGCGCGAGTCGGACAGCATCGTCCGTGCCCAGAGCGGGCAGATCGTGGTCATCGGCGGCCTGATGCAGGAGTCGGCCAGCGATAAATACGCCAGCCCGCCCGGGATCGGTCGGACGCCGGTGCTGGGATCCCTGCTCAGCCACCAGCAGAAACTGGCCTCCAAAAGCGAGCTGGTCATACTGCTCAAACCGCTGGTGGTCGAATCGCCCGAGTCCTGGGGCGCCGCGGTCGCCCAGACGCAGGGCTTCATCGATGGCTTGATGAGCGATCGCAATCGCGGTTATCCCTCGGCCGGCAACGAAAGTCCATCCGGCGGGGGCTACTGATGTACGAGACCTTCTTCGGCCTGCGCGAGGCGCCTTTCAGCCTGACCCCCGACGCCAGTTTTTTCTTCGCCAATGGCGATCACCACGACGCCCTGCAGACGCTGCTGGTGGCGCTGCGCATGGGCGAGGGCTTCGTCAAGATCACCGGTGAGGTCGGGACCGGCAAGACGGTCGTCTGTCGGCGCCTGTTGCACGAACTCGAGGTCGATCCTCACTACACGGCCGCCTATCTGCCGAATCCGGACCTGTCGCCGCGCGAACTGCGCCTGGCGCTGGCCGAGGAGCTGAGGCTCGAACGGAGACGCTCGGTCGGTCCGGAATACCTCATGCGGCAGATCACCGATCGTCTGCTCGGCCTGCGCGCCGAGGGCCAGCGTGCCGTGCTGATCATCGACGAGGCCCAGGCCCTGTCGACCCACGCGTTGGAGACCCTGCGCCTGTTCACCAATCTGGAGACGCAGAAATCCAAGCTGTTGCAGGTGGTGTTGTTCGGACAACCCGAACTGGACGCACATCTCGACCGCCACGAGACCCGGCAGCTGAAGCAGCGCATCAGCTTCAGCCACCAGATCCAGCCGATGAGCCGCCGCGCGACCTATGCCTATCTGGCGTATCGACTGGCAGTGGCCGGTTATCGGGGCACTTTGTTATTCGACTGGCGGGCGGCCGGAGCGATTCACCGCGCCAGTGGCGGGGTGCCGAGAGTCATCAATATCCTCGCCCACAAGTGTCTGCTGAGTGCCTGGGGTGAGGGTGCGGATCAAGTGACGGCACGCCATCTGCGTCGAGCGATTCTCGACACCGAGAGTGTCAAGGCCGGTCCCGGCTGGCTGCGGCGTCGGTTCACGCGCACGCTGCGCTCGGTAGTCACTCGCTCCGCCCTCGGCCAAGATGCCGCGCTGGGGACCGGCTGGTGAGTCTGCTCAACCAGGTCTTGCAGGATCTCGATGCGCGCGACGCCGAGGTCCCCGCAAAGTCGGTGCTGACGGCGGTCGATAACGCGCCATCGCCGAATCTGGTCGAGCCGCCCGGACGTAACTTCGATTGGAAAAGGATCGCGGTGTGGGGCTCGCTGGCCTTGCTGGTCGTGGCGTATCTGGTCTACGTGTTGGTCTTTGAATCTGTCCCTGCCCCGGAACCCGGTTTGGCGCCGGCGACGATGACGCGCGTGGTTGCGGCGACCGACGAACAAACTTTGGAAACGCCCGGGACATCCGCGCCGGGCGCACCCGTCGAAACGCTCGACTCGATCGACCGGGATGCCGTCGAGCCGTTGCAGACTCCGGTCGAGGTCGCGTCGGTAAGCGACGAATCTGTGCAGACGACGGAGTCGGATCCGTCTCCGAGCGCCATTTCCGCGGGACCCGCGGCCCAGCCGGTCGCGCGCGAGCCGTCGACTCCGGCCCATCTCGTCGAGCAGGGGCCGGTGATCCGGTTGCCGCCGGCGCCGCGTCGATCTGCCCCGGTCGACAGAAAGCCCCTGGTGGCGAAGCGCTCGAGCGCCGGCACGCCGGTGCTGGCCCCGGCGAGCTGGCTGGCCGAGGCCAAGCGCTTCTGGGCCCAGGGCCGCATTGCCAGCGCCGAAGAGCGGTTGCGTAAGGCTTTGACCTACCGACCGCAGGACTTGGCCGCGCGTGAGTTGCTGATCGCACTCCTGGTGCGCGGCGACCGGCTCGAGGAGGCCGAGCAACAGATCGACCTCGGTCTGCTGCATCACCCGGAGCAGGCCAGTCTGTTGATGCTCAAGGCCCGCCTCCAGGCGCAGCGCGGCGAGGTACTCGCCGCCGCGGCCACCCTCGAGCAGTCCGGGCTCGCCGAATCGGGTGATCGTAATGTGCTGGCGATGCTCGCCCCGCTTTATCAGCAGCTGGGCAACCACAGGCAGTCGGTGGCGGTATATCGACAACTGCTGCAGCAGGCGCCGAACCATGGCGTGTACTGGGCCGGACTCGGCCTGGGTCTCGAGGCGCTGGGCGAAACCGGCATGGCGTTGCAGGCCTATCAGCGCGCCCTGGACCTTCCCGCGCTGCCGGATTCGGTGGCCGATTATCTGCGTGAGCGCCGCAATCTTCTCGAGTGATCGGTATCCGTACTTATGAGCACTCCCCTTCCCGAACAAGGCCCCGGCCCGAACGCAGCCTCCAAAGAAGGCGCCGAAAAGGCACGGCGCAGGCTGCGCATCGGCGATCTGCTGGTCCAGCAGGGTGTGATCAACGAGGAGCAGTTGATGCACGCCCTGGCCGAGCAGAAGAAGCGCGGCCACAAACTCGGCAACACCCTGGTCGAGCTGGGTCTGGTCGAGGAGGACCGGTTGCTCGAGCTGCTGTCCGAGCAACTGCACGTGCCCCTGATCGACTTGAGCGCCATCCGCCTCGATCCCGAGGTCGTGCGCAGCCTGCCGGAAACGCTCGCCCGGCGTTACCGGGTGATCCTGCTCGAGGTGCACGAGCAGGACGTGATGGTCGGCATGGCCGACCCGACCGACCTGTTCGCCTACGACGAGCTGCGTCGTCGGCTCGGCAAGCGGGTTCGTCGGCGGTGGTGAAGGAGAGCGAACTGCTGCGCTTCCTCGACCTGGTCTACCGCAGCACCGACGAGCTGAGCAACCTCGCCGGGGAA
Source organism: uncultured Gammaproteobacteria bacterium (assembly GCA_963765415.1). Taxonomy (GTDB): domain Bacteria; phylum Pseudomonadota; class Gammaproteobacteria; order Chromatiales; family Chromatiaceae; genus CAVXWS01. The sequence goes on from CAVXWS010000031.1 coordinate 108,687, forward strand.
CTCGAAGACGAGCTGTCGAAGAACGACGTCGATCTCAATCTGATGCTGCAGATGGGCGACTCGGGCGACGCCCCGGTGTTTCGCTGCTGCAGACCCTGTTCGAGGACGCGATGCAGGTGAATGCCTCGGACATCCACATCGAGCCGGACGAGAAGGTGCTGCGGATCCGCCAGCGCGTCGACGGCGTGCTGCACGAGCAGGTCGATGGACGAGACGCGCATCGCCCCGGCGCTGGTGCTGCGCCTGAAGCTGATGGCCAATCTGGACATCTCGGAGAAGCGCCTGCCGCAGGACGGGCGTTTCAGCGTCACGCGTCAAGACCCACCGATCGACGTGCGCCTGTCGACCATGCCGGTGCAGCTACGGCGAGTCGGTGGTCATGCGCCTGCTCGACCAGTCCGGCGGCATCCTGGAGCTCGAACAGCTGGGCATGCCGCCGAGTCGCTGCGGGCGCGGTTCCGCAGCACCATTCATCAGCCCCACGGCCTGGTGCTGGTCACCGGCCCGACCGGCAGCGGCAAGACCACGACGCTGTACGCGGCGCTCAGCGAGCTGAACAAGCCGGAGCGCAAGATCATCACCGTCGAGGACCCGGTCGAGTACCGCCTGCCGCGGATCAACCAGGTGCAGGTCCACGAGCAGATCGGCCTGAGCTTCGCCCGCGTGCTGCGCACCGCGCTGCGCCAGGACCCGGACGTCATGCTGATCGGCGAGATGCGCGATCAGGAGACGGCGCAGATCGGCCTGCGCGCCGCGCTGACCGGCCACCTGGTGCTGTCGACCCTGCATACCAATGACGCCATCGCCACCGTGGGACGACTGCTCGACATGGGGGCGCCCGGATACCTGATGGCGGGTGCGCTGAAATCGGTGCTGGCGCAGCGGCTGGTTCGACGCGCCTGTACCAAGTGCGCGCTGCCTTATTCACCGGACGAGCACGAGCTCGCCTGGATCAGCAGTGTCGCCGGATCGCCGGACGAGGTCGTGCAGTTTGTCAAAGGGCCGGGTTGTTCGTACTGCAATAAAACCGGCTATCGCGGCAGAATCGGGGCCTATGAGCTGCTCGAGATAAAAGGCGAGCTGCTGACTTTGTTGCGCAACGAAGACCTGGACGGATTTACCCGTGCCGCACGCACCGATCCGACGTTCGTGTCCCTGGCGAAGGCCGGGCTCAGTCTTGCCAAGCAAGGGCTGACCACGGTAGAGGAAGTCATCCGTATCAGCGGCGAGCAGGATTACTGAGCCGATGGTCGAACCGGTTGACGCCAGCTCGCGGGCCCGACACTGATGGCGGCCTTTGCCTACAAGGCCCGTAATCGCGAGGGCGGCCTGGTCACCGGCACGCTCGAGTCCGACAACGTCGATCGGGCGGCCGAGCAACTGGTTGGCAGCGGTATCACCCCGGTGGAGATCCGCTCACTCGGCAGCGAGCAAGGCGATGTCAAACGGTCGAATCGACCGTTCGGTGGGTTGTTCCGCTCTAAGGTCCGGGCGGAAGAGATCATCATGCTCTGCCGGCAGTTACGCACCCTGCTCAAGGCCGGTGTGCCGATTCTGCGCGGACTCAGTGGTCTGGCGGAGACGACGCGCAACGAGCAGCTCGCCGATGCGCTGCGCGACGTCTATCAACAACTGCAGTCCGGTCGTGAGCTCAACGCCGCACTGGCGCAGCATCCGAAGATCTTCTCGCCGCTGTTCGTGTCTCTGGTTCGAATCGGCGAGAACACCGGTGGGCTCGACCAGAGCTTTGCCCAGTTGGCGATCTATCTGGAGATCGAGCAAAACACCCGTGAGCGGGTCAAGACGGCGATGCGTTATCCGGCGATCGTGCTCGGGAGCATTGGCATCGCGATCGCGGTGATCAATGTCTGGGTGATTCCCGCCTTCGCTGACGCCTTTGCCAGTTACGGGGCCGAACTGCCGTTGATGACCCGAATTCTGATCGGCACCTCGGAGTTCACCGTCGACTCTTGGCACTGGTTGCTGGCGACGGTGTTCGGCGCCTGGTTTGGTTTCCGCAGCTGGATCCGCACCCCCGCCGGCGAGCTGACCTGGTCGCGGTGGCTGCTCAAGCTGCCGCTGGTGGGTTCGATCATGATCAAGGCCCTGTTGGGCCGTTTTGCCCACGCCCTGTCCATGATCATCCGGGCAGGGGTGCCGCTGGTGCACGGGCTGTCGGTCGTGGCCGACGTGGTCGACAACGCCCACGTCGCCAGGCAGATGCTGTCGATGCGCGACGGTATCGCCAAGGGCGACAGTATCTCCCGGGTCGCGGCGCAGACCGGTCTGTTCACGCCTCTGGTGCTGCAGATGATCTCGGTCGGCGAGGAGACCGGGGCGGTGGACGAACTCCTGGCCGAGACCGCCGAGCACTATCAGAGCGAGGTCGAGTACGAGCTCAAGGCGCTGTCGGACGCGATCGAGCCGATCGTGATCGTCATTATCGGTGCCATGGTGACGGTATTGGCGCTCGGGGTGTTTCTGCCGCTGTGGGATCTGTCCTCCGCCGCTCAGGGGTGAGCCGGGACCGTTGGTCCAGTGGACCAACGCAGCCCGGCGAACGCCCGGGCAGGAGTCCGAGCAGCGGGATCGGAGTCTGCGAACGGCTGACCAGGGATGGCTTCCGCCGAAAAAGAACCCCGGCAGCTTACAGACCGTTGGTCCAGTGGACCAGCGCAGCCCGGCGAACGCCGGGCAGGAAGTCCGGGCTGGGGGTCGGAAAAGTTCGTGCGCCTCGCCAGGGATGGCTTCCGCCGAACAAGAACCCCGGCAGCTTACGGACCGTTGGTCCAGTGGACCAACGCAGCCCGGCGAACGCCCGGACAGGGTGAGCAGCGGGATAGGAGCTGCGAACGGGTGACCAGGGAGGGTCACCCTGGACTTCGAGCGCAGCAGGGACTGCGAGCATCGACGACCGGGCTGGGGGTCGGAAAAGTCCGTGCGCCTCGCTAGGAGTCTGCGCGGCAGAACATGACGGGCCTGCGGCCTCCCCACTTCGGCGTGCTCCGACGCTCCTTTTCGTCGCATAGTACCCACTATGTTCCTCAAACGACCGCCAGATCACACTCGAATTGGGTAACCCTCGGCATCCGCCAGCTCTACCGCGCAGGCTCCTAGGGATGGCTTCCGCCGAACAAGAACCCCGGCAGCTTACGGACCGTTGGTCCAGTGGGCCAACGCAGGTCGGGTTAAGCCGAAGGGCTCGATCCTGGCGCGCGGTGCGCGGTCTGACCGATTGATTTCGGGCGGTGCGGACGTTAAGCTACGCCGCTTGATTTTTTGGAGGGTGATATGCGTCAGCCACTGGTCGCCGGAAACTGGAAGATGAACGGGACACGCGCCAGCGTGGCCGAACTGCTCGAGGGAATCGAAGCCGGGATGTCGGCGGTGACGAAGGCTGAAGTCGCCGTCTGTGCGCCGGCCATTTTCCTGCAGCAGGTTCAGGCCGAACTCGACGGGTCGGCCGTCTCCTGGGGTGGTCAGGACGTGTCGGTGCACGAATCCGGCGCCTACACCGGCGAGATCTCCGGGCCGATGCTGAACGAATTCGGCTGTAAGTATGTGATCATCGGCCATTCCGAGCGCCGCACCTACCATGGCGAGAGCGATGAGTTGGTCGCCGAGAAGTTCGAGGCCGCCCGCAGGCTGGTCTCGTCCCGATCTTCTGCATCGGCGAGACGCTGGAAGAGCGCGAGCAGGGTTCGACCGAGCAGGTGGTCGCGCCGCCAGGTGGATGCGGTCATCGACCGCTGCGGCGTCGCGATGCTCGGCGAGGGCGTGATTGCCTACGAGCCGGTCTGGGCGATCGGCACCGGCAAGACCGCCACGCCGGAGCAGGCCCAGGAGGTGCACGCCTTCATTCGTGGCCGGATCGCCACGCACAATACCGGCGTGGCCGAAGGCATCCAGATCCTTTACGGCGGCAGCATGAAGCCGGGCAATGCGGCGGAGCTGATGGCCAAGCCGGATATCGACGGTGGTCTGATCGGCGGTGCCTCGCTGAAGGCGGCCGATTTCCTGGGAATTTGTACGGCAGCGAATGCCTGAGGCTAACGCGTGGAAACCATTCTGATCGTCGTTCATCTGCTTCTGGCCCTCGGCCTGGTCGGCCTGGTGCTGCTGCAGCATGGCAAGGGAGCGGATGCCGGCGCGGCCTTCGGCAGCGGCGCCTCGGCGACCGTGTTCGGCGCACGCGGATCGGCGAACTTCCTCAGTCGGGCAACCGGTGTCCTCGCCGCCTTGTTTTTTATCACCACTCTGGTCCTGGCCTGGTTCGCGATGAACGTCGGGCGCGATGAGGGTCTGGTGATCGACGTCGATAGTGCCACGACCGAGCCGGTGGTCATCGAAAAGAGGGTCGTCGAGTCGGATCTGCCCGCGGTTCCGGACAGTGTGCCGGAGGCCTCTGCCGCCTCGGACACTCCGGACGTCCCGACCGTAACGCCTGACGCGCCGACTCCGTCGGCCGAACAGGAATAAGGCCGCGTACTCTCGTTCTCCGGCGGAGCAACAGATTTGCCGAAGTGGTGGAATTGGTAGACACGCTATCTTGAGGGGGTAGTGGCGCAAGCCGTGCCGGTTCGAGTCCGGCCTTCGGCACCATAACCGAAACGGTATCTTTGACCTGGCTCAGATACCGTTTTTTTATGTCCGTGAAAATCGAATAAGTGTCCGAGAAATCAAACACTTAGTCTGTGGTTGCCATTTGACACCCCGAGTTTAAGTAGCATAGACTTTGCTGATCGTCGCGCCGGACTTGGACCCAAGCAGGCGGAGATCGAAGGGGTATCACACAGCGTGTTGGAAAACTACCTGCCCATCTTTATCTTCCTGTGCGTCGGGGCATTTGTCGGCGCCGCCGCGATCGGGCTCGGCTTCATTCTCGGCCCGCGAAATCCCGATTCGGAAAAAGAATCTCCCTACGAATGCGGCTTCGAGGCCTTCGAGGACGCGCGCATGAAGTTCGACGTGCGCTACTACCTGGTCGCCATCCTGTTCATCATTTTCGATCTGGAGATCGCCTTTCTGTTTCCCTGGGCCGTCGCGCTGGACGAGATCGGCATGGTCGGCTTCTTGGCCATGATGGTGTTCCTCGGCATTCTGGTCGTCGGCTTCATCTACGAGTGGAAGAAGGGGGCGCTGGAATGGGAATAGAAGGCGTTCTCGAAAAAGGCTTCGTCACCACCACCGCTCGACACGCTGATCAACTGGGCGCGCACCGGTTCGCTGTGGCCGATGACCTTCGGTCTGGCCTGCTGCGCGGTCGAGATGATGCACGCCGGCGCGGCGCGCTACGACCTCGATCGCTTCGGCATCGTCTTCCGCCCCAGCCCGCGCCAGTCCGACGTGATGATCGTCGCCGGCACGCTGTGCAACAAGATGGCGCCGGCGCTGCGCAAGGTCTACGACCAGATGGCCGAGCCGCGCTGGGTGATCTCGATGGGCTCCTGCGCCAACGGCGGCGGCTACTACCACTATTCCTATTCGGTGGTGCGCGGCTGCGACCGCATCGTGCCGGTGGACATCTACGTGCCCGGCTGTCCGCCGACGGCCGAGGCGCTGCTCTACGGCATCCTGCAGTTGCAGAACAAGATCCGCCGCACCAATACCATCGCTCGCTAGCGATCGACCCAGACTGAATCGCGATCGATGACGCCCGACGACAGGCTGGACGAGCTTGAAGACGCTCTCGAAGAACAGCTCGAGGACGATCGCCGGCTTGTCGCTGGCGCGAGCGTTCGGCGAGCTGACGCTGATCGTACCGCGCGCCGAACTCCTCGCCGGTGTGCCGCACTCTGCGCGACCGCACGACATTGCGTTCGAGCAGTGCATCGATCTCTGCGGCGTCGACTACTCGAGTACGGCAGTCCGAGTGGGTCACCGACGAGCGTCGGCAACCGGGTTCGGTCGCGGCGTCGAGCGGCCACGCGACGAGCGGTGGATCCGGCGAATCGCTTCGCCGTCGTCTACCATCTGCTGTCGGTCACCGCACAACTGGCGCCTGCGCCTGCAGGTGTCTGGCTCGACGACGGATGCCCCGATCGTCGATTCGGTGATCGACATCTGGGCCTCGGCGAACTGGTTCGAGCGCGAGGCGTTCGATCTGTTCGGCATCCTGTTCGACGGCCATCCGGACCTGCGCCGCATCCTCACCGACTACGGCTTCATCGGCCATCCCGTTCCGCAAGGATTTCCCGCTGATCGGCCAGGTCGAGATGCGCTACGACCCGGAGCAGCAGCGCGTGGTCTACCAGCCGGTGACCATCGAGCCGCGCGACCCTGGTGCCGCGGGTGATCCGCGACGACAACCGCTACGAGCGGGCTCGAAGCCGGACCGGCAGCGAGGACGCAGCCGATGCCTGAGATCCGCAACTACACCCTGAACTTCGGCCCGCAGCACCCGGCCGCGCACGGCGTGCTGCGCCTGGTGCTGGAGACTGGACGGCGAGGTCATCGAGCGCGCCGACCCGCACATCGGCCTGCTGCACCGCGCCACCGAGAAGCTGGCCGAGAGCAAGCCCTACAACCAGTCGCATCGGCTACATGGACCGGCTCGACTACGTGTCGATGATGTGCAACGAGCACGCCTACGTGCTGCGCGATCGAGAAGCTGCTCGGCATCGAGGCGCCGATGCGCGCCCAGTACATCCGCATCATGTTCGACGAGATCACGCGCATCCTGAATCACCTGATGTGGCTCGGCGACGCACGCGCTGGACGTCGGCGCGATGACCATGTTCCTCTACTGCTTCCGCGAGCGCGAGGACCTGATGGACTGCTACGAGGCGGTCTCGGGCGCGCGCATGCACGCGACCTATTACCGCCCGGGCGGCGTCTACCGCGATCTGCCCGACCAGATGCCGCAGTACCAGGCGTCGCAAGTGGCGCAGCGAAGCGCGCCATCGCGCGCGCTGCAACGAGACCCGCGAGGGCTCGCTGCTCGATTTCATCGAGGACTTCACCGAGCGCTTCCCCGGCCTGCGTCGACGAGTACGAGACCCTGCTGACCGACAACCGCATCTGGAAGCAGCGCACCGTCGGCATCGGCGTGGTCACCGCCGAGCGCGCGCCATGCAGCTCGGCTTCACCGGCCCCATGCTGCGCGGCTCCGGCGTCGCCTGGGATCTGCGCAAGAAGCAGCCCTACGCCGTCTACGACCAGATGGATTTCGACATCCCGGTGGGCGTCAACGGCGACTGCTACGACCGCTACCTGGTGCGCGTCGAGGAGATGCGCCAGTCCAACCGCATCATCCAGCAGTGCGTCGACTGGCTGCGCGACAACCCGGGCCCGGTGATGCTCGACAACCACAAGGTCGCGCCGCCGTCGCGCGCCGAGATGAAGGACGACATGGAGGCGCTGATCCACCACTTCAAGCTGTTCACCGAGGGCTACTGCCCGCCGCCGGGCGAGGTCTATGCCGCGGTCGAGGCGCCCAAGGGCGAGTTCGGCTGCTACATCGTCTCCGACGGCGCCAACAAGCCCTACCGGCTGAAGATCCGCGCCCCGGGTTTTCCTCACCTGTCGGCGATGGACGAGATGACGAGCGGCCACATGCTGGCCGACGTGGTGGCCATCATCGGCACCATGGACATCGTGTTCGGAGAGATCGACCGATGAGTCTTCGCAGTGAACCCACCGTGCGCAACGATCGTCGGCTGGACAAAGAGGTCCTGTTCACTCCGGAGATTCGGGCCGAGATCGACCGCTGGATCGCCAAGTATCCGCCGGAGTGGAAGCAGTCGGCGGTCATGGCCGCGCTGCGGATCGTGCAGGACGACAACGGCGGCTATCTGACCGACGCCTTGATGGACCAGGTGGCCGACTATCTGGACATGCCGCCGATCGCGGTGTACGAGGTGGCGACCTTCTACTCCATGTACGAGCTCAAGCCGGTCGGTCGGCACAAGATCTGTGTCTGCACCAACGTCTCCTGCCTGATCAGCGGTTCCGACGCTATCGTCGAGCATCTGCGCGAGCGGCTCGAGATCAAGTTCGGTGAGACCACCGAAGACGGCAGGTTCACGCTCAAGGAGGTGGAGTGTCTGGGGGCCTGCGGCGGCGCGCCCATGATGCAGATCGGCAAGCAGTATTACGAGAATCTGACCCCCGAGCTGGTCGATTCCATTCTCGACGGACTGGAGTAAGACCATGGCGAACGAAGTCTGTTTCCGCACCATCGCATCACGATCGTCCCTGGCTGCTGTCGACCTATCAGTCCGACGGCGGCTATGAGGCGCTGACCCGGCTGATTCGCGACAAGACCTCGCCGGAAGACATCATCGATGAGGTGAAGAAGTCCGGCCTGCGCGGCCGCGGCGGCGCGGGTTTTCCGACCGGCCTGAAGTGGAGTTTCATCAACCGCGCAGCGCCCAGGCGACAAGTACATCGTCTGCAATTCGGACGAGGGCGAGCCGGGCACCTTCAAGGATCGGGATATCCTGCGCTACAACCCGCACGCCTTGATCGAGGGCATGATCATCGCCGGCTATGCGATCGGCGCGACCGCCGGCTACAACTACATCCGCGGCGAGTTCTGGGAGCCCTACGAGCGCTTCGAGGCGGCTCTGGAAGAGGCGCGCGAGGCCGGCTTCCTGGGCGAGAACATCCTCGGATCGGGTTTCAACTTCGAGCTCCACAGCCACCTGGGCTCGGGCGCCTACATCTGCGGCGAGGAGACCGCGCTGCTGGAGTCCCTGGAAGGCAAGAAGGGACAGCCGCGCTTCAAGCCGCCTTTCCCGGCCATGTTCGGTCTGTACGGTCGGCCGACGATGATCAACAACACCGAGACCCTGGCCTCGATTCCGGACATCATCCGCCAGGGCGCGCAGTGGTTCCACGATATCGGCACCGAGAAGAGCGGCGGGCCGAAACTGTTCGCCGTCTCGGGCAACGTCAACAATCCGGGGGTGTTCGAAGTGCCGCTTGGGATGCCGTTCAGCGAACTGCTGGAACTGGCCGGCGGCATGAAAGACGGTCGCAAGCTGAAAGCGGTAATCCCCGGCGGGTCGTCGGCCCCGGTGCTGCCGGGCGACATCATGATGGACTGCACCATGGACTACGAGAGCATCGCCGCCGCCGGCTCCATGCTCGGCTCCGGCGCGGTCGTGGTGATGGACGACAGCAACTGCATGGTCAAGGTGCTCGATCGCATCTCCTACTTCTACTACGAGGAATCGTGTGGCCAGTGCACCCCATGCCGAGAAGGCACCGGCTGGATGCATCGTGTGGTGCACCGGATCGAGCACGGCCAGGGCCGCAACGAAGACATGGATCTGCTCGACGACGTGGCGAAGAAGATCATGGGCCGCACCATCTGCGCGCTGGGTGATGCGGCGGCTATGCCGGTCGCGAGTTTCGTGAAACACTTCCGCGACGAGTTCCAATACCATGTCGATCACAAAAAATGCATGGTGTAGGGTTCGCCGCGCGCCGGATATCCGTGAAGACATAAGGCCTTACCAGTTAACGACCGGCGCGCGGGCGACCTGACCTGCGGCAACTGAAAAAGCGAGCAAGACAGTTCATGTCTGAACAACAGACCATCACCATCGAGGTAGACGGCAAGGCGATCGAAGCCGCACCCGGTCAGATGCTTATCGAGGTCACCGACGCCGCGGGAATCGCGGTGCCGCGCTTCTGCTATCACAAGAAGCTGTCGATCGCCGCCAACTGCCGGATGTGTCTGGTCGAGGTTCGAAGGCGCGCCCAAACCCCTGCCGGCCTGCGCCACCCCGATCAACGACGGCATGAAGGTATTCACCCGCTCGCCGCTGGCGCGTGAGGCACAGAAAGGAACCATGGAGTTCCTGCTGATCAATCACCCGCTGGATTGTCCGATCTGCGATCAGGGCGGCGAGTGTGAGCTGCAGGACGTCGCCATGGGTTACGGCGGCGACGTCTCGCGCTTCGCCGAGCGCAAGCGGGTGGTCAAGGATCAGGACATCGGCTCGCTGATCGCCACCGACATGACCCGCTGCATCCACTGCACCCGTTGCGTCCGCTTCGGCGGCGAGGTCGCCGGTCTGCGCGAACTCGGTGCCAGCGGTCGCGGTGAGCACATGAAGATCGGGGTCTTCGTCGAGAAGAGCGTCGGCTCGGAGCTCTCGGGCAATGTGATCGACCTGTGTCCGGTCGGGGCGCTGACCTCCAAGCCGTATCGCTTCACGGCGCGCTCCTGGGAGCTGAGTCAGCACGATAGCGATCTCCGCCCACGACGGCGTGGGGTCGAATGTGCACGCCCATGTGCGCCGCAATCGCATCATGCGGGTGGTGCCGCGCGACAACGAGGCGGTCAACGAGACCTGGATCTCGGATCGCGATCGCTTCAGTTACGAAGGCCTGTACAGCGAAGACCGGCTGACCACTCCGATGATCCGCGAAAACGGCCAATTGCGTGAGGTCGACTGGCAAGAGGCGCTGCAGGCGGCGGCCAAACTGCTGAAGGACACGCCAGCTGCCGGGCTCGGCACCTTGATCTCACCGAATGCGACGCTGGAAGAGCTCTATCTGAGCCAGGCGCTGACCCGGGGGCTGGGTTCGAATTCCGTCGATCACCGACTGCGCGTCAGCGATTTCCGCCAGCCCGGGGCGGATCCCGAACTGCCCTGGTTGGGCGCCCGTTTCGCCGATCTGGAGTCGGTCGATGCCGCGCTGCTGGTCGGCTCCTGGTTGCGCAAGGATCTGCCGTTGCTCAACCACCGTCTGCGCAAGGCGAGCAGGGAAGGCGCGGCGGTCTGCACCATCAATCCGATCGACTACGATTTCAACTTCGACCTCGACGTCAGCATCGTCGCCAGCCCGGCGAACATGGTCAAAGAACTGGCCGGGGTCGCCAAGAGTCTGGGCGCCGATACCCTCGGCATCAAGGTCAAGGTCGATGATGCGCACCGGGCCATCGCCGAGGCCTTGAAGCAGAGCGAGCAAGGCGTCGTTCTGCTCGGCGGTGTTGCGCACGCCCACCCGGACTACACCTTGCTGCGAGCCCTGGCCGCGAGCGTTTCCGCGGCCAGCGGCGCCCAACTCCTCTATGTTCCCGACGGGGCCGACAGCGTCGGCGCCTGGATCGCCGGGGCCGTGCCGCACCGAGCGCCCGGCGGCGGCGATGTTGCCGAACCGGGGCTCGACGCCCTGGCGATGCTGCAAGACCCGCGTGACACCTATGTCCTGGTCAACGTCGAGCCGGAATACGACCTGGCCGACCCCGGGCTCGCGGCGTCGGCGCTCGGTGCCGCCAAGCTGGTCGCACTGGTCAGCCATCGCTCGCCGTTGCTCGAGGCCCATGCCGATGTCCTGCTGCCGCTGGCCGGATTCGGCGAGACCTCGGGGACCCTGGTCAATCTGCAGGCCGATCGACAGAGCTTCACCGGTTGTGTTTCGCCAATGGGAGACGCCCGGCCCGGTTGGAAGATCCTGCGGGTGCTCGGCAACCTGGTCGATCTCGACGGCTTCGACTTCGTCAGCAGCGAAGAGGTGCGTGAACAGGCCCTCGTCGCGGCCGCGGACCTGACACCGAACAATCAGCCGCGACAGGCATCGGCCGTCGCGCCGCAATTGGCGAGCAACGGCGCCTTCGAGCGGATAGGGGGTGTGCCCATGTACAGCGCCGACGCGCTTTGCCGCCGCGCCCGTGCCCTGCAGCACACGCCGGATGCCTGGGGCAGTGGTCTGCGGCTGCACCCGAGCGACGCCGGTTCGCTGGCGATCGGCGAGGGCGAGTCGGTCGTCGTGTCGCAGGGTGGATCCTCGATCAGCCTGCCGGTGCGGCTCGATCAGCGCGTGCCGAGCGGCTGCGTCTGGTTGCCCAGCGCCGTGCCCGGCAGTGAGTCGCTCGGTCTGGGCTTTGGCTCGATTACGGTGGAGAAGGCCTGATGGGGATGGTGGTCGACCTCTGGAACGCCCTGCCGATCGTGATTCAGATTCTGATCAAGATCGTGGTGATCGTTGCACCGCTGATGTTGTTGGTGGCCTATTTCACCTTCGCCGAGCGCAAGATCATCGGTTACATGCAGGTGCGCATGGGGCCGAACCGGGTCGGGCCCAAGGGTTGGCTGCAGCCGATCGCCGACGCCGTCAAGCTGATGTTCAAGGAGATCATCATTCCGAGCGGCGCCAACAAGTTGCTGTTTCTGCTCGCGCCGATGCTGACGCTGGTGCCGGCGCTGGCGGCCTGGGCGGTGTTTCCGTTCGACGCCGGGCTGGTGCTGGCGGACATCAATGCCGGCCTGCTGTACGTCCTGGCGCTGACCTCGCTCGGCGTCTACGGCGTCATCATCGCCGGCTGGGCCGTCCAACTCGAAATACGCGTTCCTCGGCGCCATGCGCTCGGCGGCGCAGATCGTCTCCTACGAGATCGCCATGGGCTTCGCCCTGGTCGGCGTGCTGGTGGCCGCCGGCAGCCTCAATCTGGGCGAGATCGTCGAGGCGCAGCAGGGCGGCTTGCTTCAACTGGTTCTGGCTGCCGCTGCTGCCCTTGTTCGGGGTTTATTTCATCTCCGGGGTGGCCGAGACCAACCGGGCGCCGTTCGACGTGGCCGAGGGCGAGTCGGAGATCGTCGCGGGCTTCCACGTCGAGTACTCCGGCATGGCCTTCGCGGTGTTCTTCCTGGCCGAATACGCCAACATGATTCTGATCTCGGCGCTGACGGCGCTGTTTTTCTTCGGCGGCTGGCTGAATCCCTTCGAAGGCGTGCCGGTGATCGGGGCAGACATGAACTTGAGCAGTTGAGCAGACGACA